>NZ_JAZHQU010000003.1:0-700934 GCF_036543225.1 Chryseobacterium sp. CFS2
AAATAATTTCCATTTGTGAAACTTTCTCAGTATTTTTACTGAACTTTTTAATTACAACAAAATGATTCAGTATTTAGATAATATTTCGCACAAAGATTCAAAGAACTTTTTCCTTATTGCCGGACCTTGTATTATTGAAGGGGAAAATATGGCATTAAGAATTGCTGAAAAAGTAATCAATATCACAGATAAATATAATATTCCTTATATTTTCAAAGGAAGTTTCAAAAAAGCAAACAGAAGCCGTGTAGATTCTTTCACAACTATTGGTGAAGAGAAATCTCTTGAAATCCTTAAAAAAGTAGGAGAGACGTTCAATATTCCTACAACAACAGACATTCATGAAAATGAACATGCAGCGCTGGCAGCACAATATGTAGATGTTCTGCAGATTCCAGCATTCCTTGTACGTCAAACTGATTTATTAATCGCAGCAGCAAAAACAGGAAAATGTGTTACCCTGAAAAAAGGACAGTTCCTTTCACCGGAAGCCATGAAGTTTGCTGTTCAGAAAGTGACTGATTCTGATAACCAGAAGGTAGCCATTATTGAAAGAGGGAATTCTTTCGGATATACAGACCTTATCGTGGATTACAGAGGAATTCCTACGATGAGAGAATATGCTCCTGTAATTTTAGATGTTACCCACTCTCTGCAGCAGCCTAATCAGAACTCAGGGGTTACAGGTGGAAGACCGGATCTTATTGAAACCGTTGCCAAAGCAGGAATTGCAGTAGGTGCAGACGGAATTTTCATAGAAACACACCCTACACCGGAAACGGCTTTATCTGATGGTGCCAACATGTTAAGATTAGATTTATTAGAAGATTTGTTACAAAAATTGACAAGAATTAGAGAATCGATTTTGTAATTGTTAAAAAAACATTAATTTTAGAAATTCTAAAACATTTCTTTTGAAAAAACTAGTTTTACCGCTAAGCCTTATGGTCCCGTTTCTGATTTTCTCCCAACAAAGAAAAAAGGATACAGCGACCACTAGAGTAACCGATATAGAGGAAGTTGTCTTCCAGAAAAAAGCAACAGGAAGAACCAATGACCTTACCAACGTAAGAATTTCAGCGAAAGAAGCGAAATCAGTAGCTTCTATTAATGGAGGAATTGAAGGATTGCTTAAAACACTACCTTCCGTAAACTCCAATACCGAGCTGTCTTCACAATATATGGTTCGTGGTGGAAACTATGACGAAAACCTTATCTACATTAATGATATTGAGATCTACAGACCTTTCCTGATCAGAAATTCTCAACAGGAGGGAATGAGTATTATCAATCCGGATATGGTTTCTGCAGTGAATTTTTCTGCAGGTGGATTTGAAGCCAAGTATGGTGATAAAATGTCTTCTGCTTTAAATATTTATTACCGTGAACCTGAAAAATTTGAACTTTCGGGAGAGGCCAGTTTAATTGGAGGTAGATTAACAACAGGTCTGGCTTCCAAAAATAAAAAATTTACAGCCCTATTTTCCGGTAGATACAGAAATACCAATCTTGTTCTTAACACCTTAAAAGAAGATACGGATTTTAATCCAACGTATTGGGATTTCCAGTCTTATCTGAATTATCACGTGAGTGATAAATTCACGATGTCATTCATCGGATATTATTCCAAGAATGATTATGAGATGATTCCAAGAGCAAAAAGTGTTACGTTCGGAAGTCTTCAGCAGCCTATTACGGTGAATATAGGCTATGGAGGTAAAGAAAATGACCAGTATAAAAATATGATGGGTACATTTTCCATGAACTATAAGCCAACAGATAAATGGAAGCTTACATTGGATGCCTTTGCCTATCAGAACAGAGAAAGAGAATATTATACAATACAGTCTGCGTATGAGCTTCAGACCTTTGATCCTGTGACACAGCAGCCTGTGACATCTTTTGATGTTGGAGGTCAGATTGAGCATGCAAGAAATGATTTATTTGTAAGAACATACGGAACACAGTTCAGAGCGAAATTTTCTCCTAATGTAAATACTGATTTTGAGTTTGGATTTAAATATGAAAAAGAAAATCTGAAAGATCTTACCAATGAATGGAAATTGGTAGATTCTGCAGGATACAGCATCCCGAGGCCGGAAGTGATTGATCCGAGAACCGGAACTACTGGAGATCTTAAACTTGCTTACTATATTGCCGGACAAAATAATATTGAACCTACAAGGCTTTCTGCCTATGCACAGTATTCACAAAAGTTCTACTGGGGAGCCAGTAAAGTATTCGTGAATGCGGGAGTGCGTGTAGCCAACTGGAGTTTTAATAAAGAAACAATATTCTCTCCAAGAGCTCAGTTCGCCATTAAACCGGATTGGGACAGCGATATGTTATTCAAAATTTCAGGGGGAATCTATTATCAGTCTCCTTTCTATAAAGAGATTAAAGATTTAGACGGTAATTTTAACTCTAATATAAAATCGCAGCGTTCTATCCAGGTGATTCTTGCCAACGATTATGAGTTCCAGATGTATGACAGACCCTTTAAGCTGACTACGGAACTTTATTATAAGAAAATGGATAACCTGATTCCATATTATATGGATAATGTAAGGATTCGTTATTCAGGGCAGAATAATTCCAAAGGATATGCCTACGGTATTGATACAAGATTATTCGGAGAATTTGTGCCAGGTGTAGATTCATGGTTATCTGCGAGTTATGCAAGAGTGTATGAGAATATCGATGGAAGGGGAGATATTCCGAGACCTACAGATCAGAGATTGAGATTTGCTATGTTCTACCAGGATTATATGCCAAGCTTTCCGTCTATGCGCGTGAATCTTACTTTGGTCTATGCTATGGGATTGCCGACAGGCGCTCCTGTGCTATTCAACAGTAACGGGCAGCCGGATTTTAATGCAGCTTATAATTATCAGCAGACGCTTCCTTCTTATAAAAGAGTAGATTTGGGACTGACAAAAGTATTCATTGATCCGAAAGAAAAAAATAAGAGATCAGGATTCTGGGGTAATTTTGAGGAGCTGACATTAGGAGTTCAGGTTTTCAACGCATTCAACATCAACAACACGGTAGCGAACCAATGGATCACTGATTATAACAGTAATTATATGTATCCTGTTCCGGTACGTCTTACAGGACGTTTCTTTAATGTGAAACTGGAATTCAAGCTATAGAATTGAAATCAAAAAATACAATAAAAGCTTTCGGAAATTTTCGGAAGCTTTTTTATTTACCCGAATTTTATAACAACATTACCAAATTTTATAACAAAGGTATCAGAGATATTTTTATCTTTGTCCTATCAATGAAAAAGATTCTTGCCATATTGTTTTCTATTTTCTACTTCGGGTTTTCTTCCGGAGCAGCTTTTAGCATTCATTATTGCATGAAGGAATTTGTTTCTGTAAGCCAGAAAACAGATGGTATCTGTGCTAAATGCGGTGTTAAAGACAAAAAAGGATGCTGCAAAACAGAGATCAAAGTAGTAAAAGTAGATGATTCCCAGAAATCAGATTTGCTTAAAATTGATTTTTTAGGCCATATTTCAGAAATTCCTGTGGAACATCAGTTTGCTGTTATTGATAAGTCTTTTTCAGCCACCAAATTTACTCAAATCCAGATTAATGCACCGCCTGAATACCAGCCGGTCCCAATCTATATCAATCATTGTAATTTTAGAATTTAGAATTCGTCTGTCGTTTTCTGTATCATTACCATGTACAGTTAGAGGCGACATGTCCTGACGCATATTCCTGATGCGTTACCATTATTCTTTATTAAAAATTAATTCTAAAATTTAAAACAATGAAAAAATATATCATCACAGCAGCCTTATCTATATTCTCAGTTATCTCACTATCAGCACAATCTAAAAAGGATGCTCAGGTTTCTAAGCTGTATCAGAACTATATCGCAATCAAATCAGCACTAGCTTCAGATGATGCTGACAAAACTTCAAAAGCTGCAACAGAATTCATTAAAACAGCTTCCACCATTGACTATAAAATGGTTTCAGAAGGGAATCTTAATGTTCTTAGAAAAGATGCTTCTGTTATTTCCGAAGCAAGAAATGTTACTGCCCAAAGAGAAACCTTTCTCAACCTTTCAGACAATATGATCGCTTTAACCAAGGAGTTCAAACTTTCTGAAAATCCAGTCTATGTACAATATTGCCCAATGGCAGATGGCAGCTGGTTGAGCGATGAAAAACAGATTGCCAACCCATACTACGGGAAGTCTATGCTTTCATGTGGAAGTGTAAAGTCAGAGATTAAATAATTAGTCTATTATTCTTTAAAATAATAAGTTGTATAGCTTAAGTTATAATTGACTTTAAGTTTTACAACTTCTAAAAACTTTGAAATATTATGAAAAAACTGATAATGTTTCTGGTGCTGTTATTCTCTGTTTTTACTTTCGCACAAAATACAAAAACGTATTATACCTGTCCGATGCACGCTGAAGTGGTGTCCTCAAAACCTGGAGACTGCCCGAAATGCGGAATGACTCTGGTTAAAAAGACAGCCGTTGTAAAACCGGAAGCAAAACCTGCAGCTAAAACAGAAACAAAGGCAAAACCTGCAGAAACAAAAATAAATAAGGCAAATAAAGCAAAAGAAACAACTAAGGTTGAGCAAACAAAAGTAATAAAGCCTTCTGTTCAGCCAGAAAAAAAAGTTGTATCATCAGCTAAAGCTCAAACTACCTATACATGCCCGATGCATCCTGAAGTAGTTTCGGATAAGCCGGGAAAATGTCCTAAATGCGGGATGGATCTGATAGAGAAAGAAGATCATTCCCATTCGCAGACTGAAAGTCCCAAAGAAGAAAAATCTGTTTTAAAACGTAACTCCGAAAACGGAAGAATTACTTTCGGTGGGAAAACGGTTCGTTATGATCTGTATGTAAAAGACACCATTGTCAATTTCACCGGAAAAAACAGGAGAGCAATTGCGATCAACGGGAAACTTCAGGCTCCTACTTTATATTTCACTGAAGGAGATACTGCCGAAATTTACCTGCACAATATGCTTAAGGAAAATACCGGATTGCACTGGCATGGAGTAATTCTCCCTAATGAACATGACGGAGTTCCATACCTTACGACAAAACCTGTAACGCCTGGAGAAACCCACTTATATAAATTCAGAGTTTCCCAAAATGGGACATATTGGTATCATTCCCACGAAGCACTTCAGGAGCAGATAGGAATGAATGGAATTTTGGTTTTCAAAAAAAGAGAAGGTGAACCCAAAACAGAATATAATGCAGAGATTCCGGTATTGCTGGGAGATTGGAGTGATGATGATCCGATGCAGATTGCAAGAAGGCTTCACATGGCCAATACAGATTGGTATGCTGTAAAGAAAAATGCAGTACAGAGTTACTGGGAAGCCATCAAGTCCGGAAATTTAGGGACAAAAGCATTGAATGAATGGAAAAGAATGGAGGCGATGGATGTGAGTGATGTCTATTATGATAAATTCCTGATCAATGGAACTCCAAGTTCAGATTATTCCAATCTAAAGCCTGGAGACAAAGTAAGATTAAGAGTGGCCAACGGAGGTTCATCTACCTATTTCTGGCTGAATTACGGAGGCGGAAAGATAAAAGTAGTCGGAAATGATGGAAATGATGTAGTTCCGACAGAAGTTGACCGTTTGATTGTTGGCGTTTCAGAAACCTATGATATTGAAGTCACGATTCCGGAGAATAAAAGCTTTGAATTCAGAGCGACTTCAGAAGACAGAATAGGACATGCTTCCCTTTGGCTGGGTTCAGGTGAGAAGGTAGAAGCTCCCAATCTTCCAAGGCTGATGCTTTTTGAAGGAATGAAAATGATGAACGGTATGATGGAAATGAGCGGAAATATGAAGCCTATGACCATGACGATGGGAAACCAGATGATGGATATGAACGAAGTAATGTACCCGGAATTATCTGAAAATCAAAGAAAAACTACAGCAAAGCATATCAATGAGATGATGGGAGTGAAGACGAAAGAAGATAAGAAAGAGGATCATTCTCAACATTCAGGAATGGATATGGGAGTAGAGAAAACCATTAAAAGATTGTCTTACAATATTTTAAAATCTCCTGAAAAAACCATTCTTCCTACAGACAGCATCCGTGAAATGAAATTTACGCTTGAGGGGAATATGAACCATTATCTGTGGACGCTGGATAATAAAACCGTAACGGAAACAGATAAAATCCTGATCAAAAAAGGAGAGATTGTCAGAATTAAACTATATAATAATTCTATGATGCGCCACCCGATGCACCTTCACGGTCATGATTTCAGATTGATCAATTCAAAAGGGGAATATTCTCCATTGAAAAATGTGGTAGATATCATGCCAATGGAAACCGTAACGATAGAATTCGCTGCCAATCAGGATGGTGACTGGTTTTTCCACTGCCATATCTTATACCATATGATGGCAGGAATGGGAAGAATCTTCAGTTATGAAAACTCTAAACCCAATCCACAGCTTCCGAACAGAAAATTAGCCTGGAAGAACTTTATACAGGATAATAAAATGACCAGTTCTATGGCGATGCTGGATGTAGCAAGCAATAAGATCCATGCAGAAACGATGACGATGTTCGGGCCGAGATGGGCTAACCTGAATGAGTTTCACTCCAACTGGAATTTTGATCATTTTGAAGGAAGTGCAAAAGTAGGACGCTTCTTAGGAAAATTCCAATGGGCGCTTCCTTATGCAGGAGTCAGGGTTCAAAAAAATCACGAGATCATGGAAAGGCAGATGGCAGAAGATATGGGTATGGATTTTCATGGTAAAAAAACATGGTTTGGACAGCAGAAAGCTTCTAAAAACAAATTTGCATTCATGGTAGGTATGCAATATGTACTTCCGATGTTGATTACAGCTGATGCAAGTGTGGATCAAAACGGAAAAGTACTGTTAGAACTGAGCCGTGAGGATATACCACTTTCAAGAAGACTGAGAGGAAACTTCAGCGTCAATTCTGACGGTGAATTCTCAACAGGAATGAGGTATATTCTTCAAAAATGGTTATCCGTTTCCGGAAACTATGATAATGAAATGGGCTGGGGTGCAGGTGTTACTTTAACGTATTAATTTTTTTAACCATATTATTTAAGAAACAATGAAAAATATAATAACCGTACTTTTTGTGGGAGCTACACTATACTCTTGTAATAAACCCGACAGTAAAATATCTGAGAAGAAAGCGGAACCGGAAATTAAAACGACGGGCAAAACTGAACCTGCAGAAATCTCAAATCAGGAGGTAAAAGAAAGCCCGGAAGAAAGTAAAAAAGAAACCGGCGAGCTTTCCGCTTTTCCGATTCAGCAAATTATCAAAGGTTACCTTCCTCTAAAAAATGCCCTGGCTCAGGATGATTCTAAAAAAGCTTCCGATGCGGCTAAAAGTCTGTTTTCTATATTAAAGAAAATAGATATCAGTAAAACCGATGCAAAAAGCAATTCTGAGTTGCATGATATTGTAGAAAGTGCAGCAGAAAATGCAGAGCATATCGGAGAAAAATCTGATGATATAGCTCATCAGAGAGAACATCTGCTATCCCTGAGTAATGATATTACCGATTTAATAAAAGAGAAGGGAACTGGCGGATTAAAATTATACCAGGACTTCTGTCCAATGTATAATAATGGAAAAGGCGGAACCTGGATCAGTGAATCGGAAGAGATTATCAATCCATATGAAGGACAGAAAATGATTAACTGCGGATCTATAAAAAAAGTATTTTAAAATAGTAAAAAGTGATGAACCGACACATGAAAAACATATTGCTAGGGTTTGTTCTAATTTTTTTACTTATTCAGATTATTCAGCCTGCCCGTAATATTGATTACGGGCAGGTTCCTTCTACAGATATCTCAAAGGTTTACAAACTTCCTGCGAATGTGCAGTCTGTTCTTAGAAATTCCTGCTATGACTGTCACAGCAATTCTACTCATTATCCATTTTATTCTTATATACAGCCTTTAAGTTATTATCTTGAAAAACATATTAAAAAAGGAAAAGAAGAATTGAATTTTAATGAATGGGGGAGTTACAGCCGTCGTAAACAGACGAATAAATTAGAATCTATTGTGAATCAAATACAGCAGAAGAAAATGCCGCTTACTTCTTATACTTATCTTCATCCGGAAGCGAAACTTTCCGAAAAACAGATAGAAGAAATAGTTCATTGGATAGAGCTGACGCAGGCTGAAAAGGAAAAATAAGAACTTAAAAACAAAAGCCATCTCGTGAAAGTGAGATGGCTTTGTTTATTCAGAGTTGCTTTTTAAATTTAAGTACATTAATATTTTGATCTTACAGATTGATTCTTTATTTACTCTAATTCAATAGGGTTATAAGGGAGAGGATTAGATTTTATTGGCATTTGGCTACCATCACCATTATAAACTTTACCATGAAAAAATCCAGGATTATCATAATATGATTGCTGAATCATTCTAAATTTATCTCTGCTTACTTTGAATATGCTTTTATCATTACGTAAATAAATATCAGTAGGTTTTTGATCAACTGCAATTGCTTCAAAATGGAAATATTTTTTATTATCTTCAATTTCAAGTATTAAACCAGGCAATCCACCAAAAACATAAGGCCCATTACTAATAGGTATTTTATCTGTATACCAAGCCGTATAATCTCTACCTCTATATCGTGTTGTTGCCTTTTTACACTCATAATTAAGGATTTTTTTTCTCTCTTCACTCATAGTCCAAGTAAAAAAAGGTATTTTTTCATTATATTGATACTTATTTTTGGCTTTATCCTGTATAATTAAGCTATCTGTTAATTTATTTTTAAAGATAATATTTGACCATATTTCTCGAACTTTAAGTAGTTGGTTAATTTCTTTTCCTCCAATTCTTTCCTGATGACTAAATTTTTCAGATATTGAATCTTGTTGGACACCCTTATTGTCACTAAATTTAGAATGGCTATTTCCTACTTGTAAGATACAAAGTGCTTCCTTCTTGCTTTCAGGAACATTGATGTTATCACAAAACTTGACCTGATAATAAATATTTAGATTACTTTTTTCATAGATTTTCACTTGGTACTTAGGAGCTTGAAGTGTAAAATTATCAGGAAATTTAGTATCCTGCCCTTTAATAAAGCTGATAAATGTAACTGATAATACAACTATAAATTTCATTCTATTTGTTTTTTGTTAAAATTTAAGACGGATTACTTCTATCCGCCTTATTTATAATTCGTTATGCTAGAGGATAAGATGTTCCGCACTTTTGCGCATTAAAGTAAATTACATCATCAGTAAAATCACCCACGCTATCATAATCACTAGCTTCTAAATAATAAACAGCTCCACACGGAGATATTACTTGAATCCAGTTATAAAAAATAGCTTTTGTCTTTTGAGAAACTTTACTATGGTTTACAGCTTTTTTCTCAATAGTTTCAGCTTTTTTAATTACTTTTTTAGCAGTAGTATTTTTAGCACTCATAAGTCCAGCTGCACCAAAGGCAACAATAAAGATAATTTTTTTCATCGTTAAAATTTTAATTTTTAATAAATAATAAAATGTTTTAGATTGCAATCTGGAAACAATGTTATGGGTATTTTATATTATTAACAATTATTGTTTGTTTAAATTTAAATTATTTCAAATTAATAGTATTTTTGTTGTTTATTTTGTGATTAAATTAATTAAAAATCTTGAGAAAGATAATATTATTCTTATAAGTTGTAAGATTATGTGTTGATTAATCTATTTGTTTAAAAACAAAACCACCTCATAAAATGAAGTGGCTTTCTATAATTAATATAAATACTTTTATTTAGTAGTTCCTACAGTTTTTTCGCTTTTTGGTGTATAGGTCACTTTTGAAATATCCACCGTCATTTCCTTCAGACGTTTTGCCACATTATCGGGTATCTCTTTCTGATATCTTCCACCGATTACTTCAGCAAGGAATTTCTCGGTTTCAGCATACATCGCCATGCTGTTAACCGGCTTACGGAATCCGTGGCCTTCATCATCAGCAAGAATGTAATTTACCTTTTTACCTTTATCGCGTAGTGCAATGACAATCTGATCCGCTTCAGCCTGCTTTACTCTTGGATCATTAGCTCCCTGAACAATCAATAATGGCTTGTTGATCTTATCTACACTGAATAACGGGCTGGCATCATGCATACGTTTTTTTCCTTCTTCAGTTTTAGGATCACCTACCATCCCGTAAAGGAAGGCACGGGCGGCTTCCCAGTAAGCAGGGACAGAATCCAATAAAGTAAAGAGGTTGCTTGGCCCTACAATATCTACTCCTGCAGCATATACATCCGGAGTGAATGCTAAACCGGCCAGTGTTGCATATCCACCGTAGCTTCCTCCCATAATTACTACTTTATTTTTGTCTGCAATTCCCTGATCAATAAGGTATTTAACGCCCCACGTGATATCATCCTGCATCAGTTTTCCCCACTGAAGATCTCCGCCATTCTGGAACTTTTTACCATATCCGCCACTCGCTCTGAAGTTGGGTTGCAGTACAGCATATCCTCTGTTGGCTAGAAACTGTACGGTTGAATTGTATCCCCAATAATCTCTTGGACCTTTCGGACCTCCATGAACGAGAACAACTACAGGTACATTTTTACCGGATGAACCTACAGGTAAGGTCAGGTATGCCGGAATTTCAAGTCCGTCACTGCTTTTATAAGAAACAGGAGTCATGGCAGCCAGGTATTTTTCAACTTTTTTCAATTCTGTTCTTGGGGTATACTGGAAAATCAGCTGTTTTGTCTTTGCATCAAAGAAATAGGCTTCAGAAGCATATTGAGCTCCTCCAACGGCAACTAAGAATTTAGAATAATCATTGGTAGAGCTTGAAAAATTAACTTCTCTTCCAGGAAACTTACTTTGCAAAAATTTATAATTTTCTTCCCACGTTTTGTCTTTCCAGTAGTACTCTGTTTTATCTCCGGTGTAAGAGGTGTAGATCATCTTTCTGGTATTTCTGTCCAGAAACAGTCCTCCAAAATCTACTTTATCTTTAGGATCGCTTTCTACTTTGGTGATTTGCTTGGTTTTGGGATCCATCAGGAATAATGCAGACTTGTCAAGATCTCCTTTATTGGTCACCAGATAAAACTTAGAATTATCTTCATTCCAGTTTGAGATATAAGCATTTTCCGTTACCAGTGTTTCGTAAATAGGAGTAAGTTTATCTCCTTCTTTGTAAAAGAACTGTGTGGTTCCTTTATCATCAGTTTTCGACAGTACTCTCAGTTTTTCATCCCAGTCAAAATTATAGCTTGTGATACGGTCTGTATTCTCGTAAATCTTTTTCAGTTCTCCTGTAGAAATTTTCAATGAATATAAATCATGCCATGCTTTATCACGATTATTCAGTCCAATCATCAGAAAGTCAGGATCTTTTCTGCTTGCCAGATAAATATTTGCAGTTACTTCCTTAAGCGGAGTTAAATTCCTTGATTCCGGAACTCCATTCTTTGCTTTAGCCATAGGATCTACTGCAAAAATATTCATGTTTTCATCACCATTACTATCTTTTACATACAGAATATATTTTCCGTCTTCTGTCCAGAAGTAGCCACTCATTGGGCGTTTGCTGTCTGTTAATGGGCGGGCTTTTTCAAAGGGCTCATCAATTTTTTTTACCCATATATTCATGATACCGCCATATTCTTTCATAAATGAAATCCATTTTCCATCCGGGCTCAACTGTCCTCCGGCAATTTCAGGGTTACCAAAAAATAAACCCCTGTCCAGTAACGGAACCTCCTGTGCTTGTGCAGCATGAACTCCTATCAGTAAGAGCAATACATAAAAGATTTTTTTCATGTTTTTAATTTTTAGTTGTTATTAATACATCGAATATAATTTTTACAATTTTATCTTTTCTTATGATTATAAACTCTACATTTCCAGTTCTATAATTTTTTTTGCCATTTTTTGATTCATGCTTTCAGGAATCAGTCCTATCAGAAAATTTCTTATTGAATTTCCTCTTTCCCATTGAGAAACCTTTCCGATGCTGCGGCTTGTATTGACAATATAATCTACTTTCTTTCGTCTGATATTTTGAAATTTTCCGAAAATTGTATTGAAGTCAGTATTCTTTTCCAGCAGCTTTCCAATGATATAAGCATCTTCAATCGCCTGGCAGGCACCCTGTCCCATATTAGGTGTCGTTGCGTGGGCTGCATCTCCAATCAGGCAGAGGTTTTCAGTATGCCATTGTGGAATAGGAGCGAGGTCTGATATGATATTACAAATAATATTTTCATTGGCCGTAGCCTCAATAAGTTGTAAAACCAAAGGATCAAAATCATGAAAAATTTCCGCAATTCTCTGATATCTGCCAAAACTTTTTTCATTGACACAGGCGTACCAGTAGACTTTTTTATCAGAAATTTTTACGAAACCGAACCGTTTTCCTTTTCCCCACATCTCAAAAGCTTCCTGATGGTGTTTCTCAGGTAAGTGGAAATCCACCAGACCACGCCAGCATTTTTGCCCTGAGTTTCGGATTGTACCCGTTTTTAAGATCATGTTTCGGATAGGAGATTTTATGCCGTCCGCCCCAAAAACAATTTTACTTTCAATCTGGTTTCCATTTTCAAAATCTAAAATATAGTTTTCCTCTTTTCTTATTTTTTGTAATGAATGGTTCAGATGTATAGAACCGGGATTTAAATTTTCCGCCAGAATTTTCTGAAGTTCAGCCCGGTGAATAGCAACATTGCAAGAGTTGTACTGAGTTTCCAGGTCTAAAATTTCTGTTTTTGAAATCGTTCTCAGAGATTGATCAGCGATAACAATTCTGTGAATTTTATTACCCGCATTTTCAATTTTTTCTTTTAAACCCAAACGGTCAAAAACCTGCATTGCATTGACGGCCATCATAATTCCGGCGCCTACAGGTTTTATTTCCGGGGCAGATTCGTAGATGGTAAAATCATACTGATGCTGTTTCAGTACATTTCCGAGGGTAAGTCCGCCGATTCCTGCTCCGATGATTGAAATGGTGTTCATAAGGTTTATTTTTTTGAAAACATACATTGTGAAAGATGGCTATTGTTTGAGACATTTACCTTAGATATGTCATTCTGAAAGAAATGGAATGTAGTGAAGAATCTCAGTTAATTGTCTATTGAAACAGATATCTCTTTACATCATCTGATTTAAATTGTTAAAATATAACTCTCTGATACTTTTTTGAAACCATATCTGCTGAAAAAATTGTGAGCACCGTGATTGTTGACTCCGCTTTCCAGTAAAATAAAACTGATATTCCAGCTTTTAGACTCGTGAATGGCTTTCTCCAAAAGTCTACTTCCAAGAGACTGGCCTCTTACAGACTGATCCAGAAGCATGTCCTCCAGAATCGCATACTTTTTAAACGGACTGTTGATTACATTGAAAACCATCATTCCCACAATTTCTCCATTCTCATTTTCAGCAATCAGAATATTCAGTTTGGAACTGCCATCGGAATTAAAATCAGTAATGAGCTGTTCCGTCAGAATTACTTCAAGATCAGGATTCCAATGATGAGAATCAATAGCTCTGCCGGACATCATTTCGCCATGGGAAATATAAGAATCTGTCTTATGGGTAATAAAAAAGTCTACGAGTTCCTTGATACGGGCTTTATCAGTAAGCCATTGGGTAGTATATTTCATGAGTGGTAATGGTGTTTATTTTAATTTTTTCAATTCTTCCAGCAAGGCATTCTGCTTATTGATGAATTGATTGAGACTATCTGTTTTCAGAGGATGGGCGTTTTGATACTTTTCAATTTCAGGAAGTGTTTTTCTGATTTTGAATACAACGTATTGATCATGAAGTGTTTTTCTGTTAGCTTTTATTTTGGTGATGAGGTCTCTGATAGTTTGTGTTTTTATATCATATTTTTCAGAGCTTGCTTTTATCTCTTTTTCAATTTGTTTCTTGGTAACAGAGTCGGTTACTGAATTTGATAGCGTCGTTGCATCATTATAATAGGTTTCAGATTTTTGAATAACGTCATCATATTCAGTCATTGCATCCTCTGTTTCCTGATTAATAACTGCTATTCTTTTATCAAGATCCTGTAAAGCTTTATCATTTTTTATCAGCTCCTGATAGATTTCATGAACAAGGTTTCCTTCACGTGAAGAGTATCTTGTATTTTTTTTAATAGCTCCTGAAACTGAAGATTCTGCATTATCAACTGCATTTTCTACGGTAGGAGCTTGCCGTGATTTGTTTTCACTGCAGGAAAGTAGAGATAAAGCCAGAATAGAGGCGAACAGTATTTTTTTCATAGTATGTTTTGTTTGATTTGAAAATCAGCATTATATCACGGCAACTAAAATTAATCATTTCAATTTTATCACAGGTGAATACTGAGCATGATTTTAATTAGTTGAACAAACGGGGAAAAATGTTACATCCATAATACTATAGCGTACAAATAATTTGTTTACTGATGAATGACAATAAAAAAACGGAGCCTGAAAACAGACTCCGCCTATAAAATTTTTAACGCTAAAATTATTTACCCAGATAAGATTTAAGAATCTTGCTTCTGGTATTGTGTTTTAGTCTCTTAATTGCTTTTTCTTTGATCTGACGAACTCTCTCTCTTGTAAGATCGAAAGTTTCACCAATTTCCTCTAAAGTCATTGGGTGTTTTCCGTTCAGTCCGAAGTATAATCTTACCAGATCAGCCTCTCTCGGAGTTAAAGTATTCAATGCTCTTTCAATCTCAATTTGTAGAGATTCAAGCATTAGATCTTTATCAGGACTTGGTGATTCTCCTGAACGTAATACATCATAAAGATTAGAATCTTCACCTTCTACTAAAGGCGCATCCATAGACAGGTGTCTTCCGGAGTTTTTCATAGATTCTTTGATATCTTCCTCGCTCATGTCAAGAACTTCAGCCAATTCTTCCGGAGAAGGTGGTCTTTCATTTTCCTGCTCAAGGTGAGCGTATGCTTTATTGATTTTGTTGATAGAACCAATTTTGTTCAACGGTAATCTTACAATTCTTGACTGCTCAGCCAATGCCTGTAAAATTGATTGACGGATCCACCATACTGCATAAGAGATAAATTTGAAACCTCTAGTTTCATCGTACCTTTTTGCCGCTTTCATTAATCCTAAGTTACCTTCATTGATCAAATCGGGTAAAGAAAGACCTTGATTTTGGTATTGCTTAGATACAGAAACTACGAAACGAAGGTTGGCTTTGATTAATTTCTCAAGTGCGGCTCTGTCGCCTGCACGTATTCTTTGTGCCAATTCTACTTCCTCGTCCGCAGTAATCAGTTCCACTTTACCAATTTCCTGCAAATACTTGTCTAATGAAGCAGTTTCCCTGTTGGTAACCTGCTTAGTGATTTTTAATTGTCTCATTTATTTTTTCCTCAAAAAAGAGTTACTATAATATATACGTATGAAAAGGTAAAAAGGTTACACAACTTTTATTTTTTTGTGAAAAGAAACCTGTTAAAATAATGATAATTTTCTTTAAAACAATATATATTACTGGTATTCAGTTGATTGTGGTTTTCTCCGGCCTGAAAAATATATAGTAATAACAAAAAGACCACACCTTATTTGAGAATTTTGTAATTTCCCTAAACCCTAAACCCTAAACCCTAAACCCTAAACCCTAAACCCTAAACCCTAAACCCTAAACCCTAAACAAAAAAAAACGAAACCGAAGTTCCGTTTTTATATCTAAGAGTACTATTTTAAGCTATTTTGGGTTTATCAACCCCATAAACTCGCAATTCGTAACTAAAAAAGCTCATTTAATACTTTCGCCAGTCTTAATCCTCCATATAGAAGCTGTCTTTCCATTGTTTCATTGAACTTATACTGATAGTCATAAGATAACTTGGAATCGTTAGGAGTCTGTGCGTAAATTTTGTTGGCAATTTTATGAGAATCATACAACCAGTCTTCCAGTGATCCGGATTGAATCTGTGCTACTTCGTCTTTAGATTTGATATCTAAAAGCTTAGAATATTCGGTGTAGCTGTATTTTTGAGAATCTACTAGTTTCCCATCCCAAACAGAGTGTAAATTGGTTTTTTCTCCGAAATAAGTAACATTGATTTTGTTTCCGCCTAAATCTTCTGCTCTTCCTACGTGTAGGGGCTGAGCAAGATCTCCCATAATGTGGATAAGGAAGATTAAAGCAATTTTTCTGTCTTTTTCAGAGGTGTTTTTGTCTTTGATCTGGCTGGACAAGGTATTGACCTGAGTATAAAGACTTGGGCCGGCCTGTGCTTTCAGGTTTTGTTCAAAAGCTTTAAAGTCAGCCATCGGATCAATGTTTACATAGTGCCATGATGAAGCCTGCTTCCAAGCCCCTGTGGTATCAGATTTGATAAAATCCGGCCAGTTAGCCCAATACGCCAGACGCTCTTTTCCCATGATTTTTTTAATCTCTCTTCTTGCTTTGCGGGAAAGGTGGTTTTGTGCAATGTCTGCAATCACTCGGTGTCCCGTTAATCCCCACGCATAAGAATAAAGTGAAGAGGCCATGAATGCTAAAATCAGAATTTTAGAATAAATACTTTTCATTTTAAATAACAATTTTCAGTCTGCAAAGATACGGCCCGCTTTCGGAATGAGCATACATTATCCTGAATTTATTCTATAAGATGATGTTAATAAAATTTAATTTAAATAAATACATAATAATGTTAGGTTTGGAAAAAATAGAAAGTAAGGAGCGTAAAGACATAAAACTCTTCATATAATACATAAAAGCAAAAGTAAAACCTTATCACAACCTTAAACTTTAAACTTTAAACCTTGAACTTTAAACCTTGAACTTTAAACCTTGAACCTTGAACCTTGAACCTTGAACCTTGAATCTCAAATTCTAAACACTTGATTCTGAATAGTTAATTTTAAATTCGAAAAAGCAAATAAACTTGCTATTTACCGTATTTTCACGGAATTTGTAGAAAATAATTCCTATTAATGTCAATAAATTATTATTTTTAGGATAAAATTGTTGTTAAAATACTTTTTCAAACTTATGAGATATATTATCTTTACAAGTCATAATCAGAGGAAACACTATGTATGAGAGTAATATTGTAGATATGCATTACAATAAGCTGCAGACAGACTTTAAGGCTGAAGCTGTAGCTGTTAACCTTTTGAAATACCACCGTGCGGTAAGCAATATATTCATAGAAAGGGTGGGTGTAAACGACCGTGCTTACCTGAAAGACATTAAAAGTATTTCAAGCAGTTATTTAGGATTTGACGAAGAAGTCTTTACCATAGAGAGTTACAGAGAGGGTATTTACGATTACCTTCCGGAAGGACTGTTCCATCCACCTTCTCTTGGGGCTTCAAGAAAGAATGTAGATACTGTGGTAAGGGAAATCCGAAAGCAGAAAAGGGTAGAAGATGATGCCCGTAAATTTTTCCGTCCTTTTGAACTGGAAGTATTTTTTACGGAAATCAGTGCTTTGCTTAAAGAATCGGAATTTGACATTACAAGCAATACAGATGCTTTACTGGACACGGTAAGTGAGCTGTGGCCTATGATAAAAATGCTGGACAAGCAGAGTGCTTATATCTTTATGCATATTTTACCGTTTTTCCATCAGATCAGAGGAGATAAGAGATGGTTTGAAAGATGTATGACTGCATTTCTACAGGTACCTGTACAAGTCACTTTTTCACCTAATATTATTGACGGGATTGAGAAAAACGATGATTCCATGTTATTAGGAAATTCACGATTGGGGGTAACCTATATTCCAAGTGGACCTCATATGGACGGGCAACGAAACTGGGTGGTCAACATTGGCCCAATTCCTTACGGAGATATGAAGAAGTATATTCCGGGAAGTCCTTTCAGAAATGTACTCCAGGCATTGTATGACTATTTTCTTCCCGTAACAGTGGATGTGGAGGAAAATTTTGTCACAGAAAAGGAGGATTATTCTTTCAGCCTTGAGGATGAGGAAAGAAATGCCAGCCGCCTTGGATACTCTACATTCCTCTAAATTATTTTATTATATTTACAACTACCAACAAAGTATAAATTCGAAAAGAAACAAATGGAAATTTCTTCAGTAAAAGGTATTTTTTTAAGGTATATCTTAATGCCTTTAATCGCAATTATTATGATGGTTATACTCGGTGTAATCAGGAGAAATAAACCTGCGATAAAAATTAAAGTCATTATTATATACGTATTGCTGTGCAGTTTATGCCTGGCTATCCCGGGCGTTTTTGGATTTGCCGGAAATCTTTTTAACCCATACTGGTATCTCATTGCACAGATCATCTACCTTATTTTTGGGATTATTCATGTGAATCTGCTGCATAAATATTTCAAAAAGCATATCGATTCTCTGGCTATGAGTATTCTGTTTGAATCTATACTTTCATTAACGTGCATAGCTTTGGGAGGATATCTTTTTACCCTGATTTTTAACTGGATGAGCAAAGGAACAGGATATGCGGTAATGGCAGCAACAAGTATGGTCATCTTTGTGGTTCCCATGGTGTTTTACTACTGCTATATCCAGTTTATCAGCATTCCTTTTGATATTTATAAAACTTGGAGATATTCACCGGAACAGAAACTGCCTGATTTTGAAGGAGCAGATTTTGACAGATTAATGGTACTGAATGTTGAACTGAGCAAAAAATTAGAAGATACCAACCGTTTCAGAATTAAAGCGAAGACACTTCCGACAGGAGTCACTTTCGGAGATTGGTTCTACAGAGTAGTGGATGATTACAACCATAAAAATCCAGGTTCAATTATTCATCTTTCAGACGAAGGAAATGAGCCTTATTACTGGATCTTTTATACTAAAAAATCGTTTTTCAGCTTTAGAAAATATATAGATTTCGACCACGACATTACGACAAACAGCATTTCTGAAAATGAAGTGGTGATTTGTAAGAGAGTTATTCAGCATGAAGAGGAGGGAGTCACAAGAAAATCATAAACACAAAAATTAAAAAGTATTAAACATGATACAGCCTATTAAACATTTTGCAATCAATTGGGTGGATGGGATGAAGGTTTCCCAGAGGCACCTTAATGATCAGGATAATTTCTTAATTGATACCATCAGAGATTCCAATTCCCTTGGAATTACTACATATAACTACGGACTTTTGCCCATTTCCAATGAATTTACAGACCGTACCATTTTTGATGTTCATAACACGGCAACCAACGATGTACAGCTTGTCATTAAGCGTTGCAGCGCTGTTACGATGGCAGGATACCGTATTGAGCTGACAGACAGGAGAATCAGCGTAAAATCATTGGCGAAATCAATGAATGAAGAGCAGGCAGATGGAGACTATTATATCTTAATCTCTGTAAATCCTTTTGATAAAGTTCCTTTTGGAGATATTGATCCTGAGGAAATTCCGCCGCGCCACCCAAGTGCACAGCCTAATCACCATATTGAACTGCTTCCTGTAACGTCTTTGAACAGCAGCTATTCAGGAGGAAATTATCTTATTATTGGTAAGGTAGATTTAAAAGGAAATATTGCTCAGGTTGATTCGAATTTTATTCCGCCTTGTACTTCTGTACAGAGCCATCCGGCTTTGGTAGATTACTACAGCAGCTATGCGAAGTCTATCGGAAACCTTCAGCAGTATGCTTTTAAAATTATTCAGAAAGCATCCCATAAAAACCAAAATACAGCTTTAGCCCAAAACGTTAAGTTTTTGTGTACTACCATGGTGAATACTTTTGGAGATATGTATTTCCAGTTTAGAAATATTACCCCTTGGCAACCGCCTGTATTTTTGATTGAATCTTTTGCAAGACTGGCACTTCATTTATACAATTCAACACAGCTTCTTGTTCCTGCTGAGCTGGAAGAAATGCTGAACTACAGCCTTGAGTGGAGCGAAATTGCCCCTCATACTTTACTGAACCAGCTTTCTATTGTTGCAGAAACCAATTACGATCACCATAACTGTGGTGAGCCATTGCTTTACATTCAACAGATGTTGAGAAGCCTTGAAATCATTTTCTCTAAACTGAGTGAGCTTGATTACATCGGTCAGAGAAAAGAAAATATCATCGTTAATGAGCAGGAAGTTTCTACCAACACGAATCCTAAAAGAGGTTGGAGTGTTTTAGATTAAAATCATTGAGTAAAAATAGAGTCCCGAATGAAAATTCGGGATTTTTTATAGGCGTATATAGAAAAAAAATAAAAAGTAAATTTGTTGTAAGGATTGATAAAATGAATTTAGAGGTTATAAGACAGGATACTCCGGGATGTTCGGATAAGATATTTTTAAACAGTGCAGGGTCATCATTAATGCCGAAGCCTGTTGTAGAGGCCACTATTAAGTTTTTATATGAAGAACAGGAGCTTGGAGGTTATGCTGCTGCAGTGCAAAATACCGGTCTTATCAGTCAGTTTTATGAAGAAGCCGCCAAACTTATTAATACCAAACCTTCCAATATCGCATTTGTAGGCAGCTCTACAGATGGATATGCAAAAGCTTTATCCAGCATTTCTTTTAAAGAAGGAGATTGTATTATTACCACCAATGATGATTATATCTCCAATCAGATTGCTTTTATTTCTTTGCAGAAAAGATATCATGTTGAAATCATCAGGGTTGCCAATCTGCCTGACCATGAGCTCGATCTTGAGGATTTTGAAAATTTAATCAAAAAACATCATCCCAAATTAATAGCGGTCACTCATATTCCTACCAATTCCGGTTTGATTCAGAATATAGAAGGAGTAGGAAGGTTGTGTAAACAATATGATGTCCTTTATCTTGTGGATGCCTGCCAGTCTGTGGGGCAGATTGTGGTGGATGTTGAAAAAATCCATTGTGATTTTCTGACGGCAACCGGAAGGAAATTTATGCGGGGACCGAGAGGAACAGGATTTTTGTATGTTTCTGATAAAGCCTTACACCAGAAAATGTATCCTCTGTTTTTAGATAGTATTGGAGCTAGATGGACGGCATTTGATGATTATCAGCTCAATGATACAGCCAAAAGATTTGAACTTTTTGAAAGACCCTATGCTGCTTTACTGGGATTTGCAGAAGCTTTACGCTATGCCAATACGATTGGAATGGATCAAATTGAGCATTACAACCGTACGTTGGCAGATACTTTAAGAATCACCCTGCAGAATAATGGTTTCAGAATTTTGGATAAAGGAAATAGATTAAGCAGTATTGTTACTTTTTGTCAGGCCGATGGAAAGGTTGAAAAGATCCATAAGATTCTGAGTGATCATAAGGTATTTTTTAAGGAAAACCGCAGAGAGCACGCCTTAATTGATTTTACCTCTAAAAACGTAGACCATGCAATCCGTTTATCTCCTCATTACTTCAATACGATCGAAGAAATTGAAAAAGTGTCACAGCTTTTAGAAAATATAAACCTTTAAAATGTGGTTTAAAATGGTAGAGCCCTGGCATTCGCCAGGGCTCTACTATTTTATTTTTTATTCAGAAGATCAAGAGTGTGCTCTACATGTCCGCCTCCTTTCCATTCATCATGTCCCGGAATAATCAGAGTGGCCTGAGCGTATTTGGATTTCAGTTTTTCCATGGTTTTTGGCCATTGGGCAACATTGGCTTCTCCGGTGTAGCCAAGGTCAACAGCTGCTTTACTTTTTACCAGACACCCTCCGTCCAGTATTTTGTATTGTGGAAACCATACCACTACATTGTCAACAGTGTGTCCTTCACCAAGAAAATCCACTACAAATTTCTCACCGCCAAAGCGGTACGTTTTTCCTGTTTCTATAAGTTCAGTAGAAGTAGCTTTTCCTTCTTTCTTCAATAATTCGTTGGTTTTGGCAGTTGCGTATGTTTTGATTCCTTTGTTATTATAAAAGCTCAAATCTCCGGCTCTGTCTTCATGTGAATGGGTAGCAAACACCGCAATAACAGGCAGATTATGGCGTTTTTGGATGGTATCCAGCAGGCTTTGATATTGTGTTTTCTGCCATGGGACATCAAACAAAACAACTCCTTTTTTGGTCACCAGATAAACGGCATTCGTAGAATATTCTTTTCCTCCGAATACTCCGAAAGTTTTATAAATATAAAAATTAGGCTTAATCTGTGGCTCAATCACAAAATCTCTTACCTGAGTGGTTTGAGCATTTGCCAATGGACTTAATAGCATCGAAATAATAAAAAAAGAAAGGCTTTTTTTCATAATTTTTTAAGTAATAATTAAAGATTTTTATTTGTCGGAAAAGACAAATTCTGTAGATTGTTTTGCAAACCTAACTAAAAATTAATTTTTGGGTATTCAGGGGAGGAGAGTTTAACCGTTTTTTAACAGTTTGAGGAATGGACTAAATGCAGATCTGTATGAATATCATACCTTACAGGCTTTTAAAGTCTGTAAGGTTTATTTTTTCAGTGGTAAGGATTATTTCTTAACCAATATTTTTTCAGTCGCTTTTTTGCTTAAAATTTCTGTTTTACCCTCAATTTCTATGGTCATTGATTTATCAAAACTTTCAATTTTAATGATTTTTACTTTGGTATTAAGCAGCAGTTTCCTGTCATTCAGGTAAGTAAGGAAGGCGTCATCAGAAAGCGTCACCGAAGCGAAAGTAACATCTTCGCCGGGTTCACAATGGCTCAGCTTTTGCAGATCCTGAGCGATAATATTACCGTCTTTATCAGGAATAGGTTCCCCGTGGGGATCGAATTTAGGATGATCCAGAATTTCATCCATTTTATCAAAAAAGATTTGAGAATGTACATGCTCAAGCTGTTCTGCAATCTCATGAACGTTTTCCCAGCCGAAATTCATTTTTTTAACCAGGAACATTTCCGTAAGTCTGTGTTTACGAACCACCAAAGCAGCTTCACGTCTTCCGTTTTCTGTAACGATTAGTGGTTTGTAAGTCTCATAAATGACCCACTTTTTCTCGGCAAATTTCTTCATCATGTTATTAACACTCGGCATTTTTACATTTAAAAATTTACTGAGCTCATTAATCGTAACCTTTCCTTCATTGTCAACTAAATGAAACAAAGCTTTCAGGTAATTCTCTTCTGTTAGGGTTGTTTTCAAAATGTTAGATGATTTTCAATACAAATCTAACAAAATAAAATGAAAAGTTAGCTCTTGTTATTTTAACTTTTTTTACTTTTACTCTATGAAATTTTCATTCAAAAACGATTATTCTGAAGGATGCCATCCTAATATTTTACAGGCTCTTTTACAGTATAATCTTGATCAGCAGGCCGGATATGGAGAAGATGAGTATTCATTAAAAGCGAAGACATTAATCAAAGAAAAAATCAACAACCCACATTCGGAAGTCTTTTTAGTTTCAGGAGGAACGCAGGCTAACTTAATTGTTATTTCTGCCATCTTGAAACCTTATCAATGTGTAATTTCTGCCGCTCCCGGACATATCCTGAATAATGAAACCGGTGCCATCGAAGCTACAGGTCATAAAATATTGAGCATTGAAACCGAAGATGGTAAAATAAAACCATCAGATATTATCCCGATTTTAGAAGGACATCGTAATGTTCCCCATCAGGTAATGCCCAAGTTGGTTTATATTTCCAATTCTACAGAGTTGGGAACCATCTATCAGGTAAAAGAACTGGAAGAGCTTTCTGCATTTTGTAAGGAGAATAAATTATATCTGTTTATGGATGGAGCCAGGCTGGGACATGGCCTCACAGCGGAAATCAGTGATCTTACCCTGGAGAAAGTGGCTGCTCTTACCGATGTTTTCTATCTTGGAGGAACTAAAAACGGTGCATTGATTGGTGAAGCGATTGTGATTAATAATCCTGTTCTTCAGGAAGATTTCGCCTTTAATATCAAACAAAAAGGAGCATTATTAGCAAAAGGAAGACTGCTGGGAATTCAGTTTTTGGAGCTGATGAAAGACAACCTGTATTTTGATCTGGCCCGACACGCCAATCAGCAGGCCATGAAAATTAAAAATGCTTTGCAGAATAAAGGAATTACTTTTCTTTCCGATACCTATACCAATCAGATTTTTCCTATTCTGAATAATCATCTTATTGAAGTGTTATCCGAGAATTTTGAGTTCTATGTCTGGAAAAAAGTAGATGAGAATCTTTCTGCCATTCGTCTTATTACTTCATGGAATACAGGAGATGAAGCGGTAAACCAATTTATTGAAATTATAGAAAGAGAACTATAGTAACAAAAAAATTGTCTCAAAAGTCAAATAGTTTGATTTTTGAGACAACTTTTTGTTTATAATGGAGTGTTATTTTACAGCTTTGTTCACTACTTTACAATCTGCAGTGTTCAACTTCTGTCCGTCTTTATAGCTTATTTTATTCTCGTTAGCATATTTAGACTGTCCGTCTTCTTCTTTATGATCGCCAATTCCTTCTGTTAAAGCATTATCTTTTTGAAGGAAATAGATATCTCTTTTGCTTTTTTTGCCTTCAGATGTAAATTCATAAGTCAGTTTCAATGTATCTCCTGATTTGAAACCAGTCACATCACCTTTTGAGCTGTCTTTTTCACTGTTTTTATAAGATAATTTTCCGGTGATGGTTCCCAGATTATCATCAATAGAAGCAAAAACACTGTCTTTTCCTGTTACCCCGATATAACAGAACGATTTTGGTCCAAGGGTATCTATTACGGGTTCTTCTACAGCAATGGTATCTGCTTCCACTTTGGGAGCCGGTGCTTCAGTTTTTTTATTGCAATTGATTAAAAAAGCTGATACAGCGCCCAATAAGATTAATTTTTTCATATCCTTAATTGTTAAATCAAATTTTTGAAGCTCAAAAATAATAAACTATTTATATAATAAAGAATATTGTTCATAAATAAGAATAATTTTCTAAAATGCATTAGTCGGAATATTTTAGGCACGGAAAATGATTGACTATGCAAAATTTATTGTAATGAAAAAGATGACCAAAGCGCTGGGATTGGGATTATTTATGCTTGGTTTACATTGGATGTCAGGGCAAACTCCTCAGAATTATATTTATACATCTTCGGGAGACCTTAAGAACATAGAAAAAATGATTACTCGCCAGGATATTGGGGGAGTACAAATTGTTTATAACTGGAAAGCTTTGGAAACTTCAAAAGATGTGTATGATTTTTCTGTTATTGAAAAAGATCTGGAATATTTAACTTCCATCAACAGAAAATTATTTATTCAGCTTCAGGACAGGTTTTTTGAGCCCCAGGCAAGATATATTCCTGATTATCTTTTGAACGATAAAGAGTATACGGGAGGGCTGGTTCCTCAATATGATAACCCTGGTGAGAATAAACCTGTGGGAAGCGGATGGGTTACCCAGCAATGGAATCCTGCTGTCCGAATGAGATTCCAGAAGCTTATAGCAGCGCTGGCAGAGAAGTTTGACGGCAAAATTCAAGGAATTAATCTTCCTGAAACATCAATAGATATAGAAATGAAAGCAGATAAAACAGGCTTTAGCTGTGACCGCTATTTTCAGGCTGAACTGGAAAATCTGAAGTTCGCAAAAAATGCTTTCCGCCAATCCAATGTATTGCAGTATGTCAATTTTTTTCCCTGTGAGTGGGATAATGATCATCAATACATGTCCAGATTGTTTGATTTTGCTTATAAAAATAATATAGGGCTGGGAGGGCCTGATATTGTTCCCAATAAAAAAGGCCAGATGAAAAACTCTTATCCCTTTTTTAATCAATACAAAGGAAAGCTTTCTCTTGTTGCCATGGCGGTTCAGGAACCGACTCTTACTTATAAAAATCCAAAAACCAAAAAACCTTTTACCAAAGAAGAATTTACAGAATATGCTGAAAACTATCTGGGTGTTAATATTATTTTCTGGAGTGTGGAATCTCCCTGGTTGAGAGATCCCAGTAAATAATTCTCCCTTATATTTTTAATAATCCCCTAAATCCTCTTGCTGCATAATAAGAATCTGCGCCATTGTGATAGGTAAATACAGTGTTGTATCGTCTGTCACAGAAAAGGGCGCCTCCAAGCTCTCGTATTGGAGAGGGGGTCTGGATCCAGCTTGAAGTCTTTTGATCAAACTTTCCCAATTCCTGAAGATGGCGGTATTGTTCTTCTGTCAACAATTCAATACCCATTTCGGAAGCGGTATCAATGACATTGCTTTCAGGTTTATTGGCTTTTCTGGCATCCCAGGCCTGATAATCATAACATAAACTTCTGCGTTTTGGACTTTCCGGAGAGCAGTCCACAAAGGAATATTCATCCGTTTTTTTATTATAATCTACTACATCTGGTTCTCCTTCTGTAGTTTCCATTTCGTATAAAGACCATAACTTTTCAGGGCTGGCTTCCAGTTTTTGCTGGATTTTTTCCCATTTCAGATCCTTATGACGGTTCATATTTTTTTCAAAACGGGCTTTTAGTGTTTTTAAAAGTTCGTTGATTTGTTCCTGGGTGAGTTTATTTTTCATGTCAAATTTTGTTTTACTATTGATTGAATTGGTTTATACTGTTGGATAATCGCAAAGGCGCAAGTTTTACAAATAAGAGTTTTTTTAGGCGCAAAGATTTTATCTTCGATAAAATTTCTGATTTTTAATTATGATTAATCAGTAATGGTGATTTTTCTGTCTGCAGGTCTGAAATACCATGAAATAAGAACCAATACCAATAATAATACGGCCGGAAATGTTCTGCCAACTGTATCACCCACGATAAGATGAGAGATTACAGCTCCTGACATGACAAAGAAAAATCCTGCATAGGCCCATTCTTTCAGGATCAGACGCTTAGGAATCAGTATGGCAATAACGCCCAGAATTTTCCATACTCCAATGATGGTCATCAGATAAGAAGGGTAGCCGAGGTTGGTAAAATTGGCCAGTTCATCTTTGTTTTTCATAAGTTGGACAATGGCTGTGGAACCCATTCCCAGTGCCATCCAGAGGGTGAATATCCAATAGATGATTTTTGTTCTTTTTTGTGTGGGTTGTGGTGTGTTCATGATCTGTTTTTTTATAGTTAATCGTTTAATCCTATTCCGTCCATGATTTGTGGAATACATTTTTCAATGCGGGCTTCACGGGTTTTGGACTGTTTGGCAGAAGAAAAGTGGAGCAGATAAGCTCTTTGTCTTCCGGGAGTCAATGCTTGGAAAGCTTCCTGTAATGCTGGGTTTTGATCCAATTTCTCTTGAAACTCTTCAGCCATTTCGAACTCTTTTGTTTTCTTCATTTCCACTTTAGCACCTGATTCTTCAATTTCAACGGCTTCAAACATATAAGAACGAAGAACTTCCTCCAAGTCATTGATTTGTGCTGCATCCGTGAAACGGATCTGTCTTGCAGCCTGTACGTTTTTGGACTGCTGAATCAAAATGTTGTCCGGATCTTTCATCAGCGCTCCTTTAAAGAAAAGAAGAGCACAATATTCTTTAAAACCGTGGATCAGGAAAATATTTTTCCCTTCATAGGTATAACATGGACATCCCCATTTTACATCTTCTGCAAGTTCGGTACTTAGAGCAATGGCTCTTAATTTTTCAAATTCTTCCTGCCATTGTCCGGCATTTTCGAAGAAAAAATTAACTTTTGGATTCATATGTTTTGGGTTTGAGGGTTTCTTGTGTAAGAGGGTTGGAGAGTATTAGAGTGGGAGAGTATAAGGGTTCAAGGTTTAACGTTTAAAGTTGTTATTCTTTCCCTGATCATTGACGATTCACTTGCAAAGCAATATTCATTATTGACATTGATGTTCACAATTTAAACTATGGTATCCATGTCCCTCATCTTTTCCTCTATTATCTTTTATCTGCTACCTGCCACCTAACATCTCCTGTAAACGGTTATGCGCCATATTGATGCCCTGGGCGAATGGCATTTTCAGATGCTGATCTCTGAAGTCTACAGATTTATAAATGGTTTGGATGGTAATCTTGCTGGTGGTATCCGTTAACTTTTCAAATGCTAAAAACTCAATCTGAACCGGAAAAGGAGTATTTTCCATCTGGAAAGTTCTTATAATTTTCTCATTCTGAACAATGTCATGAATCGTTCCATTGGCACTGAAAACCACATCGCCCTGAGGGTTTAGCGTTTCGAAACGGTAACTTCCGTGTTGTTTGTTTTCGAATTTGGTCACCTTAGTTCCCATCCATTGCTCGAAAAGTTCTGCTTCTGTATACGCTTTGAAAAGCAATTCTACAGGAAGATCAAATTCTCTGATAATGAAAATTTCCTGTTTGCCGTCTTCAGCGTGGATTTTTGTTTTAAGTTCCATGATGTTGGTGTTTGAGGGTTTCTTGGGTTTGAGAGTGGGAGAGTTTGAGGGTTCGGTGCGTGTTACGTGTTTCGGGTTATTGAGATTCGAGTTATTTTGTGGGTGAGGATTTTGAGATTTTAAGCTGCAATTCATTTATCCTGCACATCCCGAAACCCGTACCACGAATCTCAATAACCCGTATCCCGCATCACGTATTTTTATTCTGATACGCTTTCATCACACTTTCCAGCTTGTTGAATTTTTCGTCCCACATTTTGCGGAAAGGTTCTATAAAATCGGCTATTTCTTTCATTTTATTGGGATTTAGGTGATAGATTATTTCTCGGCCGTTTTGTTCAGATCTCAGCAGTTCGCATTCTGTAAGGATCTGGAGATGCTTTGAAACGGTAGGTCGTGCCGTATCAAAATTAGAAGCAATGGCTCCCGCTGTCATCGATTGTGCCGCCACCAACATCAATATAGACCGTCTTGTAGGATCTGCTATCGCCTGAAAAACATCTCTTCTTAAATTCATTGTGTAGTTATTTGACTACAAATATATGTGTAGTTATTTAGCTACGCAAGTTTTTTTGTTAAAAATTTATATTAATTATTTGTAAGTATGCTTTTTAAAAGAAAAATGGAGAACTGAATGCTCTCCATTTTATATGCTTATATTATTAAATTAATGTACTAAATCTTCTGCGAGCCTAACATTATAATAATCTTCTAAAAAGGAATCAATAATATCCTGATTATCTTCATTAATCAGAAAATCAGTATCCTTATTGTCAAAATCAGGAATACCAAAATTTTTGATATATGTGCCATTTAATGAATAATATGCCGAAGAATATGGTTTACTTGTAGTTTTTATATAATACCAAAACAAACGAGATTCTAAAATCTTCTTAATCAATAGCATTTCTTCTTCCGAATGCCCAATGATTGCCTGACCATTATAAAACAATAAATCAACATTATCACTAATTAAATAGTTTGGCGTTCTATCTGAAAACTTAGGGAAGAACAATTTATTAGTGACTTTTTCCAAAGATTGTGTCCTTCCAAAAGCAAACCATTTTTCATAGTCACCATTGCCTTTATCTCTTCCTGCTAAAATATTTCTTTTTATTTGCAGATATTCATAAGCATTTGGAAATTGTTCTCTCAGTAATTCTTCTTCAAGTGCTTTAGGTTTTACTTCGTTATCATATGGAAATAGAACCTTTTCTTTTACTGAATCAAAATCAATATCTCTACTCAATTTGTTGGAGTTTAGAATATCTTTACATA
The DNA here is from genome assembly GCF_036543225.1 of Chryseobacterium sp. CFS2. Taxonomy (NCBI): domain Bacteria; kingdom Pseudomonadati; phylum Bacteroidota; class Flavobacteriia; order Flavobacteriales; family Weeksellaceae; genus Chryseobacterium; species Chryseobacterium sp. CFS2. The sequence goes on from NZ_JAZHQU010000003.1 coordinate 29,534, forward strand.
TGCCTTTCTCTATGGGGTATAGGCTGCCATTCTGTAGATAGAAAAAGTCATCGTCTTCTGCTACAGGCTTAAAAATATAAATATCATTCTTCAAAGTAGCAATACCGTGTCTAGTTTTATATTTTTCTCCAAATGGCTTTCCGATAGCTTCAAGTCGAGATATAGTTTCATGGTTGTTTAAGTTCCAGCCATTCTTTGCATTAAGATTCTGATAATTGATTCTGTTATATTGATTTTCATTTGTAGGTAGTTCTTTTTCAACAGACTTGTAATATTCAACATAGTTTTGTTCTACATTCTCTAAAAAGCAAATACAAGTATAAGTGCTTTTAGATTTAAAAACTTGAAGTGTACCAAAGTCAATAATTCTTACTGTAGCCCTATTTTCTTCAAAATAATTTCTTAAAGCCCTGCCATTTAAACTTTTGAAAAAACTGTTCATTGTTATAAAACCAAGAATACCATTTGGAGCAAGACTCTCATAACCAATTTGGAAGAAAGGAATATAAAGGTCAGGATTTCCTGTTCGGCATACAGCCCAATTTTGCAGGTTTTCTTTTACCGCATCTTCTAGGTTTCTTGCACGTACATAAGGTGGGTTTCCAATAATAATTTGGAAGCCTTCAAAATTTTCATAATACTCTCTCCAGTTAAAAACTAAGGTATCACCTTGATGAATATTAAAATCGAACTCTCTAATATCTTCACCTTCGGATAATGCTAATAAGCTTAGTAACAATGTGCTGCGAGTAACAGAGTATTCCTGTATATCTAAACCAAAAATCTGATTCTGGAAAATATATTGATAAGTATTTCCTGTTCTTCTTTTTAATTCTTGAGCAGCAGTATATAAAAACCCTGCACAACCACACGCAATATCCGCTATTTTAGCATTTTGAAGTTCATTGCCTTCTCTATCGAATGCTTGATTTACAATATATTCTCTGATTTCTGCTGGAGTATATATTGCTCCATTTATAATTCTGTCGGATGGAGATATGACAAATTCAAATAATTCAATAAGTTTCTCGATATTAAAATCAGTTATTTCATTATTGATAATTTCAATAAATTGGGTTAATCTATCCCATTCTTGAGTTTGATTTCTTTGGATTGAATACTCTAATAAAAAACGGTTTTCAACTATTGTTAACCGATTAATTTCTAAAAAAGCAGACACGATAAGCCTATCAACTTCTAATGGTTGAGTTGAATAAGTTTTTAAGTATCTGAATATGTTTGTCATATAAATATTGGGCAAATATCATTAATTGGATTCCATACTATATTTGTCTCTTGAAATGGTTTCCATTTATTGGCTATAGTATGAAAATATGGTTTCCAAATTGCGTCTTGATAATTCTCTTGTAATTTTACAAATTCTCTTTCCTCTTTTAAACTTTCAAATGCTATAGGATAAAAATTAGATGTAAGAAAACTAATTCCTAATATAAAATCAATAGGTTTGTGCATAATTCTAGGTGTATCAATATAGAATAAATTACCTAGATTAGGGCTGTTTGATTTTGTCGGATTTAAATTGTATTGTAAGTGATAAATAGGGTGTGGTTCTTTAGTTTGAGTGTTTGCAATATGTTTATCAATGTGGAATCCCAAATGATAAGTTCTATTGCCAACACCTTTAATCATAACGCTATATGCCAATTCTATGAAAGGATCATGATACGTATTCCAATGTTCTATTTTGGCACGTAATTTCATATTCAATATAATTTCCCCTTTTGTAATATCTTGTGGTTTTACATGACTTAAAGTATCTAAGGGCATTTTAAAGTCTTCAATATCATATCCCCAAACATTCTCATCTGTTGAACCATCTTTTAATGTTGGTATGAAATCTTTATTTTGAAGTTGAGAAATTACAGATTCCAGTACATAAGTATTTACATCTCCACCAACAACTCTTGATAATAATTGGCTTAATTGTCTTAAGTCTTTGGCTCTTTCATTTCTGAAACTCATATTTTTAGTACTTACAGCCATATCTTATAAGTTTCTTTTACATTCTTCAATCCGTTCAATTTCTGTATAATTAGGTTCTATCCCTTTATCTATGCCTATTCTTTCAAGTATCGCATACAATGACATATATTTGGGTTCCTGCCATGCTTTTAACTCATGAGATAATCTTACTTTAAATCCTTCTAAAGGGTCTAATGGACATTTAGTAGCTTCACAAATTGTCCAAAATTCACTACTGTTATTATGTGATAAAGGTTCTGCAGCTATAATACCATCAATTTTATAAGTTTCTTTTAAAATGGCAACTCTTTCTTCAGCTTTTAAGAATGAAAAATTCTTTCCGGAAATTCCTTTTAATTTTATATTTAGTAGATCAGCCCACCATCTATCCCAACCATTTGAAAATAGGCCGTAAAATTTGCAATCTTCAAATTTTGATAGCAACTCTATCCAATGTTTCCCACTTTTATTAATACTAACACCTAGTCTAGCTGCTAAAATAGTTTCCTTTATTAATGGATTAGTTGCATGGAAAAGTGTTTTTACAGTAAAATGAGCAAAATCATATGGTACTATTATATCTTGATTGTAAAAGCGTTCAAATATTCTTTGGTCTAGGTTCTTTAAATCTTTTCTTTGAAATATTTTATCTATTGTGTCTATATCATTGGGTAATCCTTTATATCCTTCAGCTAACGCTTTTAACTTTCGTGAAAATCTTTCATAGTCTGGATTTTCTGATTTTCTAAAAGTATAATCAAATAAATCATGACTTGTCTTGTCTGATTTATATGTTTCTTTTATTTTATCTAACGTTGAGCATAATACAATTGGAAAAGATGGTATTTCTTTCCTTGCACAAACGGCTCTTAATTCAGAGCTTATTGAAATAGCACTATATCGTAATTGATTGGGTCCTTCTCCGTCTAATCTTAAATCTATTAATAGTCCATCGTATTTTTCTTCTACTATTTTCCTTTTTATCAGATTCTCTAAATCTGAAAAATCCATTCCTTTAGTTATAGTGAGCTGATTTACTTCAATCAATTTGGTATCGTTAAAACCATTTATTAACGATTCAATTGAAGTATCATTCTCATCATCAACATATATATATTTGAGTATTGACATTACTTAATTATTTAAATTTTTCGGTATTTCTATTCTAATAGTGGTATTATAACCATCTAATGGAGTTGAAACATAAATTTCACCATTATAGAACTCAATTATATCTTTTACTATTTTTAATCCTAATCCAGTTCCTGTAAGTGCTGTAGCATCATCTGCTGTATGATTGGCAACTGTAGATGAAGTATAAAATGCATTGAAAATATTTTCTTCATTTTCTCTACTAATGCCATCTCCGTTATCTGAAAATTCTAAGAAAACAGTATTTTCATCCTTACCACAACGAATGAAAATTTTACCATTAGACTTAGCTCTTTTTATAGCTTTTTTTGAATTTGTATATAAATTAAACAATATTGAAGCCCATTCTGAAGGATGCATAGGAATAGTAAATAAGTCATATCCTTCAAATTTTGTTGGACTCATTTCGATTGATGCTCTTTTTAAATCATTTGAAATAACTGCCTCAAAACTTCTTATTACATCCCTTAACTCAATGGGCTCTAATTCACGATGAACATTTCTAGAAATGGTTTTATCAAAATAAGATGTATAAGCACTAAATGACTTTACATTTGTTTCTAATAATTCTGTTCTTTCATATACTTCTTTATAATCTTTAACCGCATGTTTTAGAAAGTTAATATCCGCATCAAAACCAGGTAAAAAACGCTGAACTTCATGAACAAATTCACCAATTACTAAACCTAATCCTGCCAGAATACGAAGCATATTAATTTCATCAATTAATTCTTGATTTTCTGCTTTTTCTTCTTCTCTTGCTTGCTTTATTTTTTCAAATATATCTTCTGCTTTTTTATTTTTCTCTTCTTGCTCTGAAATATTTTGACTGCTATCATTCGTTTTTATAGAAGGGATTATTAACTCTTTAATTTCATTAATAGCATTGTCAACTTTTTCAGAGGGATTCTCTTTTTCTTTCTTAAAGCCCTTTTGCGATGCCGTAGCTTTTCTTCCTCTAAGCTCAGAAACTTTCATAACAGCACTAGTTAAAGAACGATATACAAAACTTACCAATTCATTCAGATATTCATTTTCAATTATTCCCTCTCTACTTGATGTTTCTTCAAAATTTCCATCCCTATCTTCAAGTTCTACAAAACCAAAAAAACTACGATTCATGTGTGGTCCTAAAACAATACTTCTATTATTTGATTGGTCTAATCCTAGCCAATCATCACCTTGTTCACCATATGGAAGAACACGAAAGCCATTACGATATAATTTAATACCACCTTTTTCGTAACTTAAATCTCTTATAAAAGTAAAATTACCCGGAGAAAATAATGAGCCTTCATAAATAAAATAGTACGCTTTAAAATGTATTCCTTTGATTAAATTAAATGGAGTTGTTGTGTCTTCTTTATCATTTTCATTATTACCTATCAAATATATTTCTTCTGGAAAGTTTAATTTATCACTTTTTAGAGCCCAGCATCCTTGACCATCATCTAGAACATATCCTTCAATTTCTGCTAAAGCATGCTGAAAAATAGCTTTTTCTTCATCTATAATAGCAACTAAATTACCATTATCGTTTCTGTAATAGCTGCTTTTAAAGCCTTCATCAATAGAACCTTCTTTCTCTTTTTCCTTTTTTTTTGATAGGGGGAAGGGTTGTAGTAGTTCAGAGGTATAGCGGTAAACTCTTTTAATCATAGCATCAGACCATCCTTCTCTAAGTCCCTCTATTTTTAAAGTTGTACCATTTTGTTTAATCTTAGGAATAAATTCTATTTTATTTGAAATAGTTAATAAATCTTTATCCGTTGCGAAGTCATTCCAATTTACAACTACTTTTAATGCATTAGATGACTGTTCGGTCTGAGTAATAATGATGAGCTTATCTCCTAAACGTTGGGTTGCAAAACGGCCAATCCCTTTTTTGCCTGCTTTTTGACGTTTATATTTTGTAGATACAGGATTGTGAATTTTATCAGAAGAAGACAATCTCATAAAACCATTGACCAATTGTTCTCTGTTCATTCCATGTCCATTATCTTCAATAGTTAAAATACCACCCTTATTCCAAGCATTTTCAAAAATCAAATTTACTTCTGTAGCATCTGCATCATATGCATTTTTTATAAGTTCAGAAACTGCTGTTTCTTGTTTTCCAACCAATTCTTTACCAAGCCTATTTATAATACCGGCATCTACGGAAAATCTTACAGCAGATTCGTCTAGGCTTGCTATTTCATTCGATAGAGAGATAATAATATTATTGTCAGATTCTTTTTTTAAAATTTCTTCGGACAACCTTTGTTTTAACTCTAGTAATTTATTTTGATTATCCATACTTATTGTTCAGTATTGTTGATTAAATCCGCAGGCTTTATTTTTAAAATACTTGCTATCTCCATCAATGTTTTTAAACTGGGTTGTACATCATTCGTACACCATCTTGAGATGGTAGCTTCATTTTTGCCTAATTGTTCTGCAAGCCACTTGCTACTAAGATTTTTCTCTACAAGTACTACTTTCAATCTATTAATTGCCTTTTTACTCATAAAAATTGCATATTGTGTAAATATATTGATTTTTTATGTATTGAATATCTTGCTTAGAAAATAAAATTGATTCTCTTTAAGTATCATCCAAATCATGATCATTCCTTTATACACTTATGAAAGAATAAAAAGAAGTTTATTAATGATCATTTATAAACAAATTTGTAAGCTATAATTATTAACGGATTACTTTCTTTTAATCATTTATTACAATCTTAATATACATCATAATGTTATACCTAATCTTGTAGCCGAAGCATGTAATGCAGCTTGTATTTTGTGCATATCATGAGGTGGAATTTTATCGAAATCTAAGCAAGTATTAACTAAATCGGCTATATCAAGAAACCCGCCATTAATAGGTATTGTACTGCTACTATGAGGGTCATATCCCCCAGACGAATTATCTTTTCTTCTTCGTATTACTTCTACACTAGAATCCCATGGTGCTTCACCAAATTCAATTGAATGTTCAGAATCTATAGTTATTTTTGGTTCTGTTAGTTTCATTTTTTAATAAATTTTATGTTTTCTCAATCAATCTCTCCAACTTCTCAATCATCTCCTTCTGCTGCTCAAGCATACGCTCATAAAGCTCAACCATTTTATCAAGAGGATTAAAAGTACAATGGAAATTTGCTTGTCCACCATCACTGAAAGTATTTGCGACAGCGCTATCGTGGAAAGTATTGGCTATAATGTTAATTGCTGATTCCTCATCAAAATTCTCAATCGCTTCCGCAGGAACTTTAAGAATTTGCGCTACCTGCGCCAGAATATCAGATTCTACGGTTTCTTTTTGTTCTAAAAGGGAAACTTTTTTCTGGTTCCAGTCATCACCGAGTTCAAAAGCCAACGCTTCCTGTTTGATGCCCAGCATTTCGCGAAAACGCTTTATATTTCTCCCTTGGTGTATTTTTTTATTTTGCATATCTGTGTAAGTCATAATAACAAATATAAAGCTTTAGAACAAAAAAATGAAGCTCTGTTTTAAAATAAATACTATTCTAAAATATCCCTCTTTCTGAATAAAATATTCTATTCTCAACTGGTTTATCCTTCTGACTATGCCTTGATTTGTAAAAAAATAACAAAGATGAAAAGAAAAAGAAGAATGAACAGCAGCAAATATAATGAACTGCATAATCGTAACCTTACGGTTTTCCTCAAATCGTTTTCAAGAGCGTATGGCAAAATAGTGTACTTCCCCGAAATAAGAATTGCAGGGAAGTGGGTACAGCAATGTGGTTTTCAGGCAGGAGATAAGATATTGGTTTCGGTAAGTAAAAACCAGATTATTTTGGAAAGGGAAGTGGATTATGAAGGATCAGTATAATTTTTTGATGGTCTCTCACAGATTTAGGAGATTGAGCAGATCTTTTTAGCATTATAATTTGCGATATCTGTTTGATCTGCGGGAGATTTTTTTTTGAACCATTAAGTAGATTTAAGGCTTTAAGTAAAGTTAAGATTCAAATAAATTTGAATGAAGCGTTGTGCTTTAGAATGTCTTTAGATATTCTCTTAATATTCTTAATTACTTATCCATTCTTAATGGTTTTTAAAATTAAGTATAGTTTTATCTCATCAATTGCGTTATTTAGCTCTGATGAGCGGAACATATTCTTTTACAAAAATACCGATGTATTTCCCATGGTATTCTACAACACAAGTGCTGATATTCATTCTGTTGCAAAAATCCTGATATGCGGAATTGTCGCCAATGTCATCACTGATAAACACGGCGCCAGGTCTCAGTCTTTTATAAATCTGATGATAAGCCCACATTCTTCCGTGATAACTTTTGTCAGAATCATAGTGGAAAACATCAAAAGAGGAAACTTTTTTTAAAATTTTAGGTAAAGATTCTCTGTCTGCAAAACGGAATAGCTGCCAGTACTTTTTAAGGTTTTCGGGAACAACACAGCCTACATACTGATCACCATCCTGAGCAAGATAAGGCATATCTGAGCTATAGAGTGTACCATTTCTTTTTTGAAGAGAAAGCAATATCGCTAAAGAAGACCATCCATAAGCCACGCCTGTTTCAAGAACGTTTTGTGCTTTGGTGAATTCGCAGGCGTAGTAAATAAGCTCCATTGCACCAGCGCCACCCATTTTAACAGGGCATTCTTTTTCTTTGGCATTGGCTTTTTCCAGGATGTCAGCATAGGCAGATTTAAAATTGTCAGTATCCATTGAGAAAAGCCTGGAGATCACTTCTTTTTGTGAAACGGCTATGGATGCGGCCCAGTGATTTGTTTTTGCTTTTCCTTTAAAAGGGCTTCTTCTCTTTATCGTATTTTTAATGATTTTTCTGCCCAGTTCAGGATAAAGAGCAGGTCTTTTAAGATACGCTACAAATGTTTTGAGAACTGTTGACATTTCATTGATGGTATTAAAATTACAAGACAAATGTATTTTTTTTAAAACCATATTGCATTGAAACAATATTAACTTTAAGAGTAAATCTGTTTAAGATTTTTTAATGTAAATAAAGCAATGAAATGATAAAATTAATTATTTCAATAAGTTAGAGATAGATAAATGAGTGGCTGTGAAGAGCTTTTCACAGATTTTTATAGGATAATCTGCAGCATAGATCCGCATCACAAAAGATTGTATTCCTTGATTTTTACAACAAGGATATCAAATTGTTTTTCAATGACTTAAGGTAGAAATCATTTCTTTGTATTTGAGGAAATACTTTTATTTCTTCCTTTACAAAAATGTCTGTCCAAAAATATATGGAGTACGGTCATAAAAACGGCTATACTGTTCTGCTTTTTCACTGGGGTAGGTATTTTTTAACACACTTTTTAGTGTGTTGTTTGCAAATGTATAAAATAATTGGATAAACCAAAAGAAAATTAAGGCGAAATTGTTCTACTGACTAATAATTTATTACAGTAAATACATTTTAGAGAAATATAAAAACCTGTTATGATAACCAGAAAAGTACATAATCTATTGTATCTTCTTCATAGGAAATGATTGTCTGGCCATTTTTCCGTTCATGATACCTGAAATTTCTGCCCATAAAAAATGAAATGGCCTTAAGCCGTTGAAATGTAGTCTGGAAAGCAATATTCAGGAAATGTCTACCTTTGCAAATCCAATGTTTTCTATACATTAATCAATATTATTTGAAGATGAAATTTTTACTAGACTTTTTATTTCGTGTTATTCAGCTTTTTACAGAACCTTATTTCTTAGTATTTCTTGCAATAGTAATCATCGCATTACTAAAAAGAAAAAATAAGCGTAAAAATCTAAGGATAGGAGTTGGCCTTTTTGCCGTTATAATGATCATTTTTATAGGAAATGGTTTTCTGGGGAAACTCACCTCGGGATATCTGCAGAAAAGTTATGTTAATACGATTGTGAATAAAAATAAGACTTCTCAGAATCCTGTTATCGTTGTATTGGGTGGCGGGGTTGTAGACTTTGACAATACGGAGAGGCTGCATACAATGTCTTATTCCAGACTCGTAACTGCTTATCAGCTGTATCATGAATATAAGAAGAATAATCTGCCTTGTAAAATAGTCATTTCCGGAAAGGGAAGAGGACAAAAAAGTGAAGCAGAGTTATTCAGCGAAAATTTTAAAGAAATGGGAGTATCAGAGACAGATCTCATTAAAGAAGATAAAAGTATGAATACCTATGAAAATGCAAAATATTCCAGCAAGATATTAAAACAGATGGCTCCTTCGGATGTATATCTGGTTACTTCCGGGTTTCATATGAAAAGGTCTGTTGCTTTGTTTCATACCTTTGGATTAGATCCTTTTCCACAGGCATCCGACTTTATAGATACAGAAATCACTTTGTTTCCTAACAGCTATAATGCTGCCTTTACCTTCGTCATGCTTAAAGAGGTGCTGGGAATATGGCAGGTGCAGCTGTATAATAGTTTGGGATTGAATGGGTAATATGTAAAACTTATTACAGAAAAACCGGACACTTAAATTAGTTTAAGTATCCGGTTTTGTTTTAAACAGCGTTAGCTGTTATTTTGCTTTTTTCAGTGAGATTAATGTCTGTAAAACCACAGAAGCAATAATAAAAACCAATCCTATATAAAAAGACAGATTGACTTCCTTGCTTTCTCCAAAAAATAAAAATGCCATCATAATAGCGTACACGGGTTCCAAATTGTAGGTGAGATTAACGGTAAAGGCAGGAATTTTCTTTAAAACCTCTGCAAACATCACATATAAGCCAACGGTACAAAAAAGAGATAAAACGCCCAAATAAGCCGTGTTTTTTAAGTCAGGAACTATGCTATCTGACGGGAAATAGAGGAGATATACGGGCAAAAACGCTCCCCAGCATAAAGTACCGGCAATCATCTGATAATAGTTAATGACTTTGGTGTCAAAATGGTGTACCAGACGTTTATTGTAAATGGTATAAAGGGCTCCAAATGCAGATGAAAAGATACCTAAAATAATTCCAAGCTGATAGGAGGTATCAAAATGAAAAATTAAGCTTATTCCCAGAATCGTCAGTGTACTAAGAAGCAATTCTGAAAGTTTGAATTTCTCTTTATCAATAATAGGTTTAAATACCGCTGTAAAAAAGCTGGTCAGGCAGTAGCATACAACACCAATAGATATATTCGCGTATTTTATACTTGCATAGAACAGAAGCCAGTGCAGCGTAATGAGCAATCCGGCTTTTGAAATCTGAATTTTTCCCCGGAGAGGAATATCTGCTGGAATTCTAAAAAGTTTTAAAATAAAGAATAAAATAATAGAGGAGAAGAGGAGTCTGTACCAGACCAGCAATCCTTCATTAAGTGTGATTAATTTTCCGAATACACCTGTAAATCCGGCCAGAATTACGGCCAAATGTAATAATAAATATGATTTTTTCATTAGAGAATGAACTGTAAAATTGGAATTAATATTTTTGTTAGAATGTGAAGCACGAAAAACCCGGTCGTTAATAAGTTAACGACATGAGTAGGCTTCAAATTAAATTGAAAATATTAAGGTGCCGGAGGAGGCAGACAGTTCGAGCGGTTCATAATGATCTGTTGAATGCCAAATATAGGGAAAAATATTTTGAAATTCTACATGAAAAATACATTGAACTTATGTCCATCCGGATCTGCAAATACAAAACCATAATAGTTTTCTCCAAAACTTTCAGGTTCTGAAACAATGGTTCCACCAGCATTTCTTACTTCTTCAGCCCATTCATCCACTTGGTTTTTATTGTCTGCAGAAAGGGTGAATATAATTTCATTGGAGCTTTGGGGATCTCCGAATTTCATACTTTTCAGGTTGTTTTCTATAACATTTTTTAAGAAAAAGTGAATAATGAATTCATTTCCAGCCATAAAAAAGCTTACCAGTTCATTGGAGGTGTGTGGATTATTGGGTTTGAATCCCAGCTCAGTGTAGAATTTTTGGGTGCGTTCAAGGTTGGCTACTGCCAGATTGGCCCAGATCATTTTAGGTTTCATATGCGTGATATTTTGGTTAGGATAAAGGTATTTTGTTTTTATGGAATAAAAACTGTCATGTGGCAAGATTTTGTATTTTTAAGAACTATAGAGACTTTGGAATCGTTTCAATTTAACATAATATATTAGTGAATTATAACTCATGAATAAAAATATTGCAAATAAACTTAAGCAGTTAGGAGGAAATACAGAGGGCTTACATGCAGATAAAAGTTTTACTGAAAACTGGCAAAGTCTCAGCTTCAGCCATTATCTATATGATAAAGATTGGGATGTTTATGGGATAGATCAGTATTATGAACAGTACAAAGATTTGTATATAGAAGATCAGAAAAGTTTTTATAAGAACTTGCTGGAACATTATTTTTCTGATCATGAATTGCCGTACGGTCAATATTTTTTCAAAGATTGGATTTTCACGCCATTTAAAGAAAACTCCGAGGATTATGAAGAGTTGGGCGGACTTGTAGAGGAATACGAAGTAAAAAAAATCGTACAAGGCAAAGAGATGGATTTTATCTGTATATTTTATTCTTACGGATATCCTGATCATTTTTTTGTCTGCACAACAGATCCTAACCAAAATAATCCAACGGTGTACAGTACAGATCATGAAATGTATTTTCAGGAAATTGAGAATGAAGGAAACCTGGAAGAGTTTCTGGATCGTTTTATGACCCAAGAAGAGTTTTTAGAAATCGTTACAGAATATTTGGATGGGAAATATTCAAAATAAGGGATTCTGAGGAGGTTATTACTCTATTTCAGTTGGATAATAAAAATCCTATAATTTATATTATGTTAAATTGTATATTATTTGAGTTTCTCAAAATTCACAGAACATGTCAGATTTCATTATTTATCCCATGTTGTACTCAACAGCTTTCAGATTATCTATGACTATCATTATTGCTCAAAATCATTTCCTTAGATCCGGAAAAGTTGTTAGTGTCTCAATTAATCTCTTACGTTTTTACAGCCTACAAAATAAATGGCGGATTAAGGAATCTTTCGATTAAGCCTTAATCCGCCATTTTTGCAAACTGCTGTGAGCAGACGTTTTTCTATTTATTTAATTTTTCTAATTCGGGTAATTCTTTTTTATACTTTTCAACGTCCCAAACTAAATTCCAATTTTTAAGATAGTCAGAGATTGGACCTAAACCAACTTCTGTTCTTCTTTTATCTACATTGTCAGGATCAATTAAAGGTGAAACATAGAAAGTATTATTACTCTGAATGATTCCTATCTGGCTTCCATATATTTGTTTTCTACCTTCCCGAATTTCTATTCTGTCAATTAACAATGCTAAAGAACCTGGACTTGCATTTCCTTTTTTTACTGCATCTTTCATCATGGGCAAATATTTTTTTTGCGTTTCCAAATCTGAATGCTGAATAACCAGGAATAATGCACTATTAGCTTGCGCGCCTACTTTGTCTTTGCCAACCCAACCTTTTTCATCCAGGATTTTTTTTACTTTTAATAGGTTAATTGAGTCTTTCTGATTGGTTATTCTCCAAAGATCATTCATTTCTTTAGAATTGGGACCGAATTTTTTCTGAGTTTCATTCATTTGCACTCTATATTTTTGGTCTTCTTCATGAATTGCCAATAATTCAGCCTGCAATGGTTTGTCATAATTTGCTTCTATTAAAGCTAATTTTTTTTCTAACTTTTCAATTGTTTTCCCCCACTCTTTTTTTGAATGTAAATTTTCTAAATCAGTATCAGAGTTTAAATGCTTTAGATTGGTCCAACCTTTTTCTATTGATAAGTTCAACCATTTAAATGCTTTTTTTGTATCTCCTGCTAAAGAAGATGAACATGCGCCATTATATAAGTGACTTGGATTTTCGCTTTCAATTTTAAATGCTTTATCATATAAATCTGCAGACATTTTATAATCTTTTGTTTCATATAATTTATTAGCTTCACTTATTAATTTTGAATATTCCTGAGCATTAATGCTTGTGAATAAAAATAATAGTAAGAAAGTATAAATAGTGTTCCTCATTTTTTTCTGTATTTAACTGTTGAATTTTAGATGGTTATTATGCTGCTAAGATAAAATTTATTTTGATGATGAGTTTGTTAAGAAATCACAAATAATTTTTCATGCTAAGCATTCTATCATTTATTTCTCTGTATCAAATCCAAGCTGATTTCTAAATTCAAGAATTAACTTGTAATTTTCTTCAATTGGAATTTCCTTTTTTGATACTTTATTGATATCCTTACCTTGTTCCATCCATAGGTAAGGAAAAAAACTAAATACCTGATCTCCTTTAAGTTTCACTACATCTTTTTTCCAATTGGACCATCTGTATTCTTTGTAAAATTCATCAAGATTTTTATTAAAGCAAAAATTCAAAAATTCAGTGTAGGTAATATCAAGAGGTTCATATTCCAAATTATCGGGTGCCAAATAATAAACTTTTCCTAAATCGCTGCCCAGTCCGCCACCATTAAGAATAAAAATGCCGCCTATTGCATCATCAGCAATTAAAAGATATGGTATTGGCTGCCCATAATCCTGAAATGTTTTTCCTTTATTCCATTCTGGCAAAGACCTGTTTAATTTATCACTGCCTGAGCCAAGAATCCTTATCCATCCACTATCAACCAGAAGTCCTCCTGTCATATATACAATGGAACCCATTGGAGATCTGGTTGTAACTTGACTTTTATATAAGGCATCCTTTGCTCTGTTTGTATCCACGGGCAATATTTCCACTTTATTTTTTGCGGAGTCTATCCATTCTTTTACAAGAGTCCAACCCGGATCTTTATCGTTTATTAATTCCTCAATAGAGCGCATTTTTGTTTGTCCATAAGTTGTTAATGAAAAAAAGGATAATATAATAATTGTCAAACATCTTATCATGTTGTATGATTTTATAAAATTAAAATAAAATAGATACCGCTTCCTGTGATTATTTAATCTCAATTTTATGATAAGCAATCCATCGTTTTAAATTGCCCACCATTCTTTTTAAATGATCTTCATTGAGGAAAATATTGGTCCAATATTCAAATCTGTCACACTGAACACTTATATAATAGTTCATGATGGCCAGGCATGCGAAAGACAAAAACTTTTTTTCTTCAGGAGTAATTTTAGTTACAGTCTCATAACCTCTCAGGAAACTGTCTGATTTTGTATGATACTCCTCTTCGTTCAGATGGGTTGTAAATAACTGAAATAAAAAATAAGAAATATCAAAGCATAAATAGCCGTTGCCACAAAAATCAAAGTCAAAAAAGGTTACTTCTTTTTCATCATCAATGTGCAAATTGTCAAACCAAACGTCAAGATGAACTGCTCCATATCTCATGTGCTGTTTGTCTGCATTTTCCATTTTCAGCGTTAAAAAATCAGATAGATTTTCCAAAAATTCAATTTCGCTGGTATTTTTACTATAGAATTCTTTTGTTCTTAGAACAGGATTTTTGAGTAGGTTTTGAGTATTGTAAGACATTCTCATCAGTTCGACATTTTCTGTTGATTGATGAATTTTAGCTAATGCTTGTCCAATCAGAAAACTTGTTTCGGAGGAAAATTTTGCTGTCTTTATACCTTTAGCATATGAAAATAGAACACCAAATCTTGTCCCTTCCGGAGCTTCAATTTCTTGGATAAATTGGTTTGATTGATCAGCTATAGGAAAAGCAATTTGTCGGTTTGCTTCTTTCAGATGATTGAGAAGCCTTAATTCTTCTTCAATTTCTAATGGAGTTCGCCAATGATGAGTGTACACTCTAAAAACGTATTTGTTTTCACCATCATGAACGATGTATAAATGGTTCATAGCAAGCCGAAATATATTGCATTTTGTTTTGTCGGTTAGTCCATATTTTTCTTGAATAAGTTGACCAAGTCTATGAGGTGAAAGTGTGCTGTTTATTGTCGGAAATTTCTCTGGCATTTAATTCTTGTTCGTAGAGGTTTATTCTTAGTTTACACAAATATAACACAGTTATTTATATATAAAAATGAGGAAAACCATAAAGTTCTAAAGTACAATGGCTTTAGAGCTGATTTTGAATAGATAACATAAAAAAATCTGCAGCTATTAATGAATAATAACTGCAGAAATAAAAGTGATTTATATTGTGATCTTCACACCGGCTGAAATATTAATTCCGGGCAGCGGACTTAGAAATTTTAACTGAGAATTCTGAAGTCGGGCCTCAGTGTTCAGAAGATTATTTCCAATAATATAATATTCCAGTTCCCCAAAGCCTAAACTGTTGTCTTTATAGGCTAAACGGGCATTCAATAATGAAAATGCAGGCATAGGAAGCTCCGGATTAATATTCTTTCCTAAATATTTTTGTTGTAAATAATGATCTAAGCTTAGATTCAGGCTGAAGTTCTTCAGAGTTCCTTCCAGATTGAATCCAAAACGGCTGGTAGGCATATTGGGCATATAATCGCCATCACTCCATTTTCTTATGGAACTGTCGGCAACGCTTATATTCCTTACCAAGTCATAATATCCGCCTATCTCCCACTTTCCTAATTTTCCGAGATCGGCTTTATAAGCGGCTTCAGCTTCAATTCCGTTGATTTCTGTATCATCGGAGCGCCATTCTTTTACCAGAAAAACTTCTCTCGAAATTCCGGTGTGGGCAAGGTAAATATAATTCTTATAAGAAGTATTATACCAACTGGCAGATATCCGAAGGTTCTTCAGGTTAACTCCAGTCCCGATTTCAATGGTGTTTGCCGTTTCCTTATCCAGTCTGTCATCACCATTTTCCTCTGTCAGAATAGCAAAATGATTATTTCCTGAATAAAGCTCATTCACTTCCGGTGCTCTTTCTGAGTGATTGTATTGTACTTTCAGATATCCTTTTTTAAAGATATTCCATTGAGCGGAACTATGGAATTGATGAAGGGTAAAGTCTCTGTCGCTGAGTTTTCCACCGGAAAGTCCGCGGCTTCTGACATATTTTTGATCTGCTTCCGCCCTGCGTTGTACATGATCATTTCTGTATCCAAGATCTATCTGAATACTATTAAAATCAAGATGCTGCATGGTAAAGAGTCCAATTTCACGGCTTATATTATTAGGTAAATATCTCTGACCACCATTTCCTTCCATTTCTCTGTATTGAATGTCAACGCCAGTGGTTCCCGTAAGAAATTTTAATTTCTGCTGTGCAATTTCCATGCGTCCATTGTGTTGATTTACAGCAAACTGATTGGCGCGGTAACGATCAAGAAGTTCTGCATTTTTTGAGAATACACTCATATAATTCAGTTTTATGCTTGAAATCGGAGAATTTGTAAATCGGTAACCTGATTCAAACATGGCTTTATGGGATAAACTTCTGATGTTGATCGGAAGATATTCTATTTTTTGCGATGGTTTTCCATGAGTATGTTTGGGGATTTTAGGGATTGCATATCCCGGAACTCCAAAATAAGAGTAAGAATTCTGATAGGCTCCTCCTGCATAAAAAGATTTTCCTATATAACTGGTTCCTAAATAGAATGAATTACTTTCTGAATGACTATTGGGAATGATTCCGTCTTTTGTTTCCACATAATCCCTGATTCCGTTTACTTCACTTCTGTAACGGTCTTTCACAGCATCCTGACCAGGAACATAAAGATCATTCTTTGGGTTGGGATAATGTTTACCGTCAGCAGGATTATAATACGTGGAACTGAAGGTGTAAAGATCATCTTCCGACAGTTCATATTCTATCATATGATCTTTGGCAAACTGGCTGATGTAAGGGAAAAGACTTTTGTTAAGTACGCGTCTTGAATCCACATCTATCTGGCAAAGTGATTGTAAAATACTGTTGAAACCTACCAGATTTGGGTCATAACATCTGCTGTCTTTTGATTTTCCCGGAATACTGACCATTTCCTGCTTCTGATTGGATGCTCCTACCGTCCAAACCCAGTTTTTGGCAATAGTACCTTTAGCTGAAAAGGCCTGTTTCTGCCCACTATTGCTTCCTCCTTCCAAAAGCCCGCGAAAGTTTATCTTTTTATCCGGCAGCTGTCTGGCAATATAATCTGTTTCAATATCTATGGCGCCTCCAATAGCTTTTCCTCCATATAAAACCGATGCAGAGTTTTTGTAAATCGTGATATTCTGAACATTGTTCATTTCTATATCCGTATTAAAATCAGGACTTATTCCGGAAAGATCATTAACTGCAGTTCCGTTTTCCAATATTTTGACACGGTTTCCGCTAAGGCTTCTGATAACGGGAGCTCCGGAGTTGGGCCCATATCCTGAATTTTGAATTCCGGGAATTTTACTCAATGTTTCACCCAGTGTATTAGACTGAATAAAATCCAGTTTTTTTCTTGAAATATTTGCAGAGTTATAATTTGTTTTTCCCTGTACCCTGACAGATTCTATATCCTTTACCATTTTTTTCTCAGGAGTAATTTTCTGAGATTTCAGAATAGATGGTGAATACATAAGTGAGCTTCCCACCAAAAAATAGACGGTCCTTTTCATGTGCATATACTTTAATGATCCGGCAAAGCTAGAAAATTAAATTATTTAATGCAACAATGTTGCTTTATTGAAATTATTAAATTTTTCCTTATAAAGCTAAAGGGTTAAATCCCTGAATTATTTTTTCAGAGACCTAAAAAAACCGCTCTTTTCAGAGCGGTATAATCTTTTTAATTCAATGCTTTTTGACTAGCAAGTTGAACCACACTCAAGTAATTTGATGTGGATAACACCGTTTACTACACATTGTGTTTGGCATAACGCGTTAGTTACAACAGTGCTTACACCGCCAACTACTCCACCTACTGTAGATCCTACGCCAGTAACTACGCCACCAACGATAGTACCTACACCGCCTACTACTCCACCAACTACACCTCCTAGTCCACCTAGAAGTCCGCCGATTGGATCTAGTAATCCGTTACCTGAAATAGCTTTTAATTCGTTTCTGTCCAATTTTTTTAAGTTTTTCATAACTATAATTTTATATGATTATTACATCACGAATATATGAATAATAATAATACTATTGCAAATTATTTTCAATAAATTAATTATATGTTTTTATTATTTAATATTTCATTAATATAAGTGTGTTTTAATGAAAATAATATTTTCACTTATATGTGATTGATTTACTAAATGTTAAAACTAATAACTCAATTTATGAAATGTAGAGTTATTGGTTTTGTATTAAATACTGATTATTTATGATTATTATTCAATACTGATAAGAGCTTTTGTATTGGCTTAAAAAAGGCTTATTACAGTGATGAATATTGAGTATTTTACGGTTCAGGCTGCCCTATTTCAGGAAAAATGGATACAGGTTGAATAAAATTCTGTAGAATGTAGGGGAAAACCTGTTTCATTCGTTGATAAAAGAGGTCAAATTTTGTATTTTTGCTGACATACTTTTATCAATGTCAGTTTTTTCAAATAATATACGCTTTTTAAGAGCCAGAAGAAAGCTCTCTCAACAAAATGTAGCCGACGAATTGTTGATTTCAAGAGTTCGGTATTCAAAATATGAAAATGGAATATCCGAACCTCCTATCGAGCTTCTGGTAAAAATTTCCAAATATTTTCATGTAAGTATTGACCTTATGCTTTCTGTAGATATTGAGAAGCATCCTATGGATGAGATGCTGAAACTTCCTGATAACAGAATTGTTCTTCCGGTTGCAGTAGATACGCATGGAAATGATACGATAGAAATTATCCCGCAGAAAGCCTCAATGGGATATCTGGAAGGCTATAGCGATATAGAATACATTGAAAGTCTTCAGCGTATTGCTCTTCCTTTCCTTACCAATGGAAAATACAGAGCTTTTCCTGCGGATGGTGATTCTATGCCTCCGTTCAGAAACGGATCTTATATTGTAGGAAAATATGTAGAAGGAATTAATGAGCTTAAGGAAGGTAAAACCTATGTTTTTGTTACCTTAAATGACGGGATTACCTACAAAAGGTTTAAAGAAAGAAAAGAAACGGCAATCAGTGTAAGTGCTGACAATTCATTTTATGAACCTTACGATATTCCTTTTGAAGAAGTAATGGAAATCTGGCAGTACGCTTCGGGGATTTTCCCAGAAGATTTTGAGCCGGGTGATTATGAAAGCTATAATTTTAAAGAGATGTTCCGTGAGCTGAGACAGGATATCAGGGATCTTGATAAAAAGGTTTCTGGCCGTCGCCGTAAGCAGTCTTAATCTATAAAATATTTATTATATAATATACTCCTGATTTTTCGCGGGAGTATATTGTATATGAACTTCTGTCATTACAGATGATCCGATAGTTCAATCCAAACGGGAGCATGATCACTGCTTTTTTCCCAACCCCTTACATGGCTGTCTGCTCCACCGGATGCCAGTCTGGGTTGTAGATAAGGACTTAATAAAATATGATCAAGCCTTATTCCCGCATTACGGTCGTAAGCTTTATACAAATAATCCCAGAAGGTATAAATTCTCTCATCAGGATAAAGACTTCGTATAGAATCAAGCCAGCCTTTTTTCTGAAGGTCCTTAAATGCTTTTCTTACTTCTGTCCTGTATAGCGCATCATTTTCCCAACGTTCAGGTTTATAAACATCCATAGGTTCCGGTATAATATTGAAATCACCGATCAGTATGGCGGGAAGTTCCATTTTAATGAGCTGGTTGGTTCGTCTTTTAAAACGCTTAATCCAGGATAATTTATAATCAAATTTGGGCCCCGGATAAGGATTTCCATTGGGAAGATACAGGCAGCAGATTACCATTTGATCAATAATAGCTTCTATATAACGGCTCTGAACATCATCTGTATCACCGGGTAAAGATCTTTGTACTTCAGTTATTTCTCTGTTTCTTGCCAGTATGGCTACTCCGTTCCAGCTTTTTTGTCCGTTCCATATGGCCTGATATCCTGCGTTATTGATATCCTGTAATGGAAAGCGTTCCTGTGGGGCTTTTAATTCCTGAAGGCAGACAATATCCGGAGACGTTTCTTTCAGCCATTTCAGTAAAACAGGAAGACGGCCATTGATTCCGTTCACATTATAGGTTGCTATTTTCATGATGAAGGTTTTTTAGAAAATCAATTCTTTTTAATTACGACAATAATTATTCCATCATAAATATCTATTATTTGATATTTTATGGAATAATAATCTCAAAAAAATAAGTTTTAATGAATAATCTCTGGTTTGAGAAATAAAAGTTCAATATATTTGTGATACCAGATGTAGCTCATTAATAATAAATTTCGATGAAAAGATACCCGACCTTTTTATTAGCATTACTTTTTCCAATCACAATGTATGGCCAGCAAAATTTATCTGCTGATGAATTGTTTGTTAAAGCCCGTACCACTGCTTTTGAACAGAAAGATTATACTACATCTATAGCACTCGCCAAAGAAGCATTGGAAAAAGCACCCAATTATACAGATATTTCAGTTTTTCTGGGAAGGTTATATACCTGGAACAAAGACCTGGCTGCAGCAAGAGCTGTGTTTGAAGATCTTGGAAAAAGAGAGGTTCAGGATGAAGATTATTTTCTTGCCTATGCATCATTGGAATACTGGAATGATCAGAATACAAAAGCTATTGAAATTATAGATAAAGGACTTTCGTACCATTCAAAATCTGAAGCATTACTGCTGCTGAAGGCAAAAGTATATTTTGGCATGGATAATTATGAGGAAGCCGACAAAGCTGTAAAAACTCTTTTATCCATCAATCCTAAAAATACTGAGGCAAGAGCTCTTGCGGTAAGGATAAATGATCTTTCTTCTAAAAATGCGGTAGGAATTGTTTATAATTATTCCCATTTTGACAAACAGTTTGATGATGACTGGCACATCGTGGGGGTAAGCTATAAGAGAATTACGCCGATTGGTTCTGTGATCCTTCGGGGTAATTATGCCAATAAGTTTGCACAGGGCGGCACACAGATTGAGCTGGAAGCCTATCCGAGACTTTCCAAAATGTTTTATCTGTACGTTGGCGGAGGATATTCTGATGATGTTGGTCTGTTTCCGAAATACCGCACGGGAGTTTCTTTAAATGCCAATCTTCCTCATAGTTTTGAGGCAGAACTGGGCTATCGTCAGCTTTATTTCAGCAACAGTATCTGGATGTTTACTGCTGCTGTAGGTAAATATTATAAAAATTTCTGGTTCAATCTGCGCACTTATATTACTCCTGACAGCAAGAATATTTCACACTCTTATACAGGAACGGTACGATATTATACAAAAGGAGCCCAGGACTATTTTGCTTTTCAGATCGGAACAGGTATAAGCCCTGAAGAGTACCGTAATAACCTTCTGGAAAACGAGACCTTTAAGCTTAAAACCTTTAAAGTAGGAGCTGAATATAATTTTTCTTACCGCTCCGTCAATCTTTTTTCTGTGGGAACGATGTACTATAATCAGGAATTCCGTCCGGGTGAGAAAGGAAATCAGTTTGATCTTACTTTAGGCTATACCCGAAAGTTTTAAAATCTTGATTTCGTTTTTTTCTTAAAATTGACCATTACCGAATCCGGCATCAGCTTTTTCGTAGAATAAAACTTGGCATTCATACTTTTGTATTGATTGAATCTGCCATTGATCTTATTCATGGCTGCCGCATCATTGTCCGCGCCCTCTTCCATATTTTTCAGTGTGAAAAGTTGTCCGTCATGGATGTAATACTTTTCAGATACAAAGTCGATCAGTTGGTTTTTACTCTGCATCATAGGAATTCCGGTTTTGCTTATCTCAGAATCTTCAGAAAAGCCTCTTCCTACCCATGTTACTGTAGAAGGAGTACTGATTTTATAATTATTTCTGTAATACGCCAAAATAGAAGGTGCAATATCAAAATGACTGACTGTTTTGTGAAAACGTTTTGATTCTTTTAATAGTGGAGAATAGATTAATAAGGGTACGTGGAACCTGTCAATTTTAGATTGTAATGTAATTTCAGGCATACTGTGATCTCCCGTGATCACAAAAATTGTGTTTTTGAAGTCCGGTCGTTTGCTGTATTTTTCAAAGAAGCCTTTAATGGCATCATCTGCATTCAATACTGAA
This sequence comes from Chryseobacterium sp. CFS2, assembly GCF_036543225.1. Classification (NCBI taxonomy): domain Bacteria; kingdom Pseudomonadati; phylum Bacteroidota; class Flavobacteriia; order Flavobacteriales; family Weeksellaceae; genus Chryseobacterium; species Chryseobacterium sp. CFS2. The sequence continues at coordinate 51,716 of NZ_JAZHQU010000003.1, forward strand.
ATGAGCTGATCTTTGTGAGCGGCTGCCCATTTTTTCTGTTCAGCAGTTAAAATCCCTGAATTAAGCCTTTGGTTGTAAAGCTTTTCATAATAATTTTTATTGTTGATTAAAAAAGGATTATGGGTTGAAAGCGTAAGTATCATATTGAAATACGGCTGATTCTGTGGTTTCTGTTGCTGCTGCACTTTATCTAAGACAGCCTGATCCTCATATCCCCAGCTTTCTCCGTTGTTGGCGGGAAGTTTACGGTAAGGACTGCTGAATGAAGCTTCGTCTACGATATGATCTACCCCGCTATATTCCAGAAATTCACGGTAACGGTCAAAGGATGCGTGACCTCCGTAATAAAATCCAGTTTCAAATCCGTTGGCTTTAAGGATATTATAAAGATTGAAATTCTCCGGTGTTTTCTCTATTTCAAGGAAGCCGTTCTTTCCGAAAGGAAGTGACCCTGTCAGTGATGGCAATGCTCCGAATGTTCTTCCTGCTGAGCTTAAGCTGTTTTCCCAGAATAATCCTTTACCTGATAAAGAATCAAGATAAGGGGTAAAATTCCCGATATACCCTTTTGGAGAGGTATAGGCATGTCCAAAACCTTCCATAATAAGGAAAACAAGATTAGGAATCTTCTCGGACTTGTTAAGATAAGGCCCTAAGAAATCCTGTGTATTTTCTTTTCTCCAGAACGGAAAGTTTTTATCAATCATTTCTGCGTTGGCTGCAAAATCTTCATTTTCGCTCAGTAATTCAGTCAGTTCCGGGTGGTCGCTGATGAAATTGTCTTCATTGGATTTAAAGAAATAAGCCCATTTACTTTTTGCTGCATTTTGATTAAATTCACTCTCAGAACCTAAAATCTTAGATCCTGCTATATTGGATGGAATGAAAAATGCCGCCAGCCCGAAAATTAATAATACCAATCCGGGATAGATTGATTTTAAAGCTGTTTTGCCTGCAATCCATAAAGGAACAAGAGAAGCTATTATTAAAATTCCCAGTAATGCAAAGTTTTTGAAGTTGAGCATTCCGCTTGCCTGCAAAATCTGCTTCATCTCTTCTTTGCTGTAGTATAAGAGATCTGCCCCCAATACATTACGGCTTTCAGAAAAATACAGGAATAAGATATATTGGGTAACTGCTACAATAAGCAACGTTATCATTCCCAAAGTCCTTGCCCAGCCTTCTTTGATAAAATTAATGATCAGATATACGACTCCAATACAGAATGTCAGTTTAAACGCAAATAAAATATTTTCTACGAAAAGATTACCAATAATGGCAGATGTTTCAAATTTTGGAAAAGTATATTTGTACCACAATGATTCTGCGGCAACTCCTATTAAAAATAAAACAAAGAAAACCAGCGCCAGCATTCCCCATTTTTTCAGCCCTGCCTGAAGGATAGCATATATTCTTTCTTTTAGAGGTAAGTGCTGTGTACTCTGATTGAAACCTTGTCTCGTCATTTCGCCCCAGCCATGGGATTTTTTGAAATAATCTATAAATCCGTTTACTCCTGCTTTTACTACAATAGGATGGAAATAAAAAGGTTCGGAAAAAGCGGTGAAAATCAATCTAAGGAAATCTTTTCTTTTGGTATAGACCTGATGGCTTACGAGATCCACTAATATCGCATAGATGGAATAGAGAAATCCCATTGATATGACGAGAGCAAACAGAACGATAAAGAAAGGCCAGTTGATAATTCCCAACAATAAAAAGATAATGAAGATAATATAGCCCGAAAATTCGATAAGTGGTCCCAGAAATTCAAAGAAGAACCAGTAAGGAAGACTGATCATTCCCAGTTTTTTATACTTCGGATTGAACATGAGTTTTCTGTGTTTCCACAAGGTTTCCATGGTTCCTCGCATCCATCTGTTTCTCTGTTTTTTAAGAATATCTTTGGATTCGGGAACTTCCGTCCAGCATAAAGGATCCGGAATGGTAAGCACTTCGTAAGGCTCATTCTTTTCCTCCATGTATTTTCTCATTCTTACCACCAGCTCCATATCCTCTCCTACGGTGTTTTTATCATAACCACCGCATGCCAGTACAATTTTTCTGTCAAATACTCCAAAAGCACCAGAGATCAGGATTAACCCTGATGCGCGGGACCATGCCATACGTCCGAGAACAAAAGCCCGTATATATTCCAATGCCTGAGTTCTTCCCAGAAGAGTTTTCGGCATGTTGACACTGACTACTTTTCCGTTTTCAATGACACAATTGTTGGCCAGACGAATCACTCCGCCGCATGCAATGAACTTTTTATCAGTCTGCTCCAGCATGGGCTTTGCAAGTTTTAAAATAGAATCCTGCTCCAGAATACAGTCAACATCAATGCAGACCAGATATTCGCCGGAAGAAATATTCACTCCAACATTTAAAGCATCTGCTTTTCCTCCGTTTTCTTTATCAACCACAATCAGTTTTTTAAAGGCCGGATTTTTACTTTTATAAACGCCTCTTACCGCATTGGTTTCTATTTTTCCCTGAATGAAATAAGCTACAGACTCAAGTTCGTAAGCTTCAATTAGCTTTTGAATGGAATCGTCCTTACTTCCGTCATTAACAATAATGATTTCCAGATTATGATAGTAAAGGGATAACAGGGAACGTACATTTTCCACAATGGTCATTCCTTCATTATAGGCCGGAGCAATAACACTGAATACAGGAGCGTTTGGATTTGCCGCAATAATGCTGTAATCTGTAAATGTATTTTCTTTTTTATAACGCAATACGGCACCCAGCGCATAAATTCCTATCCAGCCATAGATAAGGGTTACTGCTGTTCCATAAATCAGAAACACCCAAATAACAACTTCATAGATGATGTGTGAGAATTCTAACATACTTTTTCCTGCAATGCGTATTTAATGATTTGAATTAATTCTTCAGAATAGTTTTCCTTTTGGGATAGTTCTGTCAGGTATTCCTGTTTTTCCAAAGCACATAAAGCTTCTGCAGCATACACTTTTATTCCCGAATCAGGCGTGTTCAATAATTGATCCTTCAGAAAATCTGTACAGCACTGGTCTTTTGACTTTTTCATGACTTTAAGGATTTCTTTCTGTACTTCAATCGGCTGTTGCGGATACACTTCCATAAGATCTCCAATGGTAAATGAATTTTCCAGCGATAATAAAGTCTGAACTGCCTGTACCCGTACATCAACAGAAGGATGATCCAATACATCAGTTACGGTAGAATAGAGAGATAATACCTGAAATTTTCTTAATAGTTTAAGGGTGAAAATAACTACGGAGTCATTAGAACTTTCCATCCAGATTTTAATACTTTCTCCGGAGTTTTCAGGAATATTGGTAATTGAAATCAGCAAACGAAGCTGTTGCCATTCCGAAATTTTTGATGAAATGCTGTTCAGGAAATGAAGACCTTCAAATCCCTTAAAATTCACCATCGCATATTGAGCTTCCTGATATACCTGAGCTGAAGGATGGGTTAAAAATGTAGAAATTTTAGGTAAGGCTTCTTCTACTTGCATAGCCGTAAGCTCCTGTATTCCTCCTGCAATGATATGTTCTTTCTTTTGATTCAGTTTTTTCAATGCTTCTTCCTGAAGGCTGTATTCCTGAAATAAGTCTTTGAGTTTATTCTGGGCTGCTCCGGAAAATTTCTTCTCGGATTCTGCCAGTCTCTGAAGGAATAAATTTCTGAATGAGGCATTGCCGGAAGCTGCTGAAAAGTTACTGTTTGCTGGTATTTCCTCTTCACTATATACAATCACTTCTGAGATTTTTTTATTGATCACTTCAGACCATCTGAAAGCCTGAAGAGATTCTCTGTACTGATAAAAGCTGTAGATCAGTACCGCTATGATCAGTAAGAGTACTAATGATAGCATTCCCAGAAAAACAAGAAAGAGAAAATGCACAGAAGTGGTGAGAAACATGGCTGTAGTTTATTTTGAAGAAAATCTTTTTATTCTTAATATCAATTCATTGGGACTGAATGGCTTTATGATGAAATCGGCTGCTCCCAGGTCAAAAGCATTCAGTACCACTTCTTCCTGCCCCATACTGGAAAGCATAATCACCGGGATCTGCTTACCCATGGTTTTAATGGCTGAAAGTATTTCAATTCCGGAGGCAAACGGCATCATGATATCTGTGATAGCCAGGTCTATATCCTTGGTTTTCAAAGTTTCAATAGCGTCTTTTCCGTTGCGGGTTAGGATCACTTCATGCCCTTCTTTTAATAATTTATGTTCAATCGTTTTTAGAATCAGTTCGTCGTCTTCGGCGATTAGAATCAGCATAATTTTAGTTTTTTATTGTATTAGATTTTTTATTAATTGTAATCCTGTTGTTATTTCCCGGATCATTTCTTTTTCCATGGAAGCAAAATCCATGTTGGCTTCTGTTTGGCTTTCCCAGTGGGCGCTACGTTCTGTAAGTCTTACCAATCCTGCTGTTCCTGCTGTTCCTTTCAGCTTGTGAAGAATCAATTTCATATTGGCACTGTCTTTTTCTGCTGTGCTTTTTTTGATATTTTCTTCAGCCTGGGTAAGTTGATCTACTACAAGGTTCAGGAAAATTTTTCTGAAATCCTCGTCGTCATCACCTATTTGTTCGTTCAGGACATTGATATCAAGATAATTTGGTTTATTGGCCGAATCTTCAGATGGGATATTGATAGGGTTTTCATTAAGGATGTACTTTTTTAGCATTTCCAGCAAATCTGCCTGTCTTAAAGGTTTAGGAAGGAAGTCATTCATTCCGGAATCCAGACATTTTTCTTTCTCGCCCAGTACATTTCCTGCGGTTACTCCAATAATCGGAATGTTGTGATACTCCGGCAATAATCGGATTTGTTTTGTCGCTTCAATCCCATCCATTACCGGCATCTGAACATCCATTAAAATAATATTGAATGTTTTTTCTTTACAAAGCTGAAATGCCTGAAGGCCGTCTGTAGCTTCTGTAAGCTGTGCATCAGGGATTAATGAACGCATCATTTTATTATTCAGCACCATATTCACCGGGTTGTCATCCACCAATAAAACCTCCGGCGATTGCATCAGTATTGAGGTTTCTATTTCCGGCTGTGAACTGCTGGTGATCTCTTTTTCAGTATTTTTTACCGCCCTTCTCAAGGTTTTGTAAAGTTCTTCGGATTTGATAGGCTTCAGCAGGAAGTATGAATTGCTTTCCTGGCGGAAAGAATTAATGACATCATGTTCTTCAGAAGACGTGTGAAGGATAATCAGAGGAGAAGATTCATTTTGTGTATTAAACAGTTCCTTGATTTTTTCTATGGTTTCCAGCCCGGAAATAATCGGCATGTGATAATCCATCAGAATGACATCAAAACGCTCTCCGGCAAGCAGTATCTGAAGCGCTTCCATTCCATTGGCCGCAAGTTTTGAATCCACATTTTTATAGGCAAGCATATGCTGGATAATAATCCTGTTGGCTTCATTATCATCTACAATAAGTACCTTGCTTATTTTCAGGTCATCATCCTCACGGTGATCAGACATTTCATAAGGAACTTCGATGTCAAAATAGAAAACGGAACCTTTCTGAAGTTCGCTTACCAATGACAGCTTGCTTCCCATGTAGTTCAGGATATTATTGGAAATTGTTAATCCAAGACCTGTTCCTCCATACTGTTTGCTGATAGAGCTGTTTTCCTGGGTAAAGGCATTGAAAATATGCTGTTGTTTTTCCTTAGGAATCCCAATTCCGGTATCTCTTACGGAAAACCTGAGTTTGATATTTTGGCTGTCCAGATTCAGTTTTTCTACTTTAAGTTCTATTTCTCCCTGTGTTGTAAATTTTACTGCATTTCCAAGGAGGTTGATCAAAATTTGCTTCAGTCTTGATTCATCAAGCCAGATTGTTTCAGGAAGTCCCTGTTCTATATTTAACAGTAATTCTATATTCTTTTTCTGCGACTGGTAAAGGATAACATTGATTACCTGGCTTACCATGTCATAAATATTAGACTTATCAATAATAAGGTCCATTTTTCCGGATTCTACCTTGGAAAAATCAAGTATATCGTTGATGATATTCAATAAATTCTCTCCTGATTCATTGATATAATTGAGATATTGGGTCTGTATATCATTCAAAGGCGTTTTTAAAAGAAGGTCGGAAAAACCAATAACCCCATTCAGTGGAGTTCGGATTTCATGGCTCATGTTAGCTAAGAATTCAGATTTTGCTTTGCTGGCAATATCTGCCATTTTCTTAGCATTTTTCAGTTCTCTGTTGATCTTTACAGATGCTGTAATATTTTGGGCAGAAACAATAATTCCCCCGATAACATTATTGGAAAGATACCATGGCGTAACCTCTACGCTGTAATGCTGAATAATTCCTTTACCCGGAACTTCTATTGCCATGTCTTCATTCTTGTAGGCCTTTCCTGCCAGTGCTTCCTGATATATTTTTAGTCTTTCATCAGGTACATTGGGAGAAATTTTAAACATATTTTCACCAATAAGCCTGATGTCGTTCATCTGAAATTCATCTTTCCAGCTTCTGCTTACAGAAACATAATTAAGATCTTTGTCGAACATGGCTACTGTAGAAGGTACATATTTTACAAAAGACTGTAGCATAGCCTCTTTCTTGGCCAGTTCAAGATAAACTTTTTTGAAGGTATCAATATTCTGAATGATTCCGTAGACTCTGGTGCATACTCCATCTTCAATTTCAGGTATACCTTTTACCCTTACCCAGATCATTACCCCGTCATTTTGTACAAGCTGTAATTCTTCATCGTAGGGAATGCCTTCTTTTACAGTCTTTTCGAATAAGAATTGCAGTCTTTCCCTGCTTTTTTCAGTATAGAAACCCAGAGCATTGTCAAAATTAGGCTGAAAATCCTTATCTATTTTATGTATTTCTCTGGTAGATTGTGACCAAGTGACGGTATTGTTTTTCAGATTTACTTCCCATCCTCCCACCTGGGCAACAGCACTGGTCTGTTCCAGCATCTTTTTCGTATGCACCAGATCTTTTTCCAAAGTCACTCTTTCAGTAACATTCAGTGCGGTGCTGACCACATAAGGGTTTCCTTCTTTATTGATCTCCACAAGATTGTGATACATCCAGATCATTTCTTCACCTCCTTTTGCTTTCAGAATCATGGTTCCGAAATCTTCCTGGTTTTTGTTAATCCGCTCGAGATATTGCTCTAGAAGAGGCCAGTTTTTTTTAGGAACAAGGTCTTTTAAATTCAGCCTTTCTACCTCTTCAGCAGAATATTGCAAGGATTCTCTTCCTTTTTCGTTGACAGCAATGATATTTCCTTCCATATCATGCATACTCATCAAACCTATGGCGTTTTCGAAGAAGCTTCTGAAACGGCGCTCGGAGCTTTCCAGTTTGAGTTTTTCTTCGATACGTTGGGTAATATTGATTCCGAAACAAAAAATCTCTGAATGGTTGTGATTGAGTTTTAAAGACCATTCAATAATGATGGTTTGAGTATCATCTATTTTTGTTGAAGTAGTAAATGTTACTTCTTCATCCGTATTGGGAAGGTTTTTGGAAAGTAATTGGAGTTGAGAATTATGATTCCCTATCAGGTCCAGGAAATTCTGATCGAGAATCTGACTTTTATCCATTTGAAAGGTTTTTTCAAAAGCCGGATTGCTCTCTTTCAGAAGAAAGTTTTTATCCAGAACACAGATCAGGTTATTCGAAATGGTAAAAGTTTGTTGAAAATATTCAGCCTGGATGTTTTTCCTTTTTCCCATCAGGACTTTTGTAATGGCCTCTCCTATTTTTTTCAGGGTCGAAATCTGATCGTCTGTGATTGTTTTAGGTTTATAATCAATAACACATAATGTTCCTAATACAAATCCTTCATCATCAATCAAAGGAACTCCTGCATAAAACCGGATTCCCCCTGCCAGAATAAGAGGATTATCGGAAGATCTTTCATCCAATAATGTATCATTAATAATTACAACGTCACCACTAGCGATAGAATATTGACATACAGTATTTTTCCTGTCTACAAAATCCAGGGCAAGCCCCACACAGCTCTGGATGGTTTGGGTTTCGCTTTCCATCATAGCAATAAGGGCTGCAGGGCAGTCTGTCACAAGGCATGCTGTTTCTGCAAAAATGTCTAACTGGGGATCTTTTTCAAGGTTTAAAAGATTAAAATACTCCAGTTTTTTTATTCGACCTTCTTCATTCGCAGGAATTGGATACTTCTTCATATATTATATCAACAATTAGAGACTATTCTTTTTTGATTATTAAAAAATGATAATCAAGGCCTTAAAGTTTATATTTTAAATATTTTTCAGCACTTTAAATTATTATTTTAATAAGTAAACCAAAGTACGAAATAATTTTGTATTCTATTGTGGTAAATTTGTTAATAAAGCTATATGTATATTTATTTTAAAATAGTTTATAAGAATCCTGTGCTTATATGGAATTAATGAGCATTATGAAAATAAAAAGTACCCTCTGTAAAATAGGGTACTTAATGAATGAACCGGGATGATATAAGTAGTTCATAATGTGTTTTCTTAAGGCCTGACGATTGATGTTTATAAAAGTCCATTTCCGTATTTTCAGGAAATGGACTCACCACTTATCATCATCCAAATCACAACTAAACTATAAAGAGTGAAGCAATAGCCTGTGCATCGCTGCCACTTAAAATTTCATCATAAGCTGCAGAACCTGCTGCAGCGCCAAACAGAGTTGCTGTGTTGTAGCCTGCCTGATTGGTATTGTCTTCTCCGGCATAAACAGGATTAGTAGCTGAAGGCATACTTCCTCCATCAGCAAGCTCAATCCATCCTTTATTGGCTCTCATTCTTCTTACCTGTGAAGCATGTCTGGCTTCCACGGAATGAATCTGTAAGGCTGCCTGAAGCACTACTTTATTGGACATTACGTTTCCTGCCTGCCCTTTATACGCTCTTACTCCGGTATCTTCAAAGGCTTGCGCAAGGATAAGAAACTGGTTATAATCTGTAAAAGGCATAAAGTTTCCGCCGGCCGTAAAATCAAAAGTAGGTTTATTCCCCGGGGTTGTCCCTAAAGAAGTCAGCGTGCTTTTCAGAAAGCTTACATGGGCGGATTCATGTTTTGAAATCTGCATGAAAACAGTTCTGTCTGCATTGGGGATTAGTCCTGGTGTTGACAGTCCTATGCTGTAATACTCATTTTCCAGGTATTCCAGTACCAATGCCAGTTGTAAAGCATCTGTCAATGTGCTTTTTAAAGCAGTACCCGTTAAAACGGGTTTTGTAGTTTCTGCTTTGGCAGAAGTAGCCATCAATGTGCCTAATCCAAGAGGAACGGCTGCTGTAGCGGCTTTTTTTCCGAATAAGGATATATTCGTAAGGGTTTCTAATCTTGAAGCTTCTGTGGTAAAAAATTTATCATGTGAAAGCTTATCCAGTAATCTAAGAATATTCATAATGTAAGTTTTTTAAGATGAATGATTAGTTGATACCTCTTTCTTTCCAGGTAAAAGGTGTTTTGATAAATGCTCCTGCGGCCATTACTATGTCTTTGGGTTCTTTGGCAAGGTCAAGACCGTTGGCATCTATCACATCATCTCCTGAAAAATCTGCAGATCCCGGATTGATTAAATTTCTGATGGCAGAAGCATGTCTGGCTTCCACCGAAACTATTTTTCCGGCAATGACAAGATAAGCAGGATTGGAAATATATTTTCCGGCACCATTATACGCTGCCACACCGGTATCTTCTAATGCTTTTGCAGTAGCCAGTACCGAATTTCTGTCATTAAAATTCACATTTGGATACTGGAATTCAAGTTTTGGAAGCACATGATCTGTAGCTCCGCTAATGGCTGCTTTGAAAAAATCTCGATGGATGACCTCATGATGGTAGAGATCAGTAAAGACCTGTTTTTCAATACTGGAAATTCCGGTATAAAAATTGTTGACCACTTTTGTATAAAAATCTGCTTCAAGCTGTTCCAGTGCATAGGCATAGTTCAATACGCCTACATCTCCTGTTCCAAGATCATACTTGGATTCTTCTATAATCATAAAGTCATCACTGTCATCACAACCTATTAAGGTAAGGCCTGCAACAGCCAATCCCACTCCACTTAATTTTAAAAAGTTTCTTCTGCTGGTATCAAGGGTAGCACCCTGATTAGAAACCTGAATTGTCTTTTTCATACTATTAATTTTTTAGTGTTAGATATAAAAGAAATAAAAACAGCATATTCCAATATGCTGTTTGAAATCTTAGAAATTGTTATGGCATTAAAACCGTATCTATTACATGAATTACTCCGTTAGATTGGTTCACATCAGCAATAGTCACTTTGGCACTGTTTCCTTTTGCATCTTTAATGTAAAGGTCTTTTCCTTTGGTCCAGAATGTAAGATCCTCTCCCTGTACAGTTTTCATCATGCTTTTTCCATTTCCTGCTTTTACAGCAGCCCAGATTTCTTTTGCACTGTATCTTCCTGGTAGAACGTGATAAGTAAGGATGCTCGTAAGTGTTGCTTTGTTCTCAGGTTTTACAAGACTTTCTACTGTTCCTTTCGGAAGTTTTGCAAAGGCAGCATCTGTAGGTGCCAATACAGTAAAAGGACCTGCTCCCTGTAATGTTTCTACCAAGCCTGCAGCTTTTACTGCTGCAACAAGGGTTTTGTGATCTTTAGAGTTAATAGCATTTTCAATAATATTTTTGGATGGATACATTGGAGCTCCTCCCACCATTACTGTTTTTTCTTTCATCGTTTGTGCAGTTACCTTTCCGCTGAAAGCAAATGATAAAGCTACCATTGCTAAAACTGTGATTTTTGACTGTGTGTTCATTGTGTTGATTTTTTTATTAATTATATTTAATATGTGTCTTTAATGTCATTTACGAGGTTGGTTTTATTTTAGATTGAAAAAAAATAAAATAAATTACAATTGATTGATTTTCAGTTAATTATTTTTACCTGGAACAAATTCAAGACAGATAGAATTCATACAAAACCGTTTTCCTGTAGGTTTTGGACCATCATCGAAGACATGTCCCAAATGAGAATCACATCTTCCACATAATACTTCTGTACGTTCCATATGATAAGAAGTATCTTTTCTGTATTTAACACTGTTTTTACGGATAGGTTGATAAAAGGAAGGCCAGCCGCAAGTAGTGGCAAATTTGGAAGTTGAAATGAAAAGAGGGTTTCCACAGACAGCACAATAATAGGTTCCCTTTTCATCAAATTCATAATATTTACCGGTAAAAGCAGTTTCTGTATCTCCTTCCCTTGCGACCTGATAGAGTTCAGGTTTTAAAATCTTTTTCCATTCACTATTGCTTACTTTCAGTACATTTTCTGCAGTGTGGGAGTAATAAGGATTTTTATTTTTAAAAAGTGTACTTTGTGCATTACAGGTTCCGAAAAATAGTGCCATGCAACAAGTGAATATTGTTTTTGAAGCTAACGTTTTCATATTTACTATTTTTTAATTATTTTCTTAAAATCATGTACGATATAAAAGTTGAGATAGATTTTTTTGGGAATATGTTTTATTTTATTACATTTGGATAGAAAAATAAATACTATTAAAACAACCTATTCTGAAGAGGAACTTATCGTTTTACTAAAAGAAAAAAACGAAAATGGTTTTCATTATCTGTATGACCACTATTCTGGTGCGCTGTACGGAATTATTCTTCGAATTGTTCAGTCTAAAGAATATACTGAAGAAATTATACAGGATGTTTTTGTTAAAATTTGGAACTCTATTCATCAATATGATGCTTCAAAAGGAAGGTTTTATACCTGGATGATCAATATTGCCAGGAATACTGCTATCGATTATTTAAAATCAAAAGCATTCCAGAACGAACTTAAAAACCAATCACTTCCGGATTTCGTATATAATACTGCAGAGCTTTCAACAACGAATAATTCTTCCGATTATATTGGATTTAATAACGTACTTGAAGGTTTGGAAACAGACAAGCAGGAGCTTATTGATCTTGCGTATTATCAGGGATATACCCAACATGAAATATCCGAAAAACTGAAGATACCGCTGGGAACGGTAAAAACGAAAATGCGGAATGCATTGATGAAATTAAAAGATTTGCTAAAAGATTATCAATAAATTGAACACTAAAGAATACATATCATCCGGAATTATAGAATCTTATATTCTTGGCCATGCTTCTCCTGAGGAAGCAGGGATTTTGGAGTGTGTGATGAAGAATAATGCTGAAGTAAAGGAGGCTTTTGAAGAAGCACAAAAGACTTTGGAACATCTTGCTACAGCACAAGCTGTAACACCTCCAAGCGAGTTGAGATCTAAGATCTGGAATAAGATTCAACAGGAACAGAATGTTGAAGAAGTAAGTCCTACTCTTTCAACAAATATTCCTGAAATTAAAGATCATAGAGAAACCACTGAAAGAGTGGATATTCAAAAGAATACCAATTGGAAACCCTATGCAATAGCGGCTTCTTTATTGTTTCTGATCAGTGTTGGCGGAAATGTGTTCATGATGAATACGCAATCTTCTGATAAAAAGGAAATGGCTTTACTGGCTGCTGATAAAAAGGCTCAGGCTCAGGCTATGGAACGAATGAATCTGAAGATTGATATGTTCTCTAATCCTGATATGCAGATGGTGATGCTGAAAGGGGTTGAAAAGCATACAGAAGCCAAAGCAATGGTTTTCTGGGATAAAAAAACAAAAGAAGTTTATCTGAATGCCGAAAAACTTCCTAAAGCTCCTGAAGGAATGCAGTATCAGCTTTGGGCAATAGAAGACGGAAAACCGGTAAATGCAGGAATGTACACGGAAGATAAAGACAGCAGAATTGCTTTGGCCAGTATTCCTCAAGCGCAAGCTTTTGCCATTACTCTTGAAAAAGAAGGTGGAAGTGCGATTCCTACCATGGAAAATATGTTTGTAATGGGAGAAATCTAAAATCTCTTACGCACAAAAAAACAAGGCGGACACAATCAATCCGCCTCGTATCTCCCAAATAATTGAATATGAAAAAAAATATGAATGTCTATATTAAACAGGCTTTCAGCATCAGATCATGCAGGTCTGTATTTTTAATGAAAGGCTGTAAAAGTTCGTTTCCAGGGCCATAGGCTGCCACTTCCACATAATCTCCGGAATGGTCCATACTGATCCATCCTACAGAATTTCTGCTTTTCTGAATTTCTGAATACAGTTTAAAGGGCAGTTTTTTATAATTATAAAGTCCTTCTTCCTCTTTCTCAAGCCTGTTGTAAAAACTCAGCATATGCTTGGCCTCCTCATCATTCAGAACAATTTTGTTGCCCTCATAAATCCAGTCTTTAATATCTTTTACCGAATGCTCTTTCTGAATCTTGTTCAGAATATATTCATTGGTATATTGATAGTCTGAAATACTGTTAAAATTCTTGGTGGCCTCTGTTCCATAAATCGTTCCGGGGTTGGCATTTCCATGGTCTGTGGTAATAATCACGAGGGTATTTCCATCTTTTTCAGCAAAATCTATGACTGTTTTTACAGCTTCATCAAACGCCAGCTGATCGTGTATCAACGCTGCTACATCATTGGCATGGGCTGCCCAGTCTACTTTTCCTGCTTCTATCTGAAGGACAAAACCTTCGGGATGATCTTTCATCTGATGGATGGCTGCATGAGCCATTTCAGCCAGCGTTGGTGTATTTTTGAATTCCTGGAGATGAGCTCTGTCAATACTATAAGGTAATGCACCTGTATTGAAAATACCCAGCAGTTTCTCTCCTTTTCTGATTTCTTTCAGATCATTTTGTGTTTTTAGAATCCGGTATCCTTTTTTACGATAAACAGAATAGAGATCTTTTTTGTCTTCTCTTTTGGCAGGGTTGAAAAACTCATCTCCTCCTCCCAACAGTACATCAAGTTCCAGATCAGCATACATTTCAGCAATTTGAGGTTCAGCATTTCTTCTGGAAGAATTCACACAGAATCCGGCAGGAGTAGCATGAGTAATGGTTACAGAGGTTACACAACCTGCTTTCTTTCCTGCTTTTTTATATTGCTGCCATATGGGAAGATGTTTCTCTCCGTTAGCTCCCATGTTCAGTGCTCCGTTTTTTACTCTGATTCCTCCACCGAATGCTGAGCTTGCGGCCGCAGAATCTGTAACAATAGAACTTGCTGAAGCGGTATCCATCAAAGCGCGTGTTACTTTCTTCTCATGATACAAATTGAACCAGTTACTTCCCTTTCCTAAAATATTCCGTGAATAAAGGTCTGCCATTGAAAGCGTTCCGAGGCTCATTCCGTCACTAATCATAAAAATGATATTCTTTGCTTTACCTGTCCCGGATTTTTCGTTATTTTTCCCGAAGCTCCAGAGATCAGACGGTGATAAGGTCAATAATCCTGAAAGTATTGCAGATCCTTTTAGAAATTTTCTTCTGTCCATATTGTTTTGAAATAATGCTGTAAGTTATTGTATTTAGTGTTTTACTGAAACTTTGTTGCATTAAATAAAGGTTAATTTTAAATGTTCTTGGGAAACGGATCTTCAAACATCATATCCTGATCAAACATTTCTTTTTCCTTATCATTAATGAGGCAGTGTTGCAGATGTAATGACATTTGATCTTTATCCAGATTCTGCCCGATAAACACCAGTTCATTGATTCGGTCTCCCCAGTTTTTATCCCATCTGCTTTCTATAAATTTTTGATTTTCTGCAAATGAAGAATATTGTACCCTTTGATTCAAAGGCATGCTGCACCACCATACACCCGCCTTTTCAAGACGAAAAGATCCTCCTGCCTGGGAAAAATTCAAAGCATCATTGGGTCTTGAAGCCAGCCAGAACAATCCTTTAGCTCTGATTGCTCCTTCCGGGTATTGCTGGTTCAGGTATTCCCATAATCTTACGGGATGAAAAGGTCTCTTATCCCTGAAAACCATTGAACTTATTCCGTATTCTTCAGTTTCAGGAGTATGATGTTCAGACTGTAATTCCTTTTGCCAGCCTGCTGAAGATTGTGCTTTATCAAAATCAAAAAGCTGTGTATTCAAAATCTTTTGAGGGTCAATTTTCCCGAATTCAGAATGGAGAAGAACTGCATCCGGATTCAGTTTCTTTATGGCAGCTGTTAAAAAGCCAAGGGTTTCAGCATTGATAAGATCTGTTTTGTTTAAAATAATCACATTGGCAAATTCAATCTGGTCGGTAAGAAGATTAACAATAGTTCTGTAATCCCCTTCCATATCTGTAAGGTCACGATCCGTCAGCATTTCATTAGAACCGAAATCATGCATAAAGTTGAAACAATCTACCACCGTTACCATTGTATCTACATAACTGAACTTGGAAAGATCGATTCCGCTCTCTTCATCCACATACGTAAAGGTCTGGGCAACCGGAATAGGCTCACTGATTCCTGTACTTTCAATAAGGAGATAGTCGAAACGGTTTTCATGAGCAAGGCGTTCTACTTCTACCATAAGATCTTCCCGGAGTGTGCAGCAAATGCATCCGTTACTCATTTCCACCAGTTTTTCTTCTGTTCTTGAAAGGGTATTTTGATTTTCAACAAGGCGGGCATCAATATTAACTTCACTCATATCGTTCACAATAACCGCTACTTTTAAGCCCTGTTTGTTGTGCAGAATATGGTTTAATAATGTCGTTTTTCCCGCTCCCAGGAAGCCACTGAGTACAGTTACAGGAAGTTTTTTAGTCATGTTTTTAATGTTTATGATTTTTAAAATTGATGATATGACCTGTAATTAAACCTGCTGCTCCTACGTAGATCAGAGGAATATGTACTTCAAACAGGAGATCTGTGAGTACAGAAATAAAGATAAGAGCAATAGATATCCAGAATAAAAATTTCAGCCAGCGCTTCTCCATTTTGTGGGTTACCCTGAATACGACAACTACACCAATAGAAAGGAAACCCAGATCAATATAGGGATTGTGTGATATTCCCAATGGAACAATCAGTAATAATGGAAAGACAATACAATGAATCAGGCATAAAACAGCAGCGGAGATTCCTACAGCATCAAGAATTTTTGATTTCATAATAGTATGGATTAATTTTCTTATCGTAACTTTGTTGCAAAAGTAGAAATAAAAAATTAAATAACGCAACTTTGTTGCATTAAAATATGAAACAGGTCAGAAATACTCATGCCAAAACTGAAATTTTAAACCTTATTAATGGTTCAGATGTAGCTCTTACCCACTCTGATATTCAGAAAAAACTGGGTGATTTGTGCAATAGAGTAACCATTTACAGGGTGCTGGAAAGGCTTGAAAACGAAGGCGCTATCCACAAGATTGTCAATATTGACGGAGTGGTAAATTTTGCAAAGTGCAGTGGCAAATGCAGTCATGAACAGCATTTTCACAATCATGTTCATTTTAACTGTAAAGAATGCCATTCTGTAACATGCATTGAAAATGCTATTCCGGAAATCAGTTTACCGGAGCATTTTATCGCACAGGAATACAATTTTATTATCAGCGGGATTTGTCCGAAATGTGCTGACGCTTAAAAAAGCAAAAAGGCAGAAAAGCGTATTCGCTCATCTGCCTTTTTACCTTTGTTTGCTGTTATAAGGAAGAGATATAGACTTCTATTTTGGTCCCGTCATAATTGAAGGTTCCATCAGAATTCTTTTTACCTAATACCCATTTCATATCTACAGGCACAGTCCATGCAGATCCTAACGAAAAACCGTTTACAGATCTTATTTCATTTCCGTTTCCTGTAGTAATTGCTGAATGAAAGAAGGTTTTATCAATAAGTCTGTAAAAACCAATGGCTTTTCCTCCGGGAATGGGTGAATATCCATCCCATTTTTCTCCTGCAGGATAATTAAACAGAGTTAACCATTTTTGTCCTGCTGATTCTGCCAGCTGAGTAGGGCTTATTCTGGCACCACGCATATATAATGCATAGGCTACCACATCATGACATACTCCACTGTTGTATTTCGAAATATTCTCTTCCCCAGAGAGAATAGCGTGGGCAACGGGTGCCCTTTCGGTTAGGGATAGCTGAGCCTTCCTGGCTCCTTCCGGTGTGATAAATGACATATTATACTATTTTGTTTTGGTAGGGTAAAGATACAGCTTTAAATTTAATCACCCTTGTAGGAAAATATAGATAGAGTTTTAGAAAATACGAATAGATAATATTTTAGGTTTGGGCTAAAGCCATTGGACTTTATATTTTTTTATTAAAACGGGCTAAAGCCCGTTCCTATTGAATATTTGTAATTTGTACATCAATGGAAGTGGGCTTTAGCCCGCTTATTTTATGGTTTGCGATGATCCAAAGTTTAATGTAAATATCGTTTTGAGAAAACCTCCTAATTTTAGATTTAAAAATAATTTAGCAATAGAACATGCATTCATAGCTGAAAAGTTTGCCATCTTTAAAGGTGAAAATGAAAAGGCCTGCATCACTATTCTGAATGTGATATTCATGGGGTGAAGAGATCCAGCGGGTAGACAGCATATCACCAAAACGGTTAACAAAATCCTTTTCATTATAATTGGAATCAATACGTTCATTTCCGAGAATTACAGCTTCACCATTGCTAAAAGACATTTTATAGATACTTCCGGAAACTTTTCCTTTATATTCTTCAAAGGCAACAATGGTGTTTGGGGTTCTGTAAAAATATTGAGGTTCCCAGCCACATTCAGGGGTATTGGGAATATCTTTCACTTTCTGCATGTCCAGCTGTTTTACCTGAGCTTCTGTAATTTTTCCGTCAAAAAGTTGAGTGTCTTTCCATGTAAAATGCAGGTTCAGTGCTTTAAGTTTTTTTTCATAAGCTTCCGTTCCCGGTTTTTTTGCCAATTGATCAGCCAGAAAGCGTTCAAAGTCGATATCTATTTTAGGATTTTCTACGCCGGCATTGGTATAAGATTCTTTCCAGTAATTCAAGGCCTGCTTCAGGTTTTTGTCCTCCAGCCATGCCATTTCACGTAATCTTCCCACCTGTGTAAGTTCCTTTTCCTTATTTTTTCCTTTCACTGCAAGATATTCTTTCAGAACTTTTTCATAAGTAAGTTCAGCACCGAGATATTTCATTTGAATATATTCAGGGTTTTCATGGAAATGATCTCCAATATATACCCAGCCATCCTGATATAAAGGGACATAATCAATACACACCAGCTCATTTAAAGCAGCTCTTCGGATGGCGGCACTTTCTGTGGCAGGAGCTTTTCTTACCCGTAATTCAGACACCTGTACATAATAGTGTGGACACTGATATCCCTGTGTTCCTCTATAAAAATACTGAACAGGTTCACCCGAAGATTTCTTGCCACGCATGGATTTTAATAAAGGCTGACGATCTATAAACCCAATATCACCATTACTTACCTGTACTTTATATTGGGTTTGGGTAGAATCCAGAAGGTAAACAGGAGCTTCGGTAGAAAATATTCCCAGAAGGTCTTTATCATTCCCATTTTCACGATAGAGATGTCCCCATTCGGAGGTATAAACAGGATGCTCACCAGGTTTTTGAGCCATGATAGAATAAAAACAGCAATGAATAATGCCGGCTCCTAATAGTATCTTTTTCAACATATTGTAATTTGGACAAACCTAATATTTCCCTTTTTTGGAAAAGAGTTTGCTATTGTTAAAAGGTTATTTCCTTCAAAAATACTGAATAATGAAGGACATTCCTACTCTTATTGTTATTCAGAATGGGTATAAATTCCATGCTATTCACCTGTTTCCATTGGGTAGCGCCAATAAAAATACTATTTTTATCGGCCAAAAAAAGTAAAGACTCATTATGCCGACTGATGCTTCTCATAAGCTGATTCCGATGACCACTTTCGTGCTTGAATATTATTCTCACGAAGGATATGCCGATCTTCAGATTTTGAATCTGATGAATAATTATGCCAATTTCTTAAAGAAGCGTTTGACTCTTGGAATGTTTGTTCCCGTAGACCGTAAAGGAGATATTCTGAAAGAGCCTAAAAACTATTCTGAATGGAAATCTCTGGATCATAATGACGGGAAAAGAACAGATGTTGCCGGATTTGAAGAATACGCGGAATATCAGAAGGCTGAGCAGAACTGCATGTTTGAAGGTTTTAAAGTAGATTATAACGGCTATTCAAAAGTGCGGATTATAGCTTCATATGATCCTTCTATTGAATTATCTTTTAATAAAAATGATCTTATTCCTTCAGGATTTAACGATGTAGAATCCCTTACTGTTTTTGATGACATCTTTTTAACATCCAGTGCATTAAAAGCAATCGGAATAAAAAGATAAAACTGTATTTGTTTGCTAATCAATCACTTTTCTATTGATCTCTTTTTGAACTCAGAAGGAGACATTTCTTTATATGCTTTGAATATTTTATTGAAATGACTGGCATCATTAAAACTTAGCTTATCTGCTATCTCACTGATGTTGTAGTGGCTTTGGAGTAAAAGTTTTTCCGCTGTTTTTATTTTATGCTGCATAATATGCTGTTGTATGGAGAAACCAGTCTGCTTTTTAATATAGATGCTGATATAATTGGGGGAAAGCATAAACTCTTTGGCAAGATTCTCAATTTTCATTTTATTGGCATCCAGGGCATTGACATTGATATAATACAATATCCTTTCAATTCTGCTTAGATTTTGGGTAATCCAGTTTTTGGTGGTGGCAGTATTCATCGTATTTCGGATGAGAATGGTAATGATCCCTGAAAAAAGATCGCTGGTAATCTCTTTATTATAGGTGTTTTTATGACTGAACTCGTACAGGAGAATTCCGGCAAGCTGTAACAGGTGTACTCTATCTGTTTTACTTTTAATTACTGATTCGTAAACGAAAGAATGATCTTCCATCAGAAGTTGAACAACCTTTTTAAGTTCATTCTTTTTATTAGACAAAAGGTTTTCCCAAATATACTGTTCTGTAAATTTTATATAAATAAACTTTGTTTTGCTTTTAATAGAAAACTCATGGCCATCACTGGGTCTTAAGAGAAAAACATCTCCTTTTTTGTATGGAAAAGTAATATTGTTGAGATGATGAAACCCTTTCCCGTTTTCTATAATAATCAGTTCATAGAAATTATGATTGTGATATTCAACATCCCAAATTTCTTTTTCAATACTGAAAACATTAAAAGAATTGAAATTAACGATTCGTTTCATCTAAGAATGGATTTTTACAAATTTACCATTAATTTTTACAATACAAACTGATGGGCTATTCCTCAATTTTGTCCTATCAATACATTCAACATGAAATACATAAAACAATCGGTATTGTTGCTTGCCTCAACAATTGTTTTGATGTCTTTTTCTGATCGTCAGAATAAAGATAAAAGAGAGAAAAAGGAACTGCATGAAACAAAGGTTTCCACTAAAAAACACTGGCCTAATGGGGCTCAGCTGGTCATTTCTGTTTCTATGCAGTTTGAAACAGGTGGCCAGCCGGAAGGAGCAGAAAGTCCGTTCAGTGGAACACCTCTTCCTAAGGGACAACCGGATCTTCCGGCGGAAAGCTGGTACCGTTATGGTGGGAATGAAGGCATTTACCGGATGCTGGATTTATGGAAAAAATACAATATTAAAGTAACGTCTCATGTAGTGGGAACGGCAGCGGAAAAATATCCCGAAGTCGCTAAAGCCATTGCAAACGGAGGGCATGAAATTGCCGCTCACGGTATTTCCTGGGACAATCAATGGAATAAGAGCTATTCTGATGAATTGAATTTTGTCAAAGAAGGCGTCAATGTGGTTGAAAAGATCACAGGGAAGAAAGCTGTTGGTTATAACGCTAATTGGCTCAGAAGAAGCCCGAATACCCTCAAAGTATTACAGGAGCTGGGCTTTTTGTATCACATAGATGATGTAAGCCATGATGAGCCCTTCATTACCAAAGTAAAAGGTAAAAATTTTGTAGTGATTCCTTATACATTGCGTAACAATGATATTGTCAATATCGAAGGAAAGCACTGGAGTCCGGATCAGTTTCTGGCTCAATTGAAGTTTGAGTTTGATCGTCTCTATGAAGAAGGTGCTTCTAAAAGAAGAATGATGAGTATCAGTTTTCATGACAGAATCGGTGGAACTCCGGCAATGGTGCACGCCATGGAAGAATTCATTAAATACACCAAAGAAAAACAAGGCGTAGTCTTTATGAGAAAAGATGATATCGCCAAAATGGTAATGAATGATCCCGATACTCCGGTTGATAATAGTGAAGAAAAGTTTAATAAGTAAGGAAGCGGGAAGCTGGAGGAAGGAAGTTATTAAGGTCTTCAAAAACAAATTACAGTTCCTTAAGACAGTAGAATGAAACTACCGTATAAAACTTCCAGCATCTAGCTTCCAGCTTCCAACCAAAAAAATACTCTATGAATACAAAAACAGCCTATTTTTTCCTTCGTGTTTCGATGGGAATAAACCTTTTAGGACACGGATTGGTCCGATTGGTAAAATTACAGGACTTTGCCTCAGGAATGATGAAAGGTTTTGAAACAAGCTGGCTTCCACAGCCATTGGTACAGCTCTTTGGGATAACGCTCCCCTTTTTGGAATTTCTCATCGGATTATTGCTGATGATTGGTTTTAAAACCCGAATTGCCACCATAGCTGGAGCTTCCCTCATCATCCTGCTGCTTTTTGGAAGCAGTACCGTTGAAAATTGGGAAGCCATGGGAATTCAGATGATTTATGCAGGTTTATTTTACATTCTGATCAGCAGAATTGAAGATAATTATCTGGCACTGGATAGAAAAAATTAAACCAAGCTAATGAAGCAGTGAAGGCTGGAAAAGAAAAGGAAACAAAGAGAAATAAAGAATAAATTATTCATCGTTGCGATCTTTACTTTTCCGGTTTTTTTTGTGACTTCAGAGATTATGTTACAACTTTCATGAATTCAGCTACTCTATTTTTATCATTATGCCCGAATTTTGTATCAGAAATAAAAGCAGCTGAAAATATTCTGTTTATTTTCAATGCAATATCTAACCCTCAAAATAAAAAATGATGCAAACGATATTAGGTGCCAATGGACAGATTGGCGAAGAACTGGCAAGAGAACTGGCAAGAAATTATACTTCAGATATCCGTATTGTCAGCAGAAATGCTAAAAAAGTAAATGCTACAGATCGTGTTTTCTCAGCAGACTTATCAGACAGAGAAAAAGCAATAGAAGCCGTGAAAGGAAGTGAAATTGCTTATTTTACCCTTGGACTTCCCATGGATACCGTTCTTTGGGAAAAACAATTCTCAGTAATATTAAAAAATGTTATTGAAGCCTGTAAAATCAATGAAACGAAGCTGGTATTTTTTGATAATACCTATATGTACCCTCAAAATAATGAGGTTTTAACGGAGCAGACTCAATTTGCTCCTGTAGGCAGGAAAGGAAATGTAAGAAGAGAAATGGCGGAAATGCTTTTGAAAGAGATGAAAGCCGGAACCATAGAAGCCGTCATCTGCAGAGCTCCTGAATTTTATGGTCCCGGGAAAACTCAAAGTATTACCAATAGTCTTATTTTCAATGCCATCAAAGAAGATAAAAAGCTGAAAGTTCCTTTAAGAGATGATAAATTACGAAGTCTGATCTGGACACCTGATGCAAGCCGTGCTACCGCTTTAATCGGAAATACTCCCGATGCTTATGGACAAACCTGGCATTTGCCGGTAGACGATAATAAGTTAACCTATGAAGAATTCATTGCATTGACTTCTCAGATCTATGGGAAAGAATTCAGGTATGCCGTAATCCCCAATCTGGCTTTTACCATAGGATCTTTCTTCAATAAAAATGCAAAAGAATTGAAGGAACTGCTTCCAAGATATCAATATGATAATCTCTTTGACGATTCAAAATTCAGAAAAAGGTTCCCGGAATTTAAGGTAACTCCCTACAGACAGGGAATTGAACAGATCAAAAAAGAACAGCTATCAGCAAAATAATACGGTTAAAATAAGTAACTTAGAAACACCAATACCACAACCGAAGGGGAAAATATTCCCCTCTTTTGGAGGGGTGGCGAAAATTCAAAGAATTTTTGACGGGGTGGTAAAAAATAAACGAAAAAATGAAAGCTCCTGAAAAAGTAACTTCTATCACAGCATTACACAACTATCTGAAACTGAAAAGGCCTTCCAACCCTCTGATCAGTGTATTTGATTTTAATGAAGTGAATATAGATCCGGAAACTATTCTGAGTGCCGTGACTACAGATTTTTATGTGGTTTCCATTAAAAAGGATTGTGCAGGAAGATGTAAATATGGACAGCATTATTATGATTTTGAGGATGGAATCATGTATTTTATTGCTCCCCATCAGGTATTGCAGTTTGAAGATATTCTGCTTTCTGAAGTTCGAGGAAATGTACTGGTTATACATCCTGATTTTCTGCAGGGATATCCGTTAGCCTCTGTCATAAAAGATTATGGCTACTTCTCTTATACGGCCAATGAAGCGCTGTACCTTTCCGAAAAAGAAGAAAAATCTGTAACGGACATTATGGATAATATCAGCAGAGAGATAGAAGCCAATATGGATGGTTTTACCCAGGATTTATTGGTTTCCAATATTGATTTGCTGTTGAAATACTGTGACAGATTCTACAACCGCCAGTTTTTAACCCGAAAAAAAGTAAATCATGATCTTTTGACTCAGCTTGAAAATTTACTGGATGATTATTTCAAAAATGAAAAACTACTGATCAATGGGATTCCCACCGTACAGTTTGTGGCAGGACAGATGAATATAAGTCCCAATTATCTAAGTGATATGCTGAGGGTGCATACAGGACAGACCACACAGCAGCATATTCAGAACAGAGTGATTGAAAAGGCAAAAGAGCTGTTGTCTACCACTACAATGTCTGTATCTGAGATTGCTTACAATCTGGGATTTGAGCATCCACAGTCTTTTCATCGTTTGTTTAAAAATCAGACCGCTGTTTCTCCTTTAGAATTCAGAAAATCTTTTAATTAATACTGCTATGATGAAAAATATTTTATTAATCGTAACCAATGTAGACCAATACGCGAACAGTCAGCTTAAAACAGGCTTGTGGCTGAGTGAACTGACCCATATTTATCATGCTGCAAAAGAAAAAGGATGGCAGATTACCATTGCTTCTCCAAAAGGCGGACACACTCCTATTGATCCGGAAAGTCTGAAGCCGCTTGTGCTTGATGGTATTTCAAAAAGTTATTATGAAAACCCCGCATTTATGGATATACTGGCTCATACAAAAAGTCTGAGTGAAATAGAAAACAACGCTTTCGATTGTGTTTATCTGACGGGCGGACATGCTACGATGTATGATTTTCCGGATAATCCCACATTACAGGCTATTCTTAGGAAACAGTATGAAAGCCATAAAATGGTTGCCGCGATTTGTCATGGAGTCGGAGGATTGCTGAACGTAAGATTATCAGATGGAGAATATATGATCAAAGGAAAATCTGTAACCGGATTCGACTGGTTTGAAGAATCATTGGCCAGAAGAAAAAATGAAGTTCCTTTTAATCTTGAAGCGGCGCTTAAAGAACGGGGTGTACATTACAGAAAAGCCTTTATTCCTATGACTTCCAACGTGGTGGTTGATGATAATCTGATCACAGGACAAAATCCCTTCAGCTCCAAAGAAATGGCTGGAACAGTTATTCGGGAACTTGAAAGATAACCAGTCTTTTGAAAGGTAGCTATGAATATTTTATTATATTTGTCTGAATTGAATGGGATTTATGACAGGAAAAAATGGAATATTACATGGTATACAGATCGTTAGTATATTTTTAATACTAGTCCATTTTCTGATCCCCAAAACAGAAAACACGACCTTTTCTCCCATAGAAATCACTAGTAATTCCAATTCCGAAGAAAGCCCTCAGAAAAAATGTAATAAGACTTTTCTTGAAGAAAATAACAAGACTCCTATACAATGCAATAATAACTATTGCTCTAATTCTTCTCTCTTTTTTACCACCTCTTTTCCTTCCTTTGGATTTGAAAAATTTATGGATCCGGAAGTAAACAAAGGCTTCTTTTTATACGATGATCCGCCCTATTCTTCCTTTTTTAATTCTATTTGGATTCCGCCCAAAATAAAAATGTAATTTTCAGTTATTGGTAAAATAACATTTTTCAGCTATGGAATATTTTTTTTCCATACCCTATCCTATTATCTTAACCAGAATTACATGACCAGCTGCTGTTCATGGCTTTGTCACGGTGATGTAATCAAACAATGAATTAAAAAAATAATGAAAACAATAGTATCAAACCTTGAAAAAAATACGAATACCATTTATATAATATGCAGAATATTAATTGGATTATTCTTTTTTGTAGCAGGCTTTAACAAACTTTTCCATCCTGTTTTCCAGGGATATATGTTCAATACCATCAGTACTATAGGATTTCCTTTCCCTCAGTTTACGGCCAATTTCACCGCCTTTTGTGAATGTATCTTTGGTTTATTTTTAATGCTGGGTTTTTGGACGAGAATAAGCTCCGTATTTTTAATCGTTATTATACTTGTTGCTTTATTTACCCATGATCTGGGCTCAATTCCTAAGGAACTTATTCCTATCAAACCCGAAACCGGAGTTTATAAAATGGATCCTTTTACATGGTTGGGCTATTTTCTATATCTGCCTCAAATGTTATATCTCCTGTTCTTGCTTCTGTTTTTATTTAAGGGGTGTACAGGATTTGGAATTGATCGTTTCCGAAAAACAAAATCTGGAAACAGCTAATAATTATAAACAGCTCTCTTTGGAGCTGTTTTTTGTTGGAAATCGCAAAATCGCAAGGTTTTTCTAAATTTTATGTATGATTTTAAGACGCAAGAAAATCGAAGATTTTCAGCAAGTGATGATTGTGTTTTTATAATAGAGTAAAGTGATTAGCATATTTTTGCATCAACATCTGTTGACTTAAATCATCTGTGAAAGTTTTAAAATATACAGTGTTTAATTTTATCGAAGATAAAATCTTTGCGTCTTATTGCAGATTTTTTTGATATCATTTTTGCGCCTTTGCGTATCCAAAACATTTTCATTTAAAAAAATAAAAACGCAAAGATTTAATGGTTTCAGATTTTTACTAAAAATGAGTAATGATATCATGTCAACAGATTGTATCATTGATTTTTCCCCTTTGATTCCTCAAGATAAAGTAAAACATTAAAATCTTTGCGCTAAAAAATATTTATAACAAGTTCTGATAAAAAACGCAAAGTTTAAAAATCCAGACCTTTTTATTAGAGCGAACAAAGGTTCGGCAAAGTCGCTGATGAAGCTACGAAACTACGCGTTCGCTTAGAAAGAATCAATGCATTGATTCCTGTCTTTACCTTCTTAAATTTGTAATGAATAATTTAAATCCTTTGCGTTAAATAGATTATACTTTTCCTCTCAATTTTATACTTGTTTTTACGATAAAACTGATTTGGTTATCGTAATAAGGCTCATTACAATAACTACCATTCCTACCACGACAAACATTTTCTTTGTTGGCAGTTTTGAGGTAAGCATGGCAGAAAAAGGAGCGGTAAAAACACCACCCAGCAAAAGTCCCAAAACAATATTCCAGTGATGAATACCAATGGTAAAGATGAAGGTAACGGCACTGGTTATGGTAAGTAAAAACTTGGCAACAGTGGAGCTTCCCACTACATATCGCGGAATTCGTCCTTCTTTTATAAGGGTTCCGGTTACCAATGGTCCCCATCCGCCTCCTGCAAAAGAATCAATAAAACCACCTGTCAGTCCTAATACTCTGAGATTGGTTCTGCGTTTGGTTTTACCTTGTCCTGATTTTTTATCTTTGAATGCATTTCTTAAGATGTTTACTCCAAGATACAAGGTATAGCAGGCGATAATAGGTTTTACAATATGAGCATAATGCTCGCCATAATGAGAAAGCGTTAATGCTCCGATAACAGAACCTACAATAGCCAGCGGGAATAATACCCACACCATTTTCTTATTGACATTTCCCAGTTTATAATGACTGAAACTTCCTGCTGCCGTCGTAAAAGATTCTGCAGAATGAATGCTTGCACTTACAACGGGCGGCGGAACATTCAACAGCAGAAGTATGGTGGTACATATTACTCCATACCCCATTCCCATGGATCCGGCCACAATTTCTGCCATAAAACCAGCAAACAGCATCCAGTAAAAAATATGACCGTCTTTATTCAGAAAGTATTGGATATCCCCGGAAAGATTGAACTGATACACCACAAGGCCAAATAATCCAAAAAGTAATAAAACACCTATAATGGCAAGATAAATATTGGCTTTTCTCTGAGCTGTTTTGGTAATATTGATCAGTTTCTCAATTTCCATATCCGGTTTTGCAGCAACTTTTCCGTCAGATAGATATTCTGTAGTGATCTTATTGAGTTCTTTCACTTTGTAATTGAAATCTCCCGTCAGTTGATTTCGGATATTCTGCATATTATCCAGAACATGATCCATTTCATCAGGGATGACTTCAGTAAAAGTTTCTCTTAATCTTTTAGCGATGGTCGGAGATTTTCCATTGGTGGAAATGGCAATTTTAAGGCTTCCTTTTTTGACAATAGAACCTAAATAAAAATCACACAAATCCGGTTTGTCCGCAATATTGACCAGTACATTTTTTTTCTGGGCTTTTTCTCTGATTTCCCCTGCCAGTACAATATTATTCACTGCTATGATGGCAAGATCCATATCATTAAAATCATGATCATTGTATGACCTTTCGTGAAGAGTGATATTGGAGAACTGATTTTGTAAGGTTCTGACTTCAGGGATAATTTCTTTTGCTACCAGTTTGATGGATGTTTCAGGTGAATTCCCCAGTACGGATTCCAGTTTTTCAAGAGCAACCTTTCCGCCACCGATGATCAGCAGTGAAAGGTTTTCAAGTTTTAAAAATATGGGATATAAAGAATTGCTCATGCTGATTACAGTTTTAAATCATAAGTAAAAGCGAGATAGTACAGTCCCCCGATTTCAGGACCTGCTGCATACTGAAAATAACGTCTGTTCAGTAAATTGGTAGCCCCAATTTTAACATTCGCACGGATTTCAGGAAGCTTCCATGTAGCCTGTGCATCAATGGTATAATAAGCCGGAATTGCTCCTGATGCTAAAGGACTTTCCCACATAAAACCACTCTGCCATCTTGCGACAAGGGTAAATCCTATGTTTTTGACAATTTCTCTGTTTCCGATACTTACATTCACCATCCATTTCGGGGTGTTGAAAGCCGTAATAAACAGATCTGAGGTATTGTTGGACGCAAGATCATTATAAGAAACATTGGTGTTGACATTATAATTTCCTGTGATATTATAACGGATGCCTAAAGAGGTTCCATAGCTTTTGTAGGTATTGTTGCTGTTGGTATAGACTCTGTATCTGTCCTGTTTGCTTCGGTCCAGCATAGCGAGTACAGCGGTATTGCTTCCTACCTGACTGTTTTTTGGGACAGCTACTTCTACCTGACCAAGAAATCCTTCGTAAATATTGTAATAGAAATCCCAATCCAGCACCAGCTTGTTATTGAAGAAAGTAGACTTGTACCCTACTTCAAATGAATTGATTTTTTCCGGCTGTAATTTTTGCAGATTGGCTACTGTTAAAAGCTGTTTATTATCCTGAGCGGCCTGAGCCTGGGTTTTTCCTGCATCTATAGCTGCATTCACCGCTGAGGTAAATTTGTCAATAGAAGCCAGGGTATAGGAGTTTTCCAGATATCCCAGTCCGTCATTCACTTTTGAAAGACCTCCCACTCTTCTTACATTTCCGTTATTTACGAACGAAAGTGCTTCAAATAACGAAGGGAAACGGTATCCGTTTTGGAATGAAGCTCTGAAATTATGTTCTTTAACAGGAGAATAAACAACACTTATTCTAGGGTTAAGTTTGGCTTCAAATTCGGGATTCCTGTCAATACGTAAAGCGGCATTAATTTTTAATTTATCATTAAAGAAAAGCTTGGTAATCTGAGCAAAAGCTCCATATTTCTGATAAATAACATCTTTCCCGAACGTACCATTAGCCAAAGGAATATTTCTTTCGCTTACTGGACGGGCAAAATCCACAAAATTATTTCCATCCGGAGTAATGCTGTACAAACGGTAATCTACTCCTGCAAGAAGATTGAATATCTTTACAAATCTGCTAAAATCGTAGGTAAGTTCTCCTTGATAGAAACGGGATTTCTGTTCCAGTTTGGCTCCACCGGTTGCCGGCGCGCCAGCTATTCCTGCATTAGCTGAATCCCAATTATTGATTCCGATAATGGTATTTTTTAACTGTTCAAAAGCAGCAGTTCCGGGGACAGCTCTGTTTTTATCTGCTTCCTGACGGGCTAAGATGAATGCATCATTAAGATTGGCTCCCGCATTCAGGTTATTCTGAAGAGCCGTTTGAAATATATTCTTCCAGTTGGTGTTGGAAAGATTCGTTAAATCCAGATTGTCTGCCAAAGGTTTCAGATTATAAGAATCTCCGGTGTTTTCTATGGATACATAAGCTCTGAAAGTCAGTTCTTTTCCTGTCAGTTCTACTTTATGGTTTTGAACCGTGGCATTTTGTAACCGGATTTTATTTCCTCTCTGGAAAGTTCCGTCCAGCAAGCCATAACGGTATACATAAGATGTTCTCCACTGATCCCCGAAGCGGTAGTATAGTCCTGCATCGAATTTAATATTTTTTACATCCGGGCTTACAAGATCTTTTTCAAGATATCCTGTCCTCGAAACATTAAATGTGGTAGGCTTTCCGTTATAATCTACTTTTACAGCAACACGGTTGTTTCTTTCATCTCCGTATTTATTCCAAAGATCTTCAGCCGGATTATTGGCCAAAGCAAAATTAGGATTGGCTGTTACCATAGATCCGGGATTCTGATCTGTCAGATTATTTGAAATCCAGTCGGTTCCACTGAAATAAGAGGCATTGACTTTAACGGCGAAATTTTTATTGATCACCTTTGCAAAGCGAATGGCGCTTTCGCCCAAAGAACTTATTTTATGATTAACATGGTCTACATGATTGACTCCGCCACGGAAATAAAGGCTTATTCCTTCAGACGTAAACGGATCTTTGGTCTGTAAGCTGGCCAGCCCGTTGATGGCATTCATTCCGTACAAAGCCGAAGCTGCTCCTGGCGTTACTTCCATAGACTGAATATCCAGCTCTGTAGGCCCTATTGCATTTCCCAATGGTACTCCCAATGTTGCTGACTGTACATCTACTCCATCTACCAACTGCATAAAACGGAAATTATTGGGTGAGTTAAAACCTCTTGAATTAGGGATTTTTAAAGTAAGACTTGAGGTCAAAAGCTGCAGTCCCTTTACATTTTCCAATGTTTCATAGAACGAAGCTGCCGGACTTTCCCTGATGGTTTTAATATCAATTTTTTCAATGGCAATCGGTGATCTTAATATTTTTTCCGGAACTCTGGAGGCTGAAATTACGACATCATCAATAATCGTATTCTGAGGGTTAAGACCTATCGTTATTTTGTTGGAAGGAGAAAGAATTTCAACAGTCTGGCTGGTGAAGCCGTCTTTCTGAATAAC
The DNA here is from genome assembly GCF_036543225.1 of Chryseobacterium sp. CFS2. Taxonomy (NCBI): domain Bacteria; kingdom Pseudomonadati; phylum Bacteroidota; class Flavobacteriia; order Flavobacteriales; family Weeksellaceae; genus Chryseobacterium; species Chryseobacterium sp. CFS2. Next base: position 82,294 of record NZ_JAZHQU010000003.1, read on the forward strand.
CACCCGAAATGGAATGGTAACTCTTGTTCTGATCTTAAAATTTCCCAGTTGATCTGTGATGGCATTATCCTGTGTATTTTCGATGTATACTTTTACAGAATCGAGGCCTTTGCTTGTCCCTGTATTTTTGATGCTTCCACTAAGTTCTATGAGCTGCTGCTGGGCTTCTGCCAGGTTAAAAAATAGAAATGTAAATGCGATAATACCTACTTTAGGCAGAAAATTTCCCTGTTTTTTGTTTTTCATTTTTGCTTCATTTTTTAGGTTTGAGAATGAAGCTGTCTGAACTTTTTCATTGATTATTTTTAACCGCAAAAGACACAAAAGTTCTCATTTTAAAACACTTTAGTTCACCTAAGTAAGTTTAAAATGATGCCGTAGAAAGCTCACATTAGATGAAAGATGAAAATCAAAGATTTTCACAAAACTTAGGTGTTCTTATTATGCACAAAGTTGGGCTCTTAAAAAGCTTAAGTGTTTAAAAACTTTTGTGACTTTTGTGGTTGGATTGAAAACTTCAAACAGCTTTGATTGTATTGTTATTGAAGAATAAACAACACATACACATTCGTCTCCCAAAATGAAGAGGTTTAGTTTTTATATTTTTTTTTAGATCATAATGAAAATTAGCCATATAATTAATTTAAGGTATGTAAGTAACGGTATGAAAAATCACCAAATGTTTCTTCTGCAAGTCTTTTCTGTACATAAATTCCGAAAAGCTCATCAAGGGTTGTAAGAATTTCTTCTTCGCCAATATTTTCTTTAAATTTTGTATTCAATCGCATTCCCAGACGGTCTCCTCCGATGTGAAGGTTATATTTTCCATAAGCTGTACCCACAAATCCGATTTCAGCATTTGGAGATCTCCCACATCCATTAGGACATCCGGTCATACGAATGGTAATATCTTCGTCCCGCAGGCCATATTTTTCAAGGATAGGTTCTATTTTTGTGACCAAAGAAGGAAGATAGCGCTGAGCTTCAGCCAATGCCAGTGAACAGGTGTTCAAAGCTACACAGGCAACAGAGTTTTTACGCAGAGCACTGGCTCCGTTTGTATATTCTGAAATTCCGTGTTCTTTTAAAATATGTTCAATTTCTGGTTTATCTTTTTCATCAATATCAGCAAGAATAAGGTTCTGGTTACAGGTAAAACGGAAATTGGCATTGCCAGTCTGCGCTACTTTTAATAATCCTGATTTTAAAGGATATTCTGCCGTATTAAGGATTCTTCCATGCTCTACAAATACAGTGTAAAACCATTTTCCTTCATGATTTTGAATCCAGCCGTAACGGTCTTTTCTCTGTTCAAACTTAAATTCTCTGGCAGGTTCAAAGCTGAATCCTGTTCTTTTTTCTACTTCGGCCCTGTACTGGTCGATACCCAATTTATCAATCGTATATTTTAATCTTGATAATTTCCGGTCGCTTCTGTTCCCGAAGTCTCTTTGAACCGTGATGATTTCGTAGACAGCCTTCAAAACTTTTTTTTCCGTATCTACAAACCCAAGAATGGAGGCAAGACGTGCATAGGTTGCTTCGTTTCCATGAGTGGCACCAAGTCCTCCTCCGGCAGCTATATTGTAGCCAACAATTTTATCATTTTCGATAATAGCAATTAAGGCAATATCATTGATGAATACATCCACATCGTTATTAGGAGGAACAGCTATTCCTATTTTCAGCTTTCTCGGAAGATATCTGTCCTGATACAGAGGATCTTCTTCTGCTTTACGGTCCACCAGAAGTTCATCATCAATCCAGATATCATAATAAGATTTGGTTTTTGGAAGACACATCTCACTGATTTTCCCTGCCAGTTCGTAAGCTTCCTTGTGCAAAGGTGATTCTGAGGGATTGGCTGTACACGTTACATTTCTGTTGACATCCCCACAAGCGGCAATAGAATCCAGATGCTGAAGATTGAAGCTTTGGATGGTAGGTCTTAAATGAGATTTTAAAATGCCATGCAGCTGAATCGTTTGTCTTGTGGTTACTTTAATGGTTCCGGTGGAATGATCTTCTGCTGTTTCATTCAATCCTATCCATTGTTCCGGAGTTAAAAAGCCGCCGGGAAGTCTTAATCTGATCATGTAGGAGTATAGCCATTCCAGTTTTTTAGAAACACGCTCTTCCCTTCGGTCTCTGTCGTCCTGTTGGTACATTCCATGAAATTTGATCAGCGTCTGATCATCTTCCCTTATGGCTCCGGTAATAGAATCAGCAAGGCTTTCTTTTAAAGATCCCCTAAGCCCGTTACTGCTGGTTTTAATCCTTTCTACCGGTGAAAGGTTTTCTTTATCATTGTTCATAATTGTTTCCTTTAATTTTTTACGACTACTTCTTTATTCCATTTAATAAACATCTTTGGCATATCTGCCACTAAGCTCCATTTCTTCCAGATAAAGGGCTGCATCTTCTTTGCTTCTTTTTCCTTCATTCTGAATGATGGTGAGAAGTGTCTGTTCTACGTCACGAGCCATTGGTTCTTTGGCTCCGCAAACGTATACAGATGCTCCGCCTTCCAGCCAGTAAAAAACTTCCTGTGCTTTTTGTTCCAGTCTGTGCTGAACATATATTTTTTCAGTGGTATCTCTTGAAAAAGCAAGGTCTAAATGAGTGAGACTGCCTGTTTTAATAAAATCCTGAAGTTCTGCCTGATAAAGGAAGTCTGACACGAAGCTTCTATCCCCGAAAAACAACCAGTTTCTTCCTTCCGCACCTGTTGCATCACGCTCCCAGAGGAATGATCTGAAAGGAGCTATTCCTGTACCGGGACCAATCATGATGATATCTTTATCAGCTTGAGGCAATTTGAAGTGTCCTGCATCCTGAATATAAAACTCAATATCTTCTCCTTCTTTGAATTCACTCAGAAAACCACTGCATAATCCATTATGTTTCTGATGGTCTATAAAGAATTCTGATTTAGCGACCGTAATATGAATTTCCGTGTCCCCATGCGCTTCTACAGAGGAAGAAATTGAATACAGACGAGGAGCCTGAGCGGTTAATATCTGAATAATTTCTTCAAATTCATCAGCATTTTTTACCGGATAAATCCTAAGCAGATCAAGAAGGCTTAATCTGACTTCCGGAATGGAATGTTCTGTTATTTTCGCATATTGAACAACAACAGATTTAAGCAGATAGGTGATGTTAAGATGTTTGTGTAACAGTTCTTCAGCGGTATCTGTAATTTTTGCTGTTTCTATCTTTTTTTGAGGATCAATTCCTGTAAGGGTAATAATTTCATCTACTATAGATTTTGAATTGAAAGGAATTAGTCCTAACGCTGCACCCGGCTGATAAGCAAGAGCTTCATCTGTTTCAATTTCGATATGATAGGTTTCTTTTTCAGATGTAATATCATTTAGGTTGATGATTGCTGAAACTTTTCCCTGGTATTTCTTTCTTCCGGCAGAAACCTTTGGAGCTGAAATACTTTTTGTACTCTGACCAGCATTTTTATTAACTGTCTCGAATACATGTTCTATCCAGTGTGAAGCTTCCTGCTCATAATCGATATCACATTTCTTTAATGGAATAACGCGCTGAGCTCCCAATATTTCAAAGCGTGAATCTACATCTTCTCCTGTTTTGCAGAACAGAGGGTAACTGCTGTCTCCTAAAGCCAATACTCCGAATTTAAGTCCGCTAAGATTAATTTCATTTTCATAAATATAATCATAGAACTTTTTGGCCAGCGCTGGCGGTTCACCTTCTCCCTGAGTGCTTATCACTACGAAGAAAAACTCTTCTTTAGCCAAATCTTTGGGTTTGTACTGAGAAAGGTCGGCCAGTTTTACCTGAAGTCCTTTTTTCTTCACAATACCTGCCAAAGCTGTCGCTAATTTTTTACTGTTTCCGGTTTCTGTTCCGTAAGCCAGGGTTATTTTCTTTACAACATTCTGTGTAATACTATTCGTTTCCTGAGGCGGCAGTACGGCGGTCAGTGACGATCCTCCGGCAATACCGGCAAGATATCCGCTTGCCCAAATGGCTTCATCTCTGGATAAGTCTCCGGATATTTGTTTTAATACATTTAATTTAGTTTCAGACAGCATATTCAAAGAAATTTTGAGTTGTAGGGATTAGACTTCCGTTTTCCACTGATTTAAAGTAAAGACCTTCCTGTTCGGCATTTTCCAGCCATGAAAATTCTTCGTGAAGGTTAACAATTTTGCCCACAACAACCAATGAAGGTGAAGCAAAGTTTTTGTCTCCGAATTTTTCATTAAAATCATCAAATGATGAGGTGTACACCTTTTGGAAAGGCGTTGTCGCCTGTTCAATGACTGCAATTTTTTTATCACCTGAAATCTCAAGCTGTTTCAGCTTTTCCACAAGAGGAGTCAGATTTCCTTTAGACATATAGAAAACAAGGGTATCATTGGTTAAAGCAAGCTCTTTCCAGTATTCTTCACTCACAATTTCTGATTTATAATACGTCAGAAAACGTACTGATGTAGAATATCCTCTTGCTGTTAAAGGCATCCCTGCAAATGCGGCGGCTCCTAATGCGGCTGTAATTCCCGGAATAATTTCGTAAGGGATATGATTGTGTTTTAAAGCCTGCAATTCATCCAGAATATTGGAGAATATAGAAACGTCTCCTCCTTTAAGCCTGACAATAGTTTTGTTCTGAAGGGCATATTCCACCATCAAAGTATTGATATGAGACTGCGGTGTGGAAGCATTTTTACTGCATTCTTTCCCTACATAGATGATTTCAGTGTTTTCATTGACGTAGGTTTCCAGAATCTCCGGACTTACAAGGCGGTCACATAAGATGACATCTGCTTCTGCGATTGCTTTTACTGCTTTTACAGTGATCAGTTCAGGGTTGCCGGGCCCTGCACCGATAAGGAAGACCTTTGGTGATTTTATGTTTGTTTTCATTGAAGTAGGTGTTATTTAAGGATTTAGAAGAGTCCTTCTACGGACAGATACCTTTCTCCGGTATCGTAATTGATGGTGAGAATTTTAGCGTTAGGTTGTATTTCCGGTAAATGTTTTGCAATGGCTGCTAGAGCGGCTCCTGTGGAAACTCCCACAAAAAGACCTTCTTGTTTAGCGGCATTGAGGGCGTATTCATAAGCTTCTTCCTTTCCTACTGTGATTACTCCGTCTAAAAGAGTAATATCCAGAATGGAAGGAACAAATCCAGCTCCGAGTCCTTGTAATGGATGTGGTGCGGGGCTTCCTCCGCTGAGTACGGGAGATAATTCCGGCTCTACAGCAATTACTTTTACATTAGGATACTTTTCCTTTACTGCTTTTGCAATTCCGGTGATGTGTCCTCCGGTTCCTACTCCTGTAATGATGTAATCCAGGCCATCCGGGAAATCTTTTAAAATTTCCTGTGCGGTGGTTTCTACGTGTACTTTTACATTGGCAGGATTGTCAAACTGTCTTGGAATCCATGAATTGGGGGTTTCTTCAGCAAGCTCATTGGCTTTTTCAATGGCTCCTTTCATCCCTTTTTCTCTTGGGGTAAGTACGAATTCTGCTCCATACGCTTCCATAATTTTACGGCGTTCAATGCTCATACTTTCCGGCATGACAAGGATCAGTTTGTATCCTTTTACAGCAGCTACCAAAGCGAGTCCTATCCCTGTATTTCCACTCGTGGGTTCTATAATGACACTGTCTTTATTTAATAATCCTTTCGCTTCTGCATCTTCTATCATGGCCAGACCAATTCTGTCTTTAATGCTTCCGCCAGGGTTGCTTTTTTCAAGTTTGATCCAGATTTCATGATCTGAATTGAAGAGTTTATTAATTTTTACGACGGGTGTGTTTCCAATCGTTTCTAATGCGTTCTGAAATTTCATATCAATGTACTTTTTTGTTTTTTTAAATCACAAAGGTTAATGATTCCGGTAATGAAGTATTATCCTTTATTTTTATTTCACTTTTGTGGTAGACCAGAGAGTTGGCAGGAACATCTTGGGTTACCCAGACATTTCCTCCTATGATACTTTCTCTGCCTATGGTTGTTTCGCCTCCCAGAATGGTGGCTCCCGAATAGATAATCACATCATCTTCAATATTGGGATGCCTTTTCTGATGGGCTTTTTCTTTGGAAACATTCAAGGCTCCGAGGGTTACTCCCTGATAGATTTTGACATTGTTTCCAATAATGGTTGTTTCTCCAATCACTATTCCTGTTCCGTGATCAATAAAAAAAGATTTGCCGATGGTAGCTCCGGGATGAATATCAATTCCGGTTTTACTGTGGGCATATTCTGAAATGACCCGCGGTAGAATCTTCACTTCCTGACTCCAAAGCTGGTGCGAAATACGGTAGACATAGGTGGCAAAAAAGCCCGGATATGCCAGATATACCTCTTCCAGAGAATCTGCTGCCGGATCAAATTCCAGAATAGATTTTGCATCCAGAACCAACTGATTATATAACTCCGGCAAGGCTTCAAAAAATTGATTGACTTGTTTTTCTGTAATATTTTTATCTCCTGCAACGGTATTAATTAAGTCAGATAGTGTTTCCTGCAGAGCATCGAAATTTCTTTTCAGCTGCTCTTCAGTATTGTCAGTCTGAGGCAGGAAAAGTGTTTCATACAAATCCTTAACCCATTTTTTGGTCTTTATTTTATCAAAGAATCCATGAATGCTGTTTTGCTTTGTCTGATGAATTCTTTCAATTAATTGATCGGAAATTGCCATTTTTTCTATTGAATTATACAGGCTGCTACCGTTGAATTGGACGTTTCATCTACCAAAATGGCAGAGCCCGTTGTTTTATTATTGGTAAAGCTGTCATAGACCAAAGGCTGTGCCGTTCGTAGGGTAACTTTCACAATTTCATTGAGTTTAATTTCCCCATCTGCCTGTTCTCTGATAAGAGTATTAACATTGATCTTGTAATCTACTTCTTTCACAACGGCTTTGACAAGTCTGCTATTCTGTTGCAACAGATATTTATTCCCTGGCTGCAAAGGCTTCTGATCAAGCCAGCATAACAGAATTTCAAGGTCTTTTTCAACGGTAGGAACATGTTCTTCCGTTGCAAAAATATCTCCTCTGCTGACATCTACATCATGAGCAAGGTGAATCACTGCAGGCTGACCTTCAAATGCCTCTTCTTTTTCAACGCCATTGATCTCTATCTTCGTAATTTCAGTCGTAAGATCTGCAGGAAGAATATGAATTTTGTCTCCTTTGGTGAATTTTCCACTAAGTATCTGCCCGGCATAGCCTCGGTAATCATGCAGTTCCTCCGTTTGAGGACGAATCACATACTGAACCTGAAAACGGCTTCCATTGTTTTTTTCTTCATTTAAAGTTACTTCTTCAAGATACTCAAGAAGAGAGCTTCCTTCATACCAATCTGTCTTTGATGATTTTGAAACAATATTGTCGCCCTTTAATGCAGAGATCGGAAAATAGCTTACGTCATTTAATCCCAGATTTTCTGCAATTTTTGTATATTCTGATTTTATATTTTCAAAAACATCTTCTGCATAATCCACCATATCCATTTTGTTGATGGCTACCGCAACTTTCTTCAACTGTAATAAAGAGGCGATGATGGAATGTCTTCTGGTCTGTTCTATCACACCTTTTCGGGCATCGATCAGAATGACCATCAGGTCAGAATTGGATGCTCCGGTGATCATATTACGGGTATATTGCACATGTCCGGGAGCATCAGCAATAATAAATTTTCTTTTTGCCGTTGAAAAATAACGGTAGGCAACATCAATAGTGATTCCCTGTTCTCTTTCTGCACGCAATCCGTCTGTTAGAAGAGCAAGGTCTACCCCGTCTTCATTTTTATTTTTAGAATGTTTTTCAAGGACTTCCAATTGATCCTGTAAAATACTTTTGCTATCGTAAAGCAGTCTGCCGATAAGGGTACTTTTACCGTCATCTACACTTCCTGCTGTTATAAATCTTAATATATCCATCCGATTTTTGTTATAAATGATAAGTGATAAATAATAATTGATAAAAATATTCTGTGTGATCGTTGATCAATTATCTTTTATCATTGATTAAAAATAGCCTCCTTTTTTTCTGTCTTCCATGGCGGCTTCTGTCACTCTGTCGTCAATTCTTGTTTCGCCACGTTCTGAAATTCTGGTCGCTACAATTTCTTCGATTACGGCATCTATTGTTACCGCATTGGATTCTACTGCAGCGGTACAGGTCATGTCTCCAACGGTACGGTAGCGTATTTTTTTGGTAGTGATAATATCCTCCGGCTCTAAAAAGACGTGTGAGGAATTGGCAAGCCACTGACCGTTAAAATCTACCACTTCTCTTTCATGCGAAAAATAAATGGAAGGAAGTGCAATTTTTTCTCTTCGGATATAGTTCCAGATGTCAAGCTCTGTCCAGTTGCTGATAGGGAAAACTCTTACATTTTCTCCTTTGTGAATTTTTCCATTGAAGATATTCCATAGCTCAGGACGCTGAAGTTTAGGATCCCACTGCCCGAATTCATCACGGACGGAAAATATTCTTTCCTTGGCGCGGGCTTTTTCCTCATCTCTTCTGGCTCCTCCGATGCAGGCATCAAATTCAAATTCTTCAATCGTATCAAGAAGTGTATAAGTTTGCAGCCAGTTTCTGCTTGGAAATTTACCTTTGGCCTCCGTTAATTTTTTACTTTTTATCGTGTCTTCCACTTTCCTTACAGCCAGATTGACCTCTAACTGCTTTACCAGCTGATCACGAAAATCCAGAACTTCCGGAAAGTTGTGTCCGGTATCTACATGAACAAAGGTAAACGGTATTTTGCCATGGAAGAATGCTTTTCTTGCCAGATGAGCCAGTACAATACTGTCTTTTCCACCACTGAATAATAAGGCAGGACGTTCAAACTGACCGGCTACTTCTCTTAATATATAAATAGATTCAGCTTCTAACTGATCTAAATAATTGAACTGATGTATTGACATTTTTTTCTTTTTTTATTGATGAATATGCAGACCGCATTCTTTTTTGTTGGCATCTTCCCACCACCAACGGCCTGCTCTGAAATCTTCTCCTTCTTTGATGGCTCTGGTACAAGGCTCACATCCTATGCTTACAAATCCTTTTTTATGAAGATGATTGTAGGGCAGATGATGATCTTTTACATATGCTGTCACCTGTTCTGTAGTCCAGTGAAGGATAGGATGAAATTTTATTATCTTATTATCCGGATCCCATTCCAGCTGGGGCATATTTTGCCTGTTGGGAGAATGTTCTGACCTCAGGCCTGTAACCCATACTTTATAGTCTTCCAGTGCTTTTCTCAGAGGGTGAACCTTTCGGATGGTACAGCACGCTTTTCTTTTTTCTACGGACTGATAGAATGAATCCGGTCCATTTTCGGTTACAAATTCCCTGAGTTCTTCAGTATCCGGATAGTAGGCTTTGATATTCTTTTTGAAAAAAGCCTTTGTGGAGGTCCAGGTTTCATAGGTTTGTTCAAAAAGTCTTCCGGTATCAAGCGTGAATATTTCAATAGTTAAATCTTTTATCAGATGAGTGATAACCTGATCTTCGTAACTGAAACTGGTTGAAAAGATAACTTCTCCCGGGAATCTTTCGGTCAGTATTTGCAGCCCATTTGTTTGAAAAGAAGCTTCACTAGCCTCTTTTACAAGATTTTCGTATTCATTTTCCAGACTGTTTTTCATTTTGAATTGAGATTTAAGTCTTGCAAATATATACAAAATTCTATAACTCCTATCAAAATAGTAGAATTTAAATAAAAAAAATTAATTGTTATTGATAAACTTAGTCAGAGTGGCCTCCATCATGCTTGTTCTGGTCTTTTCACGAACGATCATTAATTCTTTTCTTAAGTAACAGACCGCTTCATCTACACAATCATCACATGCTTCATAAAAATTTAGAGATACACATGGCGTAAGAGCAATAGGCCCATCGAAAATACGGTAAATATCTGCTAATGAGACCTCGTCGGGTGATTTCAGCAAGTAATATCCTCCTACTTTGCCTTGTTTACTGTTCACCAGTTTGGCTCTTTTAAGTTCGAGAAGAATTTGTTCCAAAAATTTCTTGGGGATGTTTTCGTCTTGTGCAATAACGGAGGTTGGCAGAAAGCCCTGGTTATAATTCCTTGCTAATCTGACCATTGCTTTAAGCGCATATTTGCAACGTTTCGACATCATAATTCCTGCAAGTTATGATAAATTATTGTATAAATGAAATGTTTTTATGGTTGAAGACTTTGCATTTAACTGTAAAAGTCACAAAAGATTTTAAAAACACTTAAGTTGATTTTAAGTAAGAAATAAACTGTCGAGGAGTTCAATTAAGCTTAAAAAAATCAAACATTTTCTATTGCCTGAGATTATTTTAGTCTAAAAATATGCACAAACATCTGTGGAAATCTGTGCAATCTGGTGGAAAAAAGATACTCAATAAGTTTACCCTTTGTGCAATATAAAGTAAGCCAGTTCTCTATCCTCTCGTACCAGGTTTTCAATTCTGCTGAAGCCGCTTTTTAAAAGTACTTTTTGAGATCCTATATTATCAAGATCAGTAACAGCCACAATATCTTTCTGATGATTCAGTGAAGAACAATAATCAACAAGAGCTTTACAGACTTCAGTTCCAAGTCCTTTACCCCAATAATCTTCTCCTAATGTATAACCGATTTCTAGTTGTTCCGGATGGTCAAGGAAGACTCTTGCGAGACACATTCCTACAAAATCATTATTCTTTGTGTTAAATATTCCCCATCTGCTGAATGGTTCTGTTTCATAATCTGCCAGTGCTTTGTCAAACATCTCTTTATATTCTTCGGGAGTTTTGTAAGGCAGGTACCGGGTAACATTTTCATTTTCAAAAAGAGTAGAAAATAAAGGGAATTCTTCGGGAGTAAATTCGCGGATGGTGATGGTGTCGTTTTTATAATGCACTGAATATTGTTATCAAAGAATAAAATTACATAAATAAATGAAGAACTGCTCATAAATACAATAAAAAATTGGGCTTACCATGAAGCCCAATTAACTGCATATGAATACTAAACTATTATTCATATTTCTGAGAAAAGTGTTTTGTTGTTTAAAAAGCTTTAAGCCAGTCTGTAACTGCTTTGAGTTTGATTCTATTTTTTAATGAATTTTTGGGAAGATTTTCCTAAAGAGGTTTCAATATCAATTAAATAAGTTCCGCTTAGGAAGTGTTTAACATCCACCTTATCACCAATAACTTTAGCATTCATTTTTCTTCCAAACATATCGTAAACAGCAATTGATTTAATTTCCCCTTTTGTTTTAATATTCAATACATCAGAAACTGGATTTGGATAGATGGATGTTTCTGAGTTCGTTGTATCACTGTCTGCAATGGATAATGGTAATGCACAAGGCGTTGTAATACTGCCATAGGGTTGTGTGTTGTAGGCAAACTCAGTTACAGAATACCCTGAACCATTAGCCCCGGCAATCAGTTTGAAATAGCCGTTAATATTGTAGCCTTCAAATTGGTTTCTAAAACCAACATAAGCTGTTTTGCCAGACCAGGTAGTGTATGTAGGAGTGTAAACATCAAGTTGTCCGGGAGTATAAGTAGGATAACCTATATTACTTGCATTCGTTATGGTGGTGCAGGCTGGAATTAGGCTAATATTTCTTGTTCCTGCTTCACATACTAATCCTTTCCAATAGGTTTCCAATTTTAATTGATTTGCCCCATAGTACCAGGCGCCATACCCGGCATCATCACTAAGCTCAGGGTTAATGATAAAGTATTTCCAAGTTGCTCCGGAGTTGGTTGTTACTGTTGTTGGTGTTGGATTGGCATAACTTTCCAGAGGAGTTCCGGTAACTATTTTATAAGGATCTTTATATGAAAAAGTTAATGCCAAAGCGGTTGTGGATCCTAATGAAGTTACACCTCCTGTTATAGCAGGATTTAGGAATGTAATTGATGAATTGAGAATCTGGCTTTTAGGATGACTGGTTGTTGATCCATTTAGAGTAAGTGTAGCAGTAGTAGGACTTGTAACTGCTATAGCTGCTGTTAATCCTGCTGGTAATGAAGAAGTGAAATGTGTTCCTGAAATAAGAGTTGTTCCATTTGGTACCCCAAATGTTGCTCCGTTTAGGGTAATGGCTGAGATTGGAGTAGATGCTACTGTTCCATCTAATGATACTTTACCATTATTGTTTAAGTTTTCAGTAAATGTACTGTTGCTAAGAGCTAATCTAGGCGGAGTATTGGCAACACCGGTTGCTGCTAAGTTTGCGGGCTGCCATAAATTTATTCTTGAAGGGTGATTTAATGCGGCTAACATTCTGTTGACTTGTCCAGTGGTAAACATTTTATAACAACCTGCAGAGCCGTTGTATCCCATATAGTTTTCAACGTTCACTTTTTGTCCAAGACAATTGTTTCCAGCTGCACATCCTAATCCATTAGAATTATTTTCTACAGGGGTGTCAGCAACTCCATCACCATCATTACTGGGATTTGCAGTTGAACAAAGAACATTGAATGTATGTTGAAGATTTAGCCAATGCCCGAATTCGTGAGTGAATGTGTCAGAAAACTCGTTTGAAGCAACAGTTCCTGCAGCATCATATATATAACGGCCATTATAAACAACTCTGGCTGTATTTACTGAAGTCATGTATGAATCCGGATACCAGGCAACTCCTGATTGATATAAATCTTTACTAGCATATAGATCATTTTGTATATACACATTCATATACTTTGTATTATCCCAGGCATCTGTGCCAATTTGTGCATCATATCCGCCACCATTGCCATATCCACCTTTGAAAGGATGAAATACCACTCCGCTTGTTGCTTTTCCGGTTGGGTCAATTTTAGCTAAGCGGAATTCAATACTTAATGTGCCCCTAATAGGCTGGAAGTAAGGATCTATAGTGTTTGAATCAGTGTTGATTCCATTGAAATTTAAGTTGATTTGTTGCAGCAAGTCAACTACTTTTTGGTAATTCACTTTTACATTACTCTGAGATTCTCCATACACATGAAAAACCACAGGAATGATGTAGGTGGGAGAATTCACCTTTTTATTCAATGGAGTTTTGTTTGATTCCATTTTTTTTACAAAATCTTTTGTGAATTTTTCAAAATTTTCATATTCAGCCTTAGATTCAGGATGCAGTTCAAAATGTTTTTTCATCATTTCATCTGCTTTACACTCATGAGGTCTGTTTTCTTGAGCAAAACCTATTATTGGAAATAGGGAAGCAAGTAGTAGTAATTTAAATTTTTTCATGATTTTTTGGATTTGGTTGTTAATAAATTATTTGAATAGTTAAATGGTTTTAGGCATAATTTTGTGTGTTTTATGTTATGTTTTTTAATTAAATCTTTCAGGGTTGAATATCTTTATCTCAACCGTTGGCTTTTGGTCATTGGCAAGTTCTGAAACTGTTTTTCCGAAAATGGGTCCAAGACTTAGCCCCATCATTCCACCGCCTCCGGCAATAATTAGATTTTTTAATTTCGAAGATTGACCTAAATACGGAAGGCCATCCGGAGCGCAGGGTCTGTAACCCAACCAGATTTCTGATTCTTTGGGTATTTCCATCTGGAAATCGGGTAAATACTTAGGAATAGACCGGACGATACCTTCTACCCTTTTCATATTAATTTTATCATGATGGGAAGCCAGTTCCATAGTTCCCCCAAAACGGATCTGCCCATTCATAGGAGTGACAGCCACTCTTGCTTCCAGTAATAAAGCAGCATGATTCAGGGTATTGACCGGATTATCAAGGGTATGCATAAACGAATATCCTTTTCCGGGCATTAACTGAATTTTGATTCCTACCTTCTGAGCCAGTTCAGGAAGAAATGAACCTCCGGTCATAATAAATTGGTCTGCAGTAAATTCCTTACCATTGGCAATGACTGTTTTAATAGCATTTCCAGAAGTTTCAAAACCTGTTACTTTGTGATGAGTATGGAAAATGACATTGTTATTTTTAAGATAGGCGATCATTTGTTTCATCAGTTTTACCGGATTCATATGACCGTCACACTTATAATTGACTCCTCCGATAACATCCAATCGGGCATTGGGCTCGAGTTCCTGAATTTCTTTTTTATCAAGAATATCAACTGATAATCCCATATTAATTGCTTTGTGGGCAAGCTCTATCTCCTCTTCTGCTACTTTCTCTGTTTTATAAAGCATCAGAATACCATTTTGATTAAGTTCAAAATCAAAACCATCTGTTTCTGCAATTTCATTATAAAGTTTGCTGCTTGCGAGATTAAGATCACGGATGGCTGCTGCTGAATGATCAACATGTTTCTGGTTGGAATGTTTCAAAAACTGTAAACCCCATGATATCAGTTTAGCGCTGAGTGAAGGTTTCACATAAAACGGACTTTTACTGTCAAACATCCAGCGTATTCCCTGGGCAACAACTCCCGGTGCGGCCAATGGGGTAAAATGACTGGGTACAATCATTCCTGCATTGCCATAAGAACAGTTGTTGGTAAGATCATTCTGCTCCAGAATTTCCACCTGCCATCCTTTCTGTAAAAGGTAATAGGCTGAGCTTAATCCGGCTATTCCTGCACCAATGATGAGGGCTTTTCCTTTATTCTGTGTCATATGCGTGTTACATTACCTGAAAACCCTGCCAATAAGGATCTTCATCATCAATAATAATATGATTATATCCGGTAATTCTTGCCCAGCCTTCTACTGATGGGATAATGGCTGATCTTCCATCTACAACTGCAGTTTCTTCAATTCTGCCAATAAACTGAGAACCAATATAGCTTTCATGGATAAATTCTTCTCCTTTTTTGAGTTTTCCTTTAGCATGCCACTGCGCCATTCTTGCAGAAGTTCCTGTACCACATGGTGAGCGGTCCAAGGCATTTTCACCTACCAATACCGCATTTCTCCCACTTGCTTTAGGATCTGTAGGTATACCTGTCCATTGAATATGGCTTAATCCGGTAATGTGTTCAATTTCAGGATGAATAAATTCATATTTATCATTGAGTAATTTTCTGATGATTTTTCCATAATGAATAAGCTGGCTGGCTGTAAAATCAGAAATATCTCTATAATTTTCCTGAGGGTCTATAATAGCATAAAAGTTTCCGCCATAGGCTACATCAGCATTGATTAATCCAAGATCCGGGCATTCAACTTGCAGATTTTCTGCATACAGAAAAGACTTTACATTCGTTAGTTTTACCGATTTTACTTTTTTCCCTTCCTGTACATAATCTATGAGGATAAGTCCGGCAGGTGTTTCAAGACGCAATTTCCCGGGAATTTTAGGTACAACAAGGCCTTCTTCTATGGCAATGGTTACTGTTCCTATCGTTCCGTGTCCGCACATGGGAAGACATCCGCTGGTCTCAATATATAAAACCCCGATATCATTATTTTCATCAGCAGGAGGATACAGAATACTTCCGCTCATCATATCGTGACCTCGGGGTTCAAACATTAATCCCTTTCTTATCCAGTCATATTCTTTCATGAAGTGAAGCCTGCGCTCCATCATGGAATTTCCTTTTAAAATAGGTGCTCCTCCTGCAACAAGGCGTACAGGACAGCCACAGGTATGTGAATCTATACAAAAAAATGTTCTGTTCATGTGGTCTGTAATTTTAATGATCCTGAATTCATTTCTCCATCCACCATTCTGCTGATCTGCAATGGATTGTCATTCTTTAACTCTTCGGGTAAAAATTCATCCGGCCAGTTTTGAAAAGAAATAGGACGAACAAATCTTTTTATAGCATCCGGTCCTACAGAAGTAAAACGAGAATCTGTGGTAGAAGGAAACGTACCACCATGCTGCATGGCATAAACTACTTCCACTCCGGTAGGCATTCCGTTGAATAACAGTCTTCCGCATTTATCTTTCAGAAGGCTGACTAACGTAAGATTATCACGTAGGTCTTCATCAGTAGCGGCTACCGTAATCGTCAATTGTCCTTTTAGCTGATGGGCGATTTCTGTGATTTCATCAAGTGTTTCACATACCACCACAATACCAAATGGGCCAAAAACTTCTTCACTCAATACAGGATTATTCAGGAAGGTCTGAGCATTTGTCTTTATAACGGAAGCATGTCCTAGACCATCTTCTGTTGTGGGGTTTGCCGAAGCAATTATTTCAACATCCGGTTGTTCTATCGCAATATTTTTATGTTTTTCGAAGCTTTCCGATATTCCTTTGTGAAGCATATTCGCAGGAGCAACATTCAGAATTTCATCTTTTAATGTGTTGATAAAGCGGTCAAGAGAATTCCCTTTCAATGCAATAAATACTCCCGGATTTGTACAAAACTGACCTACTCCTAACGTTAAAGAAGCAATATATTCTTTTGCTAATGTTTCAGCTTTAGTTTCAAGTAAGTTTTGAAAAGCAAATACAGGATTAATACTTCCCATTTCTGCAAATACCGGAATAGGATTTTCACGACGGTTAGCAATATCAAACAAAGCCTTTCCCCCTTGGAAAGAACCGGTAAATGCAACTGCCTGTATATCCGAATGCTGAGTCAGGTAAGCTCCGGTTTCATAAGATGTTCCGGTAATATGGCTAAAGATCCCTTCAGGCCATCCAAAAGCTGTAACAACGGCATTTATTGTATCAGCCATTATTTGTGAAGTCTGTGGGTGTGCCGGGTGTGCCTTTACAATCACAGGACAGCCGGCCCCGATAGCACTTGCTGTATCTCCTCCTGCCGTAGAAAATGCAAACGGAAAATTACTGGCTCCAAAAACAACAACAGGCCCAATGCCTACATGGTATTTTCGGAGATCTCCTTTTTGTTTTTCTGGCTGGGCAAGATCAATTCTGGGTTCTGCATATATCCCCGTAGCAACAGCTTTTGCATAACTTCTCCATTGTCCTACTGTTCTGGCCTTTTCACCTGTAAGTCTTGCTAAAGGCAATGACGTTTCAGCGTGAGTAACTGCCAACAGTTCTTCTCCCAAAGCTTCAATCTGATCAGCAACAGCATTCATAAATTCTGCCCGTTCATTGATGGTGGTATTCTTCAGGAACTGGAAGGCTTCAGCTGCCCTCTGAATTCTTTTATCAATATTTTCTTTTGATGTTTCTTCAATCATAATTGTTTTTCAGGTGTTAATTGAGTACCGGACGATTAGCCCTGCCTTCATCAATGATTTTTTGAACTTTTTCAGCTTCCTCTCCTTGGAGTTCAAGACGTGGAGCTCTCACATAAGGATTGCTTATTCCTTCTGATGCCGCCGCCAGTTTGATATACTGGATAAGTTTAGGATGAATATCCAGCTCCAGCAAAGGCATAAACCATCTGTAGATGGCTACAGCTTTGTCATATTCATGGGCTTTTGCGTAGTTATACATCGCCATGGTTTCATTAGGAAACGCATCTACAAGACCTGCCACAAGACCATCAGCTCCAAGCATCAGGGTTTCCAGGCAAATTGTATCTACACCTCCAAGAATTTTGATCCTTTTTCCAAAACGGTTAATCATTCGGGTTACATTCGCCAGATCTCTCGTTGATTCTTTAACAGCCTGAATGGTTGGATATTCAATAAGCTCCTCAAACATTTCAAGGGTAACATATATTCCATAGTCTACAGGATTGTTGTAAATAAGAATAGGAAGATCTGTAGCAGAAGCCACTGCTTTGAAATACTCAACAACTTCACGGTTATCAGCTTTATAACGCATGGGCGGAAGAAGCATAAGGCCGTCTGCTCCGAATTCTTTTGCTTTCTGTGCAAAGTTCACCGCATTTTTGGTTGTATTTTCAGAAAGATTAAGAATGACAGGAGTTCTTCCCTGTGTTATTTTTTTTGCATATTTCAGCAACTCAAATTTTTCTTCCGTTTCCAAAGTACTGGCCTCCCCTAATGTTCCTGCAAGGATAATTCCGTGAACTCCTGCTTTAATCTGGGCTTCTGTATTGAGAGTGAACATTTCAAAGTCTATCTCACCTTCTTTCGTAAAAGGAGTTAATACAGCAGGATAAATACCTTCCCAGTTTAGTTTTGTACTCATATCAAATAATATTTATTCAAAACTAGGTGAATTTTAAAACGGTAAATGTTAATATTTTAATAGATACTAACCATATTTTAACAGGTTGCTTTTACTGGTCTATGGTGGCCTCTTTGTAGTGCTTAAGGTATTCTTTAGGTGAATATTTCATAATGGACTTGAAAACACGGTTAAAATTGGTAAGGCTGCTGAATCCGCTATTAAAAGCAACAGAAGAAATATTGTACATACTGCTGGCTGTCAATAGTCTGCATGCTCGCTGTACACGAAGTTCATTCAGATATTCAATATACGTAATGCGGGTACGTTTTTTAAAAGATCGGCAAAAAGCCTGAGGAGTCATACAGGCTTCTTTGGCAATAAGGTCTAGCGTAAGTTTATTCTGGGCGAAATTTTTCTTAATAAAAGTCTGGGCATCTATAATTCTTTGGTCGGTATCAGAAATAAGATCAGGCAGATTCTTTTCTGAAGATAATGGAATATGCAAATGCCTGTTTTGCATAAGATGGTTTAAAATCCTGATAAAATCAATGATCTGATCTACTCCTTTTGTCTTTTGTAATGCCGCAATGTTTTCCCCGATATTTTTTTTAAGTTTAGAAGATACCTGGAAACCTACTTCTGAATGATTGATAAAATTTTTAAGTTCCTCAAATTCAGGTAAGCCGAAAAATGCAGCGATCTTTTTATGAGGGTCAAAAAAAATAGAAATAGAATGAACCTTCTGTTTTTCATTTTTCTCAAAATTACCCCTGAAGACGTGGGATTGATTGGCTCCCAGATAGAAAATATCTCCCGCTTCAAAATTAAAGAGATTCTGTTCTATAGCCAGTGTTCCATGTCCTTTAAGAATCCACATGATCTGTGTTTCTGTATGACGGTGGAAATAAGGATAGAAATTAGGCATTATATCTTCCTGGATGCGAAGACTCTTGTTGGTATCAGCAGGAACAGAAAATTGCAGACTCTTCATAATATCATGGCTTTATTACAATAACATTTTCTTAAAGGTTAAAATATTGCTGAAGGTAAGCAAAATATGAACATTGATTATCATATTAAAATCCAAATTTTACATATTCTTAATTTTAATGAATAAAGGGCTATCAATAGTACAAAATCGTAACTTTAACCTTTTAAAATAAAAAGTATTCATAATATATGTTTTCAGCACAAACTTATCAAGACAGAAGAGCAATATTACAAAGAGGCGTATCTGGGGGAATCCTGTTATTTCTAGGAAATATAGAGAATCCCGTGAATTTTGAGCACAATCCTTATTATTTCCGTCAGGACAGTACTTATTTATATTATTTCGGAATTCAGGAACCCCGTATTGCAGCCATCATGGATATCGATGAAAATAAAACCATTGTTTTCGGAGATGAACTCAGTATAGATGATATCGTATGGATGGGCAGACAGGAAACCCTGAAAGAAAAATGTCAGAAGTCCGGTGTACAGGAAACGCTGCCTTATGCTGAGCTTTCTCAATACATCGCAAAAGCACAGGCTTCCGGAAGAAAGGTTCATTATCTTCCTCCCTATCAATCTTCGAATAAAATTTTACTGGGAGATCTTCTTGGGACTCCAATTGCAGAATTACAGCCTTCTGCAGAAATGATTAAAGCGATTGTAAAACAGCGTTCTATCAAAGAACCTCAGGAAATTGTACAGATAGAACAGGCCGTGAATGTATCTAATGATATGCATTTATTGGCCATGCGAATAGCAAAACCCGGAATTAAAGAATATGAAATTGCAAATGCAATTCAATATCTTGCGGCCAACAAAGAATGCCAGATGTCTTATCCCCCGATTGTAACGATAAATGGAGGGATTCTGCATAATCATTACCGTCTCAAGACCTTAAAAGAAGGAGATCTTTTCCTCAATGATTCCGGAGCAGAAACAGCGATGGGATATGCAGGGGATCTTACGAGAACCTTTCCTGCAGGCAAAACTTTTACAACCCAACAAAAGGAAATGTATGAAGTTGTTCTGAATGCTTTTAATCAGGCTCAAAATCTTTTGAAACCGGGAGTACGATTTAAAGATATTCATCTGAAAGCAGCACAACATCTGGTAGAAGGGCTTACCGATCTCGGACTGATGAAAGGAAATCCTGAAGAGGCTGTTAAAAACCATGCTCATACTCTGTTTTTCCAGTGTGGACTGGGACATATGATGGGACTTGATGTTCATGATATGGAAGACCTTGGAGAACAGTATATTGGCTATACGGAGGAAGAACCTAAAGATACCCAAACATTCGGGCTAAAATCTTTACGTTTGGGAAAAGCCCTGGAATCTGGTTTTGTCGTTACGGTGGAACCTGGTATTTATATGATTCCGGATCTGATTGATATGTGGCAGTCTGAAAACAAAAACGCAGACTTTATTAATTATGATAAAGTAAATGAATACCGGGATTTCGGAGGAATCCGTGTGGAAGATGATTTCCTGATAACAGATAACGGTTACAGACTTTTAGGCAACGGACTGATCAAAACGGTTGAAGAAATTGAAAATTACAGAGCTGAACATTTAGCTTAATTTAAATCATATTTATGAAGAACATAAAAAAACTAACAGCTATTGCATTGTATTTCCTGTGTTTATCCCCATTGGCAGCACAGAAAACTCAATGGACTCCTGATGGTAATGCATATTATTCATTTACTAAAAAAGGGGTTGAAATTGTTGATGTACTCCATCCAGGGAAAGATCAGACGCTTTTAAACAGTAGTGAGCTGGTTCCAGCCGGAAGTTCTGATGCTCTGCAGGTACAGAGTTTTCAGGTATCTCCTGATGGTAAAAGTTTATTGCTTTTTGCCGACACCAAAAAAGTATGGAGGGACAATACCCGCGGAGATTACTGGATCTTCGACAAAAACACCAAAAAGCTTACCCAGCTTGGAAAAGATTTGCCTGCTTCATCGCTAATGTTTGCAAAATATTCACCGGATGGAAAAAAAGTAGCCTTTGTCTCTAAACATAATATCTATATTGAAGACCTTTCAAATAATCAGCTCAGCAAAATTACAAACGATGGTACAGACAGAATGATCAATGGTACTTTTGACTGGGCATATGAAGAAGAGTTTGGAACTCAGGATGGTTTCAGATGGTCTCCGGATGGAAGTAAAATAGCGTATTGGAAAATGGATGCACGGGGAACTAAGAATTTTCTGATGATCAATAATACGGATAGCCTGTATTCTTTTACCGTTCCTGTAGAATATCCAAAAGTAGGAGAAAATCCTTCAGGATGCAGTATCTGGTTTTATGATCTTGCCTCCAAAACATCAAAGAAAGCCAATATTGCAGGTGATGAAGTACAAAACTATATTCCGAGAATGGAATGGGTGCTGGATTCTAAATCCGTAATCCTGCAGCAGCTGAACAGAAAACAGAATCAAAGTAAAATCATCATAGCAGATGCCAATTCCGGAAGCAGTAAAACCATTCATACGGAAACAGATGCTGCATGGATTGATATCAAATCCCGTTGGAACGATAATGATCCGAGCGGCTGGGATTGGATTGAAAATGGTAAAGAATTCTTATGGCTTTCTGAAAAAGACGGCTGGAGACATATTTATAAAATAGATATGAACGGTAAAGAAACATTACTTACGAAAGATAATTTTGATGTTATAAAACCTGAGTTTTTTGATGTTCCTAATCAACTGATTTACTTTTTGGCTTCTCCTGATAATGCCACTCAGAAATACCTGTATAAAGTAAGTATGAAAGGAGGAAAAGCGCAAAAAGTAACTCCGGCATCTTATACAGGATCTAATAACTATACGATATCCCCTAACGGAAAGATTGCGATGTTTACCAATAACAGCATCAATTCAATTTCCATAGGCTCTGTAATCTCTCTTCCGGAACATAAAGAACTGGTTGCAGCCAAAAGATCTGCAAAAGCTGATCCTGCAAAATCTAAAGCAGAGTTTTTCCAGATTACCACACAAGATGGTGTTACACTGGACGGATGGGTGGTAAAGCCTAAAAATTTTGATCCTAATAAAAAGTATCCAATTGTTTTTACCGTTTATGGAGAACCGGGATCACAAACCGTAACCGATAATTTCTATACCGGCTGGAATTATCTATATACAGGGAATATGGCTGAGGACGGTTATTTATACGTTTCCCTTGAAAACCGTGGAACTCCATCCCCAAGAGGACGCGAATGGAGAAAATCCATTTATCGTAAAATAGGACAGCTTAATATCCGCGATCAGGCAATGGGAGCCAAAGCTTTATTCGCAAAATGGCCTTATGCAGATACTTCAAGAGTTGCTGTTTGGGGATGGAGCGGTGGCGGTTCTTCTACCCTGAACCTTTTGGGACAATATCCTGATATTTACCAGACAGGAATTGCCATTGCTCCGGTTGCCAATCAGTTGTTCTATGACAATATTTATCAGGAACGCTATATGGGGCTTCCACAGGAGAACAGGGAAGATTTTGTCAATGGTTCTCCACTGGCTTATGCTAAAAACCTAAAAGGAAATCTTCTGCTGGTTCACGGAACAGGTGATGACAATGTACATTACCAGAATACAGAAGTATACATCAACGAATTAGTAAAATATAACAAACAGTTTCAGCTAATGTCTTATCCTAACCGTACTCATTCTATTAATGAAGGGGAAGGAACATCACTGCATCTTGCCACTATGTTTACAAAATACCTGAAAGAACACTGCCCTCCGGGAGCAAGATAAATAATGAAGCCTCACAGTAATGTGGGGCTTTTATTATGTAAAACCATTACAGCATTAAACAAAAATTCCCCGGATTGCTCCAGGGAAAAATAAGTGTCAAAACCTATAATTTTTTATAGTGGTGTGGAATGATGTTACATTAAACGCAACAATGGATGTGCCAAATTACTCACTATTTTATGAAATGTGATTTTTTGTGGTACCTTTTGTTTTCTTTCTTCCTTAGTGTTTCTATTTTACATGATTATCACTAAATTTGAGTGAATCATTTCTAACATTATTCATGAAACTACCACGCTCCTATTATTCCAATCAGGATGTTCTTTTTCTGGCTCAGGATCTTTTGGGAAAAATACTTTTTACGGAACTCAATGGTGAAACTACAGGCGGAATCATTGTAGAAACGGAAGCCTATTTTGGAGTTAAAGATAAAGCTTCCCATGCCTATGGAGGCAGGCGTACAGACCGTACGGAAACCCTGTATCATCATGGCGGAATTTCTTATGTGTATTTATGCTATGGAATTCATCATCTTTTCAATATCGTCACTTCTGTGGAAGATGATCCTCACGCAGTGTTGGTGAGAGCTGTTGAACCTTTGATTGGTAAAGAAATCATGGAGTTGAGAAGAAATATGCCGGCTTCTAAACCAGCCATTTCCGCAGGTCCGGGATCAGCCTCCAAAGCATTGGGAATTGACCGTTCTTTTAATAAAAAAGATCTGAACGGTCAGGAGATTTGGATTGAAGATCACGGTATTTCGTATACTTCTGATGAAATTGTCACGGGACCTCGTATAGGGGTAGCTTACGCTCAGGAAGATGCGCTTCTGCCCTGGCGGTTTTTTGTCAAGGGAAACAAATATGTGAGTAAACCCAATAAAGTATAAAGATCAGGATGTACTGATTGAATCATAAAATTCTTTATAGTGTATAACCAGACTGTCAAGAGAAAAGCCACGGTTTAAGCCGCTCGTATTGGGTAAAACCCAGACTTTTGCTTCACAGAAATCTTCAGACTGTTCTCCCCAAAGAATTTCTTTCTTTTTAGAAAACGATTTGTAGGCTGCTTTACCCAGAAAAGCAATATATTTCGGTCGGTATTTTATTATTTTTGATGTAAAACTTTCAAGAGATTCATCAAATTCTTCCTTTGAAAGCTCATCCGCACGGGACGTTGCTCTAGCCACAGCAGTGGTCAGCCCATATCCGAAATCCAGTAGTGAAGTATCATGTACGGCTTCTATTTCATATGGTGTAAACCCCGACTGATGGAGCACTTTCCAAAATCGATTGCTCTTTCCTGAAAAATGATGACCCTCGTTTGATGATTTTAAACCGGGATTGATTCCGCAAAAAATAACATTGAGATCGGTTGAAATAATATCTGTCAGCATATGGATAATAAAAGACTTTAAAGGTATTGATATTTGAATTGTTCAAAGATAAATTTTATCTCAAGATACAGAACGTTTCATCTTCTTTAAAATACGTTTTATCTAGCTCTTTTGCGGTGTCACTCAGATTATAATACTGAATACGAATTGATAACGGTAATTTTGCCAGGTAAATTAGATGAAATTGTTTGCGGTAAAGAGCTCATTTTAATGGTACTCTTTTAATCAACAGCAAAACATCTTAAAAACAAATGGTATGAACTGGATTGCATTAATTATCGCAGGAATTTTTGAAATCGGATGGCCTTTGGGGCTTAAACTATCTCAACAACCGGAAAATAGTAAATGGAACTGGATCATCTTTTCGGTCTTATGTATGACGGTTAGTGGAGGATTTCTCTGGTATGCCCAGAAAAGCATCCCTATTGGAACGGCTTATGCGGTCTGGACAGGAATCGGAGCGGTAGGAACTCTATTGGTTGGAATTCTCTTTTTTCAGGATTCTGCAAGTATTTTAAGACTATTGTCTGCTTTACTGATTGTTGTCGGTATCGTTGGTCTCAAATTATTTTAAAGTAAAATTGGCTTAAGACTATCAGAAGTCTTAAGCCAAAACATTATTCAACATTCGAATAATAAACTAACCACATTCATTTTTCCTGGTTTTAATATTCTTTTATGTATTATATTTTTTATAAAGCAAATGTGAACAAACCAATAGAAATGCGGAAAAAATATCTATCAACAGAGATTCAGGATCTACAAAACTTATAATTATGAGGTCGTTTTAAACAATTTTATTTCCAATATTATAGCTCCAACAACGCCTTATACGTTCTCCCTACCGGAAGTTTTTTCCCATTAATCTGGATCATATTGGCTGACTTGACTTCTATTTTTGATCGTGATATAATATATGATTTATGAATGCGGGTAAACATTGCAGGATGTAAAGTCTCTTCTATTTTGCTGATGGGCATTTTAAAAGTGAAGCACCCTGCTTTGGTATGAATATGAATGTATTCTCTTAAACTTTCGATGTAAAAAATATCGTGGAGAATAATTTTCACCTGCTTTTTACCACTGCTGATGAATATAAAATCGCGCTCAGAGACTTCAAGTAAAGCATCTTCTGCTTCCATCAAATGTTTGAATTTGCCAACAGCAGTCTGAAAACGCTCATACGGAATAGGTTTCATCAGATAGTCTGCAATATCAAGTTCATAACCTTCTACAGCATACTGATGATACGCTGTGGTAACAATTACAAAGGGAGGATTTTTTACCTTTCTGAGAAAATCAAAACCTTTTACCACCGGAAGATGAAGATCAAGAAACATCAGATCCACATCATGGATACTTAAAAGACTGCTGGCATATACTGCATCTGTACATTTTCCTATAAGATTCAGTTCCGGGTCTCTGGAGATGAAATTTTCCAGAATTTCGGCGGCAATGGGTTCATCTTCTACAATAATGCAGTTGTATTTTTTATAGGCTGATGGTATCATGGAAATTAATGGTTAAAGTTATAGTATAGTGGTTATTCTTGTCTTCTACCGACAGTGTATGTTGAGGATAAAGCAGTTCAAGCTGTCGGCGGATATTTTTTAATCCTATTTTTGTGGAATGTTGATGAGGTTTTTCCTGTTTGGAATTTTCTATGCAGTAAGTAAGAATTCCGTTCTTTAACTTGATATCAACGGTAATAAATGCTTTTCCCAGACTTTCAGAAACACCATGTTTAAACGCATTTTCCACAAACTGTATCAAGATCAGAGGTGAAATTTCCTGTGAAGGATTATCAATTTCTTCCGTAAAATTAATGGTAAGCTGGTGATGACGGATTTTCTGGATCTGTATGAAGTCTTTAATATTTTCAATATCCTTGGCTATAGAAATACTTTTTTCGGAGGATTCATAGATATTATACCGCATTATCTTGGAAAGCTGCAGGATTACATCCGGGGTTTCATCTGCTTTTTTCAGAGCCATACCGTAGATGTTATTGAGCGTATTGAAAAGAAAATGAGGATTGATCTGTGCCTTCAACATGGTCAGTTCCTGATCCAGCTTTTCTGATTTTAATTGAGCTATTTGCTCTTTCAGAAGATTCTTCTGCCTGGTAATTTCAACCCCGAAAATAAGGCCCACCATAAAAATAAGATCCATAAAAGAATTGAATGCTACATAGCCATTCATAAAACCAGAAACCTCTTTCCCATCCAGTGTTTCTGTAACTCCGTAGAGGTGAGGGTAAATGATAAAATGAGTCAAAAGCCGATGCCCGAAAACAGCAGCAATTACAATGAAAATATAGATAAAGTATTTAGAAAAACCTTTAAAATAAATCTTCTCATAGACATATAGCAAGGCATAGGCTAGTGGAATTTTGATAAAAAGATAGCCAAGCTCCAGAATAAGTGTATTCTGAAGTCTTATGGACCATTTGAAATCCGGGAATTGATATCTGGACCAGTAAAAGTCAAGGTAAACTTCCAGAATATAATACAATATCCAAAAAAGCAAATGAATCCGCCATTTAGAGGAACGATCTGATTTCAAATTTGTGATGATTTAAAAGTACAAAGTACCATTTGTTAACTCAAATATAAAAATATAAGTCTATCAAATGAAGATAACGATCTACAAACTATTGATTTTGAACGATGCCGGATCATCAGGATTTGAGAAAACAGAAGGTTTGGGAAGTTCTAAGCCCTTTTTTTATTGGTGAATTTTAAAGAAACTTCAGGATACATAAGATTGAAAAAGCTGAAGATCAGCAGAATATTAAATTCAATCCCGTTATTTCCGCCTCCTACTACAAACCAGCCATTTTGCCAGTGTACATAATAAATTCCGAAAATGAAAATGAGAATATTACAAACAGCTACCGGTTTAATGCACCTGTCGATCCAGATCAATACTACAGAAAACAAATGGATAAGTTTGATCATCCACGCAACATAAATTCCTATTGGACTGAAACCTATACTATCCAGATAAACATGTCCGAAATCATTCACATCTCCACTGAAAATGGAAATTACACTATGCATCAGCAATATTGTTGACAAGGCTAAGCGAAGAAAGAAACTCTTTTTCATGTAACCAAAAGTAATACATGAAGAACAGGCCTCTTTTATTTTGTATATCAACAACTTGGAAATAGGTATAAAAATTTTACTTTTTAAAAGTATGTGAACTGTATTTTAATAAGATAGTGGCAATAATAATTTTCTTTCACATATATCATTATATAGTGATTTAAATAAAATAAATTATTATATTTACGTTCAAATCAGGCGCGAATACCAAAATAAAATAATGATACAAAAAAATGCAGGATATCAGGATGAGAACTTAGGAAACATCCGGAAGGTCTTACAGAGCAGACACCATGATTAATTCCCTCATGATCATGAATCTGTTTTTGTTCTTTAAATTATTAGGGTAAGATTCTAAAACACAAATGCTTCTTTTTCAATCAAAAAAAGAGTGGTTAAATACCACTCTTTTTATATTAAATTCAAAAAAATTGTCAGTTTTAATTCTGTGTCAGACTTTTCTTAATAAACTCTTCCAGTTCTTTGCCATGAAGGTTTTTAGCTAGAATAGTTCCCTCTCCGTCAATAATCACATTAAAAGGCAGTTCATCAACTTCGTAAAGCTTTGCTACGGGGCTTTTCCAGAATTTTAAATCGCTGATTTGTATCCAGTTGATAGTAAACCTGTCAATTGCTTTCTGCCAGCTTTCCTTATTCTTGTCCAAAGAAACTCCAAGTATTTCAAACTGATTGTTCTTTACCTGTTCTGAGTAGGTTTCATACATCGCTTTAAGTTGAGGCTGTTCTTCTACACATGGAGCACACCATGTTGCCCAGAAATCAATCAGAACAAGTTTTCCCTTCAGTGTTGAAAGAGAAAATGAAGTTCCGTCTGCTTTGGTCATTATTATCTCAGGAGCTTTCTTTCCAATTTCTATTTTGTTTTGAGCAGCAATAAATCCTGAGAAAACTATTAAAAATATTATGGTAAAACCGGTCTTCATATTAATCATTTGTAGGATAATCTTTATCTAACCAGTCTGTTTTAATGTTTTTGGGAAGATTTAAAAGTTTCGCATTTTTGAAACCCATTTCCATCAGTAATGCAAAAGCAGGGCGAATATTAGGACACTTCACAAAAGGGCAGCATCCGCAGTAAATCACAATTTCTCTGTTCTTAGGAATATCTTTGAGATAATTTTTCAGCTTTTCAAGGTTTTCAGGCTCATGGGTAGGACCAATGTCTACCGAACCTTTAATGATGGCTTCCGGTCCGACTGAAATGATTACAAGGTCTTTTGTCTTATGCTTTTCAATTCTGGAAGCCAGTAACGCGGGATCCATCAGCTGACTGTCTTTCCATGGATCCTGTTTTTGCTGTGCCTGGCTGAAAATGGAGCAGACAAAGCACGCAATGATTAACAAATACTTCATACTTTTATTTTTCACAAAGATAAAAATGTTTTATTGAGGGATCTGTTCAGAAGACAGGAAAATTAGCTGTTTTCGTACATTTTACTTCAATCAGAGTTTTTTGGGAGTAATATGAATCACATTGGATGCTCCGGGCTCTATGACCAATTGAGTTCCTCCTCCCCTTTCATTTTCCCGACCCTGAATTGCGGATCCGGTAACCAGAGTTAATTTCCCCTGAAAAACGGGATGAATTGACGACAGCGGAATTTCAATTTCCTCTTCTTCAAGCTGTATAATAATAGATTCTGCATCAATGGGTTGACGGGTTCCGTCTTTTAGGACAGCAAATGCCTGGTATTTATGATTTTCGTTCATTCTTCTGTTTTTTATCAGTAATAAAAGTATCAAGAATATTTTAGACCAGAAATAGTAAAATATTTTAATGTAAATGTTGATATTTTAAAGGTTAATATCTGTTTGATTTTAAATATTTAATACATTTATATCAAGTATCATTCAATCTAAAAAAAAGAAGATGGAAGAAAGATTCCAGCCTGATGCAATCATCATAGGAGCCGGACTGGCAGGGCTTACTGCTGCCATGGAAATTACCAATACCGGGAAAAAAGTTCTGCTTTTGGATCAGGAAACAGAACAGAATATTGGCGGACAGGCATTCTGGTCATTTGGTGGATTATTTTTGATCAATTCCCCTCAGCAAAGGAGAATGGGAATTAAAGATTCTTATGAACTGGCATTGCAGGACTGGAAAGGAACAGCCGGATTTGACCGTCCTGAAGACTATTGGCCTCGTCAATGGGCAGAAGCCTATCTGAAATTTGCTGCCGGGGAAAAATATGAATACATTTCTAAGCTGGGTATCAAGCTGATGTTTATGGTAGGCTGGGCAGAACGTGGTGATGGTTCGGCAACAGGTCATGGAAATTCTGTGCCCCGTTTTCATGTTAGCTGGGGAACGGGAACAGGTGTCGTAAAACCGTTTGTGGAAAAAGCTTATCAAGCTCAGAAAAAAGGACTGCTTCAGATGAAGTTCAGACATCGGGTGACAGAACTTATCACCGAAAACGGAAAGATAAAAGGTCTTAAAGGAGATATTCTGGAAAATGATACCCAGGAAAGAGGTGCTGCTACAAACAGAAACGTTATCTCAACATTTGAATATACAGCTCCGAATATTATCATCGCTTCCGGAGGAATTGGTGCCAACCATGAGCTGGTAAGGAAAAACTGGCCGGAAAGATTGGGAAAAGCCCCTGAAAATATGGTATGTGGTGTGCCAGCCTATGTGGATGGCAAAATGATTGGCATTGCAGAAAATACAGGTGCTCATATCATTAATCCGGACAGAATGTGGCATTATACGGAAGGATTACAAAACTGGAATCCTATCTGGCCGAATCACGGAATCCGCATACTTCCAGGTCCATCATCTTTATGGTTTGATGCCAAAGGTAAACGCCTCCCCGCTCCTTTGCTTCCGGGATTTGATACGTTAGGGACTTTACAATATATACAGGAAACAGGATTTTCCTATTCCTGGTTTATTCTTACCCAGAAAATTATTAAGAAGGAGTTTGCTCTTTCAGGCTCAGAACAGAATCCGGATATTACCAATAAAGACTATTCTCTTTTTCTGAAAAGAATTTTTGGTAAAAAAGCTCCCGGACCCGTAGAAGCTTTTAAAGAACATGGAAAAGATTTTATTGTATCAGATAATCTGAAAGATCTGGTTAACAGGATGAATGAGCTGGCTGGAAATAACCTGTTGAATTATGAAGACATACACTCGCAGATTGAAGCCAGAGACAGGGAATTAGACAATAAGTTTTCAAAAGATACTCAGGTTAATTATATCAGGAATACCCGAAATTATTGGGGTGATAAATTGGGACGTGTTGCTGCTCCGCATAAGATTTTAGACCCTGAAAATGGTCCTTTGATTGCTGTACGTCTTAATATTTTAACCCGTAAAACTTTAGGTGGAATAAAAACCAATCTGAACGGACAGGTATTAAAAGATGATGACAGCATCATTGAAGGATTGTATGCTGCCGGAGAAGCTGCTGGATTTGGCGGTGGCGGAATGCACGGCTACAGAGCTCTGGAAGGAACATTTCTGGGAGGCTGTATTTTTTCAGGGATGAAAGCCGGAAAATATATTGCCGGACTTTAAAATTAAATAGTAGGATGAGTCATTATTTTGATCATAAAGTCATTTGGATTACAGGAGCATCATCAGGAATTGGTGAAGCACTGGTAAAAGAGATTGCAAAGAACAGCAATGCGAAAGTCATTCTTTCATCCAGAAAGGAAGAAAAGCTGCATAAAGTTGCAGAAAAAGCAGGTTTGAATACTGAACGGTATTCAGTAATTCCTTTAGACCTTAAAAATTATAAAGAAATGCCAGCCATTGCAGCGAAAGCATCTGAACAGTTTGGAAAAATTAATATTCTGATCAATAATGCCGGACTCTCACAACGTTCTTTAGCCATGGAAACAGATATTGAAGTGGATAAACAGCTGATAGATATTGATTATATCGGAACAGTAGCTCTTACAAAAGCAGTTCTGCCTTATATGATCAGGAATAAAGGCGGACAAATTGCTGTGGTATCAAGCCTTATGGGAATATTCGGGGCTCCTATGCGAAGCGGATACGCAGGGGCAAAACATGCCTTACACGGATTTTTTGATGCGTTGAGGGCAGAATTATTCAATCAGAATATTCTGATTACGATCATTTGTCCGGGCTTTATACAAACCGATATTTCTGTGAATGCCGTTACCGGAGACGGTTCATTACAGGGAACAATGGATGATGCCACGAAAAACGGAATGCCTGCAGATGTTTTTGCAAAAAAAATGCTGTATGCGATTGAAAAACAGAAAAAACAAAAAGCCATAGGAGGTAAAGAAGTAATGGCCGTCTATCTGAAAAGATTCTTTCCGAATTTACTGGCAAAAATAATCCGTAAGGCAAAAGTGGTATAAAAAAGCACCATTCCTTATTGAACAGTGCTTTTTTAGTAAATAGACGAATGGGGCTGTATTAAAAGGTTTTCACCAATCCAATTCCTACTGTTTTATTTTGATAAAATGGCATTACCATGGTGGATGACAGTGCATTTTTACTTTTATTTTTTCCCCTTAATAAATCGATCTGAAGTTCATTTTGTTTTACCACATTGGAACTCCTGAACTGTTTCCTCCGGATAATAGAATACACTCTTGTCATAAGCTCAGAAAGATGAAAAGGTTTGGTAAGGTAATCATCAGCACCCAATTTTAAGCCTTCAATCTTATCATCAAGAGCATTATTAAATTTAGGAGAAATTTTGAATTTAAAGTAAAAAGAGAAAAACTTATTTACCTTCCCGGAATCTGTGCCTTCTCATAGATCAGTCCTTCATTTTTCAATTCCTTCCAGAATTCAGCAGGAATCTCAGTATGGAGAGCCTGTATATTGTCTTTCACCTGTTCAGGCTGGCTGGCTCCGGGGGTAATGGAGGCAAATTCATCAGAAGCCAATACAAAATGAAGGGCAGCATCAATAAGACTGATATTGTATTTTTCTGCAATGGAAGTCATTCTTTTCCGTTTTTCATGCATTCCTTTTGGAATTACATCTTTATAATTATAACGCTCTCTTCCTGCTATATATCCTGAATTATATCCGGCTCCCGAAACCAGTTTTACACCTGCTTTTCTAACCGCAGGAAGAAGACGGTCCACAGCATCTTCATGTTCCAGAATAGAATATTGTGTTGCCGAAAGACAGATATCCGGATCAGCAGATTCAATACAATCTAAAATAGGTTCTATTTTATTAACCCCCATTCCCCATGCTTTTATGACTCCCTGATCACGAAGTTCAGAAAGAATTTTGAAAGCTCCTTTCTGAGCTTGTTTCAAAAAATAGGGATAACGGTCTCCTACCTGATCTTCAGATAAATCATGAATATAAACAATATCGATGTGACTCAAGCCCGTTCTTTCCAGGCTGTCTTCTATAGATCTTTGTACAGCATCGGCAGTGTAATCATGGAAAAAATCAAAGTTAAGCGGGTTTTTCCACATGGTTGGAGGAATGTCAGATTCAGGAACCTGATGAAAAAGTCTTCCTACTTTGGTGGAGAAAATAAAATCATCCCTGTCTTTATCTTTAAGAAAATGTCCAAATCTCCGTTCACTTTTGGTCAATCCGTACCATGGAGAAGTATCATAATACCGGATTCCTTTATCCCAGGCAGTCTGTAGAATTTCATGAGCCTGCTCATCTGTAATATTTTCAAAAGCTGTTCCTATAGCTACACCTCCTATTCCCAGTTGGTGCTTTTCTGTTAAAATGTGTGATTTCATATATGAATATTTAAAGTGTTGGATGATCAGTAACGTACAAACATCGTGCTGGCACCGAATAAAACGTTAAAAAGAAAATGGATGTTGAAACCTGAAATTCTTAATGGGAACTGATATTAAGGCTGTTTGGTTACTTTATATACTATGTTAAATATTTGTATTATAGTTTCTTTGGTCTTGTTATTGAATGAAATATAGTACACCATTTGAAATAATCACATACTATGAAAAAGCATATTCTAATCGTAGGAGGAGGATTTGCGGGCATCAATCTTATCAAATCTCTCAAGAATGATAAAAGGTTCAGAATAACTCTTGTTGACAAAAACAATTATCATTTTTTTCCACCGCTTATTTATCAGGTAGCTACTTCCTTTATAGAAGCTTCTAATATCAGCTATCCTTTCAGAAAGCTGTTTTCGGAAAATAAAAATGTGAAATTTCACATGGGAAGCCTGATTAAGGTGAATCCTGAAAACAAAACTATAGAAACTGATACCGGAAATCTCAGCTATGATTATCTCGTACTTGCATTAGGAACAGAATCTAATTTCTTCGGAATGGAAAACGTAAAAAAATGTGCCCTTCCGATGAAAAATATTGAAGAAGCACTTTATCTGAGAAATCATATTCTGCTGACGCTGGAAGAAGCAGCGCGAAATAAAAATATTAAAGAAGCAGAAAAACTTCAGAACATCGTTATTGCCGGAGGTGGGCCTACAGGAGTAGAACTGGCGGGAATGCTTGCCGAAATGGGAAAATATATTGCCCAGAAAGAATACCCCGAAATCAAACTGGGGCTTTCTAATCTTTATCTCATTGATGCTCTCCCTACTCTGCTTTCACCCATGAGCCAACTCGCTCAGAAAACAGCTTATGAGAAGCTTAAAGAATTAGGAGTGAAAATCATTCTGGATGTTTCTGTAAAGGATTATAAAGACAATAAAGTCATTTTAAGTGACGGGAGTTCAATAGAAACAGAAACCCTCATCTGGACTTCCGGGGTCATTGGAAGAGAAATCCCCGGATTACCGGAAGATACTATTGGAAAAGGCAGAAGAATACTTGTAGATGATTATAATAAAGTAGAGGGTACAACCAATATTTATGCATTGGGAGATATATGCCTGATGCTTTCCGAAGAAAAATATCCTAAAGGACATCCTCAGCTCGCTCAGGTTGCCATTCAGCAGGGAAAGAATCTCGCTGCCAATTTTAAACGGATAGAAGACGGGAAAGTCCTGGAGCAGTTCCGCTACAATGATAAAGGCAGTATGGCCATTATATCCAAGTACAATGCAGTAGTGGATCTTCCAAAGCAATCTTTTAACGGATTTATAGCCTGGCTTACCTGGCTTTTCATCCACATCATTCCGCTGGTAGGATTTAAAAATAAAATTCAGCTTGCCATGGATTGGTTTCGGTTATTTATCACCAATAATCCATCTATCAGGCTTATCCTCTTTCCAAAAAGAAATACAGAAAACGGATCATGATAAAAAAATAAGAACACTTAAATCTATCATATTATGAAAAATCAAAAAAGGCCTCCTTTTTTTGGGGAAACAGTTGTCATCACAGGTGCTTCAAGCGGAATTGGTAAGGCCACAGCAGAAGCTTTTGCAGAACAGGGAGCAGACCTTGTGTTAGCAGCAAGAGGTGAAGAAGCGCTTATGGAAACCGTAGAATTATGCAGAAAGCTGGGAGCTACAGTTATTGCTGTTCCTACAGATACTTCTGTAGCTGAAGATGTTCAGAACCTTGTAAAGGAAACCCTTGAATTCACCGGGAAAATTGATTATTGGATAAATAATGCGGGAGTACTGGCATTTGGTAAATTTGAAGAAATTCCGATGGATGTCAATGATCAGATTGTAAAAACAAATCTTTTGGGATATATGCATTCGGCACATGCCGTACTTCCTGTCTTTAAAAAGCAGAAAAGAGGCGTATTGCTTAATAATATCTCTATTGGAGGCTGGATGCCTGCACCATACGGAACAGCCTATACAGCCTCAAAATTTGGAGTCCGCGGAATGGTAGAAACATTACAGGGTGAGGTTTCAGACTTTCCTGATATTCATATCTGTGCGCTTTACCCAGGGTTTCAGAAATCTTCCGGGATTGAACATGCCGCCAATTATTCAGGGATAAAACTCAGTACACCGCCTCCAGCGTTTGATCCACGTAAACTGGCAGCTTCTATTGTAAAAACAGCCAAAAATCCAACGGAAGCTTCTTATCCGGATTGGTCAGCAGTAGTTTTTAAAAATTTATATGAAATGTTTCCCGGAATAGTCCGCTATGCATCTTCCGCAGGAGTGAGAATGCTAATGAAAAAAGCCGGTAAAGATGAAAATACCGCAGGAAATGTACAAAAACCTTCCGCAGGGAATATGAGAATTGACGGGAAAACATTATTTTCCATTCCAAAGAAACCCTTAATCTTAGCAGGCGCAGGAATCATTGGAGCATTGGCATTTGGACTCATTTTTTCAGGAAAATCTAAAGAAATAAGATAAGATTGATAGAAATAAACAGTCATCAATATATTTTGAAAAAGGTTCTTTTGTATGTTTTTTTGTGATATATTTCATAAATTTACGCAGCTGTATCAAATCTGATGGCAGCATAAAATGTTTCGGCGGTGAAAATTCACAACAAAAAAAAATACCTCAGTTTCCTTAAATTTAAAAGAGATTTCCAAAAATACGGATTAGAAAAAGCACGCAGCTATGAGCTTATTCTGCATTGGCTGAACAACAGGCTGAGCAGAAATCAATTTCTTGTTCTTTCCGGGATTTTGGTAGGCTGTACCGCTGGTCTGGCAGGAGTTATCCTGAAAACTCTGGTACACAATATTCATTATTTCATTACCAATAAAGTTCATTTTGAATATCAGATACTATTCTATATTGTTTTTCCTTTTTTAGGAATTGTTTTGACTACCATGATTGTTCTGACGCTGTTCAAAGGTCAGGACCGTAAAGGGATCGGAGCTATTTTGTACGAAATTGCACAGAATTCCAGTATTGTAGCTTCCGTTAAAATGTATTCTCAGGTGATCCAAAGTGCGGTTACCGTAGGATTGGGAGGATCTGCCGGATTGGAAAGTCCTATTGCCGTTACAGGAGCTGCCATTGGCTCCAATTATGCACAGACCTACAGACTGAGCTACAAAGAACGTACTTTATTGCTTGCCGCGGGTGCTACAGCCGGAATTGCATCAGCATTCAACGCTCCTATTGCGGGGATTATGTTTGCTTTTGAGATTCTTTTAACCGGAGTGGTTTTTACAGATTTCATTCCCTTGGTCGTTGCTGCAGTTTGCGGAAGTCTTTTGTCAAGAATTTTGCTTCAGGAAGATGTCCTTTTCAGATTTTATACCAGGGAGGCATTCAATTATAAAAACGTTCCATACTATTTGATTTTAGGATTGGTTACAGGATTATATGCCCGTTATTTTGTCATCATTTCTCAGAAAGTGGAACATTTCATAAAAGGACTTCAGCTTTCCAGAATGCGTAAAGCGATGTTTGGAGGAGCAGTGCTGTCCTTATTATGTGTTCTTTTTCCTCCTCTGTTTGGGGAAGGTTATGAAACTGTAAAGGCTTTTACGAACGGGAACACCTACTCTATTATTGAAAACAGCTTTTTCAGATACTTTGAGATCGGAGACTGGACGATTATTATATTTTTGGTGCTGGTATTACTTTTAAAAGCATTTGCAACCTCATTTACCATATTCAGTGGCGGAAACGGAGGTAATTTTGCACCTTCTCTTTTTGCCGGAGGAACTTTAGGGTATTTATTTGCTTTGGTTTGCCAGCATTTAGGTTTTACAGATGTTCCGGTGACCAATCTTGTTTTGGTAGGAATGGCCGGAGCGATGAGTGGCGTATTGTACGCTCCGCTTACCGCAATATTTCTGATTGCAGAATCAAGTTTCGGGTACGATTTGTTTATCCCGCTGATGATTGTTTCCATCATGTCTTATCTCATTGCCAAATGGTTCTCCCCGATTTCTCCCGAGCTGAAATCTTTAGCAGATGAAGGAAAAATATTCACAAATAAACATGATAAAAACCTCCTTTTTGCTTTAAGAACCGAAGATTTTATTGATAAATATTCACAAACTATAAATGAAAATGCATCTGTGACAGAACTGTTTGAAATGGTAAAGAATGGGGATAAAAATATTTTTGCCGTTGTGGATGAAAGCAGAAAACTGAAAGGAGTTCTTACTTTGGATGATATAAGACCTTATCTTTTTAATAAAGAAATTGAAACCTCCCAGGGTGTTGCCCAGATCATGAAAACTCCACCAGCCGTTCTTCACCGCGAAAATAAACCATTGGATATTCTCCAGACCTTTGATGATACCGGAGTATGGAATCTTCCGGTAGTGAATGAAAATAATGATTTTATAGGATTTATTTCAAAATCTTCAATACTTATGAGCTACAGGCAGCTTCTGAAAGAATATTCTGATTAATATTTGATAGTAGAATATAACAACTAAAGAACTCCATTCCCCTCTTCTGGAGGGGTGTCAAATCAACAGATTTGACAGGGTGGTATACAAAAAATCCGTTCAGCAATGAACGGATTTAATTTTAGTCTATAATGAAAGTTGAAAAAATTAGTTGCTTGCGCTATTCAACAGAGCAATATCTTCCTGATCCAGAATAAGTTTTGGAGCATTGAATACAGTCTCCAGCTGTGAAGCACTGGTGGCACTTACGATAGGTGCTGTGATTAAAGGATTGGATAGCAGCCATGCCAGAGAAACCGTTCCCTGAGTGGTATTATGCTTTGCACTTACCTGATCCAAGGCTTTTAATACCTCAAGCCCTTTAGGATTTAAATATTTTCTTACGCCCTCACCTCTCGCACTTTTTGCAAGATCTGCTTCATCACGATATTTACCGGTTAAAAAACCTGCTGCCAGAGACCAATAAGGAAATACACTTAAGTCAAACTGTTCTGCGAGAGGAGCATAGTTTGTTTCAAAACCTTCTCTTTCCATTAAATTGTAATGAGGCTGTAATGCTACATATTTGGGAAGGTTATTCTTCTCAGCGGCATCAAATGAAGCTTTCAAACGTTCTGGTGATAAATTGGAAGCGGCAATATAACGTACTTTTCCTGCCTTAATGATCTCATCATAAGCAGAAAGCGTTTCTTCTACCGGAGTGATATGGTCATCAAAATGAGTATAATAAAGATCAATATGATCGGTCTGCAGCCTTTGCAGAGACTCGTCTACAGATTTTAGAATATGCTTTTTGCTGATGTCATAGCCATGTTCTTTTGTCTCTGAGCCAACTTTCGTTGCTAAAACGATGTCGTTGCGGTTTGATCTGCTTTTCATCCACTTTCCGATAATCTCCTCAGACTGTCCGCCTTTTCCGTTCACCCACCATGAATAGGTGTCTGCAGTATCTATAAAATTGAATCCGGCTTCCGTAAAGCGGTCCAGTATATTGAAAGACTGTTTCTCGTCCAGAGTCCATCCAAAAACATTTCCTCCGAAATTGATTGGGGCAATCATTAAATCGGTGTTTTTGATATTTCTTTTTTCCATAAAAATAATTTTACTACGTGAGCTCTAAGGTAGGGAATATTAAGGGCGGAGACTATTCAAAATGACCATTCTCTTTATAGTTATTATAAATGAAAATGCTGATCTTTCCTCAGTTTTTTTGATTATTATTTTTGTTGCGAAATCGCAAAGGCGCAAATGAATTAAACACCAGCTGCTTCAAGGCGCAAAGATATTATCTCTGATAAAATTGAGTGTCTCT
This sequence comes from Chryseobacterium sp. CFS2, assembly GCF_036543225.1. Taxonomy (NCBI): domain Bacteria; kingdom Pseudomonadati; phylum Bacteroidota; class Flavobacteriia; order Flavobacteriales; family Weeksellaceae; genus Chryseobacterium; species Chryseobacterium sp. CFS2. The sequence goes on from NZ_JAZHQU010000003.1 coordinate 121,099, forward strand.
TGCAAAAACAGCTAAAAAAAATAAAAACAGCCCGTTTGAAAAGCTGTTTTTATTATCTATCAATTAAAAATACGGCTATTTTTCAACCTGAGGAATCTCAATAGCAATAAGCTGTAGTTTGTATTCCTGCAATTGCTGGTTGATGGTCGATAAACCGTTGCTGAAGAATGAAGATGCTGTAAAAAGCTCATGATAATATGCGATCCCTTCAAGAATATTTTTCCTGAAGGCATTCCATTTTTTTGTCTGGGAATGGGTAATCTGTACGGTTGATTCTGCAATTTCCTTTCTCAGATAATCCACATACATTTTCAATTCATTGATGAACATGTTCGGACGTTGATTGTTAGAAAGAATGTTGGTATTTCCGTAGATATGTTTTACCATTTCCGAAAGAGAAACTTCCTTATCAAAAAAAGCAATATTGGGTCCGGGACATATCACTACCCCTTGTTTTTCACCTTTTATTTCAAGGTTTTGTTCCATATATGCCGCATTTACAAGTCCTACGCACAGGCAGGCTTTATCGGTAATTTCAGACTTTCTTTTATTGAATTCCTGCTCTGTTAATGTTTCCTGTTCTGCATACAATGCTTTCAGTTTGATATCCTGATATTTTTTAGATGCGGTACAGGTTCCTTCCGGAGAAAATTCTTTGCTTAATGCCAGAAGTTTTTTAGGGCACGAACTTCCGTATTTTCCTTTCGCTTCTTTTTCATACTTCAATGTCTCGTTGGATGTTCCTTTCACTGTATTGAAAGGAACTCCCAATGGTGAGATATTACTCAGATAAAAATCCTGTTCTTTCGATTGTAAAAGTAAATTTCTGGTTTCAGTATCTACAGAGGTTGCTTCGGGCACCAATAAAAACGGAGAACCCCATCCTACGCTGTCTACACTATAATTCGCCAATAAAAACTCATGTTCTTCAGAAGTACCTACTCCACCTTGTACCGTAATTTTCATTTCTAAAGGTTCTGAAACTACAGGTTTTCCTTTTTGTTCTAAAGCAGCAGTCATTAAAGTGTGAGCCGATTGTATCAGATCATTTTTTTTCTGCTTAAACTCTTCCATGATAGGTCCAAGAAGCATTCCTTCAGTGGCAAATGCATGGCCTCCGCAATTCAATCCGGATTCTATTCTGTATTCTGAAACCCATAACCCTTTTTTAGCCAGAAAATTCCCCTGGATCATCGCAGAGCGGAAATCACTTACTTTAAGAATGATTTTCTTTTTGATTTTTCCGTTTTCATCCGGGAAAAAGTCTTCAAACTCTTCCATATAGCTGTACAAACGGGGATTCATGCCTGCAGAAAGAACCATTGATGATGACAGTTTACTTTTGGCAAAACCCCGCAGTGAAGCATGGGCATCGTTATACATTACAGGAAGCTGCTCATTTTTATGATAATTGTCTTTATCTACTTTCGTCATGATATTGACATCAATACTTCCCGGTTTTAAATTGGATTCTATGAAGTTTTTGATATTGGAACTCCAGTTGTCTTTTTGATTGATAAGGGTTTGGAGGCTGTTTTTAAGATCCGAAGTATTCGGAAGCATGGCCATAAAGTCCTTTAAAGCTTCTTTGTTTTTGCTGATTTCCTGTTTGAAAGATTCAAATTTTTCATTCACAATATCATCCACCATATCCAGATAGGCTGTCACTCTTCTGGCTCTGTAGTCTTCTGTTTTTGCTGAAATTCCGAAATAGTCAAGATTGAACTTTTTATTGTAAAAGTTCTTCATTTTTTCCAGGATTTCATCATCAATGATGGAGATCACAGAAGAAATTCCATATTGGGCAACACGAATCGGGCTGTCTATAGTATAAGCCAGACCCATTACCGGAATATGGAAATTGTGCAAAGGTTTTTTTGTCATAAAGTTTTGATAAAAGTTCTTTTATTATTTATCTAAAAATCCTTTACAACTATTCACTGCCTAAAAATATTATTTTAAAATGAATTATGCGGTAAATAATATTTTGTTTTGTAAGAAATATGTCAAATGTCATTTTTTAGTGGCTGATCTTTTATTTTACCAGTATGTTTTTAAAGTTATTCAGCTTTATTTTTAAGCATCATCAGAAGACTATAAGCACCTTTCTGGACAATTTTCTTATCTTTTAAAAAGTCTGATTTTATTATCTCTGTAAACTGGTCATCAGAAATTCCGGTTACTACGGGAATCATTTTATAATTGGATTTTCCAAGATCTTCAAAAACGTAATTTTTATTTTCATAAGAAACCACTGCTTCATTGGGAAGACCTTGTGTATAACGGCTGCTGATTTTGACTTCAGCATTGATATACATTCCTTTTACAAATTCAGCATTTACCGAAGACAGTTTAGCAATTGCAGTGGCAGATCCTCCGTTTTCAATACTTGGCACTACGCTGACAATTTTAGCATTGGATTTCAGCTCCGGATTCTGATTGTTATACACTAAAATTTCCTGTCCTGTTTGAATATCATTCACATCATTTTCAAAAACCTTTAATTCTAAAAGTAATCCTGCCGGATTGATCAATTCAAATAAAGTATCTGCCGGATTGATGTATTGTCCGTTATTCACAAGAATTTTGCTTACAAAACCTGTAAACGGAGCATGGATACTGATCCTGCTTCTGATATTTCCGGTATGTAAACCTTTGGTATTGATTCCGATAATTCTCAGTTTTTCTTCAAGTCCTTTCAACGTAGCATTCAGTGTAGCGTAATCAGCCTGTGCGGTCTGCATCGTCTTATCACTGCTGGCTTTGCTTGTATTGAGGTCTTTCTGGCGGTTGAAATTCAGTCTTGCGGCTTCAAACTGAGCTTTTGTCACCAGATAATCCTGTTGCAGCTGTATAAACTGCGGATCTTCTACTACAGCGAGCACTTGTCCTTTGTTGAAGTGGCTTCCATTAATCACGTTAATAGATTTTATATGCCCTCCCATAATACTGGAAACGGAATTAATATGTGATGGTGCAATTTCTGCTTTCCCGTTTAGTCTTACCAGTTTTTCCATATTTCTGTTCTGGATACTGGTTGTTGTTAATCCTACAGACTGAATCTGCTTTTCTGTAAGATGAACTGAGTTTTTATTGTTTTCAGTAAATTTCGTGTTTTCATACACTGTTTTTTCTTCTTCTTTTTTTCCTGAACATGAAGATAAAGTAAGGATTAAAGTAAGGCTGTATAAAGATATATTCTTGAAATGCATGATGATATTATTTTGAAATTAAGAATTGAAGTTCTGCCCCAATCTGATTAAGTTTTTCCAGCTGATCAGTATAATCTGCTTTGGTTTTTACGGCCTGGTTCACCAGTATTACCCAATCCAGATAATCAATTTCTCCTGCTTCCATCTGTTTTTGTGCAGTTTTTAAAATGGTTTCAGATTTTGGGAGCTGTTTTTGTTCGTAATTTTCGATGATCCGCTGCTGGTTCATATAATTGTTCAGCTGCTGATTTAATCTGTTTTGAAGCTCGATTTCTTTTCTTTGGTATTGATTCTCGGAGATTGCAATTTTAGCCTGTGCTGCTTTAGCCAAAGCTCTTTGTCCTTTTGTAAACAATGGAATTCCCACTCCTACCTGCACTGAATTGAAGCGGTTGTTATTGATGTTTTTCATACTCTGGTTAGTATATCCGATAAGAAGATCCGGAAGCAGTCTGCTTTTCTCAAGCTGTGCTTCGGCCTCTCCTATTTTGACCTGTTGCTGCAGATACTGAAGTTCGGGGTGTTGCTTTACCATTTCCCCGGAAATCTGCATCCCTATACTCATGGTGGGCTTTTCAGCAATAGGCTGGTAAGGAATTTCGGACTGAAGTAATAGTTGAAGCTGAAGTTTGGCCATGTTCAGATCATTTTCAAGAATATTCAACTGTACTTTTACCTGTTCTTTCTGAATTTCAGCGGTGGATTCCTCTAAAATATTGGCTTCACCCTTTCTTAACCGTAATGCGGCTTTATCTGCAAAGTTATTATACAACTGACTGATGTATTCCAGGACTTTTTTCTTCTCCTGAAGCACGAGTATTCTGTAGAAAACATCCGTCACTTCTCTGGTAAGCTGTGTTTTTGTAAGGTTTTGATTAATGACACTTGCAGACCATTCGGCATCCAGCATCTGCTTCCTTTTTGAATAGACCGTTGGAAAGCTGAATCTCTGGGAAATCCCGAATGAATTATCTGTTTCTTCTCCCTGAATCTGCCCAAATCCTCCGGTAACTTCCATCTGAGGAATATCCAGATAGCTGGCTTTTAGCTTTTCCTGATAATCTGATAATAATTTTGAGTTTTTAAGAATACCGTTTTGTTGGTATGCCTTTTCCAAAGCCTGGTTATAGGTAATATTTTCCTGAGCCTGGAAACTTCCAAAGGAAATTAACAACAAGAAAACAGAAAGTTTTTTATAGTTGGTTTTTTTTGCGAATTTCATTTTATCTTTATTAATATGTTCAAACAGGACGTATAATATGGGAAGTACAAATAGGGTTAAAAAGGTTGCAAGCATCAGACCTCCGATTACCACAGTTGCCAAAGGTCTCTGTACTTCAGCTCCTGCACCGTTGCTTATGGCCATGGGAAGGAATCCCAAAGAAGCTACAAAAGCCGTCATCAAAACCGGGCGGAGTCTGATTTTTGTGCCTATGAGTACAATTCTGCTGGTATTTGATATTCCACTGTTTTTCAATCGGTTAAATTCTGATATCAAAACAATTCCATTAAGTACAGCTACTCCAAACAAAGCAATGAATCCTACTCCTGCACTAATACTGAAAGGCATTCCTCTCAACGCCAGAAAATAAACGCCTCCTATTGCAGACAACGGAATGGCAGTGTAGATGAGCAGGCTGTGTTTTACAGAACCGAAAGCAAAGAATAAGAGAAGGAAAATCATCACCAACGAAATGGGAACAGCAATTCCCAGCCTGGCTTTAGCTTCATTTAAGTTTTCAAAAGCACCTCCATAAGAAACAGTGTAGCCTGGTGACAGCTTAAGGCTTTTACCAGCTTTTTGCTGAAGTTCCTCCACAATACTCTGAACATCTCTTCCTCTTACGTTAAAGCCTACAATAATCCTTCTTTTGGTATCTTCTCTCTGAATCTGGTTCGGGCTGTTTTTAAGTTCTACTTTAGCCAATTGTGACAATGGAATCTGCTCTCCAGAAGCCGTAGGAACCAAAAGATTCTGGATGCTGGTAATATCTTTTTTCTGTTCATTATCCATTCGGACAACGATGTCAAACTTCTTCTCGCCTTCGTATAATGCTCCTGCTGTCTGACCTGCAAAAGCCATGTTGATCACCCTGTTGATATCTGCCACCGAAATATGATAACGGGACAGTTCGGAACGGTTATAATCAATCACAACCTGCGGAGCACCTACAACAGGTTCAATATAAAGATCCTGAGCTCCTTTTACGGTATTGATGACAATTCCCATCTTTTTCGCATAGGCAGCTAAGCTATCAAGATCTTCACCATAAATTTTGCATACCACATCCTGCCTTGCTCCGGTCATCAGTTCATTGAAACGCATTTGTACAGGGAACTGGAAGCTGGTGGTAAGGCCTGGGATAATGCTTAATGCTTTGCTCATTTTATCAGAAAGTTTAGGAAATGTTGTTGCGGAAGTCCATTTCTTTTTAGGCTTTAAAACGACGATCATATCTCCGGAATCCATAGGCATAGGTTCTGTGGGAATTTCTGCACTACCAATTTTCATGACTACTTTTTCTACTTCAGGAAACTGTGTTAAAAGGATATGTGCTGCCTGAGTGGTTGCTTTCTTTGTTTCATTGATATTACTTCCCTGCAGGATTCTCATCTCCACGGCAAAGTCACCTTCCTCCAAAGAAGGAATAAATTCTCCTCCCATTCTGGAAAGGGTAAAAACAGCACCAACAAACAGGATGAATACGCCAACAATAATGGTTTTTCTGAATTTAAGAGCCTTCATCAGGAGTTTCTGATGTCCTGTTTCCACTTTACCCATCACACGGTCTGAAATGTTTTCTTTTTCCTTTTTCTTTCTGCTTAATACCAAAGAGCTCATCATAGGAATATAAGTCAGAGAAAGAATAAAGGCACCAATCAGGGCAAAGGCAACCGTCTGAGCCATAGGTTTGAACATTTTTCCTTCAATTCCCTGAAGGGTAAAGATAGGAAGGTATACAATCAGAATAATAATCTGTCCGAAAACCGCACTGTTAACCATTTTAGTTGCAGAGCTGGAAACCTGGTCGTCCATTTCCTTTTTGCTGAGCATATTGTCTTTTCCAAAATGCTTTTTATGAGCGAGCTGATGCAGTACTGCTTCAACGATGATAACGGCACCATCTACAATAAGCCCAAAATCAAGAGCTCCAAGGCTCATCAGATTTCCTCCCACCCCGAAAATATTCATCATGATAATCGCGAAAAGCATCGCTAAAGGAATAACGGAAGCAACCAATAATCCCGCTCTGAAATTTCCTAAGAATAAAACAAGGATAAAAACAACAATCAAGGCGCCTTCCATAAGATTGGTTTTTACCGTACTGATGGTATTGTTCACCATTTTAGCACGGTCAAGAAAAGGCTCGATGACCACTCCTTCAGGCAATGATTCCTGGATTTTTTCCAGTCTTTCTTTGATATTTCCGATCACCACATTGGCATTCTCTCCTTTCAGCATCAAGACAATTGCTCCGGATACTTCTCCGGTATCATTATAGGTCATGGCGCCATATCTTGTGGCATACCCGATCTTTACAGAAGCCACATCTTTAATATGTACAGGAATCCCTTCTTTGGTTTCCGCTACCTGGATGCTTCCGATATCTTCTGTGCTTCCCAGAAGCCCTTCACTTCGGATAAATAAGACCGTTTCTTTCTTTTCAATATAAGCACCTCCCGTATTCTGATTATTCTTTTCAAGAGCCGCAAAAACATCGTTGATATTGATATTAAATGCCTGGAGTTTATTCGGATTAATGGCAATTTCATATTGTTTCAATTTCCCCCCGAAACTACTGACATCAGCCACACCTTTTGTTCCCAGAAGCTGTCTTCTGACTACCCAGTCCTGAATGGTTCTGAGTTCAGTTTCATCATACACATTTTCGTATCCTTTTTTGGGTCGTACCACATATTGGAAAATCTCTCCCAATCCGGTTGAAATAGGCCCTAATTCCGGCTTCCCGATTCCCTCAGGGATGTTGTCCTGAACGAGTTGTAAACGTTCCTGAACCTGTTGACGAGCCCAATACACATCGGTATTATCATCAAAAACTACAGTCACCAATGAAAGCCCGAAACGGGAGAAGCTTCTCAGCTCTGTAATTCCGCTGATATTGCTGGTAGCCTGTTCAATAGGAAATGTAACAAGACGTTCTATATCTGCTGCACCATAAGAAGGAGCTGTTGTAATGATCTGAACCTGATTATTAGTGATATCCGGCTGTGCATCAATAGGAAGTTTGGTGGTTTCATAGACTCCAAAAAGCACAAGCCCCACTGTAAACAGAGCAATGATGAGTTTATTCTTTACAGAAAACTCAATAATTTTATTTAACATGGAAAAACGATTAATTAGTAACCCGGGAATGCGTTATAAAAACTGTTGGACTTTTCCATTGCAGAAATTGCTTAGGGTAACAACAAAGTTATAATGACATCGTAAACAGAGTTATAATGCACAACAGGTTAAATTGATATGGAATAATAAATGGATTGCTTTAAGGATAAAGCAATTTCAGGATAAAATCAATTAAGAAAGCCGCGGAGGCTGAAAAATCTGAGAAAGATATTGATTGGAGAAATCTTTTTCTTTGTAGATAGTGGTTTTCTTTGAAACCGTAATTTCTTTAGGTTTTTTAAATTCGAATGTCAACTCCGGAAGCTGAGCATGTACAGTTAGTACAATTGGTGGATTGATAAACGGCAGTTTCTGATCAGTGTCCCAGTCAGAATCCTGTTTATGGTTATCATAATGCTCCATTACAAATTCTGAAAAGCTACCGTGATATTCCATGAAATGCTCAACAAACATAGGAACTTTCAATACTTCCCCCGCATTGGTGGTAGCCAGTACATACATCATCGAACATAATATGGAGAACCATTTTAACATGGATGCAAATATAGGGCTTAAATTTTTCCTGAGAGCGCACCAGTATTAATTTTTTGAGAATTTTATCTAGTTTAAAAATGGTTTAAATAAATAATAGCGATTCAAAATAATGTTAGATTCACCAAACAAAAATTAAAGTCTGGATTTCAGCCGGCTTAGCGTTTCCTGTGAAATATTAAGATAAGAAGCCACCATTTTATTGGAAAGTCTTCTTACAACAACCGGATTTTCATCCAGAAGCTGACGGTATTTTTCAAGAGCATCCTGAACAAGGAAAGACATGAGTCTTTTGGTATTATTCACATACGCTGTTTCCAGATAAATTCTGTAAAACTTTTCCCATTGCGGGATAACTTCCAGGAGGTGGTAAAAATTCTTATGGCTGATATAATATACTTCTGAATCCTCTACGGCCTCAATAAATTCCTCAGAGGGTTCAGAAGTAATGAAACTGGTAAGTGCAGTGGCAAACTGGTTTTCAAATGCAAAATATCGGGTGGAATCCTGTCCTTCTTCATTGATGAAAAATATACGGAGGCAGCCATTCACTACAAAGAATGTTCTCTGGCTGTTTTGCCCGTTAGAAAGCAGCATTTCATTCTTTTTTAATTGGATCGGTCTGAAATAAGAGAGAATCGTTTCCAATTCTTTATCCGTTACTGCTATTCTATTTTTAATATATGATGTTAAAAGTTCCTGCATGTAAGCAAAAATAGGGATAAATGGCTTTGCTTACCTCTTTTATTCCGTACTGTCTATGGATTTTCTGCCTGCCCGGCTTTCCAGTATGAACAGATGTACATCCCATGTGGATCCCAGTCCAGCGTTGTTTTGAAATAAGTACGAAGCTCATGTACCGTAGTATATTCTGCAGCGATGTAAACATATTCTTTTAAAACTCCGGATGGAAACTGAACAGATTTCACCGTTTCAGTAAGCTTACTTCCCTTCTCAGGATGAGGATTGTGCAGCCATTCAACCGAAATATCGGCTGCAGAACACAGAATAAGCTCGTCCTCTTTGCCGGCTACCTCCAATAGGATCTTTGCGGATACATAAGACGGAAACTGTTCTGCAATGGCACAGATAACAGGAAGCGCTGTTGCATCTCCTGCCAGCAGGTAAAAATCAGCATCAGGAACTAGTGGTCTTGTACTTTCTTTCACTCCTACTTCTAATACATCACCTGTACAGGCTTTTAGTGCCCAGGCAGAAGCCGGACCATTATCACCATGAGCAACAAAATCAATAGTTAATTCCCTATTTTCAAGATCAATTTTTCTGTTGGTATAGGTTCTGACGAGAGAAACGCCGTCCTCTTCAGCCGGGATAAAAATTTTATTGTTAGAACCGGAACCGACATTCGCCAACAACTCAGCCTGTTTTTCATCGATTTCGAATATCACACGGATAAGATGTGGAGTAAGATATTGCTTGTTTTTAACAATAAATGCAGAACGTATTTTTTTTGTTTTCCCTGCCTGAACTATTATAGAATTTTCCATTTTTTATTTTTTATTGAATAGTAAAATGATCATAGATAAAACACAGCTGATGCCTCCGAACAGATACACTGTCTGATAATCAAACCAGCCTGCAATCAATCCGGCAATAGGTCCTGCCAGTCCTAATGACAGGTCAACGAAAGCCACATAAGCTCCCAATGCTGTTCCCCTCATCTGAGGTTTTACTTTTTGAATGGCAAGAACTCCCAACGCCGGAAAAACCAGTGAGAATCCTACACCTGTTAATCCACATCCAAGTAAGGCTAATGTTTTGGAAGGAGATGTCCAGATGAGCATCTGCCCCGCCACTTCGATAATCAGAGAGATCAATGCTATTTTAAAACCTCCGTATTTATCCGGAAAAGAAGCGAATAAAATTCTGGTGAGGACATAGCAGGCTCCAAAAATCATAAAAGCAAGTGAGGCGTCACCCCAATTTTTTTGTGTGAAAAATAAGGCAATAAAAGAAGCGATACATCCAAAAGCCATTGATGAAAAAGCAAGACTCAACCCCTGACCGGATATTGCACCAATTACTTTGTAGAAAGGAGTTCGCACATGATCTTTATCTACCGGAATAGAAGGAAGTTTTGCGGTGGAAAGCCAGCTTACCAGCGGAAGTAAGGCAATCAGCATAAAAGCAGGCAGGATATGGTATTCTTTACTTAGCCAGATACTGATGGGAGCTCCAATGGCAATGCCTGCATACATGGCAATACCATTCCATGTCATTACTTTTCCGGAATTGGAGTGCCCTACGAGACCTATTCCCCACGTTAAAGCTCCGGTAACCAGGAAACTTTCACCAACTCCATGGATAATTCTTGCGATTAAAAGAAAGACCAGTGCCAGCAATGGATGAGCCTGAAATACGACAGCCAATACATAAACTATTCCGGCAATCACTGCCAGTATCACACCGGACATTTTGCTTTTCCTGGCTCCTTTTGTATCAGTGATTTTTCCGGAATAAGCACGGGTTAAAAGGGTTGACAACGACTGCAGACCAATGACAAGTCCTACAATAATACTGTCAAAACCTAAACTGTCCTGGACAAACCTTGGAAGTACTCCCAGGGCAATTCCTATTGTGAGATAAACCCCGAATACCGAAATGATAATCGGAGCAGTCGCCTGATAGAAATTAATAGTCTGTCCTTTTTCTAATGTTGTACTCATAAATTTTGTTTAAAATATTCGGGTGCAAAGGTCCCTGTACAACAAATAAAAAACTTTGATCTAGATCAAAAACGGTACATTAAATTAATCAAAATCGAGGAAGCTATCAGTAAGTTGTTTCCATTGTATTTTAGCAATTCCCATCATTCCACCTGCAGCCGTTGCAAGATTTCTAATCACATCAAGGAATTGAGCATTCCAGTTAGGCCTTTCATTTCGTCCGTATACTGCTGCTTTTACATGAGCTATATTTCTGGAAATCATAAAGGTTGAACTTGCTGCAGAACTGTAAAAATGAGCAATATGATGACTTTCTTTGTTTTGGGGATCTCTTGATGGCCTGCATGTCATCGATATACTTTCAGAAAAACTGTCCTGATAGAAACAGATATCTGTAATCTCTACCCAGTCGTACCCTTTTGCTTCAGGCTCTCCCGGCCCCGGAATATCAATGCGGATGAAATCTCCTTTTTGAGGCTCGCGATCTACGGGATTCCCATCAAAATTATACAATTTAAATGCGGCAAATGCCTTACCACTATAACTTTCCCATTTATTAACTGAAAAAAATCTTTCTTTCAATATTTTATACTTCAGCGGAATCAAATCCTGCTCAAATGCTTTTCGGCTTTCTGTATCATGGGAACCTCCGAATTTTTGTACAGGAACTCCCTTGAATTTCTTTGGACTCATAGGATCGGTTTTAAGCAAAATAGGATAAAAACATTACAAAATTTTATGACTGGGGTCACAAAAGAGTCAAACAATTGTTTAAATATCGATTGATATAGACCTTGTTTTGATAATAATTCACTTTTTGTCAATTATTTATTTTTGGCGAAAATCATACGTACAATTCTTCAGATGGCGAATTATATTTAATTGGATATGATTTTCTACTCCTAATTTCGGAATCCTGAATAAAATGAAACACATTTAGTAAATAATTATTTTCACTTGAAATAAATAATTTTTAAAAAAAATGAGCTTATGATGTTTTGCATACCATGATTTTTGCTTATATTTGTGAATCGAAATAATTTTTTTTCATCATTTGTGTTTTTTTAAGGTCTTCATTCGTGGAGACCTTTTTGTTTTCAATAACATCATAATTGAATATTGTCTATTGAAGTGGAAAAAAGAGTGAAATGTGAAATATTACCTTTTTAAATCTTTCCAATTTCTTTTCTATAAAGGAATGTATGATGTTTTAAGATGTCAATAACTCTCCTTTTTGATAAATTTCAACCCCCTTTGTACAGGTTTATAAGCCTATTGAATTGTTTTCATAAAATCCGTTGGCCTGAACTGCATTACAGACTGAAAGCTTCTGGTATATGCCTGAACACTCTTATACCCTACTTCATAAGCGGTTTCTGAAATCGTAAGATTACCCGAACTCAAATACTCCAGACTCTTGATAATACGAAGCATTTGCTGGTATTTGCTTAAAGTAAGCCCGGTTTCTTTTTTGAAAATACGTTCCAGGGTACGGAAAGATAAATGAGCCGTATCACTAAGATCTTCCATTTTGATTTCATTCCGGTAATGATTGTGCAGATGCTGTATAACTTTAGCAAGACGTTTATCTTTGGGAAGGCTGATGTGAAAGGTCAGTGAATGCTCTACAAATTGTGGCAGTTCGTTGAAAAGTGCCTTCAGGAATTGGTTTTCATTATGATCCACAGTCATCTGTTTAGACCACTTTTCTGCGTATTTTATCATTTCTTTCAATACAGGAGGAACAGAAAATACATTCACTTCATGATAGAAAGATTCTTGGGTACTGATATCGGCAAACATGATCATCAGCTTGATCTTTTCAGAATGAGAATTGGTTTTGTGAACAGCATTCGGAGGAATCCATACGGCATGATTCTGAGGAAGAAGATAGATTTTTTCTTCGATAGTAATATATTGAAACCCACTTTCTACATAAACAAGCTGCCCTTTCTGATGGTGATGAAGAACATCATCATGAATCCAGTTTTCTTCAAACCATACAAAATAAGGTTTCTTCAGTTCATCTATTTTTATGGTGCCGTTGATGTTCATGTCGTTTTAGGTTAAAACTTTGGCAAAATTAAACAAAATTACTGTACTAATTTTGTACAAAAGTTTTTATTATGATGAAGAATGAAGTAAAAAAGAATGCTTCGTATGTTTTATTACTTATTAATGTTCTGGTGGTTATACTCATTTCCAGTAACCTCCGTTCACCTATTGTGGCGGTTGCGCCTGTATTGGGAGAGATAAGAGATGTTTTGAAGCTGGACAATTTTCAGGTGAGCCTTTTAACCTCTATTCCACTGTTTATGTTTGCTGCCTGTTCGGTGCTGGTTAGCAGATTTTCCAATAAGTTCGGTATCAGCAAACTTCTGATGTACTCACTGATTATTCTGAGTTTCGGGTTGTTTTTACGAATCAGCGGATCTCTATGGCTTTTGTTTGTAGGGTCTATATTCATTGGGTTGGGTATCTGCATTGGAAATGTGGTTACTCCAGGATATGTTAAGAATAATTTCCCGAAACAGATTGGTCTCATGACCGGAATTTTTGCGGTATCTATGAACCTTACTGCTGCTTTAGCTTCAGGGTTCAGTGTAAAAATCGGGGAACTGACAGGGTTTGGATGGAAAGGTTCTCTGGGGATCTGGCTGGTGATTGCTGCATTGGGTTTTCTTGTTTTATCATTGGAGTTCATATTTAATAAAAGAAATCCGGTTCAATCTCAAACCGCACTCAGTACTTCAGATTTTAATATGTTTAAATCTCCTCAGGCATGGAATATCAGCATTTTTATGGGGCTTCAGTCGTTGTTTTACTACTGTCTTGTAGCGTGGCTTCCTTCATTTCTTTCAGATTTTCATATGCAGGGAGAAAGTTCCGGCTGGGTTTTCTTTGTGATTCAGATTACCATGATTCCTGTAACATTCTGTTGCCCGATTATTGCCAGTAAAATGAAAGATCAGAGGCTAATGATCCTTTTTATCTGTGCTTTGATGTTTGGAAGTACCATGATGTTTGTCTTCCTAAAATCTCAATGGATCTATGTGAATGCAGTAATTATAGGGATTTCTAATGGATTATCTTTCAGTCTTTCGATTCTGTTTTTTTCTACAAGAACGAAAAGCAGTATCAATGCTGTTAAAATATCAGGAATGGCACAGTCTGTAGGATATCTGATTGCGGCATTCGGACCTCCGTTGTTTGGAAAGCTTCATGATTGGGATATTTCCTGGGACAGCTCGTTTTATTTATTAAGTGGTGCTGTACTGCTGATGTTGTATTTTGGAATGAAAGCGGCGAGAAATAAGTTTGTAGAAGATTAAGATAGTCATCAAGGTCAGGTAACACGTCTTTTATTGTGGGATGCTACCCATTCTTCTTTTTGGCATTTTGGGCAGCTTCCTGCATTACCTGCTTTTTTATGCTCTGTATACCCACAGAATATACAAGAGTAATAGCTGTCCTCATGAATAAATTGTAACGGATTATGTAATGAGTCTGGCATAATAGGAAGCCCGTATCTTACAGATTCATCTTCGAAAAAGAATACACTGATCTCTCCTGATATTTCTTCTATAGCCATTTCAACCTGCCCAAGTTGCGAAACTCCTTTTAGCCTCAACTCTGCAAAGAATTCGTCACTCCCAAGGTTTTCTTTTTGAAAGTTTTTAATTGAAAATTCACCATTTTCTACCAGGCAGATAGATTTTCCTTCGACTAGATTTTCAAATTTTTTACTTTTTCCGATAAAATAGGTCACAATAGAATATAGAAGAATAATAACAATAAAAACAATAAGGGATGAAATAATTCCGACATCCTTGTTAAACATAGGATCTCCTGCGGCCGATCCCAGGCCAATAATCACTACCAACTCAAAGATTGAGAGTTGTTTTACGCCTCTTTTTCCTAAAATTCTAAGTCCGATGATAATAGCAAGGAACATAATCATGGTACGAAGAATGATCTCTAAAAGAAAAGACCATTCTTCGTGTCCCAGTAATAATTCTTTCCAATCAAGATTTAAGAGAAAAACTGACAGCATACAAATTATTTATCAGGAAATATTCAAAAAACAAGCCATAGCTCCTGTTATTTATTTCATTTCTGTTTCAGGCTTACCTCTTCTCCGTCTTTCAGTATGAAACATTGGTTTTCGAGCCCTTTTTCTGTTATTTTTCCCTGAATAAATTTTCGGTCTTCTCTGCAATGGCTCACTGCTTCCAGATGGGTTATCCAAACCGTAGACTCCGGTGCATGTTCACAGACTTTTACAATGTCTTCACTGGTCATAATAATAGGATCTCCTACAGAAAAAGTGGCGGCTCCTCCTGCCACAATGATATGTTGAGGATTATGTTTATCAATTTCCTGGGCAATTTCATCATACCAAATAGTATCTCCTGCGATGTAAACTGATGTATGCTCTGTTTTAAAAACAAAACCATTTACAATTCCCATTTTCTCTCCTATTTCTCCGGTTCCATGCTGGCCTTTGGTGGTAGATATCTCAATATTTTTCCATTGAAGCTGATCATTCACAGCGATCACGTTGGTAAATCCCTGTTTTGAAATTTGGTCTGAAATAATCCCTGAACAAATAATCGGAATTTTTTTATCAAGAAGTTCTATGGCTGCAGCATCCCAATGATCAGGATGAAGATGGGTGACGGCAACGGCATCTATTCCTTGTAATTTTTTTAATAATTCATCTTTACTGAAAGGCAGATTTACGAGAGGATTCAGTAATTCACTATCTGTCATGGGCATTTTTCCCATAGATCCTTTTTCTCCCAACATAGGATCTATCAGGATGGAAATTCCATCAATATTCAATAGCAATGTTGCATTGCGCCATAATTGTAATTTCATTTTGACTAAGTTTGTAGAGCAAAGCTATTGCCTGATCAAGGTAAAACAATCGAAGGTTACCAAAAGGTTAACCATAAATATTCAATTGATGTATGAATTTTGAAGAATTTAAAAACTGTGGATTAAGACGAAGCCTGAATATTCTTTCGGGCAAATGGAAACCGCTGATTCTACATAACCTTTTTGAAGAAGATCAGGTACGGTTTGTGGAACTTTGGCGAAGTATGCCCAGAGTTTCCAAGAAAGTACTTGCCGAGCAATTGAAACAGCTGGAAGAAGATCTTATTATTGAACGGATTGAAGTGTATAATTTTCCGCCGGAAGTGTATTACAAGCTTACTGGAAAAGGAAAAAAGCTAGGGCCTATCCTTTCTCAATTACATCTGTGGGGAAATGAACTGAGATAGAACTGTTTATTTAATATTTTATATATTGGCAAAAATTACCGTGTAATTTTGGTATAAAAACTAATAACAATTTTTACCAATGAAAAGAATCATTATTTTGATCTCCTGTGTATCATGTACATGGGCTGCTGCTCAAATAGCGCCGCCACCTACTATCCAAAGATCAACACCATCCAGGGCACTTACCGTCAATTCAAGAAAAGGGACATTAATTGAGAAGAAAATCAGCACTCTGGGCACGTTTAAAAACCTGAATATTCAAAAGATTGTAACGAAAGATATTTCTGATAATTCATCAGATCGTTTTCTGGGAATCATGTATGAATATGAAACCTTTGATGAGATATCAAAAAAGACATTGACAATTGATAAAAATGAATTGGGAAAACTGATTCAGGCTCTTCAGATGGTAGAACAGAAAGAAAATGAAAAAACAAACCAGGAAACCAAATATAAGTTTGTTACGATGAGCAATATTCAGTTTGGAAGTGTTTATCGGGAAAAACTTTCTTCGTGGGTTAATTATATAAAAATTCCTTCCCATTATTCTAATCAGAGCTTACAGGAATTCAATAAAGATGACCTGAAAGAATTGATTACTCTTTTGAAGAAAGCGGAACAGGAACTTTAAAAAATCCTGAGCTGCAATCGTTGTCAATAGGTAAACATAAAAACCTTATAGGTGTACAAAACCTATAAGGTACATTTAAAAAAATTAAAAATAATTATTACCGGAGCAGGATCAATTTAATCTTTAAACTGATCCAGAACTTCCATAATATTCTGATATACAAAATCCAATTCTTCGGATGTAATGCAATATGGCGGAACCAGATATATTACATTTCCCAACGGCCTCATGATAATCCCTCTCTGTAAGAATTCATTGTAAAGTTTCTTCCCTATTTCATTGAAATAAGAAGTACCATTCCCGGTTTTGAAATCGAAAGCTAAAATAGTTCCGATCTGTCGAACCTTTTCTACATGAGGATGCAAAGCAAGTGCTTTCACAAACTCTGAATGCTGATAAGTGATGCGGTTGATATTCATTTGAGTTTCATTTGTCAATAGGAGTTCCATACTGGCCAAAGCCGCTGTACAGGCTAAAGGATTGGCCGTAAACGAGTGCCCGTGAAATAAAGTTTTATAACGATCATCAGAAAGGAAAGCATCATAGATTTCATTGGAACAGGTGGTAATTCCCATTGGCATTGTTCCTCCTGTAAGTCCTTTTGAAAAACACATGATATCCGGTTTCTGTGTAAGATAATCTGCTGCGAAAAGCTTACCCGTTCTACCAAATCCTGTAAAAACTTCATCCTGAATCATAAGAATTCCTTCTTCCTTGCAGAATTTCATCAATTGGCTAAGATCTTCAGCTTTATACATCAGCATTCCGGCTGCTCCCTGCACTAACGGTTCGTAGATAAAGCAGGCTACTTCATCAGCCAGTTCTTTAATCTGTTTCTGAAGGCTTTCCAGATTTTCTGTATTGGGTGTATCGATAAAAACAACTTCAAACAGCATGCTTTCAAAAGGCCTTGTCCAGAAACTTTTTTCACTTACAGACATGGCACCGAAGGTGTCTCCGTGATACGCATTTTTAAAAGCTAAAATCTTCGTTTTCTTTTTTTCCTTATTGTATGCATATTGAATACACATTTTTAAAGCCACTTCCACTGCAGTAGAGCCATTATCAGAGTAAAAAACCTTCTCCTGGCCAGCCGGAAGAATTTTCAGTAGATTTTCTGAAAGTTGTATGGCAGGTTCATGGGTAAATCCTGCAAAAATAACTTGCTCAAGGGTGTTTAACTG
Organism: Chryseobacterium sp. CFS2; assembly: GCF_036543225.1. Lineage (NCBI taxonomy): Bacteria > Pseudomonadati > Bacteroidota > Flavobacteriia > Flavobacteriales > Weeksellaceae > Chryseobacterium > Chryseobacterium sp. CFS2. The sequence continues at coordinate 138,998 of NZ_JAZHQU010000003.1, forward strand.
TTCAAAAACACGCTGCGCAATATAAGGATGAGAATGCCCGTGCAGCGTCACCCACCATGATGAAACGACATCCAGATATTTGTTCCCTTCGTTATCATAAAGGTAAATTCCTTTTCCTTTTACAATAGGAATAATGTCGTCAGCTGTTTTCATCTGCGTATACGGATGCCAGTTAACCGCTTTATCTCTTTGCTGCAGGCTGATTTCTTTTGTTATTGTATTCATATATTGATGTAAAAAAGATAATGAGTGATGGAGTGCTTTATTTTAACGCTTTGATCGCTAAGTTTTTTTTAATGTGTACGCTGTATTTTAAAGTTCGCAAAGACGTTTCACTAAGCAATAATAGATATTCTGCCTTGCTGAATAGAATGCCTTTGCGAACGAAGTGTTTTTATTGGTAATCAATCTTTTGCGAATCTTAGCGTTAAATATTGATTAAAGTATCTATCAATTTTATAATAAACTCTATAATACTCATAATCCAGCTCATCACTCATAATTTATCATTCATAATTTATAATTACCTAGCAGCATGTTTCTTTTTTCATCATAGGTTTCAGTCCTAATGTCTGAAGCATCTGCATATCTTCTGAAACTCCAGGATTAGGGGTTACCAATAATGTTTCTCTTTCTCCTGTAAAAATGGAATTGGCACCTGCCATAAAACACCATGCCTGTTCTGTTTCAGACATTTCTATACGGCCGGCACTTAATCTCACCATAGAAGAAGGCATTACAATTCTTGCTGTAGCGATCATTCTTACCATTTCCCAGGTATCTACTTTTTCATTATCTTCTAACGGTGTTCCTGCTACTCTTGCTAAAGCATTGATAGGAACAGATTCCGGGTGTTTTGGCATTGTTGCCAACGTGAGAAGCATTGAAATTCTGTCTCTGTGCGTTTCACCCAGTCCGATAATTCCTCCGGAGCACACGGTGATTCCTGCATTTCTTACATTGTTGATGGTATTGATCCTGTTGTCAAATGTTCTGGTAGAAATGATCTCTTCATAATATTGCTCAGAGGTATCAAGATTATGATTGTAGGCATATAATCCTGCTTCCTGAAGTCTGATAGCCTGTTCTTCGGTAAGCATTCCCAAAGTGCAGCAAACTTCTAATCCAAGTTCATTCACTCCTTTTACCATGTCAATAACCCTGTCAAAATCACGGTTATTACGAACTTCACGCCATGCTGCTGCCATACAGAATCTTGAAGATCCTGAATCTTTTGCTTTCTGAGCGTGTGCAATTACTGTTTCCGTAGGCAACAAAGCCTGTACTTTGATATTCGTGTGATAACGGGCTGCCTGTCCGCAGTATGAACAGTCTTCAGGGCATCCGCCGGTTTTGATGGATAATAAGGTGGAAATCTGTACTTCAGAAGGATCATGCCATTCGCGGTGTACGGTGGCTGCCTTGTAGATCAGTTCCATCAGAGGAAGGTGATAAATTTCCTCAATCTCTTCTTTAGTCCAGGTGTTTCTCAATGTTGTTTTTGTATCCATTATCCTATTTTTGTTATTGTTAATTGCTTTGCAGCATGTTGTATAGATTCCTTATCAGTACTTTGGATTTCGGGAATCTTTATAATTTTTGTTTCTTTTTCAATAAAACTGCAGATTACTCTTTCAGTATCTTCCGGAAAATCTCCGTTGAGAATTAAATATTCCAATGGGATCTCTCTCTGTTGTAATGCGATGATTGACAATAAGCTGTGATTGATGCATCCCAGATAATTTCTGACTACCAATGCCGCCGGAAGATCTAATTCTTCAATCAAATCGATCATAAATGTAGAATCAGATATGGGAACCATAAGACCACCTGCTCCTTCTACAATTAATGGTTTTTCTGTTTTGGGGAGTTGAAAATCATTCAGATTTATGGTGATGTTTTCTTCTCTTGCGGACTGATGTGGTGATGCGGCCAGCTGTAAGCGGAAAGTTTCAGGATGGCAGAAGTTCGTGTCTGTCCATGCTTCAATTTTATCACTGTCCGTGTACTGCAGATCTCCAGACTGTATGGGTTTCCAGTATTCTGTTTTAAAATGCTGAACCAAAACAGCCGAGCATACTGTTTTTCCGATTTCGGTTCCTATTCCTGTTATAAATAATTTCATGTTTTCGGGATTCGGGATTCGTGTTGCGAGGTTTGAAAGCTTATTTTTTGTTTTAAATAAATTCTCTAATAATTTCTGTCAGTTTTATAATTTCCTCTTCTGTATTAAAGCTGTGAAGGCAAATCCGCAGTCGTTCACTTCCTTCTTTTACGGCGGGACTATATATTGCGTAGGTTAAAAATCCTTCCTCAGATAAATTGTCCTGTAATTGTTTCAGTTGTTGATTATCCGGAATTACAATGGCCTGAATGGGGCTTGTTTCCGCTGATGGAGAGTCTAAATTTCTGCTTCGGAAAACTCTGATATTGTCCTGAAGTTTTTTTGTGAGATCCTGATGCTGATCTAAAAATTCATACCCAGTTTTTATACTCATCCACTGGAAATCCTGTGCGGAAGTAGTGTAAATGAAAGGGCTTGCAAAATTGACCAGGTAAGATTTCACTGTTTCATTGCAGAGGATTGCTGCTCCATGAGCTCCGAGAGCTTTTCCATAGGTTACAACTGCTGCTGAAACCTGGTTCTGTAATTGATATTTTTCAACCAATCCATATCCAAAGACTCCAAATGCGTGGGCTTCGTCAACAATCAGAGAGGCCTTGTATTGATGGGCAAGCTCAGCAATTTTCTGAATAGGAGCAAAATCTCCTTCCATAGAGTACAAACTTTCTATTGCGATATAACAGTGTCCATTTTGTTTCTTTAAAACATTCTCAAGATCTTCAACATTATTGTGCTTGAATTTCAGCTTTTTTGCATTTGATAATCTGCAGGCATCATGTACCGACCGATGAATCTGTTCGTCTACAATTATTATATCATGACGGCTGGGAAGCGTAGAAAATAAGGCCAGATTTGCATTGTATCCGGATGGAAAAAGTAATGCAGATTCAAACTGATGTTTCTGAGCAATATCATTTTCTACAGAGACCGCAATATCACTGTTTCCACTAATAAGCCTTGAGCCTGTACTTCCTGAAAGCAATTGAGGGTTATCTGTAATCTTTTGCAGTAGTACATGTTGAAGTTCTTCACTTTTTGCCAACCCCAAGTAATCATTAGAATAAAAATCAATTCCATCAGATTGAAGCCGCAAACGTCTTAATGTTCCTTCCTCTTTTCTTTTGTTAAGAGATTCCTGAAAACGAGTGCTATTACTAAGCATAATTCAACTGAGCTACTTCTTCTGTAACAGCATTAATCCATTCTTCGTGCAGGTCTTTTTCTATTGTTAAAACATGGTCCGCATGCTCTTTCCAATCTGGTGAAAATTCATTAAGCTGGTTGATCATTTCTTCAAGATGGCCTTCTTCCTCAAGAATAATAGATTTTACCATAATTCTGGAAGAAGCTTCGGTAAGAACCTGCTGGTAAACAGGATAAAGTTCATCAGCACGAACCTCAATAGCATAGGTTACAAAAAGGTATGCGGCATATTTAATATCTGTTTTATTAAGATTGAAAGCTTTCTGAAGATAACGGCAGGCTTTAATATCCAATGAGTGAAGATATTGGCTTGTTGCTATCGGAGCCAGAAGTTCCATACTTTCGTAGGTTTTGCATAACTCAGGATCTATTTTCCCGATCTGTTTTTTTAGATAATAAGCATGGCGGTGCTCTTCGGCAGCATGTTTCAGCTGGATCTGAGAAACCAATGTAGGATGTTCACATTTTGATATTTTTCTTGCACCGGCATTTTCCATAAAAGAAAGTGTATTCAGCCATTTGGCGTGGGTACTTCCTTCCTGTACAATTTTTTTTAACAGATGATGAAATTCCATAGATTTTTATTTTGATGTCAAAAGTAGTATATTGCCGGATGGTTGTATTGTGCCAGTTTTGATGTTATGGATAGTCCGGTTAAGATTCCTTATGAAAGTTTTATAAAGATTGATAGAAAATCAGAGACTTCTATCTATTTGCAGATTGCGAATCAATTAGTCAATGCGATCCAAAGAGGTTTTCTTCCTTTTGGAACAAAGCTTCCCGGAACAAGAACGTTCAGTGAAATGCTGGAAATCCATAGAAATACTGCTGTTGCTGTGTACGATGAATTATCGGCTCAGGGCTGGACAGAGAGTTTTCCGAATAAAGGAACCTTTGTGATTGGAAAGGATCAGGAGAAACCTGTAAAAGTGAACGATTTTGAGCAAAATAACCTTCAAAACTACCCAATATCAACCGGTTTTTCATTTAAAACATCCAATATTTTAGATAATCCTTTTGAACATTCGGATTGTGAATATGTCTTTAATGATGGAGTGCCGGATATCCGTTTGACGCAAATCGGACAACATTCCCGGTTTTACAGCTCTATTTTGAAGCGTAAATCCAACCAGAAGACTTTGGGACATTATAATCATGACGGAAGTGAGTTTTTTAAAGAACATTTATCTCAATATCTGAATCTCTCCCGTGGACTTCCTATTTCTAAGAACAACCTACTCATAACCCGAAGTACGGAAATGAGTATTTATATTGTTTCCGAAATTCTTCTTTCGGCTGGTGATACTGTGTTAGTAGGAGCCTTAAGCTATTTTTCTGTCAATATGATCTTTATGAAAGCGGGTGTTGATATTGTCTCTATTCCCATTGATGAGGAAGGAATTATTGTAGAAAGTGTAAGAGAAGCCTGTAAAAAGCAGAAAATACGGATGCTTTACCTGACACCCCATCACCACTATCCTACTACCGTTGCTTTGAGTGCTCAGAGAAGATTTGAGTTATTAGAGCTAGCGAATGAATACGGATTTATTATTCTGGAAGACGATTATGATTATGAATTTCATTATGATAAAAGCCCTATTCTTCCGTTAGCCAGCGCCGATACCAACGGAATGGTAATTTATATTGGTTCATTCGGAAAGTCTTTAGCTCCGGGATTCAGGACTGGATTTATTGTAGCTCCGGAAAATCTGATGACCGAAATGCGTAAATATCTGGGAATTATCGACAGACAGGGTGATATCCTGATGGAAAGGGCACTTGGAGAAATGATTGCAGAGGGAGAAATCAACCGTTATCTGAAGAAGTCTTTAAAAGTATATCAGGAAAGACGTGATCATTTTACTTTGTTACTGGAAGAAAATCTGGGTAATTTGATCTCCTTCCAAAAGCCTTCCGGAGGTCTTGCGATTTGGCTGGAATGGAATATCCATTTGAACCTGATGCAGCTAAGCCGGAACTGTGCTAAGGATAACCTTTTCATTCCCAAAACGCTTTTGTATCAGAACAAAGGGCTTACCGCCATGCGACTGGGATTTGGGGATCTTAATTTTGAAGAAATGAACAAAGGAATTGAGGTTTTTTCAAAAAATGTGAAGGGACTGATTGGGTGATTAGAATAGATAATTGTACCGTTTTATGGATCTGCAGGAAAATTATGAGGTATCACTTGCTGAAAATCTTTGATTTTCTTACGCCTTAAAAAGTTATAAGATTAAAAAACTTTGCGCCTTTGCGATTTCAAAAAAAATACTTTATCAAAAGAATATTTTAGTTTTGAACGCAAAGGCGCAAATGAAATCAAAAATAACTTGTTTTTAAGGCGCAAGGATTTTATCTGCGATAAAATTGATACTGGATATTTAAAAATAAGAAGTTATCTAACTTTTAGATTTATTTTAATCACAAAAGACACAAAAGTTTTAACCACTTAAGTTTTTTAAAGTTAAATTTCATGCATAATAAAGTACACCTAAGTTTTGAAAATCTTTGATTTTCTTCTTATGTAAACTTATTGTGCGGTATCATTTTAAACTTATTAACGGTTAAATGTTCAAAATAAAATCTTTTGTGACTTTTGTGGTTTAAAAAAAAGCAAAAGTCCCTTTACAGAGGCTTTTATTAATGTTGAGAAGGGAAAATTACTTTGTTTTTCTTATGTTTTGGTTTCTTCTTTTTCTTATTCAAATAGATGACAAAACCTGTAATCGGGAGTGATAGTGCGATAACAGCGGCCAGAAAATAAATAATTCTGGTGGTCAGCCCAAGGATACTTCCGGTGTGAAGATCATAATTTCTTTCTCTTAATGCGGTTCCATATCCGATATTTTTGTTTTTATAAGATTGAGATTTTACAATATCTCCTGAATACTGATCCAAATTAAAATGTTCATTTCTATATTGCCTTCCGTCATAGGTCAGTTCAGCATAATATGTTCCTTCTTCCGATCTTGGAAAATTGACAAGCGCTGATTTCTTATCTTTCAATCCTTTTTCCATGGTATTTCCGATGAGATTGAGAATATTTTCACGGTTTGAAGATTCTCCGGAAGGAATGGTACTTTTGGCTTTCTTTTCTGTAATGTTTCCGTTCAGTGTATTCTTTACCCATTTGTCTACATCTTCAAAGCTCCATATCAATGCGGAATAAGAGATTAAGAGTAAAGGAATCACAGCATAAAACCCCAGCACATTATGAGCGTCATAGTTAATCCTTTTCCAATTAGCAGATGTTTTAATGAAAAACATTCCTTTCAACATGGCTTTACTCATTTTTCGGGGATACCATATCACAAGTCCCGATAAAAGGATTACAGCAAAAATCAATGTGGAATAACCGGTAATTGTTTTTCCAATTTTTTCTCCCAGCAGAAGTCTTCTGTGAAGATCCAGTACAATTTCAAAGAAATCTTTTTTGGCATCTTCTACTTCCTGTACTTTTCCCGTGTAAGGATCTACATAAATCCGGTAATAATAAAGATAAGTTCCCCAATACGTCCATGCTTCCTCATCCATTTTGAGCGTGCGGAAGACATAGGTTCGTGAGGGATCAGAAGACATTACCACTCTTTTGACTTTCAAACCTTCAGGAAGTGCTTTTTCTGCTTTTTCCGTAAGTTCTGATAATGAAAGTTTTTTTCTTCCGATATTTTCAACGAAATATCTGTTAGGATGAACAATATGTTTTAATTCTTCTTCAAAAGCCAGGATGCATCCTGTAGCGGCCATGATAACAACTATAAGCCCGGACGTTAGTCCGAGCCATAGATGTAACTGATATGCAATTTTTCTAAACTTTAACTTCATTCTTAAAATTTAAAGCTAACCTCAGCAACAAAGTTACGAGGCATCTGAGCTACTACCACTCCCTGCCCTGCAAAATATTGCACATTGCCCAGATTATTCATTTTAAATCCTAATCTGTATCTTTCTTTTTCAAGGGAAATGGAAGCATTCACCAACGTATAAGCTGGGAATGCAAACTGTCCGGTAAGTACTTTGTTTCCGGTAAGCTGTTTTCCTACACGGTTTACCCCAAAGCCAACTCCAAGTCCCTGAAGTCCTCTGATAGGAAGAATATAACTGATCCATGAATTGAATACATTCGCAGGACCTGCAGATTCCGGACGACGGCCATCTACAGCGGGATCTGCTTTTTCATATCTGCTGTGGTTGTAGGCATATCCGGCCATAATATTTAATCCCTGAACAGGATTCATAATGGTTTCTATTTCAATTCCTTTACTTCTCTGTTGTCCATCCTGAATCACAATATTGTATTCTTTTCCGTCTCGGATCACTCCGGTTCCTCTCTGGATATTGTCAACAAGGATATCATAATATGAAACGGTAAAGTTAACCTTGTTTCTCCAAAGGTTTCCTTTGATTCCTACTTCCCACTGATTGGCCATCTGTGGTTTCATATCTCCGCTATAATCTGCCAATTGCTGGGTAATAGGTGCTGTATAGCTGAAACCATTCATATAGTTACCATAAGCAGATAGTTGATCTTTAAGGATTTGGTATACAACGCCTACTTTTGGAGACCATGCTGTTTGTTTGAATTCTCCAGCGCGTTTGTTGTCATTCAAATTAAGTTGTCCTTTACTTTCATAATGGTCCATACGCAAACTGATCAAGGTAGTTAAACGGTCGGTAATATGGGTTACATTTGAGATATAAGCTCCATAAAGATTGGATGCTGTGGTATTTCTTACCAATGGAGATTTACCCGCCAGGATTGCAGCCTGGGTAACCGCCTGAATTTTTTGCAGCGCCAGATCTTTGGATATGTTACCATATATTCCAGTCACTGGTGCTACCACTGGCCCTGAAGGATTTGTCCCATCGATATAGTCATATACCACAATCGGGGAATGGTTATTGTTGATGGTCTGATTAAGATAATCTAACCCAATCAGCACTTTATTTTTAATTTTACCGATGTTAAATTCTCCGTTAAAGTTCTGCTGGACACTTGTAGAAGAAGCTTCCGAGTTCTGCCACTGTACATTACGTTCCAACAGAGCATCACTGGTTGTCCCTCTGATAAACTGATATTGATATAATCCTTCCGTTTTTCTGAAGTTTCTTGAAAGTAAAGTTTGCGAAGTCCATTTGTCTGAAATTTTGTAGTTAACCTCAGCTTTTACATTGATGGATGGAGCTTTTAGGGTCATATCATTGTTGGAGTATGACCTTTTCCAATCGAAGCCAAGTTCATCAGGGTTGTGAGCAACATAAGGCCTTGTTCTGGTCAGGAAAATAATCGGAGTATTTGTTCCTTCATAATTGTAAATCTGAGCTCCCAGGTTGAACTTAAGTCTGTCATTCACCTGATAACTTATCGTAGGAGCTACAAAAAATGATTTTCTGAATTCGGAATCCCTGAATCCATTTTGGTACTGATAAGCAGCATTTAAACGAAACAGCATATTTCGTGATTCTGTAATGGGACCATAAACATCAGCGGTTACACGGTTCAGGTTGTAGCTTCCCATCAGATAAGAAGCTTCTCCTCCGAAATAATCTTTAGGTTTTTTGGTGACCGCATTAATCAAACCTCCAAAAGAAGTTACAGCACCTCCGTACAATGTTCCGGAAGGTCCTTTGATTACTTCCAGACGCTCAAGATCGGCAGGATCTATCTCACCATTGGTAGTTGCCGGAACACCATCTACCATAGATACTTTGGTTGGAAAACCTCTAAGGCTGTAGTAGAAACTTCCATCTCCTGAACCTCTTCCCGGACTTCCCTGCATTTTTACCATTCCCGGAACATTTTTCAATACTTCCGAAATATCATAAGTAATCTGCTCTTTCATGATCTGTTGGTTGATGCTTGTATAAGCCTGTGGATTTTCAAGAGCTTTTAAAGGCATTTTGCCCACTGAAGTACTGTCTTTATCCAAAAATTTATTTCTGCTCACTGCGTATACGGTGATTCCCTCAATCACATTATTGTGTAACGGGGCGTAGATCGCAGGAATTTCGTGGACATCTTTCTGAATGTAGATTTGCTCTCTCATCAGTTCAATGTCATTTAAAACCACCTGAAGCGTATATTCTCCAGGTGGCACATTTTCAAAGTAATATTCTCCTAAATTATTTGTTTTTGCCTGATAAGACGTGTTGACAAGTCTTAAAATTGCATTTTTTACCGGCGACTTTTCAGACAGCATGATCTTGCCATGAACTCTGTCGCCCTGCTGTGCAGAAAGCGAGTTTGAAGATAAAGCAAGACCAAGAAGTAATATAAGGGTTTTAGATGTTTTCATGCTGTAAGTTTTGTAACAGGGGATAGTTTATTTTACCGTTTTGTGATAATGGGAATGATTCTATAAGTTCGACACGTACATATTGTGGATTGATACGCAGTTTATTTTTGATGGTCTCGGTGATGATCTGAGGATCAATGTCCGGATTGTCATACAGCACAACGATTTTTTTATCATTGGCATTCAGACATACGAAGGTATTGCCCTGCATTTCATTTTTAAGAATAAATTCTACCTCATCCAGATTCAGACGTATTCCGAAAAGCTTCATGATACGCTTTATTCTTCCTGTGATATAATAGATTCCGTTCTCCCCTTTTCTGGCGGTATCTCCGGTATGTAGTACGGAAGGTTGCTCATAAGTGGCAAGATCCTCCAGTTTGTTGGCATAACCTCCAAAAATACTGACATGTGAAAAAAGAAGTTCATCCGTGTCAGGATCAATCTTGAAGTTTCCTCTCTCTACAACAGTTCCAATAGAGGTTTCTTCTTCAAGGAGTCCTTCCGTCGTAAGATAAGCCATTCTTCCTCCAGCTTCCGTCTGACCATATTGAGCAAAAAAATCTTTTTTAAATTCATGACAATACGTGAAAATTGTTTTTCTCAATTCAGCATTAATCACGCCTCCGGTATGGGTAAAATACCTCAGACTTGGAGAATCTTTTCTGAAAAATCCTATTCTGTTCAGGTTCTCATAAAGAAAAGGAACTCCACCTAAAGTACTGTAGCCGTACTCTTCCATTTCGTCCCAGAATGCTTTCTGCATAATGTCTTTATCTGTACATACAATTCTTCCTGCGCGTATACAGTTCGTAGTGAAAATAGAGAATCCGTATACGAAGTTGATAGGAACGTTTAAAGGAACCACATCGGATTCCTTAACGGGCATATACTGAAGGATGCTCAAAGCATTCTGGTAAAGGCTTTCATCGGATAATTTCACCAACTTCGGAACACCCGTAGTACCGGAAGTACTCAAAAGGATCTTGATTTCGGAATGAATGGTAATTTCACTCTTATAATCATCCTTTGCAAAGATTCTGATGTTGTCCGAGAATTCTTTCAGGCTGTATCCTTCAATGGTTTCTCTTTGCGGATCAAAGATATATTTTGGACGGTATTCTGCCTCAATACGTGCTTTGAATTCCTCATGCAGTTTCTGTCCCAGTACCGCAATCGTATGAGCTGTTCCATAAAAATTGAGGAGAACCTCAATACTGGGCAGCTGATTGTCATTGTACAAAAAGAGGAGCCCTTTTTCTACGGGGTTTAAGCCTAGAGACCGGTACAGTGTTCCCACCGGTATTGTTGTACCGGTGGAAGCATCTGTAAACTCCAAGTTCTTATTGGCAATTACATTTTCTAAAATTTTCATATGCTTAGTTTTCTACGAATACTTCGTATTTTTTCATTTTTTCACGAATCTTTCCGACGGTTCCCATCTCCAGAATATCATTAAAATCAAATTTGATCTGATAAAACTGTTCAAGCGCTTCTACGATAAGAAGATGAGACATAGAATCCCATTCCGGGATTTCCTGATACGTTAGTTTTTCATCTACCAATTCTTTCTTGATTGCAATGGCAGAGGCAATAATTTCATAAAATTCTTCTGTAGTGTTCATTTTAAATTTTTATAGTTTTCCATTTTCCATTTCTAAAAATCATCAGGAATAACACGGCTAAAACAATTTCCGAAGAAACGATGGCGGTAAATATTCCTCTCAGTTCCCAATGAAGTCTTACCCCTAACAGATAAGCCATAGGAAGCTGAATGACATAAAACATGACGAGATACAACAACGTTACCTGTAATATGTTTCCGGCTGCATTCAAAGCACGGCTGATTACCATGGTGAATCCTAACAGCAGATAAGCCATAGATACCACATGAATATACTGAACTGCATATCTTGCAACTTCAGGTTCTGTAGTGAAGAATTTCACCACATATTCCGCGGCAATCTGCCAGAATAAGGCTACAATAACCAGATAGGTCATGTTGATTGTTCCGGCTCTCCATACTGTTTTTTCTGCGCGTTCAGGCTCTCCGGCACCCAGATTCTGGCCTGTAAGAACGCCTGCTGCATTTCCTATTCCCCAGGCAGGCATCGTTGCTACGGAAGCAATACGCTGTGCAATAATATATCCTGCAAGAGCAGTTGTTCCGAAGGTAGAGATGATCTTCACCATAATCAGCCAGCTGGATGTGGGGATGATATATTGAACCAGTCCTCCAAAGGCTATTTTCAGAATCTTCTGCAACAATGGGATATCAAGCTGAAAAGGAACTCTGATGCTGATACTGGTTTTACCAGACAGAAATATAAAAGCCTGGTATAAGACTCCTAACGTTCTTGATAAAACGGTAGCATAAGCCAATCCCATTAATCCAAAAGCAGGAATAAATCCTACTCCGAAAACAAGGATTACCGCCAATATGATATTGGAAATATGACAGATCCAAAGTGATTTCATCGCAATATCTGCATCACCCGCACCTCTGAAAAGTCCATTTATTGAAAGTCGCAGAATGACAAGTCCGATACTCAGAAATACCAGTCTTGAAAAAGAAACGCCTTCAGTTACTGCCTTGGCATTGACTCCCAGGAAATCCACAATTTCTGTTGCAAAATAGCTGGAAACCCCACCAATAAGCACCGCAAAAAGTAAAGCAAGAAGGATGATATACTGAGCTGTTCTGCCCATTCCTTCCTGATCTTTTTCACCTGCTCTTCTGGCTGTGAGAGTAGCTGCAGCAATACCTAACCCTACTGCAATGGCATAAGCAAAGTTGATGTAGTTATCTGTAATTCCCACAAGGCCCAGAACTTTGTCTCCTAATTTTGCAATAATCAATAGATTGACACTCACGAAAACAGATTCCATGACAAGTTCCATTACCATGGGAATGGCAAGGCTAAAGATGGAACGGTTGATACTTCCGGAAGTCAGTTCGACTTTTTTCCCGGCTATGGCTCCATACGTAAAAACCGCTCCTTCTTTTAGTATATGCAGGAATTTCCTCATATTGCTGCTACTGAATTTTTATTAGCAATCTGATACAACGGATTAGGCAATGCTCCATCTTTTCTTGGAATAGCAAATGCTTTATTCTCACTGTAACCGTTATTTTTCAGACGCAGACTGTTGATATAGAATCTTTTGAATGCCGGTACGTACAGGTCATACTTTTCGTATCTTTCCTGAAGGTGAGTATTCTCAGCTTTATAATTTTCTACACAGTTGTGAACCAATTCCCAGAATGTTTCTTCATTAAAGTTGGAATATGTGTGTAAAGCGTTTGACAGATATCTGAAGAAGGCATCAAAAACTCCAAGCAAAATAAACAACGGAATATTTTCTTTGTTGGAAGACTGAATCAAACCGTCTGCAAGGTGTGCAGGAAGTTTTTCTCTGGCCTCAGTTGTTAAAACGATATCATCCACAAAATCTTTAATTACAATTCTCTGTGGAACTCCGTTTTTCAAAACAACCATAATGTTTTCTCCGTGTGGAGTAACACATAATGAATGCGTGTAATAGATATGCAATAAAGGAGTCAGATAAGCATCAAGATAGCTTTCAACCCATTCTTTGATACTCATTCCTGCTTTTTCTGCAAATGCCTGAACTAGTGGAACTCCGCTTTCGTCTACATAAAGTAAAGAAGCCATGGTAACCATTTGCTCATCCTCTTTCAGATAATTTTCGGCACTTTCTCTCCATAATGCTCCAAGGAATTCATTATATTGATAAGGTACGCTGGCAATAGCTCCATATTGTGGATGCAGATAAGCAATGGCTGCCTCTTCTCCCAGGAAAATAGTTCCTTTGTTTTCCAGATAAACATCATCTTTGATTAATCCTTTTACCCAATCGGTAATAGCCGGAGCAATTTTCATCTGTTTAGGAGATAGCCCTCTGATATTTCCTGTACTCAGAATAGAGACAGCTGTTTTCAAATATCTTTTCTTTGGATGATCTACATTGAATAAAGTACGGATACTCTGCTGTGGACTGTAAGTATCACTACCCTCACCCATTGGGATTAAAAGCCCTGAAGCAAGATCTCCTGCAAAATGAATCTGAAGTTTGTGTTCCCATTGCCATGGATGTACAGGAATAAAATGATAGTCTTCAACAATTTTTCCTTCGCTCATCAGCTGCTGCTGAAAATCATTATACAGCGAATCTCCTATTTCAGAACGATAAAATTCTTCTCTGTTAATATGTTCCAAAGACTGGAATGACGATCTGCTTTTATGAGAAGCCAGCCAGATTACTTTTAAATTTTCATCAGCTTCAGGCGCAAATGTTTTCAGATCGCGTGGAGAAAAACCTAATCGGCTTTTGTTCACAATGACCCACGGATGTCCGGTCATATTGTGCTCTACTGTTTGATAATCTGCATCAGCAAGATCTTTTGAAGACATTACTCCTTTGGATAAAATTAAAGCATCACAATACAACGTATGCAGTAATTCTTCCGTGTATCTTGCAATAGTATAAGGATCTAAGTCAAAAACAGTCTGCATTTCCAAAAAGAAAGCCGCCACATCTACGGCAGACAGATCTTCACCGTTTTCTGTTTTTGTAATGCTGTCTTTATCAATATGCCAATAATCCATCATTCTCTCCTGCCCACGGAAGCTGTAGGTAATGTTTTCAAGTCCGGTTTCAAGTTTAAAAACTGTATATCCGTCTTTATCTTCAAAAGTTACCACAGGTTTTAGAAGCTCTTCGTGCATCAGTTCTGCGATGGTTTTGGCCATTAAGTTTCTGTTAGCCTGATTCCAGTTTTCCTGGCTTACTGTATTTTTTAAGTTGGTGTTCATTTTATGATTAAATTTTGGCAGTTGGTAAATCAGCGTATTTTTCCACATCAAAGTCCTGGAAAGCAATTTTCTTTTCAATTTTATAATGCTCTCTTCCCAGAATGTCATTGATAATGTAGGAATTACGGTAAGCCGCCATTCCCAGATCGGTAGAAATATAGCTGTGGGTATGTACTTCAGCGTGGAGAACATAGATTTCGCCTTTGTTATGATCTATTGAATAATTCCTGTTGACATCAAACAATCCGCTTGAATCTCTCTTGATTCTGGATTGAATATTCTTTAAGAATGCAGGCTCATGATAACGATATCCGGTTCCCAGAATCAGATAATCGGCTTCCTGATCATAAGGTACTTCCTGTTCCAGCTGGGTGAATTCGAGATTGATGAAATCCGGATTGCTGTTGTCTACCTTATTCAGCTGACTGTTAGGAATAATTTTAAGATTAGGATCAGCATTGTCGATATTCAGATCATAAATAAAATCATAGATATCATTGATCAGGTCGTAATTGATCCCTTTAAACTGAGCTTGCTGCTTGCTTAAAATGGTTTTCCTTGCAGATTCACTTCTGTTGTAGAAATATTCAACATAATCCGGAGAAGTAAGTTCCAGTGTCAGTTTAGAATATTCCATAGGGAAAAATCTGTCCGGACGGGAATACCAACCCAACTGTGTTTTTTCATCTCTGCTCTGAAGCAGGTCATAAAATACCTCAGCAGAACTTTGTCCCGAACCGATAATGGCAATTTTCTTTCCTTGAGACAGCAATTCCTCTTTTCTATATAGATAAGAACTGGTATGAATAACACGGGAATCATCTTTCGGAATGAAAGAAGGAATATGAGGCTGTGTTCCTGTTCCTAAAATCAGTCTTTCTGTTTTGAAAACTGTAGTTTCTTTGGTTTTGGTGTGAACTGTCGTTACATGATATAATCCATCTTCATAAATAATATCAACTACCTGTGTTGAAAAGCGACACTGAGGAAGCTGTTCAATCACCCATTGGCAGTAACGGTTGTATTCTTTTCTCGGAATGAAAAAATCTTCTCTGATAAAAAACTTATACAGTCTTCCGGTTTCCTTTAAATAATTCAAAAGGCTCAAAGGATTGGTTGGATCAGCCATGGATACACAGTCACACAAAAATGGAGTCTGCAGGGTTACATGGTCAATCATCAATCCCGGATGCCAGTCGAAACCATCTCTCTGGTCCAGGAAAAGGGTCTTGAGTTCCGAAATCGGATTGGATAATGCGGCAAGTCCCAGATTGAAAGGGCCAATACCTATGCCTATTACGTTGTATACGGCTTCGTTAGTCATTTTTTGTGATGTTTGTGGTGATTTGTACCTCTTTATTTTGCGGGAATTTTTCCCAGTACCATTCTCTGTAACAGAAGTTCAGATTGGCTTTTTTATGAGGCATTTCAATTACTTTGTCTACTTTGAAGCCTACATGGGCTTTATTCATCATCGAAGCAAGAGAGTCTACAGATCCTTCTCCTACCATTTTTCCTACCTGTGGCTGTGCAAAAACATAGTCAACCATAGATTGTGTAGATGGAGAAACAAATTTCTTTTTAGGATCAGTAGGTGCAATAAACTGGTGCGTTCCGTAATCTGTAGGCAATACATCATAGTAATCTCCTACGATATCTCTGCACGCCCAATACACCTCTATATTACAGGAAGGTTCATCATTCCCTGCAATAATATAGCTGTGGGCTTCATCACTTGGAAGCATCAGTCTGTAATACGTTTCCAGTTCGTCAATCGGCCAGTTCATCTGCCAGATTTTTACAGCATGCTCGCGGTTGAACCATTCATGAAGCATTTCAAGGTCATTTTCAAGATCTATAGGACGCATACTCATGGTTACATCCTCTTTCTGGAAGTATCTTTTGAAGAAAACTTCTTTTCCTTGCGGGTGAATTAACTGGTCTGAGAAGAAATGTTTGTGAAGAAGATTCGGAACTTTCGCATAAGCAATAGATGCTGCATTCACGCCTCCGTCTACATCAGCTACCGCCGATTGTAAGTTAGATTTTACCGCCCAATATCTTTGATTCAGTGCGTAATCTGTTAAAGATGATGGTTCAGATTCATGAAGCTGTTCAAATTCTCTATACAGAATATTGATTAATCTTCTTTCTTTAACCAGTCCCGTTTTGCCTATTGAAGCAATCAGTGCGCTCAGGTTACTTACCAAAAGATGGTGGGAAACAATATCCAGAAGACGCTCATCTCTAATGAAAAGATCTTCCACTTCAGGATAATCTTTGATCAGAGATTCATATTTTCCTTTGAAACTGTCTTTTATAAGATATCCCTGTCCGTCTCTTACGTAAATAGACTGCGGTAAAAGCTGATTGTCAAGCTGAACAAGAAGGTTTTGCTGATGAACTTCCGGAGCCATACCTAATTGATTGTACAATCTGTTTAAAGGTGAAAGCAAAAGATTCACATACTTTTCAAACCAGATAATAGCTGCTTTTTCAACATCTACACCCAGCTGATTCGCCACATTCTTAAAGAAATGAGTCGTAAAATTGAATCCATCTGTAGATTCATCCTGACAAAGCCTTGCCAGTAAAATAACTTTATCTTCATTTGAAAAAGGATTTTCACGGAGCAGTATATTAAGACTGTCCATATTCTTTCCTCCATTATGAACGCTTAACGTGGAAGGTTCCAGCAATAATTTAAAATTCGGGAAATCTTGTTCAAATGAAGCTTTTTGATGCTGCCACCAGATTGCAGAAGCATACCCTCTGTTGAGATCTTTTAAACTGTTTGTTCTCACAGAACCGGTCATTAAAACATGCAGAGAGAATTTCAACATCCAGCTGAAATCAGGGTTGTAAACTGTTCTTATAGATGATGTTGCATAAAAATCCTCTCCCAAAGGTCCGATGTGAATAATTTTTCCGGAACCTAACATTTCAGGATATTCTGCTGTTGATAAAAGATATTGTGCCTCCCATGGGTGGCATGGAACTATATAAAAATCATTGATGTTTTCAAAATCGTAGCTTTCCGGTAAAGAAGCCCATTTTTCGAAGATTTCTTTTGCTGAAATCCCCGGAAGAGATTTTTCTGTAATACAGTCTTTATGAATCAGGAAGTAATCCAGCTGAAATCCTTTTCCGAATTCCGGGCCGTATAAAAGCTGTTCTTCCTCAGAAAATCCCATTCTTGATTTGGTGAAAGGATGTAGATTATGTCCTGCAGGAAGCATTTGTTCAGATTCCAGAAAAGAATAGCTTAAAAGCTGATCATCCTGAAGACATGCTTCCGTTGTTTTTTCCAGATTTCTTAAACTGCTTTGAATTCTTTCCACAAACTGTTTGAATCCGGTTTCGTTTGTCGTTTCTGAAAACTCCTTGTAAACCAATTCAGTCAGTTTTTCATTATTGACTTCAAAAACCTCTTGATTTTGATGGTCAACGGCCCACAAAACAGGTCCGTATTCATGAAAAAGAGTCTCGGAACGATAAGAAACGGGAGCAAACAGGAACAATCCACTTTTCTTCATTTCGAATCTCATATACAGCGGATCATTGCTGTTCTGCAGAGCTTTTGCTGTAAGGAGATCATATTTTGGAACTCCCTGATAGAATTTTCCATTTCCCAGTTCTCTCAGCATTCCGTTAAGAAGAATTCTGAAGGTAATTTCTCTGGCTTGTTCTCCTGTTTTATTTTTCTGAATTAAAGTCTTTTCCATGTTTTTTGATTGTGGTAAGAATTTGATGAATGTCTTCAGTAGTGGTAATCGGGTTCAGGAAGGTAAATTTTAGATAGAAATTTCCATCAACCTTTGTGCTGGCTACAAGGATTTCTCCGCTGTAGAAAAGTTTCATCTTAATGTATTGATTCAGGGCATTCAGATCACTGATTTCCGGATTTACATATCTGAAAACAAGAACACTTAAATCCGAATCTGAAAGAAGTTCAAAATCTGCATCTTCAGTAATCATTGCGGCTGCATCCTTGGTAAGATCAATAACGGTATCTGTATATTCTGCCAGCTGCTCTCTACCCATCATTCTTATGGTAAACCAAAGTTTTAAAGCATCAAATCTTCGGGTACTCTGCGTAATAGATTTATTGATCTGTGCTGGAATTTCTTCTTCATCCATTTCTTTCGGATTCAGATAATCGGCGTGATGTTTAAGAATCAGCAGTTCTTTTTTATTTTTAACAATAAAGGCACTGCTACTGATGGGTTGGAAGAATGATTTGTGGTAATCAATCGTTACAGAGTCTGCTCTTTCAATACCATTAATCAGGTTACGGTATTTATCACTTAATAATAAAGCACAACCATAAGCTGCATCCACGTGCATCCAGATGTTATAATGCTCTGCAATATTTGCGATATCTTCTAATGGATCGATATTTCCAAAGTCTGTTGTTCCTGCGGTAGCCACGATTCCAATTGGAATATTTCCTAATTGTTCTTCTCTTTTAATGTATTTTTTCAAAAGAGAAATGTCCATACGGAATCTGTCATCGGTAGGAACTTTAACAATGCTTTTCTCACCCAATCCCATAATGGAAGCATTTTTTAAATTGCTGAAGTGAGATTTATCTGAAACAAATATTCTGAAGCGGCTTGCCTCTGCCGGCAGGCCATCCATTTTAATATTGTGGTTGTATCTTTTCTGGGAAAAACAGTCACGCATCATAACCAATCCCATTAAATTGCTCTGTGAGCCGCCTGCTGTGAAAACGCCATCGCTTTCATTGGTATTATATCCGATCTGACCCGCTGTCCAGTCGATCAGTTTTCTTTCCATAAAAGTTCCACCGGCACTCTGATCATAAGTATCCTGTGAAGAATTGATAGCACTAACAAGGATTTCTCCTGCCAATGCCGGAATAACTACCGGGCAGTTAAGGTGTGCAACATATTGTGGAAGGTGAAAAGCTGTAGCGTGTTTTACATAAATTTCATCTACTTCCGCAAGAAGTTCATTGTAATTGGAAAGTTTTTGATTAAGATCGATCTGTTGTACCATCCCTTTCATTGTTTTGGCTTCTATACCACTGAAAGGTTTGTTGTTTCTGTAAAGAAATTCCTGAACCAGGTCTAAAGTACTATTGACTGCATTACGATAATGATCATAATTGTCTGGATGGAAAATATTCCCGAAATTCCCCGAAATGTGAGGTGAAGTTGTGCTTGCGAGCTCTTCTAGGGAAATTAAATTGTTGTTCATAAAAGTTTTGTAATGTGATTTTTTAAATCTGTGAGTTGTTGTGGTTTTTTTGATATACGATTATATATATCTGATAGTCAGGTTTTTATTTTTTACATTTTTTTAAGATTTTGTTTGGTGGTTGAGTAATTATTCATAAATTTGACTCGGTTATTGTTATTTAGAATAATTAAAAACAAATATAAAAATTATTAGTTAACACCAAATTTTTTTTTAATGAATTCTACAGAAATTTTAGATAAAGACTGTTCTACAGCGGTAAAACTGCTTCCTACGGTCATAGAGGTCACCTCACAGGAGAGAAGAATGATAAAAGATGCTGCACTACATCTTCAGAAAAAGTATGACACTTATGAAAACCGTGATTTTATTAAGCATGTACATCAGCTGGCGTCTTATTTTTTACCGGAGAGAATTTTAAATATAGCAGCTGATTTTGCAAGTGACTTTTCAAAAAATCAGTATGGTGCACTGATCTTTACCGGATTAATGGATATAGATCAGGAGAATATAGGTTCAACCCCTTCCAATTGGCAGGCTGCAGATTATTCAAAATTTAATTTATATGGTTTTGCATGTGCACTTATTCATGGAGCGCTGCCATCAAAACCTGTACAATATTATTCACAGCGTAAAGGAGGCGGATTGATTCATGCCATCATTCCGGATGAGAAAATGAAAGAAACGCAGACAGGATCAGGATCTTCAACAGATTTGTATGTACATACCGAAGATGCCTTCCTGAAACATCAGGCAGATTATTTAAGCTTTATGTATGTAAGAAATGAAGAACAGGTTCCTTCTACTCTTTACTCCATCCGTTCTCATGAGTCTATCGGTGAAAACTACAGACCTCTTTTTGAGCGTATTTATAAAATCCCAAAAGATGCGAATCTGGAAACAGGAGATACTGAGGAAGAAACATTAGATTCTGTATTGTATGGGAATTTAAGCCTTCCTTTTATGAGGTTTGATGCTGCTGAGCAGCTTTTCAATTCGAGTATAAGACAATCTGAGGAAGCTCAAAGTACGCTGCATGAGTTCTGGGAAGAAGCCAGACATTTGATTTATTCAGGGTTTACACCTCAGGCGGGAGATGTCATTCTGGTTAATAATCATTTATGTGCTCACGGAAGATCAGCTTTCCGTGCAGGAGTGAGAAAAATTGACGGTATTGAACAGCCTTGTGAGAGAAGAATTATGCTTCGTATGATGAGTAAAGTAAGTCTTATCGATATGAGAGCACACACGCTTACAGAAGATCCGTTCTTTGTAATAGAAGAGCATTTGGGTAAAAACTTTCAACAATTTTAATATGCTGGTTAGTTAGCATTTTGAACATCAATCAATCGTAAATCCTTTTTAAGCAGTGCTTAAAAAGGATTTTTTATTTGATTTTCATTTGATTAATCCGTGTCAAGGTTCAAAACCTTGACACGGATCAATGGGGTAAAGCTAAAGCCAGTATTGCATCAACAATAAAAACAAACGGGCTTTAGCCCGCTTCTATTAATATAAAAACTAATCGAAATTCAATGGGAACGGGCTTTAGCCCGTTTTAATAATTAAATATAAATTCCAACGGCTTTAGCCAAAACTTAAAAAACAGGTTTATTGTTTAAAAAATCTATCAAATAAAGACAATTGTTCAGACAGTGATCTGCTCCAGTATTCGGGAACATGCCCACCCAACGATTCTGTATAGAGATGCTGGATTTTCATTTCTGTCAGTTTTTTATGAAAATTCCTGTTCATCGTGATCATTTGAGTATCTTCCGTACCACAATCGAAGATATATTGCTGTCCGGCTCCAGCCATCAGCTTCACTTTACTGTCGGTAAGAAAATTAGGATTAATGGATTCCAGTGGTCCCAGAACTTTATTTACCATATATTTTTGATATCCTTCTCCAAATGAGTTGAAATCCAACGCACCACATGAACTTCCTACAATACCAAACGTTTTATTATAAGTAACCCCAATATTGGTTGCTCCATAGCCACCCATACTCCATCCCATAATGCCACGGAATTTTTTATCAGCTTTCACAGGATAATTTTTATCGATAAATTCTACCAGTTCTTTTCCAATAAAGGTTTGATATTGTGAATCTTTAACGATCGGACTGTCTACATACCATGAACTGTAATTTCCATCCGGAAGCACATAGATTGTTTTAAGTTCCTGTGCTTTTTTAACAAGATCAGGAATATCCTGTTTCATGATTCTGTCCGGATTACCACTGAAACCATGAAGAATATACACAGACGGATAGGTTGTATTAGGCTGAAGGTTTGGGGTAATAATAACTGTTTTGATTTTTTTATTCATTTTCGGACTGAAAATTTCCTGATGAATAATTTTTTGTGCTGATAATGGGGCAAATGCAGCCAGCACAACTACAATTTTGATAAGTTTCTTCATGTTTAAAAATGTTTAATGAATAATAATCACAGGTTTTTATGATAAAACATATAATGTACCAATGACTGTATGATGAAGCAAAATTGCAGCATAAAAAGAAAAAAAACCTCAACATATGTTGAAGATTTTATTAGTTTATTTTACTCAGATTTCGAATTTCATTTTAATGAAGTCAGAAAGCTGGAGAGCGAAGTTATTGAAGTTCAAGAATAAAATTCCAAGAGGATTATTAATCTTTATAAAAAAGTTATCTAAACTTTACCAACCACAAAAGTCACCAAAGCTATTATTTTAAAACATTTTAGTTCACTTAAGTAAGTTTAAAATGATACAGTATAAAAGTTCACATAAGATGAAAATCAAAGATTTTCACAAAACTTAGGTGTACTGATTATACATAAAGCTTAGCATAAAAAAAACTTCAGTATTTAAAACTTTTGTGTCTTTTGTGGTTAAAAAATCAATATAAAGATCAGACAGCTTCAGTCCAGAAAACTGAATTTTCTTAAACCGAACTCAGGGTAATTTATTCCACTCAGAATTAGGAATATCAGTTTATTTCCTTTTTGATCCGGCTTAGCTGTGTAGGAGTAATTCCAAGGAAAGAAGCGATATGATGTTGCTTTAATCTGTTGTACAAAGATTGATTTTCAAGTAACTGTAAATACCGTTTTTTTGCAGTTTCATATTTCAGAGATACTTCCAGAGGTTCTTTTTTCACTACCCAGTTTTTTTCCAGATAATACATATGGAAAAGAGCCAGATCATGATGCTTTTCCAACAATTCTCTATACTGTTTTGCAGGATATTGGATAACTGCACAGTCTTCCAGTGCAATAATATTGAAATCGCTAGGTACATTTTTAATAATGGCGGCTGTAGATGCTACAAAACTGTTTTCTTCAAAGAAGATTTTATAAATATTATTTCCTTGTTCATCTACTGTATAATACCCTATCAATCCTGATTTGATAAAATAATAATACCTTGCCATGGAGCCGGATTCCAGCAGAAGATCATTTTTGTGATAGTACTCTTCCGTACAGATATCCAGTAAATCTTGAATTGTTTCTTCAGATAAAAGATAATACTGATTGATATGTTTTACAAATTCTGAGTGGTTCATTTGAAAATTTTTAGTCTAAATATAATCACCTTGATTTTTGAATCACAAAATTTTCAACAAGAAAAATTGAGCAACCAGTTTTTTTCTTAGATAAAACCATGATCATCTGTGAAAATCTGTGCTATCTGTGGGCAAAAAAAAATTAAACCAACATTTTCTTCATCATCAGATCGGTCTGCTCTTCTTCCCCAAGTCTGAAAATGTGTTTATCAAACTCAACAAATCCGTTTTTTCTGTAAAATTGTAAAGCCCTCAGGTTTTCTTCCCAGACACCCAGCCATAAGTATGATTTATCAAGCTGTCTGGCGGTATCTAAAGCCTGATCATAAAGGAGTTGTCCTACTTTTCTCCCATGATGGCTTTTCTTGACATAAATTCGTTCAATTTCAAGGCTGGTCTCATCCTGAAGTTCTGTCTGTGCGTTTCCTGTATTCACTTTCAGATAGCCTACCGGATTGTCTTCTTCCCAGGCAATATAGAAAAGAGAATCAGGATTATTCAGCTCTGATTTTATCTTTTCTGTGTTGAAGCTCTTATCAAGATATATTTTCATAGCCTCTTCTGTGTTATCTTCAGCAAATGTTTCTGAAAATGTCTGAATTCCTAGGCTTTGTAGAACGTCTAAGTCTTCAGCAGTTGCTTTGTTTATAATAATTGAACTCATGATTGTAAGAGTAATTGTTATGAGAAAAGAATTTTCTTAAATGCTTCAGAAGCCAGGTGTACCTGTACACTCCAATCGTCTGCAGCATCACTTCCTGCATCATCAGAAATATATTTCAGGCATAGAAACGGGATATTTTCCTGTTGGGCAATCAGTGCCAGTGGATAGGCTTCCATGTCTACAATATTATAATCCGTTTCAGAATGGTTCATTTCAAAACTGTCGCCACTTCCGCAGATTCCTTCCTGCAAAGTTTCCATTTTAAGGCCATATTCCAATACGGGCGGAACTCCGGATAGAGGGGTTTCATATAATTTAAATCCTAATCCTCTTACATCCATATCTCTTTGGATGAATTTTGTACAGCATACCACTTCTCCTTTGTGAAATCCTTTACTTCCTGCAGAACCTAAATTCACGATCAGTTTAGGTTTTCTTGTATGAATTTCTTTGGTTAATTCTATCGCTGCATTCACCTTTCCAATACCTGTAATTAATTTGTTTTTATCATCAAAAACAGTTCCTGCTTCGGAATCTAAGGCAAAAACAAAAAGGGTGTCATCAATTGAATAATGGGTTTCGTTGTTAATTTTTATCATTGAGGAATTAGATTTATGCAGTTGTTGTGACTGTATTACAAAGATACGAGAGTTTTCTTCTAATCTTTTAAAATAAAAACCCCAAAATAAAACTATTTTGGGGTTCTGATATCTTAAATACTGCATCCATCTGCATCACAGGAAGCTCCGCTGCCTCCTGAGAGATCTTTAAACGGACTCACAGTTTCTTTATAAGTCTGCTGAAGTGCATTTTCAAATACTTCTACCGGCTGAGCTCCGGAAACAGCATATTTACCGTTCAGAACAAAGAACGGAACTCCGGAAACCCCATTATTTCTTGCTTCCTGAATATCCTGATTCACTTCATAATCCAGCTGATCTGTTGTAACCGCCTGGATTGCCTCGTCTTTATCAATTCCTAAGTGTTCAGCAAGACCCACTAAAACATCTCTATCGCCTACGTTTTTACCGTCGATAAAATGAGCGATAAATAATGCCTCTTCCATTTCATTAGCTTTATTATGCTTTTTGGCTAAATGAAGCAATTTATGAGCGCTGAAAGTATTGGTGATCAATGTTTTTCCAAAATTAAAATCAATTCCGGCTCCTTTCCCCATTTGCGTTACCTGACCAAGCATTTGTGTAGCCTGAGCTTCTGCAACACCCTTTTTTTCTCTAAAATACTGAATGGTGTCCTGCGTTTCCTTCGGATCTAAAGTAGGATCCAACTGAAAACTCTTCCACTCTACTTCTACTTCATCTTTAAAAGGAAGTTTACTTAAAGCCTGCTCAAAATTATTCTTTCCAATATAGCAAAACGGACACATTACATCCGACCAGATTTCTATTTTCATTGTATTTAATTTTAAATCAAGAAACTATTTAAACTTATTAAAACCATTAAGGAGAATGTAAGAAATAAAGCATAGTTAAGATGAATCATTCTGATTTTTAAGCTTAAAGCGAAGCCTATCTTAATATTCTCAACATCTTGATATAATCTTAATGTTTCAAAAATAAACGTTTAAACAAGTTTCAAATTAATAGTACAAATGTACTGTATTTTATTTAATGTAACAAATATTATTACAGTTTAATTCTGACAGGTGGAAAGTACCTGGCTGCGCTTTTCAACGATCCCTTTTAAGATCATCATCAGAAAAGCTAGAAGCCCGAAGATCACGCCTATCCAGGGAATATACTCTACTCCTTTTGTCACGATAACCCATCCTCCAATGGTGGTTCCCAGCGTCACCCCTAAATTTCCGAATGATGTGGCAAGACTGTTGGCAAACTCCAGTGAATCCGGTGCGGAAGAAATCATATAGGTGGATGCATTCAAAAAGCTTGGTGAATACAAAAATCCCCAGATTCCAATGACCGCAATTGTTGCTAAGAGATTCCCATCAGAAAAATATAAAAGAACAGGTACTAAAATAGTTCCGGAAAGAAAAATAGCCGTTGTAGCCACCACATTTTTATTGAGCATTTTTCCGGCTACTCCATTGGCTGCCACTCCAATAATTCCGAATAACAGGAGCATATAGCTTACCATTGAAGTATCCATTCCTTTGGCTTTATTCAGATAATCTGCAAAATAACTATAGGTAGAAAACCAGGCTGTAATCATAAAAAAATTAGTCAGCGTACTCAGAACGAATGGAGGCTGTTTCAATATTCGGGCCTGATTTCCATAAGATTTTTTCTCCTTCACAGGCATCGGAGGAAGAAGGAAATAAATTACAACCAGAGCAATCAAACTGACTATAGTTTGTATCATGAATGAATATTCCCAGGACCACAGTCCAGCAATCCATGTTGCAAAAGGAACTGTAGTGACCATGGCAATGGCTACTCCATTAAAAACAATCCCCATGAGTTCATTCTTTTTACGATCATCCGCCTGAGAAACGGCCACAGATAATGCAGTCGCAATATATACAGGCTGAAGAAAGGCAGGTAAAATTCTTACCAACATCAGCAGCCAGAAAGGTGGTGAAAAAGAAGACACAAATCCTGTCACCAGAAACATAAAAATGGCCGTGAGCATTATTTTTTTACGGTCAAAACCTGAGGTAAGTAGGGTCATAAAAGGTCCTGTAAGAGCAATAATTAATGCAAAAGCGCTTAACAGATACCCTGCTTTGTCTATACTCATCTGATAATGTTCTGCAATTTGCGGAAGAATTCCGATAACTCCGAATTCTGTTGTAATAACAGCTATAAATCCCAGACATCCAATGTATGCATACTTCTTCATAATCCTGTTTATTCGTCAGATTTTAAATTTTGATGGGCAAAATCTGCCATTTCATTCACCGCCAGTTGCACTTCCTCCAACAGGTCTCCCATATGCATAAACCCATGAACCATATCTTTATAAAGGCTTGTTTTAAGGGTTACTCCTGCATTTTCCATGTTCAGAGAAAGCTGTTTTCCATCATCCAGCAAAGGATCATGTTCCGCCAGAATGATTAATGTAGGCGGAGTTTCTTTAAAATCTTTTATCAAAACAGGAATCGCCAGCGGATTACCTTTCTCTTCTTCGGGAAGATAGCCTGCCCAGGCATCAATTCCTCCCTGTTTGTTAAGAACCGGACCATTTTCATATGTTTCCCATGATTTTGAGTTCAATTGATTGTCAGCGGCAGGATAAATCAGAATCTGAAATTTCAACTGTTTTCCTAACTGAGTGGAAACTGCCGTTGCCAGAGCACCTCCGGCACTGTCGCCTATGATGCCAATTTTATCAGGATCAATCCCTAAAGATTCTGCATTTTTGAACACCCAGTTTATCCCATCAATACAGTCATTTAAGCCTGCCGGGAAAGGATGTTCCGGAGCAAGGCGATAATCTATAAAAATAACTACAGATCCGGTTTTATTAGCCAGTTTTCGAACTACAGCATCATGGGTTTCATATCCTCCTGCTATAAACCATCCTCCATGAATATAAATAATAGCTGATGACTGTTGTATTTCTTTTCCATGAGGACGGTAAATACGAACAGGAATCTGATAATTGTCCTGCTGAATACTCAGTTCTTCAATCATCGCTACTGATTCTTTTTTACCACTTAACTGCAGCGACATCGTCTCAAGATATTTACGGGCTCCGTCTAAAGAATCTTTTGGATTGAAAGGTTGTATTGTTTCTAAATGATTTAAAATCTGTGTTATTTTAGGAGTTAATTGCATTTCTATTTTGATTTAAGTTATTGTTTCTGCCGCGAACATGAGCGCTATTGTTCTTTATTGCAGTATATTTTCTGGTTTGAGCAACAAAATTAAATCTCAACCCTTACATTTGCATTGTATACAGCTAAATGTATGGTACTAACAAATTTGTAAGTAATGAGCAAGATAAAAGAAAATTCAACGAATAATATCAACAGACAGTATATACAGGGTTGTGATCTGAGTTACGCCGTATGTAAAATCGGGGGCCGATGGAAACTGATTATTTTAAATAAATTAAAAGATGGGAAATTACGTTTCAGTGAACTTAGAAACTCTATCTCAGGGATAACAGAAAGAATGCTGACGCTCCAGTTAAGAGAACTGGAGAAAGAAAGCCTGGTGAAGAGAACCGTACATGCGGAAGTTCCTCCAAGAGTAGATTATGAACTTACAGCTATTGCCAGAGAGTTGATTCCGATCTGGAAACAGCTCGATGAATGGGGTGGAAAGCATAGAGAATTGATGCAGGTACAAGAGAATGCAGAAGAGTATAAATAAAAAAGTTTCGGGGATTTTATCTACGATAAAATCCCCGAAACTTAAAAGGATCAGAAATATAAAATAAATTCTGATTTATGCTTTATTCACTTTTTTACAAAATAGAACATGTGCTATGAGTGCCAATATTCCAAATGTTGTCCCTACAAAACAAACTCCTGTCCATTGAGCCTTTTGCCAGGCGATAGAAGCCAGCCATGTTCCCAGTGATCCTCCAATGAAATAAGATACCATATAAACAGTATTGAGCCTGTTGACAGCATTAGATTTGATAAGGAAATAATTGGTCTGATTCATGATATGGCTCGACTGTACTCCCAGGTCAACAAGAATTACTCCTACAATCAATCCCCAATAAGTTTCCCCCGCAAAATAGGTAAAACCCCAGCTTCCAATAACGATCAATAAAGAATACAATATAATTCGGTTAAGATCCAGATACTTTTGAAGCTTTCCTACTTTTGCAGCCGCTAAAGCTCCTACCGCTCCTGCCAATCCAAAACTTCCTACTACAGATGATCCGGCGTTAAAAGGCGGTTTCTCCATGTGAAAAACCAATGTTGTAAACAGTGCACACATTGATCCAAATGCCATTGCTCCACGGAAAGATGCAAGCTGAAGTACAGGCTGTGTTTTGGCAAGCTGAGCAACAGAACGCATCAGTTCTTTGTAAGTTCCTTTAAAATTAGGAGATAGCTCAGGTAGCATTTTATAAACTGCCAGCCAAACCAGAATCATCAATCCGGCAGCAATACCAAACATGGCTCTCCAGCCCCATACTTCCCCTACTATTCCCCCTATAAAACGGGAAAGAAGGATTCCCAGCAGTAATCCGGACATGACCAATCCAATATTGGCTGATTTCTCTTTATCGGATGAAAGCTCTGCAGCAATAGGAACAAACAATTGCGGAATCACGGATGTAGCACCAATTAATAAGCTGGCAGCATACAACATCCATAACTGAGTGGCAAAAGTCATCCATAAGAGCGACCCGAAAACCAGAAACAAATCGATTAGAATTAATTTCTTGCGAAAGAATTTATCTCCTAACGGAACAATTAGCAACAGCCCTAAGGCATAACCAATCTGGGTAAGCACAGATATTTTACTCGCCGCACTCTCAGAAACCTGAAGTTCTTCAGAAATAAGCGCCAATAAAGGCTGATTATAATAATTATTAGCGACCACAAGTCCGGAAATAATGGCCATAAGCCAGATAACAGTCCGGGAAATACCATGGGAAGAACTCTCCTGCATTGCGTATAAGATTTTATTTGGATTGAAAGCTGTCCGACGGCAGATCATGATGGAACCGTCAGATTTTTAAGAGATCAAAGGTAATCATAAAAAAAAGAAATGATCAGTCTCTCTTCTTTACATTTTTATGAATGATGGATGATTCTGTGATAAGTAGAATGATTCCAGCGTTCTGCTTCTATGATTGTTTTTATTGATAACTTATATCGATGAAAAACCTTTTGAATATTAGAAATATTAAAGAAATTTGCAGCATGAAAATCATTCCACTTAAAGAAGGTAATTTTTCGGCAAGCAAAACCAAAGACTTCACGCTTTTAACAGAAGACAATTTTGATAAAGTTGGAGGAATAAAAATGTCTGTACAACCGTTTCTTATCATTACTGAAAATGATTATATCCTTCTGGATGCAGGAATTGGCTGGAAAAATGAGTCCGGATCCACCGTTGTTTCAGAAATTCTGGAAAAGGAAAATATCCGGCCTGATCAAATTACAAAGTTATTACTGTCTCACCTTCATAAAGATCATATTGAAGGTGCTGTAAAGCTTACAGAGAATGGTTTTGAAGCTGCTTTCCCAAATGCCCGGATTTATATTCAGAAACGCGAACTGGATTTTGCGATGGAAAAGAAAGGAAATCCTTCTTTTGATTTTGATATGCTGGAAAAACTGATTCAGCTCCCGAATATTACCTGGATGAATGATGATCAGGGACAGATCACTAATGAGATTTCCTATGAAGTGGTTGGCGGACACACTCCTTTTATGCAGGTGTTCTGGATCAGAGAAAATGGGGAAACTGTCTTTTATGGTGCTGATGATCTTCCACAGGCTTCTTATTTAAAATATCATCTAGCCTATAAAAGTGATTTCGATGGCAGAAAAGCCATGGAATTAAGACTTACATGGGAAAAGGAAGCAAGAGAGAACAACTGGAAAATTCTTTTGTACCATGACCTGGAGAAATCTGTAGTAGAAATTTAAATAAAAAAATGGTTTAAATTTCATTAAACCATTTATAGATATCAAATTCAGAAGGAATATTAAGTTTTTTTCTGATCCTGTTTTTCCTGTTTTGTATTGCTTTTGGGGTAACAAAAATACAGGTTGCAATTTCCTTTGTGGTCATATTGAGCTTAAGGTAAATACAAAAGATCAGTTCAGAATTTTTAAGGGAAGGCTGTATATCAGATAACTTTTTAAAAAAATCGGGATAAACCAATCTGAATTTATTTAAGAGACGAGGGGAATTTGCTTTGGCCAATGCCATTATTTCGTCTTGTACAAGAATCTTTTGGGTTAAATCCTCTAAGTTAGTTTCAGGTTTTCTATTTTTCATAATACTTTTTCATCTCTTATTTCAGATACCACATCTCTTGGGAATCTGTACAAAGTCTTTTTTTACTGTTCAATTTGTATTTTACCAAATCACCATTGGGAACAAAATAATTTTTATGTATTCAAAATTCTGTAGCTTTTAATTAATATAATGTAACGATTGATGGTGTATAACCCGCATTTATTGAATGATTATGTTAAAAAAACTACACATATGAATTTCTTTCCATTTTTATACAGGCAAAGAAAGAAAAAATGATTAAAATTTTATTAAATATGTGTACCACATAGATACCACGTTATATATTGAGTCAAAATATCATAATTGCTTTTATCAGCTTGTTTCCCATTCTTTGCGTTCCTGTTTTGATAGGAAGTAAATGTAGTGTGTTATTCCCTTAACTTTTTATGATCTCGATCAATGTTTTCAACCTATTTATCGGAAAAAACCAATATATGTGGTATATGAATGGTACCACATCATAGAAGAAACAAATAAAATGGATGTTCCTTTATCATTATAAAATTTTGAAG
The DNA here is from genome assembly GCF_036543225.1 of Chryseobacterium sp. CFS2. Classification (NCBI taxonomy): domain Bacteria; kingdom Pseudomonadati; phylum Bacteroidota; class Flavobacteriia; order Flavobacteriales; family Weeksellaceae; genus Chryseobacterium; species Chryseobacterium sp. CFS2. Next base: position 170,329 of record NZ_JAZHQU010000003.1, read on the forward strand.
CATTAGCAGTCTCTAAAAGAGGTATTTAAAATTTTATATGAAATTTAAATGAAAACTAATGATCAGTGAAAATTTGCTTATCTCATTTGGAGCCGAAATTAAAGACTATAAAGCGGAAGATATTATTTTTCGTGAAGAAGAGTTACCAATACAGTATTACCAGATTCAAAAAGGTAAAATTAAACTCAATAATTATACAGAAAACGGGAAAGAGTTTATCCAAAATATATTCTCAGATGGTCATAGCTTTGGAGAATCCTTACTTTTTGTCAACAGACCTTATCCTATGAATGCTGTTGCAATGGTAGATTCAAGTATTTTTATAATGCCGGGACAGAACTTTCTGGAGCTGCTCCAGAATCACCCTGAAACTTCATTAAATGTCTATCAATGTCTTGCTGAAAGAATGTATTATAAATATATCATGCTTTATAATCTTTCATTCCAAAACCCCGTTTCCAAACTAAAACTCCTGATGGATTATCTGAAAAGCTATCATGACGATAAAACCCCTTATTCTTTCCAGATTCCGCTTACCCGCCAACAGCTTGCTTCACTTACCGGATTGTGTGTAGAAACAGTTATAAGAACCATAAAACATATGGAAAAGGATCAGGTTCTGAAAATAGAACGCGGGAAAATTTATTATTAAAAATAAAAGCAGGATTGAAGCCGGCTTTTTTATTATTACTATTTATTTTCTATTATTTTCAAGTTCTGAAGATAAATCCGGCAGCCTTCAAAATCATAATATTTTTCTTTTAGTAATTTTATTTGATAGGTTATAGGAAGATATTTACCCCATTTAGAAAAATCAATAATTTCAGGTTTGTCTTCTAATAAACCCGTCAGTATTTTATCCATATCTTTTTCTATAAGAAAATTGGCAAAAACGGTTTTTAGCTCTTCTGTAGTATGACCTCCTATTTCAAAAGCACTCTTTTGAGGATCCAGCGTATTTTCTATATTCATACTATCCAATATCAAATCTATAGAACGGTTAATTCTTGAACTTGTAAAAGAATAAAACGTAAGTTTTTCGTTATGATCCAACAGAGGTCTTTCCTTTTTAAAATCACTGATGGTAAAAGAAGAAAATTCACTTCTTAAAAGAATAATGATTTGCTGGGCAACATCATCCAGAAATTCATATTGTTCTTTGGAAATAAGTATCTCAAGCATCTTTTCCCTGATCTGATGAGCTGTATCTGCAGCATCTCCAAAAAATTTGGGCTTTTTACCATCTCTGGCAGGAATTACCTCTATTTTTTTGGTTTGATAATCAATATCCTTAATACTCCATATTTTAGCAGACAGATAGATGTTTTCATTCTCTCTTATCTGTGGCGATAATGGTAATTCTCCAATTTTCACTCCGCTGCTGGATACTTTAAAAAAAACAGGGGTATCAAAAAGGCTATAGAACTCTTTCGTGTTGACCACTTCTTCTCCGTGTATCCCAATGATCAGTTCATTACCCAGTTTTTCAAAAAAATCAATAGCAATAAGGTAGTGGATGATTTCCTCTGTTTCCTCCATGCTGATCTCTGAAAATGCAGAATTTCCTGTAATTTCTTCCACAAGTTCAGGTAAAGAAATCCCTGAAGAGCCTTTAACAATAGATAAAAGCTGATGAGCCATAATGTCATAAGGCTTTTTGTTAATGGAAACGGGTTCTATATATTGTTCCTTATAGAGCATCCAGCAGGCTAAAGATTGTAATAGGCTCCATGGTTCTGTCGCGTAAAGTAATAAATTGCTCGCTTTTCTTTCCCTTCTGCCACTTCTTCCTACCCTCTGAATGAGGGAGGCAATACTGTGGGTAGCATCAATTTGTACTACTTCATCTACATTACCAATATCAATTCCCAGTTCCAGTGTTGAAGTACAGGAAATACAAAAGTTCTGTAAAGCTGAATTTTTAGCAAAAAACTCAACATATTCGCGGACTTCTTTGTCTACAGAAGAATGATGTGAAAAATAATTTTTATGTCCACCTACTTTCTCAGAGATCTGTTTCAGTTTTACAGCCACTTCTTCCACTCTTCCACGGGCATTTGGAAATATTAAAACTTTACTTTCTCTGGTTCGGATATAAAGGTCTTTTAATAATGGTAAAGGTAGTTCTTCAACAGAGCCGGGGAAATATTTAAATACTGCATTGATTGGCTTGGGAGTGGTATCCCTGATAACTTTTGTATGCTCACTATCTCCTAAAAATTCTTTTAGCTCGGTATATTGATTGGCATCACTTACTGTTGCTGAAAGCCCTACAATACTAAATTTTTTGACATTTATTTTTTGAAGGCGGCTCAATAATGACTGCAGATGAGTTCCCCTGTCTGATCCTAAAAAAGAATGAATTTCATCAATAACCACATACTCCAGCCCAGAAAAAAGATGGTGTATATTGTAAGGTTTATTCACAAACATCGCTTCTATAGATTCAGGAGTGATAAGAACAATACCTTCCGGGTTTTTTAAAAGTTTGTCTTTCGCAGCTTTAGAAGCTTCCCCATGCCATTTTGTGACAGGAACATCCAGGTATTCACAAAGGCTTTCCACTCTGAAGAACTGATCATTGATCAAAGCAATAAGCGGTGAAATATAAAGTACTTTTACTCCGGGGATTTTAAAATTTACCTTAGACAAAATAGGCAGAAAAGCAGCCTCAGTTTTCCCTGAAGCTGTTCTTGATATTAAAATATAATTATTATCGGTAGAAATAATTCTTTGAATAGAAGCCTCTTGAATAGGTCTTAGGCTCTCCCATTTCTTATTCCGAATATATTTCCTGATAGGCTCGGAAAGCAGATTAAAGGCTGTCATAATTCTTCAATACTGTCTAAAAGAATAAGATCATTGGGTCTTTCGTCTGCAATTTCAATTTCCCCGAAAAGTCTTTTTTTATCCACTTCAGGATTCTGTCTGATGATATTAAGGATATTGAGAAAGTCTCTGATCACTTCTCTTGGCGTCAGAAACTCTGCAGCTCCTGGTTTGTTGAAAATTTCCTCCATAAAAGCAGAAATATCCTCATCTGTAATATCCAGCTCTGTTTTATAATTGAAATCAAAAATCAGTTTCAGCTTTTTTAGCAGAACAAAAATTTCATTATGATTCAAAGGCATTAGTTTGATCACCGGCTGGGCGAAATCACGCAGTTCAGAGGTTTCGAATTTATTGGCTTCAAGTCTGGATTTCAGTGCCTGATAGCTGAAAAGACCTCTTCTCTCATTTTCCAGAAACTCTTTTGTTCCGGCAAAATTAATGAAAAGGTTGGCTACTTTCCCCTGAAAACAGTCATTGTAAATAGACAGAATTTTCTCGTAATTTTTCTCACGGGAAGCCATTGTAGAAATTTTATAGAGATTGATGGCTTCATCCAGATTGATCATGAAACCACTATAGCCCATGCTCACAAAAAGCTTGCAGAAATTCTTGAGCATATCATAATAATTGGAATCATTGATGATTTCCCTGATTCCTAAATCCTGTCTTGCTTCTGTTTTAGTGCTGTATTCTCCTTTCAACCATTTCAGTGCATTTCTGCGCAGCAATTCATCTCCGTTAATATAACCTTCATAGTATTTTACAATAGCTGAACCGAAATCAAAACCACCTATTTCTGTGATTTCGTTCACAGTTTTCATAATAGAATTCTGAATCAACCCCAGATACTGATCACTTCGGATTTCCATCAGGGATATGTGATTTTCCTCTGCCGTTTTTGCAATCACCTGTTCTATCCATTTTTCAAGTAAAGTTGGCAATGCTCCTCCCTCTGGTTTGGTCTGGATCGCAATATTATCCATAATTGCAGAATATAGGATCACACTTTTTCCATCATTGGAATACAGTCTGTTATCCGGTGTAAAATCTGCATTAGCTACAACAAACTTTTGTTTTAAAGCCACTGTATTCAGTAAATGAAGCATAAAAGATTTTCCACTTCCAAAGTCACCAATCCAGAATTTCACAAGGCTCAATCCGTTTTTGACATCATCCAGAGAGCTTATAAAAGCATTAATTTCTTCAGATCTCCCTACTGTAATATGTTGTACTCCTATTTTCGGAACTACTCCGCTTACCAAAGAATTGATAATGGAAGTAGCTTCTTTAGGTTTAATATTGTCAATCATTTTTTAAAAGTTTTTTGTAATAATTTGTGTTAATAATAAAATATTCCTCTTCTTCCTCAATCAGAATATCGTCGAGAAGTTCAAAACAACATTCATTAATAGAATCTATGGTAGAGCCCATAAACATTCCTTTTGCTTTGATAAAATCCTGAAGCTCTTCCTGCAGGATATTGAAGCTGTGTTTCTCAAATAAATCTATAATATCTTTTTGAATTTCTGTTAAATGAAGATCATCCATATATTTGGAAACCTGAATCTCTGATAGGTGTGGAATAGCGGTAATGGTTAATTCTTTTTCATCAGCAATTTCTGTCTGTTGTATGGAAATCATTTCCTCTCCGCTATCATCATTCAGAATCTGTCCTAATATATCGGCTGTTTCTGAATGCTGTGCCTGAATATTTTTAATGACTTCAGTATCAATTTTAATTCTCTTTCTTTTAGGCAAATAAAACTGACTAATTTTCTCAAGAGCGATTTCCATATTTCTGTCGCTAATAAACTCATTCAGAATATTTTCAAAGTCCGTGAACAATTCTGAGGTAGAAAACAGGTTTTTCTGAACATTTTTTGGGAGCTCTCTTTTATCAAATTTTGGGGAGCTAAGATCCTTTTCCAGATAGTGAATATAAAGCCTTAATGCACAGTTTTTATCATATTCTGCTACAAATTTTGAAGCTTCAAAAAATAAAGCATCTATTGACGGATTTTTGATATTCACATCCGAAAGCCTGAATATCTCTCTTTCAAAAGCCAGGGAGTTGGAATAATCATTCCGGATCATTTCAAATTTGGTCTTCCAACGGCTAGTATTATTCTCATTGAGGATAATATTGGTTTTGTAATCGGCATCAAGAATCTGGTGCTGGTTTTCACTCAGGAAGGCATCAAGCTTTGAAACGATCTTTTTATTGTAATGATAAAGAATTTCCTCCTCAGTATAAATAAAATCAGTATTAATTTTTCTTTTAATACCATACACTTCACGGACATTGTTTTCACTCAGTTTCAAAATATGATTGAAAATTTCTGTCTGTACGGAATTGTAAGTATAATTGTAATTCAGGCTGTCTTTTCTGTAATTGTACCGGAGGCAGACAATAATTTCTGACAGTTCTTCAATGACAGTTGGATATGATTTGTTGACAGGAATACAGTTCTGATACAGGTATTCAATGGATCTTAAAAACTGCTTAATAATCTGTATTTTACAATATTCAATCTCATTGAAAACGTTACCGGAAAAGGACATGGTATCCAACATGGCGGATTGATCCTCGTTAAGATTGAGCTTTCTGCTGTATTTTTTTCCAATTTTCCAGGAATCCGGATGAGAAGATTGGCTCTGATCCTGAGGAATATTCCCAGAAACAAAATCTTCGTTTCCAAAATCAATCCGACTTTCCAAATGTCCGGAAACATCAATAATAAAAGGATCGGTATTGAATGAACCTTGATTGTTAGGCATAGTATTTTCGGAGGTTATCATTATAGAATGTTCTGAAGAGGCTTCTCTTCAAACCGCGTCAAAAACATCAAACTCATGAACCAAAATAATAGTGTGTCCTGACTTTCTGAGATCTAAGGCTTTTTCCACTTTTCTTCCGTAACAGGAATAGCTCCAGCAAGCATTATTGGTATCTCCAATAATCAGGTAATCTGTTTTTCTTGAAATGGTATTCACAGGAATTCCCCCTTTGTTAGAAATTGCTTCCTGCAATTCGTTCCGGGTTCCACGACTTAAAATCCCTGTAATACAGAAGGTTTTATTTTCAAAAGTAATTTCAGGATCTACAGCACAGATACCAGATATAGAAACACCTTCCGTATCTTTTTCCACTTTTTCAGCGATCTCTGTATTTTTTAATTCTACAAACTGTTTAATAAAAGCTGTCAGCACAGCTCTTTCTTCTTCATTTATTTTTTTGTCAGCAACAATTGATAGAACGAGACTTCTGATCTCATCATACGGATAATGAGAATTCAGATGCTCATTCTCAGATAGCCATTCATGAAGTTTAAAGATCTCATCATCATTGAGAATACCATCAGCCAGTATACCATGGAAAATTCCTTGCAAAAGCTGCAAATCTGAAGTAATTCCATTGTAATAGATACTGTCATGTTCATATTTCTGGCATAACCAATACAAATCTTCAATGGCTTCTTTAGCCGGAATTTCGTTGGAGGCTGTATTTTCAATTAAAAGCATGAACTCTCGGAATGGATTTCTACTGATCAGATCATAATGTTCTTTGGCCCATAATCTGAGTTCATCCATTTCTCTGACATCAATAATGTTATCAGAAAGAATACCTAGTAAAAGCCCTTTTAAAGAATTGATTGCTTTATCTGCTCTTGCTTTGGAAGTAAGAACCTGAAGTTCAGGATTTTCAAAATTAGTCATCTTAATACAATTGAGTTATGGTAATTAGTTTATTGATCGTAAATCAATGCTCTAATATAACAATATATTACCTCAAATGTATTGAAGATCCCAAAATATTCTTTACGGTTTTCCGTAAGAACGTTGATAAAAATGAAAAAGAAAGAATTCAAAAATGGAAACTGTAACCATCAAAATTATTTCCTAGTTCTCCTTTGTAATGTGTTACTGATCCAGCTGTTTCTGAAACTCTTCCAGATATTGGGCAAGATGAATTCCGTCTGCCAGTCCATGATGCGCTTCAATCGAAACCGGAAGGTATTTTCTACCTTCCCTGATCGTAAATTTTCCAAAAGCAATCTTAGGAACTGATTCTGTGGTATTAAAATCTGTAGGATGCAATATAGCACTGAATGCATTCCATGGAATAGTCGTATGTCTTATATGATCTTTTCCAAGTCTCTCATTGCTCAATCTCAATCCTGAAGTCTGATGTACGCCTTTTATTTCCTCCTGCAGAGCAGTGTTAAAAGTTTCAAAATCCTCTGAATAAGGAGTAAATGAAAAACCAAAAGTACCATCAGGTCTTCCAATTGTACTGCCGGCATGAACCGTATCAAACTGTATTACCTGACCATCAATAATTCTTAGTTTTAATTCATCCACTGTATTGATGGCTACCATAGACTTGTGAAAATAATAGGCAAAAAATGAATATCCTTTTTCTTTCGCTGTGTCATATGCTTTTGTACAGTCTACCTCTGTGGTAAATCCAAAATAAGGGCTTGCCATATTAGAGAAAAATTCGAAATGCTCTTTCCTGTTCCAGTTGTCTATATCTACAATCTTCATTGATTCTTATTTGCTGCAAATTTCTGAAAGTTTCTCCGGTTTTAAAAGGTTACGATTAAAAATATAATTAAAGCTTAATTTTGTGAAGCAGCTATTTGGTAGATATTTTGCTGCAAAATACACGTATTTTAGAATCTTATTTGTAGATCGTCAGATAACTCCTTTTCATTCAGGAGTTAAAAATTTAATTAACAACAACATAAAAAATATCATAATGGAAAGAATCGGATTTATCGGATTGGGAAATATGGGACATCCTATGGCTAAAAATCTTGAAAAAGTAGGATTTCCGCTATCTGTTTACAACAGAACTTCAGAAAAAGCCAAAGATTTCGAAGAAAAAGCTGCTGTCTGTACCCACATTAAAGACCTGATACAAAACAGCGATATCATATTCACCATGTTGACCAACGACAGTGCTGTAAAAGCAGTGTATGAGGAAATTCTTCCTTTAGATATTCAAGGGAAACTCTTTGTGGACATGAGTACAATTTCTCCGGAAGTTTCCAAAGAAACGGCAGCAGCTCTGAAAATAAAAGAAGCTTCATTTATTGATGCTCCTGTAGCAGGCAGTACCCAACCCGCTCAGGAAGGTACATTAATCATTATGGCTGGAGGTGAAGATGACGATATCCAGCGTGCCATGCCCTATCTGTTGAAAATGGGAAAATCCGTAAAACATCTGGGCGAAAACGGAAAAGGTATTGCCGGAAAGTTATCGATCAACTATTTTCTTTCCACAATTTATCAGGGATTGGCAGAAACTGTTTTATTGGCTGGAAAATTAGGAATTGAAAGATCAGATATGCTTGAGATAATTAATGAAAGTGCCAGTGGAAGCGGTGCTACCAAAGTAAAAACACCGATGTTGATTGCAGATCAGTATGCTCCGGCATTTGCTCTTGATTTAATGTTGAAAGACATCCTCCTCGCTAAAAATGCAGGCGCTGATTTTCCTTTATCCGAAGCATTGATTCAAACCTATCAAAATGCACATGATAAAGGCTTTGGTCAGGATGATGTTATAGGAATTATCAACTATTTAAAACAAAAATAATATGGAGATTATCAATTATAACGGTAAACAATGGTCAGCAAAAAAGGTAGGTCACATCTATATCGTCAGCCTTGACAACCATTCTAATATTGTAGAATCTTTAACGGATTTTATTCAAAACCAAAATATCCAGGCAGGAGAAGTGACTGGAATAGGTGCCGTGAGTGAGGCAACACTTCGTTTCTTTAATCCTTCAACAAAAAAATATGTGGATAAAACCTTTAAAGAACAGATGGAAGTTACCAATATTTCCGGAAATGTCTCTGAAATAGAAGGAAAACCGACTCTTCATCTTCACATTACGTTGGGAAGAGAAGATTACACTGCGCTGGCAGGGCATCTTTTGGAAGCAAAAATCCAGGGAGCTGCAGAATTTATTTTCTATCCACTGAATGCCAGAGTGGTAAAAATTAAAAACGAAGAAATAGGAATCAATCTCTATGATTTTGAGAAATAAAACCTTAATTGCTGTTGAAAGTAGTATTTTTGATGAAATATTTATTGGATGTTTGAGGTTCTGCTTTCCCATATTGAGAATAAGATTGATATCACCGACGAACAGAAAAATCAGGTTAAATCTTTCTTTACCTTAAAAAAGCTTCGTAAAAAACAATATCTGCTTCAGGAAGGAGATATCTGTAAATCATTGTCTTTTGTAAGTAAAGGATTGTTAAAATCTTATTTTCTGGATGAAAAAGGAAATGAACACATCAATATGTTTGCCTTTGAAGGTTGGTGGATCTCAGACTTCAACAGTTTTATCAATCAGGAAAAATCAGTTTTGAATATTGATGCTATTGAAGAAACGGAAGTTCTGATGATCACCTTGGAAAATTATGAAAAAATGATGCTGGAAGTTCCTGTAATGGACAGATATTTCAGGATCTTATATCAGAATAGTCTTGTTACAAAAGATTACAGACTTATTGTTTCCAATAGCTATACTGCTGAAGAAAAGTATCTTCAACTGGCACAAAAGAGTCCGGAAATGATTAAAAGAGTGCCTCACAATCTTATTGCCTCCTATCTTGGTCTTGCCCCTGAAACCGTGAGCAGGATCCGTAAAAAGAATTCTTTGAACAATACTTGATCCAGATCAACTCAAAGGCATGATCCAAATCAAGGATAAAAGCTTCTATCCACCCATAATTTTGTACAAGAAATTTTATAATACTTATGGAAAAAATTGCATTGGTAGTAGGTGCTACCGGAATTACAGGAAGCAATCTTGCTGAAGAACTGATCACCCAGGGCTGGACAACATACGGATTATCAAGAAATCCAAATACCGGTATTCCAGGTCTTCTTCCCATTAAAGCAGATCTTACGAATGAGCAGAATCTTGCGGAAGCCCTGGATGGGATCTCTCCTACTCATATTTACTTTACCACTTGGATGCGTAATGACACTGAGGAAGAAAATATCCGGGTCAACAGTATGCTGGTAAGAAACCTTTTGAACGTTTTATCTCCTAAAAAATCGGTTCAGCATGTAGCTCTGGTTACAGGGCTTAAACATTATCTGGGACCATTTGAGGCCTATGCTAAAGAAGGAATTTTACCTGAAACCCCTGTCAGAGAAGAACATCCAAGACTTCCACTTCCCAATTTTTATTATGCACAGGAAGACGAAGTGTATAAAGCTTCAGAAAGAGAGGGCTTCACATGGAGTATTCACAGGCCTCACACCGTGGTTGGATATGCAGTTGGAAACCTCATGAATATTGGAGTAACATTGGCTGTATACGCCAGCATCTGTAAAGAAACCGGAAGGAAATTTATCTGGCCGGGATCCGAAGCACAATGGAATGGAGTTTCGGATGTAACGGACGCCAGAATATTAGCTCAGCAACTCGTTTGGGCATCTACTACAGAATCAGCAAAAAATCAGGCATTCAATATTACAAATGGAGATGTTTTCAGATGGAAATGGCTGTGGAAAAGACTGGCAGATTGGTTCGGTATAGAAGCTGTAGGTTTTGAAGGAACCATACAACCTCTTGAAAAAGAACTGGAAAACGACCACCAGACCTGGACAGCTATTGCCGAAAAATATAATCTGAAAGAAAAAGATCTTAACCGTTTATCATCAGCATGGCATACGGATCTTGATCTTGGAAGACCGCTGGAAGTCATGTGTGATATGTCAAAAAGCAGAAAACTGGGTTTCACGGCTTATGTAAGCACAGAAGATTCTTTTATAAATGTTTTTGAAAGACTTAGAGCAGAAAATATAATTCCTTAATGGAAAAGGAAATACAAAGACTCAAGATTTATTTCCTGTGTCTTTGTGCTTTCAACAAACAAGCAATGCTTATAGTATAATTTGTGTTTTTTTAATGACTTCCATTAAACTTCTGTAGTGGTTACCCCAAATTTCTTTTTAAAAGAAGAATAAAAATGGGATAAATTCTCGAAACCCAGATCAAGATAGATATCCGAAGGTTTTTTATCCCTGTTTTTAATTAAATAATACGCTTCCTTTAGTCTTTTTTCTTTCAGCCATTGTTTTGGAGTCATCTCAAATATTTTGTTGAAATCCCGCTTAAAACCTGAAAGACTACGGCCTGTAAGCTTTGCAAAAGCCTCCACCGATACATTGAACATAAAATTCTTGTTCATAAACTCCTTAAGGTCAATTTTATGGGGTTCAGAAAAATCAAAAAGAAGATTTTTAAGATCAGGATTACTCAATAAAATAAGCTCGATGGCTTCTTTTACCTTTAAAGCAGCCAATGTTGGAGGCACTTCTTTCGTTTTATGAATATAAGGAATGAGTGAAGCAAAATAGCTCTTAAAAAAATCATCAGGCTCAAAAAACAAACGCTGGCTTTCCGGAAAATTAGCATGTACAGCTATTTTGTTTTCTGTGGCATAATCTCTCAGGGTTTCATCGTCAAGAGTGATAGAAACAAACTGATATTTTTCATTGTCTGAAGGATATTTAATCGTTCTGATCAGTTGATTTTTCCTTACCAGAACCACCGTATTCTCTTTGATCACCGTTTTACCTTGTTCATGAAAAGCATGCGTTTCCCCGGATATCTGAAATCCCAGAAAATGGTCAGGAATAAATTCCTCATGGCCTCTGTAAGATTCAAAAGCACATGAATAAACCAGTTTATCAAATATAATCTCAGAAGTATTTTCCATCATACAAATATCTGAAATTTAAGCAATAGCATGAGCTCCTGCTTCTGCAATTTCTTTATCCTGCTCAGGGGTTCCTCCTGAAGAACCTATAGCACCAATGATTTTTCCTTCCATATCCTTAAGAACAACACCGCCTGCAATAGTCAGCAGTCCTTCGTTTGAATTCAGCATTCCATAGCCATGAAAGCCGGTTTCTGAAATAATACTTCCCATCACATCACTATTTACTCCGAACATAGCAGCTGTTTTTGCTTTTTTAACAGCAAAATCAATCACTCCATACACACTATCTAATCTTGCCAGTGCAACAAGATGACCTCCCGCATCCACTACGGCAATACTCACGGGAATATTCATGGATAATGCCTTTTCTTTTGCTGCATTTAAAACCTTTTCTACAGCTTTATAATTCAGTTCCATACTATTAACTTTTTGCTGTCCACGCCTCTGCCTGAAGCTGTTTCACAAAATCTTCGGTTTCCTTTGGATGTACATTTCTAAAATGACTGTCCTCATCTAAAGCCACATTTACAATCACTTCAGCCATAGACTGTGGATCAAGCTGATGGGCTAAAGATTCTGCGGCTCCGTCAAAAGCGGATTTCGGAGTGAAGTTGATTTTCGGATCATACCAATGGAAAATAGAATCTACTCCCCTGTCATTAAATCCTGTTCCAAATACCCCTGGATTGCAAGTTGCAATTTTGATATTAAATGGAGCAAGCTCAGTCCTCAGCCCTTCAGCAATAGATTCCAACGCATGCTTGGAGGAACAGTAGGCAGCCACATAAGGAACTGTCCATAAACCTCCCATTGATGAAGTGAAAACAATCTTACCACTTCTTTTTTCAACAAACTTTTTGATGAAACCCTGGGTAAGATTCAATGCACCAAATACATTGACTTCGAACATAGAGCGGATAATGTCCACCGGCTGTTCAGCAATTGGACCGCCTTCCATAATTCCGGCATTGCTGATTAAAATATCTATTTCATATTTCTTTAAGATATAATCAATATCCCTTTGGCTGGTAACGTCCAATTTATCCACTATAAGATCAATTCCCTGTTCTTTAGCTTCCCGGATTACATCACTCATCTGAGGATAAATCTGTGTAGTGGCAATTACCTTATGTCCTTTTTTCGCAAGCTCAAAAGCAGCAATCTTTCCGAATCCACTTGCTGCACCTGTAATTAAAATTGTTTTACTCATTGTATTCTTTTTTAATGTTGGTACAAATTTCAAAGATTTCCAGAAGGATAATATTGCCTGGAAGTTCATTTTTATATTGCTGAAAAGTTCAAAAAAACTATTATCAAAGAACCATGAAAGTCAGATTTCAGATTTGAATGATAATAAAAAATAAACAGTTTATTGTAAATTGGTTAAGTTTTTGAAGCTTATCTCATAAAACCAGTCACACCATTGAAATTAATCACATTTACAAAAAAAGGAATTTATTGTCCACAGGGAAAATTCTATATTGATCCCTGGCGACCTGTAGATATGGCGGTTATCACCCATGGCCATGCCGATCATGCCCGCTGGGGAATGAAAAAATACCTTTGTCATCATTTTACAAAACCCATTCTCCATCAAAGAATAGGAACAGATATCGAATGCCAAAGTGTAGAATATGGAGAAGTTATTACCATCAATGGAGTAAAACTCTCCCTTCACCCCGCCGGACATATCATTGGTTCGGCACAGATAAAACTCGAATATAAAGGATATGTGACCGTAATTTCAGGAGATTACAAAGTTCAGAATGATGGACTGAGCACTCCTTTTGAGCTGGTAAAATGCAATGAATTTGTGACAGAAAGTACCTTTGGCCTGCCTATTTATAACTGGCTTGAAGTTCCGGATTTAAATAAAAAACTCCAAAACTGGGTACTGAAGAATAAAGAAAATCATAAAACCTCTGTTTTTATAGGCTATTCTTTAGGGAAAGCCCAGCGTATTATGAAAGCAGTGGAAGAATTGGGGAAAATATATGTACACTACTCCATCGGAAAACTGAATGAAGCTTTTGAAACTGTAGGAATTGACCTTCCGGACTATACCATTGCAGACTTCAGAGAACGTCCAAAGGAAATGGAGCATGAAATTGTTATTGTTCCTCCTGCTTTACTCGACAGCAATATCATCAAAAAAATCCCTGATCCGGCTACTGCAATATGCTCAGGCTGGATGCAGGTTCGTGGTGCCAGAAGATGGCGGAGTGCAGATGCAGGATTCGCGATGAGTGATCATGCAGATTGGAAAGGTTTATTGCAGACTGTAAAAGCTACGGAAGCCGAAATTGTGCATGTTACCCATGGACAGACGGAAGTATTTTCAAAATATTTGAATGAAATAGGCATAAAAGCTGATGTTGTAGAAACATTATTTGGCGAAGATGAAGAGGAATCTGAAAAAGAAATCACTGAAAACCCTGAATCATGAGACATTTCGCAGACCTTATCAATGCTTTGGAAACCACCAACAAAACCAATGCTAAAATTGATGCTATCATTGATTATCTGGAACGCGCTCCCGATGAAGATAAAGTATGGTTTATCGCCTTATTTACCGGAAAAAGACCTAAGAGAAATGTTAATACCAATTACATGAAAGAATGGGCGCTGGAAATCACGAAACTTCCCTACTGGCTATTTCAGGAATCGTATTCTTCTGTAGGAGATCTTGGGGAAACATTATCATTAATTCTTCCACCTCCGGAAGAAAAAATAGAGCGCTCCTTATCAGAATGGATGAACGACATTGTCAATCTCAAAGGCAAAACAGATACAGAAAAGAAAGAATTTGTATTACAGTCATGGAACGGTCTGGACTATACAGAGCGTTTGATTTTCAACAAATTAATTGGTGGAAGCTTCAGAATCGGGGTTTCAGATAAAACATTAATCAATGCGCTGACAAAATTTTCCGGGCAGGAATCGAGTGCTCTCATGCACAGTTTAATGGGAAAATGGCTGCCTGATGAAGTTTCTTTCAAAGAACTTATTGATGCTGAAAATGTGAATCCTGACAATTCAAAACCTTATCCTTTCTGTCTTGCTTATCCTTTGGAAAAAGAAACTCAGGAACTGGGAAATCCGGACGAATGGCTGGTAGAATATAAATGGGACGGAATACGCGGACAAATCATCCGTAGAAACGATGAAGTCTTCATCTGGTCAAGAGGAGAAGAACTTATTACCGAGCAGTTTCCTGAGATTACAGAGGTCGTGAAAGCGATGAAAGGCAGCTTTGTTATAGATGGAGAAATACTTGCGGTAAAGGATGGTAAGGTTTTAAATTTTAATGAATTACAAAAAAGATTAAACAGAAAAACTTTAACTAAAAAAATGCTGTCGGAAATTCCGATAGAAGTCTTTGCCTATGACTTATTGGAACTTGAAGATAATGATTTGAGGGAAAAACCAATCTCTGCAAGAAGAGCTTTGCTTGAAGAATTATTATTGAATGAGAATCCTCAGAATATCAGTCTCTCTAAAAGTCTGGACTTTGAACAGTGGGAAGAACTGGATTCGCTTCGTGAAAATTCAAGGACAGTAAACAGTGAAGGATTGATGTTAAAACAAAAAAACTCACCCTACCATTCCGGCCGGAAAAAAGGCGACTGGTGGAAGTGGAAAATCAATCCGTTTACGATTGATGCAGCCCTGATCTATGCCCAAAAAGGCAGTGGCAGACGAAGTGCTTATTATACGGATTATACTTTTGCTGTGAAAAACGGAGATACTTTGGTCACCATAGCCAAAGCCTATTCTGGATTAACGGATAAAGAAATTATGGAAGTGAGCCGGTTTGTTACCAAAAATGCCATTGAGAAATTCGGACCTGTGAGAACCGTAAAAGCAGAACTGGTTTTTGAAATTGCATTTGAAGGCATTGGTTTCAGCAACCGTCATAAAAGTGGTGTTGCACTCCGGTTTCCAAGAATTGTAAGATGGCGGAAAGATAAAACGGTGGATGAAATTGATGATTTGGAAGAAATTAAAAAATTAATACAATAATATTTTTGGCGCAACGACCGCAAAAGTTTTCATGTTATTTATGAATATTTTTTCGATCGAAAAGGCACTGTGTTCAGCTATTATGAAATGTTGTCTTTGCTGAGTGAAACGCCATTGCGAACAAAAAAATGAAACCAATATAAACCCTTAGCGTCTTTTGCGTTAAAATTAAATTAAAATAGATTTGGCAGCTTTCGAACATACCGACGGATTTAAGATCATTCAGCAATGGATGACCGGTAAAGGTATTGAACCTTTTAAATTTCAGATAGAAACCTGGAAGAAATTTGAAAACGGATACAGCGGAATGGTAGTTGCTCCTACCGGTTTTGGAAAAACGTTCTCTGTTTTTTTAGCATTAATTTCTAACTTCCTGAATCATCCCGATCAATATAAAAAAGGACTGAAAATGATCTGGATGACACCACTTCGTTCTCTGTCCAAAGATATTGCTAAAGCCATGCAGGAAGCAATTGATGAAATAGGGCTCGACTGGGCTGTAGGAGTAAGAAACGGCGATACTGATCCAAAAGTAAGACAGCAGCAGGTTAAAAAAATGCCTGAAATTCTGGTGGTAACTCCCGAAAGTCTCCATTTGCTCCTTGCTCAGAAAAATAATGAAGCTTTTTTCAGGGATATGAAATGCATTGCTGTAGACGAATGGCATGAATTACTGGGCTCAAAACGAGGTGTGATGGTAGAACTCGGTATTTCACAGCTTAGAAAATATGTCCCGAAAGTTAAAATCTGGGGAATTACAGCCACCATCGGAAATCTGGATGAAGCTATGGAAGTACTCATCCCTTATGATATTAAAAAGACAAAAATCACAGCTAAAGAGCATAAAAAGATAGATATTCTTCCTGTTTTTCCTAATGAAATCGAAACATTACCCTGGGCAGGACATCTTGGAAATAAGCTTGCAGATAAAGTAGTCCCTATTATTTTGGATTCAAAATCTACCATTGTATTTACGAATACCAGAAGCCAGAGCGAAATGTGGTACCAGCTTCTGCTGGATGCTCATCCTGATTTTGCAGGACAAATTGCAATCCATCACAGTTCTATTGATGCCCATTTGAGAATCTGGATTGAGGAAAATCTAAGTTCCGGTAAATTAAAAGCTGTGGTATCCACATCATCCCTCGATCTTGGTATTGACTTTAAACCAGTTGACACCGTTATTCAGATAGGATCCGCAAAAGGTGTCGCACGTTTCCTCCAAAGAGCCGGACGGAGCGGTCACTCCCCTTTTGAAACTTCCAGAATTTATTGTGTCCCTACCCATTCTTTGGAACTGATTGAAGTTTCAGCCTTAAAAGAAGCCGTAAAACAAAAAGTAGTGGAGCCCAGAGAACCACAGGTTTTATGTTTTGATGTATTGGTTCAGTTTCTGATGACATTGGCTGTTGGTGATGGCTTTTATCCTGATGAACTCTATGAAAGAATCAAAAAAGTATATGCTTTTCAGGAAATGTTGGATGAAGAGTGGCAAAGCATCCTGGAGTTTCTTACCATTGGCGGAAGTGTGTTGAAAAACTATGAAGAATTCCATAAAATAGTCATTATGGAAGACGGCCTTTATAAAGTCACTTCAAGAAAAATAGCGATGCTTCACAGGATGAATATGGGTGTTATTGTAAGTGATGCGATGCTAAAGGTGAAATTTATTTCCGGAGGTTATATCGGAATGATTGAAGAATATTTTATTTCAAAACTAAAGAAAGAGGAAAAATTCATTTTAGCCGGACGTACCCTTGAAGTTGCAATGATCAAAGATATGACCGTGTATGTAAGAGCAGCTAAAGGAAGGGCTTTAGTACCCAGTTATCTGGGAGGAAGATTGCCACTAAGCTCTAATTTAGGACATTTTTTAAGAGAAAAACTTTCACACGCTTTAAATCCAAAAGCTTCAGAAAAAGAACTCAAATTTCTGCATCCACTTCTGATCAATCAGGAAGCAAATTCTCATATTCCCAAAGAAAATGAATTTCTTGTTGAAATGATTAAAAACCGTGAAGGATATCACTTGTTCATGTATCCTTTTGAAGGACGTTTGGTTCATGAAGTAATGGCCGCCCTGATTGCCTACAGGATTTCAAAGCTTGCGCCTATTTCCTTTTCTATGGCGATGAATGATTACGGATTCGAATTGTTCAGTGACAAAGAGATCCCGCTAAATGAAGAAAACCTGAAACAGATTCTTACGAGAGACAATCTGATGAACGATGTGATTGCAAGTATTAATTCTGCAGAAATGGCAAGACGAAAATTTCGTGATATTGCTGTAATTTCAGGAATGGTGATTCAAAATTATGCAGGACAGCAGCGCTCCAACAAATCATTACAAAGCTCTGCCGGATTGATTTTCAAAGTTCTGGAAGACCATGATCCCAATCATTTTTTAATAAAGCAGGCCTATACAGAAGTTTTTAACATGCAGCTTCAGGAACAACGGCTTGTAGAAGCTTTTAAAAGGATTGAAAAATCTGAAATTATTCTAAAACATTCCCGTTCTTTTACCCCGCTCAGCTTCCCCATCAAAGTAGACAGTCTGAGACAAACTCTTTCGAGTGAAGGATTGGATGCAAGGATTAAAAGAATGTTGAAACTATCTAATATAAGTGATATTTCATAAGGCTTTTCTGATAAATTCTTCTGCAATTTTAATCTTATTCTTAGCCTAATATTCTAAGTTAATTTTCTTGATAAGTTTAAATAATCATCGTAACTTAGAGTATACCTTCTTAGAAGTTTAAAATAAAATGTAAATAATGGAAAAATTATTCCTGGTCCGTCACGGACAGTCACTCTGGAATCTGGAAAACAGATTTACAGGCTGGAAAGATATTGATATAACTGAAGCCGGAATTGAAGAAGCAAAAAAAGCAGGTCTTGCGCTAAAAGGAGAAAGAATAGATATTGCATTTACTTCTGCCTTGGTAAGGGCACAACATACCCTCTCCATCATCCTTAACGAAATTGGAAATCCCAATATTCCGGTCATCAAGGATAAAGCATTAAACGAACGTTCTTACGGAAATCTAGAAGGATTAAACAAAGCAGAAACCGCACTGAAATATGGTGATGAGCAGGTTCATATCTGGCGCAGATCATTTGATGTGGTTCCTCCGGGCGGAGAAAGCCTTAAAGATACTTACAGCAGAGTAATTCCTTATTTTGAAAGTCAGATAAGACCCTTATTAAAACAGGGCGAGAATGTATTGATTGTAGCCCATGGAAATAGTCTCCGTGCACTTATTATGTATCTGGAGCATCTTTCTCCTGAAGAAATTTTAGAACGGGAAATTGCTACCGGTATTCCTCTGACTTATGTTTTTGATGAAAAATTTCATGTAAGCCGGAGAGTCAGTTAATCCGATTTAAATAGTTTACCTTTAAGCATTAAATTTTCAATCCATCAAGTGTTTATAGCAACAAAAAAAATTTCCATCCATAATGAAACTTTAATTCTGACCAATCAGCGGGCAGCATTCCGGGAAAAAGATAAAGCATTGATCCTTTCCGATCTTCATATCGGGAAAACTGCTCATTTCCGTAAAAATGGTATTGCATTGGCCAATCATATTATGAAAAGCGACCTGGAAAGATTATCCGCACTGATTGAGTTTTTTCAGCCTGAAAAATTCATTGTGGTTGGTGATCTACTTCACGCCGGAGACAATTCTGATGTGGATGAATTCTGTGTATGGAAAAAGCAATATCCCGACTTGCAGTTTTATCTTATTGAAGGAAATCATGACAGAATTTCCAAAGCTTTAGAGGAAAAATTATGTTTTGATTACAAAGCTGAATGGCTTGAAACTGATGACATTACTTTTATTCATGATTTTGATCCGGCCAGATCCGGATTTCAGATTACCGGACATATTCACCCCGGAATTGTGCTGAGTTCTGCGGTAAAGAATATCAGGCTTCCCTGCTTTGCGCTCACCAGCGATCAATTGTTACTTCCTGCTTTTAGTGAATTCACAGGATTGGATACCAAAAATCTGCCTAAGAAAAGTACATTTTTTGTATTTACAGACGCGGAAATTTATGAAATTTAATACTTTGGTTTTATATCCTTGTCAAGGTTCAGAACCTTGACAAGGATTGATAAGTCTGATAAAAATTATTTGTGAAATCTTAATTTTTCCTGCTTAAACGGATACTGTAGATCGTTATCAATACGGTAACCAGCAGGAACAAAGCCCCGATCCAGGGTGTACTTTCCAGCCCTAAAGAAGATGTCACAATCATTCCTCCTGCATAAGATCCGATTGCAATACCCATATTAAAGGCTGCAATATTGATCCCTGAGGCAACGTCTTCCGTTCCCGGAAGTTCTTTTTCTGCAATTTGTACCACCAATAGCTGAAGTCCCGGAACAGAAGCAAATGATAATGCTCCTAAAAGGAAAAGGGTAATTATACTTAGCACCGGACTGCTTACGGTAAAATAAAAGGCAAGCAATACCAGTCCCTGTGCGGCAAACATCCATAGAAGAGCTTTCAAAGGGTTTTTATTTGCTACTTTTCCTCCAATCAGGTTTCCTAGTGCAATGGCAATTCCATAAATCAAAAGGATAAAAGTGACTGTAGATTCCTGAAATCCTGTGATCTTCTGTAAAATAGGTGACAGATAAGTAAAAACAACAAATGTTCCTCCATACCCCATTGCAGTCATTAAAAAAGCAAAGATCAGACGTTTATTTCCCAATACCTTAAACTGGCTTTTTAATGAAGCTGTTTTCCCATTTTTCAGCGTATTGGGAACCAGTAATAAACTGGCTGCTAACCCAATCATTCCAAGGATTGAAACCCCAATAAAAGTCGCTCTCCATCCGAAGTGCTGTCCTATAAAAGTTCCCAGCGGAACTCCTGTTACAATGGCCAGTGTCAGTCCGGCAAACATAATAGAAATTGCTGTAGCTCTTTTTTCTTCAGGTACCAATGAAGCGGCAATGGTAGAACCGATGGAAAAATAAACTCCATGGGCAAAACCCGTTAAAATTCTTGCCAGCACTAAAGTTATAAATCCGGGAGCAATCGATGCCAGGCCATTTCCGATAACAAATAACAGCATAATAGAAACCAAAAGTGTTTTACGAGGAATTTTCCCCGTTAATGCCGTTAATATAGGAGCTCCGATAGCTACTCCAATCGCATAAAGACTCACCAGTAATCCTGCTGACGGAATGGTAATCCCGAGATCAGATGCTACAGTGGGCAGCAGTCCCACAATTACAAATTCAGTAGTTCCTATTCCGAAGGCACTAATCGTTAATGCCCATAAAGCTGCAGGAAGACCTTTTTTAACCGTCTGTGTTGCAGTATTGATTTCTATTTCTTTTTGAAAATTCATTGTCTTATAATTTGTTGATATTGATAAGGCAAATTTCCGACGAATATTTGTATTATAAAAATTATTTAAATTGCATCAAAGTATCAGAATAATGATAGTTTTATTTTAAGTTTAAAATTTGTTCCTTTGTACAATAATCAGCAGTTTTAATGAAGAAATCAGAAGCAACCCGACTTACTATTCTCCAGAAAGCGTTCGAATTAATCTATGTAAAAGGTTTCCAGACAACAAGCATTGATGAAATTATCGCAACGACTCAGGTGACAAAAGGTGCTTTTTACTATCATTTTAAAACTAAAGATGAGATGGGACTGGCTATTATCAACGAACTGATGAAGCCCAACTTCAGACGCAACTTTATTGAATCCCTTGAATACAACAAAAATCCTCTGGACAATATTTATGAGATCATCCACAATCTCCTGATGGAAAATGATTTTCTAAAAGTTGAGTATGGCTGCCCTACTTCGAATTTTGTGCAGCAAATGGCACCTTGGCACACTGCCTTTACCCAGGCTTTACATGAGCTTTCAAAAGAATGGGAAGAAGCTTTTACTGAAAGTATTGAAAAAGGAAAAAAGGAAGGAATCATTAAAAAGGAAGTCAGCGCAAGAGAAGTCAGTGTTTTTGTCATTTCCGGGTATTGGGGAGTCAGAAATTTGGGGAAGGTTGAAAATTCAAAAGAAGTATATCTTATTTATTTAAAGGGACTTAAGTCTTACTTCAAAACTCTTCAATAATTTTTTTACTCAAAAACATACTAATTAGTATGTTTTTATTATACCTTTGTCCTGTTCTAAAAAATAACCCATGTACCAAACCCTTACTTTTTTACATTCATTAACCCGATGGTTGGTCTTAATAAGCTTACTCTATGCTATTTACCGTTCTTTCAAAGGATTTATGTCGGAAAGAAAATTTACAGGAACTGATAATGCTGTCAGGCATTGGACCGCTACTATCGCTCATATCCAACTGATCATAGGAATGGTTTTTTATTTGAAAAGCCCAGTAATTCAATACTTCTGGAAGAATCTGAATGCAGCCAAAGAATCTTTTGAACATCTGTTTTTTGGTTTGATTCATATTTCATTGATGATTACCGCCATTATTATCATTACAGTTGGTTCTGCTTTAACCAAAAGAAAATCTTCAGATAAAGAAAAATTCAAAACTATGGGCATCTGGTTTTCTATTGCGCTGATTATTATTTTCATTGCCATTCCATGGCCCTTTTCTCCTTTTGCAAACAGACCTTATTTCAGATAATTATGATAGATTTATTTAAAACAAAAATCGGACGGCTGAGAATTCTGGCTATTTTAGAAGGGATCTCATTACTGACCCTGACAGGCATTGCCGTTCCTATGAAGTATTGGATGGGAAATCCTTTATTGGTAAGACTCATCGGCCCGGTACACGGAACATTATTCCTGCTTTTCCTATTCAATACATTGAGTGTGGGTGTGGAACAGAACTGGAAATTCAAAGAAATAACATGGAAAGTAATTCTTGCCTGCTTTATTCCGTTTGGAACATTTTATATTGACAAAAAAATACTGAGCAAGCTATGAAAAGCCTTTTTATATTCTGTGGAATTGCCCTTATTCTTTATGTTGCCTACAGAATATACCGATTCCAGACTTTAGATAACGGATTACCGCAGCTGCTCAAAAAAGGAGCGATAATTCTCGATGTAAGAACTGAAAAAGAATATGAAACGGGACATATAGAAGGTTCTGTAAATATTTCATTAGGAACAATCAGAGAGCGGTATGTAGAATTGGATCCTGAAAAAACATACATTACAGTATGCTCTCATGGGCTTCGAAGTGTAAAAGCTGAAAATATTCTCAAAGAAAGAGGCTTCAGCCATATTCATAACGGAGGTGCCTGGACAGACCTTCAGAAAACAATGAGTCAATAAATATAAATCTCTCCTGCATATCATTTACAGGAGAGATTTATTTTTTAAATGGTTTTATCGTCAAGCCATACAACTTTTTGTTGCGGTGAATGCTCCTGCCCTATGATGTCTCGGTACAATTCAGGTCTTCGGGCTTTAATATACCTGTACCCTCCTGCCTGAGTAAGCTTTTCTGGGGTAATGACAGCCGATTCAAAGCTATCTTCCCACGAATGACATTCTGCAATAATATCTCCGAAAGGATCAATAATCATGGAACATCCGTTTTTCAGCTGGTCATCATCCATTCCTACAGGGTTTGAAAAAACAATGTAAGCACCATTATCATAAGCTCTTGACGGAAGCCATTTCATCAGCCAGTCTCTGCCTTTCATTCCCTTAAATTCCAACCGTAAAGAGGTAGGATCAGCGACCCTGTTTTCCCACAATTGAGGATCAACAAACCCAGCTCCCGGCCTTGTAGAAGGGGTGCACATGGTAACGTGTGGCATAAAAATAATCTCGGCTCCCAGAAGTCTTGTTGCTCTTACATTTTCAATGATGTTGTTATCATAGCAGATCAAAATTCCACACTTCCAGCCCATAATATCAAATACACAATACTCATTTCCGGGTATAAGATTCGGATTGATAAAAGGATGAAGTTTTCGGTATTTAGCCTTCAGCCCTGTTTTATCAACACATACATATGCTTTGAAAAGATTGTCATATTGATCTTTTTCAAACAGACCTGCTAATAGGGTAATATTATATTTTATGGCAATCTCCTGCAATTTTTGGATGCTCTCCCCTTCCGGAATACGTTCAGCAACGTCGAGGAGTTGTTCTTTGGAAAGTTTCCTTGCAAAAGTATAGCCTGTGATTGAACATTCATGAAAAACAATCACATGAGAGCCTTTGGATGCCGCTTCAGCAGCTAATTTTTCGATAACGGACAGGTTATAAGCTTTATCCCCGCTTTTGTTTTCAAATTGTGCGGTTGAAATTTTAATATTCATTGATTTTTTTTAAGCAAAACTAGAGAGATCCGCCGCTGAAAAATTGTATAAAACCGACATGTCCGGTTTACAGCTCAATGAAATTAACAGCCATCTTATTTTCTGTATTCAGATACTGCTTGGGAGTAAGCCCGATATTATTTTTAAATTCTCTGATAAGATGTGACTGGTCGGAATATCCCGCTTCATATGAAAGCATCGTCATATTTTCATGATCAAATCCTTTATTCATAAGGCTTAAAAAGTAATGAAGACGGATAATATTTCCATATTTTTTGGGAGATATTCCCATATGATATTCAAACTTTCTTTCCAGATGCCGTTCAGAATACCCAGTGAAACTTTGTAAATTTTTGGAGGATACAGAGCCTTTATTCTGAAGAATATATTGCTGTGTTGCAGCTATCATATGATGTTCAGCATGCATGCTTTCTGATAAAAAATCAGTAAAAAATGTATTCAGATCATGAATAACAGCTAAAGGGTTTGTCTTATTAAACAGTTTTTCCTGAAATACTTCCAGCTTATTTTTCAATACGTCTTCCACAGAAACAATCTGATTACTGATTTCCTTAGCAGAAGTTTTTAAAAGAATATTCAGAAAATAAGGCTGGAATACAACAGCAATCAGAGAAAATCTCCCTTTTGAAGAAAAGTCTTTGTATCCGTTTAAAGCTCCGTAAAAAAAGGAAAGTGGCATATGGTCTTCTGAAATACCGGAATACAGATTCATATCCCCGGATAGAATAAGTCCGGAACTCCCATCAGTAAAGAGCCTTAGGTGCCTTATATCGCTTTCGGGATTTTCCAGAAAGATATAATGCCTGATATAAGGCGCTAAATGTTTAGGAGGCGAAATCTGCATCCATCAAATGTACGTAAAACATATTTATTGAAAAGAAATCAACGGAAGGTACCACACTTTATTCCTTTTTGGTCAGGTATTTGAATATTTTAATGAATACCAATCACTAAAATATTATATCATGTCAACACAAAATCTTACCCATCTCGAAGCGATCAAAAAAATCAAAGAACTTTCGGAAAAAGCCAGAATATGTATGTTTTGTACAGAACTGGACACCGTTCCGGTTAATTCAAGACCCATGAGCTTACAGGAAACGGATGACAGCGGAAATCTTTGGTTTATCAGCAGTGGTACCAGCAATAAAAATTTTGAAATTAAAGAAGACCGGAGAGTTCAACTGTTTTTTATGAATAACAGTGATTCCCAATATCTTTCTGTGTACGGAGAAGCGTCTGTTTATAAGGACAAAGCCACTATTGAAGATAAATGGTCTCCTCTGGCTAAAGCATGGTTTGACGGAAAAGATGATCCCAACGTTACAATTATCCGTGTAGAACCTAGAGAAACCTATTACTGGGATACCAAAGCGGGAAAACTGGTAAGCCTGTTTAGTTTTGTAGCGGCTGCAATCACAGGAAATAAAACCAATAATTCTGACGGTGTAGAAGGAAATGCAACGATTTAGAAAATTCTGAATAAGCAGTAAATTCTCTAATAAGAAAAAAAACGGCTCAAGAAATTGAGCCGTTTATACAAGATTAATAATGCTAATTTTTCACATCTTCTATAGATGCTCCAAAATTAATGTGAAGGACGTTCCCGTTTGGTGTTACTAAAGCGGGTACAGACATCACGCCTGCTTTTTCTGCGTCTTCAATTTTGTTTTTGTCATTACCCAAATGGATAATTTCAACATTTTCCAACCCTATAAGGCTGATAATATCATGTTCTGCGCTGATACATACAGGACATCCTGCATGATAAAAAATGGATTTTTTCATAAGATTGTATTAATTAATAAGGGTTTTAATAATATTTTTTAATTCTTCTGTTTCTTTTTCATGTAAAGGTTTTAAAGGACTTCTCAAGTTCCCGCCATCTTCACCCAGAATATTCAGACCTGACTTCACCGCTCTTGGTAATCCTTTATTAACAATAAATTTTAAAAGGTCAAACTGCTGATAGAAAATTGTTTTTGCTTTTTCAAGATTTCCTTCTTCAACAGCATTGTAAAGGCTGATATTAAGTTCAGGAATAAGATTGGGTGCAGCCGTACACCAGCCTCTTGCTCCTGCAGAAAATGCGGCCAGAGCCAAGGGATTGGAACCGTTATAGAAAGCAACCTCTTCTCCCAGTTCTCTTCTCAGATGATGCATTCTTTGAATATCTCCCGTACTTTCTTTGATCATGGTTACGTTAGGAATTTCAAGCAGCCTTTTCAACAGGATTGGTGACATATCTACTCCGCTTGTTGTCGGATTATTATAAGCCATAATCGGGATAGAAATTTTACGGGCAACGGCATCATAATGGGCAACAATCTCATCGTCCGTAAGCTTCCAGTAGCTCATCGGAATGATCATCACGGCATCAGCCCCTGCTTTCTCTGCAAATTGAGCATGGTGGATCGTTTTCTCTGTGGTAAGATTGGAAACCCCTACCAGTGTTGGAATTCTTCCCTTTACCTGTTGTAAGGTAGCTTCTGTAACCTCTTCCTTTTCTTCATCAGACAGGTATGGCATTACCCCTGTACTTCCCAATGGAGCAATACCATGACTTCCGGAAGTGATCAGCCTTTCTACCAAATGTTTGAAAAGAGGAATATCTACTTTTTCATTTTCATCAAAAGGTGTTATGGGATAGGCAATAATCCCTTTAAATGGCACATTTTTCATGTTTTTTGGTTTAAATGTTTAAGATTATTTTAAACCATTAAGAAAATAGTAAGTTGTTAAGAATATTCAATTGAGCTTTCCTTTAAAAAGGAAAATCATATCCAGTATCAATAAAAGTAACGAAAACAGTTTCTCAATGGTTTACCTCTCAGATCCTAAAGGTCTCTGCCTTCTTCTTCTCTCAAAGCCACTCCTAAGTTTTGCAGTTGAGGAGCGTTTTCGCAGGCAATATATTTGGCAGGTTCCGTATCACTTAAATTTTGGTGTTTATGCCAGGCCCATGAAGGAATATAAACGGCATCTCCAGCTTCCCAGTGTACTCTTTCATCCTCTACTTCTGTCCAGCCTTTTCCTTCGATTACAAATAATACCGTTTCATAAGTATGACGGTGTCTGTTCGTTTGCTGTCCGGGAGTTAATCCTCCAATGGTCATGCTTACATTTTTACTCGGAAGATCAACAAAGAAAACCGGATGCTTTCTCTCAGTTGAAAACTGGTTGTGTTCCCCCGCATTCTCTACATTTTTATGAATTAAATGGCTTGGTTTTACATACTTTGGTCTTGCAAAAGTTTCGTGGAAATCTTTAGAACTGAATTGTTTCTTGTCCATGATTTTAAAATTATTATGGTTTTGTGCTTTATTGCATGACAAAATTATTCTATATTTGGACTGTTTAAATGATTCAGTTTTCACATAAATAGATAGTCCAGATGTTACGTCCTTGGAAATTAGAATTAGAAATTGATAAAAATCTTGATAAAGCCGTTTATCTACAGATTGCAGATACTATTATCACGGATATCCGCTCAGGAAGATTAAAAGCAGGAGATGCACTGCCCGGAAGCAGAAATCTTGCCCAAACCTTAAAAATTAACCGAAATACTGTGGTGGAAGCCTACCAGGTCCTGATTAATGAAGAATGGGTAATTTCAAGAGAAAGGAAAGGTATTTTTGTATCAGAAAAGCTTCCTCTGTTACATGGAAAAAATGCAGATGCAATGCATGATTCTCAAAATCAACGGACAATGCCTAACGGAGTTCTGATCAATTTTGATGATGGTCATCCTGATAGTAAAATTGCGCCTGTCAATGAACTGGCACGAGCTTACAGGCAAATCTTCAGTATCAAAGCCAAATGGCAAATGATGGGTTATGGAGATGAACATGGCGATATAGAGTTCAGGAAAATGATCTCCCAGATGCTTAATCATCAGCGCGGAATGCATATTCATGAAAATGAAATTTCTATTACCCGTGGCAGCCAGATGGGAATGTTTCTTACCGCTCAGACTCTTTTAACTTCCGGAGACCAGGTTATTGTAGAAGATCCCGGATATCAGCCTGCATGGCAAGCTTTTCAATATGCCGGAGCTCAGCTTTTGCGTGTGCCTGTGGATAGAGAAGGAATCAATATGGAAGCTATTGAGAGACTTTTGACAGAGCATCAGAATGTCAAAGCCATATACATTACTCCTCACAGACAATATCCTACGACGGTTACGCTGAGCCTGTCAAGAAGATTGAGATTGATTGAATTATCAAACCAATATAATGTAACGATTATTGAAGATGATTATGATAATGAATTTCATTTTGGATATCGCCCTATTCTGCCCATTTCGAGTTTTCCGGAACTTCACAATTATGTGTATATCGGAACATTGAGCAAAGTGGTGGCACCAGCTTTGAGAATTGGTTATCTGGTCACTAAAAACCAGGAATTGCTGAAAAAAATTGGTGATCTGAGAAAGATTATTGATGTTCACGGAGATGTCATCATGGAACAGGCTGTTCTTCAACTGATCAAAGAAGGAGCTGTGAAAAAACATATCAGAAAAGCAACCGTTCATTATAAAAATAAAAGAGATTTTGTTTTTGAGCTGTTAAAAAAATGCATGATCGATATTGCAGATTTTACTTTGCCTGAAGGTGGTCTCGCCTTTTGGATTGTTCCTAAAAAACAACTGGATTGGGATATGATAACTCAATTATTACTGGATAAAAATATTAAGATTATCCATCCGAAGCAATACAGTCAAAATCATGTAAATGGTTTCAGATTAAGCTATGGAGCACTTTCTGAGGAACAGCTGGCACAAAGTATTCCTTTGATTGCTGAGGTTATTTCTAAATTTTCAACAGATTACGCAGAGCATTAGAAACTCTGCGTAATCTGTTGAATTGGATATGTTTTTAGATGATAAACTTTTAATTGAGGAAGCTATATATCAGTTATAAAACTACTCTACTTCAAAAACCGCCTGAATTTCTACGGAAGAGCCTACAGGAATAGATGAAGCTCCCAAAGTAGCTCTGGCATGTTTTCCTTTTTCTCCGAAAACTTCAACCGCCAGATCAGAAGCAACGTTCATTAGATCTGCATGTTTTGTATAATCATCTTTGGTATTGAAAATTCCTGTAAGTTGTACACACTGCTTCACTCTGCTTAAATCTCCTCCTACCGCTTCATTCAATACAGAAATAACATTCAGCATCGTTACTTTTGTTGCCTCTTTTACCTGCTGTTCATTAACTTCCACTCCTAACTTTCCGGGATTGAAAATTTTGCCGTCTTTCAAAGCAACCTGATTGATAAATACCAGATTTCCGGAACGCACAAACGGCTGATAATTCCCTGCCGGTTTAGGAACCTGAGGAAGGGTAATATTTTTTTTCTTCAGTATTTCACTGAAATTCTGGTGATTTTCAACAGCAGTTACTATTTTTTTAGGATGCGTATCCTTTAGTGCCCATACTACTTTTGCAAAATTTCTTCCCTGAAGTTCGGCAATATTTCGCTCTCCTTTCGTAGGCCTTTCCACATCTTTTAAAGAAGCCATGCTCGTAACTCCCAGTACTGTATTCCCCTGTGGAATCGCTTTATTCAATTCTTCTGTTCCGCGGATTCCATTAGACACCAATACCATTCCGTGTACGGCAAGACTGTTCCAGAATGCCTGAAGTGCCAGTTCTTTTCCGGCTCCACTTCCTGCAGACATGAAGACGGTAGCCGGAACTCCTTCCAAAGCATGGCTGGTCCACAACTGAACAGTTTTTGATAAGAATTCGCTCATTCCTGTACTGATGTTCCCGAAATAAACCGGTGATCCAAAGGCAATTCCATCATAATTTGTAAGTTCATCTACTGTTGCCACTGGTATATTCTTCAGGTTGGGATTTTCTGAAGCTTTGACCAATTTAATATAAGGAACTGCAATATTTTCACTTTCAATTCCTTTGGCTATTTCTTTAGCCAGGTTGTAAGTTCCTCCATTATCTGAATGGATGAGAACTAATATTTTAGCTTTATTTTGTGCCATAATGTTGGTGGTATTAGATAATAAAATTAAAATAAAAAAAAGACATAGTTTTTTCATTCTGAATAAGATATAGATTATATGTTGGATTAATTATTTGATAGTACAAAATTACTACTGTCGTTTTTATTAAATTTGCCAAAATATACATACAAAACGACAACATGAAATGTGGACTGATTGAAAAAACGGAAAGCCAGTTTGTAGATTCCATCAACAAAGAAGCTTATGTATGGTGCGAAAAAAACTGGAAGCATGACGATTATGAGCATATGCACAACCGTGCACAGCTTACTTTTGTAGAGGAAGGCTATCAGTATTTCCATATTGACCAGAAAATTTATCTTGTCCCACAGCATCATGTCATCTGGATTCCTTCAGAAAAAGCTCACAAAATAACCTCGGAAGCCCAAACAGTCAATCTGATGGTATTCCTGTTCAAATCGGTTTTTGAAGAAGAATTTTACCAGCATGTTCAGGTATTTGCTGTTCCGCCTGTTTTAAAGGAAATGCTTTTGTATGCCTCAAAATGGAATCAATTATTGGAAGATAATGAAGAACAGGACATCTTTTTTAAAGCCATTTTAAAGAGCCTTCCCAACTTCTGTAAGGAAAGCAGCGGTCTGGAAATTCCTGTACCTACTGATGTAAGACTGATCCCGGTATGTAATGAGATCAATTCTCATTTTAAATATAATATGGATATTGATGCTCTGGCTGAAAAAGCACAAATGTCTGTGCGAAGCCTGCAGAGAATTTTTAAAAACGAAACAGGAATTACCTTACAGAAATATCTTCAGCTGACAAGGATTTTAAAAAGTATTGAACTAATCGATACCAGACAATACACTTTGAGTGAAGTAGCTTATAAAGTGGGTTACCAAAGTCTATCAGCATTCACGTCATCCTATTTTGCCATCATGCAGACCAAGCCAAAGGTGAATAAGAATTAAGGGGTTTCGTCATGAGGCATATCAACAGGTTTTGATTCGGGAGAGCCTTTTTCACGAAGCCAGATCGATAAAAGAACCAAGGAAGCTACCGCCAGAAATTCACTCTGCCAGTTCTGAAAAGATTCAAACCAGAACCTTGATTCTGAAATATACTGCATTGCTGTAACGGAAGGTTTACTTTTCATCATCTGTTCATCATTAAAATCCGTTAAGCTTCCATAGAAATGCAAAATAAAGCTTGCCAGGAAGAGAATTGCAAAAGCAAGTGATAAAGAGT
Source organism: Chryseobacterium sp. CFS2 (assembly GCF_036543225.1). Taxonomy (NCBI): domain Bacteria; kingdom Pseudomonadati; phylum Bacteroidota; class Flavobacteriia; order Flavobacteriales; family Weeksellaceae; genus Chryseobacterium; species Chryseobacterium sp. CFS2. Next base: position 201,488 of record NZ_JAZHQU010000003.1, read on the forward strand.
GTTTGTAGAGTTTCAGCCATATGCCGCCTTTTTTAACTGGCCATGGCGCTTTGGGATGTGCAACAGGTTCTTTGTCAACATCTTCCTCTTCTGTCATAGATTTTGATTCACTGGAGCCTTTTTGCCGCAGAGAAATCGTTAGTAAAACATAGAGCATCATCTGAAGAAATTCGCTCTCCCAGTTTTCAAAGGTAGCCTGGATAAAATGACCGCTATGAATGTATTCAGTAATCTTTAACGCAGATTTGCCGTTTTCAATAAGTTCTTTGTTTTCAGTTCTCCAACCCATAAAAAACTGCCCTGCAAGAAATATAATCATCAGAGTAATCAGAACAATACTTAAGCTGTTGCGATACAGGAAACTGGTGCGTGACATAACTTTTAATTTAAATGTTTAAGGTTCAAGGTTTAAAGTTTAAAGTTTAAGGTTTATGAATCACGTTTTTGATAAGGAAATACTTTCTGCAGATTCTTTGTGGTGGGTCCGGTAAGGATTTTCCCATTGACATTGAACCTGGATCCATGGCATGGGCAGTCCCAGCTCAGCTCTGCACTGTTCCACCGGACTTCACATCCGGCATGCGGACAGGTACTTCTGAGAAGGTGCAGTGTGCCGTCATTTTCTTTATAAAGGGCGTAAGATTCGGATTCATACTTAATGACTTTTGCCTCTCCTTCTCCGACTTCTGAGAAGGAATCAATTTTCTCAGTTAAAATTTTATCTTTTATAAAATCAAATGCAACGGTTGCAGTTTCTTTCACAAAATCTGAAAATCCTGCAATAGGTTTTATTCTTGAAGGATTGAATAGTTCTCCGTATTTACTTTTTCCGGTACTAATCAGATCATGCAGGATCTGTGAAGAAAGGGTCCCGAATATCATTCCATTTCCTCTGAAACCGGTAGCTGTAAAAATTCGTTCCTTACTTCCGGGAAGTTTTCCAATGTACGGAAGTCCATCTATAGGTTCATAATATTGGCTGGACCAGCTGTAAAATACAGTTTCCACATCAAAGTATTTTCTGACATAATTTTCAAGAATTGAAAAACATTCTCCGGTATCGTCTGCATGCCCAGTTTTGTGATCTTCGCCCCCAGCAATCAATAGATTTTCACCATCAATATTCTGAATACGATAATAATGATAAGGTTCACAGAGATCATAGCCAAGTTCCCACGGATATTTATCATTTTTCATAGTAAATGCCATAGCATAGCTTCTGTAAGGCGCATTCGTAAAATGAAGCAGATTCACTCCAGGCGGAATATGAGTGGCATACACTACATGCTTGGCTTTTATTTCTCCCTGAGAAGTTTTTAAAATAACATAGTCTTTCTGCTCATCATGTTCTTTAACAAGACAATTTTCCAGAATAGAACCTCCCCGTTTTATAAAGGCTTCGCAAAGTCCTTTAATATATTTTACAGGATGAAAATGCCCTTGCCCCGGAATAAGCACCGCTTCTTTAAATGGTATAGGAAAAGGAATCTCATTTACATAATTCATTTCATGACCTACCTTAGCTGCTCCTTCTGCAATATCTTTTAACCGTTCTTCCTGTTTTTCGTCCAAAGCAAAAAGGTAAGCTGACTTCCTTGTGAAATCACAGCTGATCTGATATTTCTGAATATTATCTTCAATAATGCTGATGGCATCAGTTCCGGACTGTGCATACAGTTTAGCATGATCCAGTCCAAAATCACGGATAACCTGATTAAAAGTTGTATCAAAAAAATCATTTAAATGAGCAGTTGTACCTCCGGTTGTTCCGAATCCAATATTCACAGCTTCCAGGATAATACATCTTTTTCCGGATTCCTGGAGCTTCACTGCTGTTGAAACTCCGGTAATTCCGCCGCCTACTATGGCAACATCAAATAATGAATTGAGATCAGTTTCTGTAGAAAATTTTCTGACCTCTTCCTGCCATATGCTTTTTCTTGCTCCGTCTCTGTACATAACCAAATATTTTAATGTTAAACTTATCTGACACTCAATATATCACTTTCAGGAAGCCCTGTTTTATCGGTATTGGAATGATTTTTTTTGGTCTCTTTTTCTATTTTCATCTTCGTCAATATTACATCTGCACTATGCAAAAGCAAATAGATTGATAACGCCTAAAATAAGTGCTGTAGATTTCATATTTTAACTATTTAATGTTAACCGTTTACAATCAGCCCTCCATTGGGATGTAGTACCTGGCCTGTAATCTGTGAAGCATCTTTACTGGCCAGAAACAAAAAGCTAAGAGCAATTTCTTCCGGTGTGGCATTTCTCTCCAGAGGAGGTTTTTGGGGATTTTCTTTCTCTTGATCAAAAGTTTCTTCGGTAAGCGGTGTAGCCACAGGTCCCGGAGCAACAGCATTCACACGGATTCCTTTTGGTTTTGCCTGAAGTGCCAATGAGCGGGTGAAGGAAACAATAGCTCCTTTGGTTGCAGAATAATCAAGGAGTTCAGGATGGCCCTGATACGCTGAAACCGAGGTAGTGTTGATAATACTTCCACCTTCTTTCAGATATGGAAATACTACTTTCGTTAACAAAATCATTCCTACGATATTGGAATCAAAAGTCTGTCTGATGTTTTTTTCTTCAAGTTGTTCAATGCTTTCTGCCGGAAACTGAACACCAGCATTATTAATGAGAATATCAATTTTTCCGAATGATGAAATAACTTCTTTTACCGTTTCTTCACAGAATTCATAATCATTGATATCTCCCTTGAAAATGATACATTTTTTATTCAGTTTTTCAATTTCCGCCTTTGTTTTTCCGGCATCGTTGTCACTTGAATGGTATATAATAGCAATATCAGCACCTTCCAGGGCAAAAAGAAGAGCTACAGCCTTTCCTATACCGCTGTCTGCTCCGGTAATTAAAACAGATTTATTTTCTAATTTTCCTGTCATACCAATCTTTTTATTCTTCTGCTGAAGGTTTCTGCATTTCAGACATTCTATGAGCTGCCATACTATCACTGGCTATATTGGCCATTGCTACGGAAAGTTTGTTTTTTAACCCTGATATTATTTTATCATCACCGCTCATCAGGGCATGATAACCATCAGCAGCCACCTCTTCTGGTGAAGCCAGATTATCTCTGTCTTCCAGTATTTTACTTCTGTTCATATCTGCTTTATTGAAGAAATCCGTGTCTGTAGGACCTGGCAATAGAGCCGTTACTGTAATTCCTGAATCTTTCAGCTCTTCACGAATGGCTTCAGACCATGATAATATAAATGCTTTAGTACCATGATATACCGAATGCCACGGACCAGGAGCTTTACTGGCAACAGAGGCCAGATTTAAAATTTTCCCTGATCCCTTGGGCAGACGGTCCTTTAAAAACAGTTTGGTCAATATGATGACTGAAATGATATTTAACTGGACAATGTCTACTTCCTTGTGAATATCCGTATCCTGAAATTTCCCATACACTCCCTGTCCGGCATCATTCACCAATATTTCAGGGCTTATTCCATTCATTTTTAATTCGGAATAAAGAGAATAGACCTCTTCCTGTAAGAATAAATTTTTGGAGATGCTGATCACATTCACTCCGTAATTTTTGAATTCACCGGCTTTTATTTTCAGCTCTTCATGATCTCTGGCCACAATTACAAGGTCATAACCGTTCTTTGCAAACAGTTTTGCCAGTTCATAACCTATACCACTGGTAGCCCCTGTAATAAGGGCATATTGATTCTTGCGTTCCATAGATTTATTTTAAGATTAAAAGCCTGTTAAGTTCACTTTTAAAACATCCCAAAATAAATTCTGTGTAATACAGCTGGGCATTCAGGGCTTGTGTTTTCGGATGCAATTCCAGTTTTTTAGTCAGAACAATCTCACCTTTGTAAGAGAATGAGAAATAGGCAAAAATTTTATAGCCGGAATTCCTGATTGGCGTACAATAGCCGGTTGTAGCGATAGACCAGTCCGAGTCGTACAATTTTGCAACATTTAATGCCATTGTTTCGGCAATATTTTCGGATACGCAATCACATTCTTCGGCTTCCTGTCTGTCCACTTTTAGTAATTTTACTTTTTCTGACAAAGAATAGGTTGTCATTCCTCCTTTGTAGAACATAGAAGCATTAGGCATCTGTGAGAAAGCCAGCTGCAAACATCCTGAAGTAACACTTTCTGCAATAGAAATGCTCTCATCGATGGTCATCAGGGATTGGCTTATATATTCAAGAAGATTTTTTTGAAAATCCATAATAATATTTTTTGTGAGGTTAAAAAAAGGCTAAAAAAAGCTGCTGAATGAATAGACAGCAGCTTTGCTTTCATATTAAAATATTTAAAATGATGGGTGTGAAGGGTGTTTTATGATTATGCGTTTCTCTCCTTTTCAAGATCCCAGACTCTGTGCTGAGCAATAGCCTTGATGAATTTATCTGTTGGATCTCCGTCCTCCCATGTAATGATTGCAGGATCCTCATGCTGTTTCGCTGATACATTGGAATTATGATAAAGTACCTCTGTATCCTTTCCAAAGTAAATTGCTTTACAGTGTTTATATGCTTCATTGATAAAATGCAGAACCAGATGTTTGTTTTCAGCCATCATCAGTTCTTTTACGGAATCTTCTCCCGGACAGATGACAAGAGCATCAAAACAGACACTTGCCGTACTGTTAAGAGAATGTTTGGGAGTCAGTTCGGAACCGTCATTCAATTTTACAGGAGCTACACTGGTTGCAATCAGTTCCACTCTGGCGCCTTCTGCTTCGAGTTTAGCTTTAAGATTATTAACAGTTTTGCCATCAGCGCCATTCGCCAGAATAAAACCTATTTTCCGGGTTTTAATGGTATTTTTAATGGTATTCTTCATGCTTAAAGCATCAGAAGTCTTTGTACGAGGCTCTTTTTCTTCGCTTTGAAGGTCTATGATATTACTATCCGCTGGCAGACTTTGATTGGGCCATTCCAGTTTTTTAACTTCTACTCCTAATTTTTCTGCTACTTTTCCGGCAAGATCTGTATCAATATAGGCCAGCTGACCTACCAGTCTTTCTCTGATCTCGGGACGGGTGACTTTTGACAATTCAAAAATCAATGCATTTTGAAGGTGCGTCTTCTCCGGTGTTGACTGACTGTTGTAAAATAGTTTAGCCTGTGAATAATGATCTACAAAACTTTTACTTCTTTCTCTTATTTTCTCTCCGGAAACTCTTTCCTTCTGAGAGGTAAATCCGCCTTCAGACATCATGGCCTGAAAAGGACATCCGCCACCTATGGAATTGGGCTCATAGCTGCTTTTTCCTTTAACGATCTGCTGTCTCATATGACCATCTCTTTGGTTGTTATGAACGGTGTTGATAGATCTGTTGATTGGTATTTCATGGAAATTGGGAGATCCCAGTCTTGAGAGTTGAGTATCGGTATAGGAAAATAATCTTCCCTGCAGCAACGGATCATTGGTGAAATCAATCCCTGGAATGATATGTCCCGGGTGAAAGGCAACCTGCTCAGTTTCTGCAAAGAAATTATCCGGATTTCTGTTTAATGTCAAAGTTCCTACAATCTCTACCGGAACTTCTTCTTCGGGAACCAGTTTTGTAGGGTCAAGAAGATCAAAATCAAATTTGTGTTCATCTTCTTCAGGAATCAACTGTACTCCGAAATCCCATTCCGGATAATCCCCATTTTCAATAGCTTCCCAAAGGTCTCTTTTATGAAAATCAGAATCTACTCCGGAAATCATCTGTGCTTCATTCCAGGCTACGGAATGAACTCCTAATCTGGGTTTGAAATGGAATTTTACAAAATGAACTTTTCCTTCTTCATTGATAAATTTGAAAGAATGTACCCCAAATCCTTCCATCATTCTCAAACTTCTCGGGATGGCTCTGTCACTCATTACCCACATAATCATATGCATACTTTCGGGCATCAGTGAAATAAAATCCCAAAATGTATCATGAGCAGATGCGGCCTGCGGAATTTCATTATCCGGCTCCGGCTTTACAGCATGTATCAGATCCGGAAATTTGATGGCATCCTGAATAAAAAATACAGGAATATTATTGGCTACAAGATCATAATTTCCTTCTTCTGTATAAAATTTCACAGCAAATCCACGGGCATCTCTCGCAAGATCGGTACTTCCTTTACTTCCTGCAACGGTTGAGAATCTTACAAATACCGGAGTTTCTTTTCCCAGTTCTGTTAAAAATTTTGCTTTGGTGTATGCCGCAAGACTTTTGCTAAGTTTGAAAACGCCATGTGCACCGGATCCCCGTGCATGAACTACCCTTTCAGGAATTCTTTCATGATCAAAATGGGTAATCTTTTCTCTCAGAATAAAATCTTCCAGCAATGAAGGGCCACGCTCTCCGGCTTTTAAAGAATCCTGATTGTTATTGATCTTTAAACCCTGATTGGTAGTCAGTTTTTCATTTTCGTTAGAAGTACTGTGTACATCCAGTTGTTCTGCTTTCTTGTTGTGTTCGTTGGTGTTCATATTCATAATCTTTTTGTAGTTGGTGTATTTTCTTTCAAAAGCAGTTAAATAATGGGGCGCAGAAATTACTCTGTCTTATTTCCCAGAATTTCAAGAAGCCTGTTGATATATTCTTCCTCCTTCAGGACTTTATAATAAGCTGTTTTAGCATACAAGGTAAATGCAGGTGATTCAAATCTTATTTCAGCATCCATATCTGTAGTTTTCGTTGTGTTGTTAGAATGAAACTCCTGGATATTGAGGATATATTCTTCGAGATAAGTATCTATAACTCCTTTCAGAACTTCACAGGTAGCATTGTTTTTAATCTTTTCTAAAGACTTAATCAGAAAAGCTGTTACTCCGTAAGAATTCATAATAGACGGAAATAATGACTCATTTTCTATTGCATTATTTTTGCTATTCAATTCGGAATGTTGCAAAGTGTCGTTTTCAAATGTCATAGTCAAAAAATGGTATTAGTTATTGGAAACTTTCAAATATTGTTCAAAATAATGAAGGTCATTTTTATCTTTTATGGATAAATAAAACATGATCTGTTCCGGTTCTTTTAATCCGATACTGCCGAAACAGTCGAAATGAGCAATTAACGCCTGTATATTTTCAATATCAATATCTTTCAGAATGATAAATAGCAGGAAGATATTTTCTCTGATCTCTTTTGCATAAATTGCGGCTCCGTCCTCGAAGCACTTTCCTGTATGGGACACTTTTACAAAATCTTTGTGTCTCAGTGTTTTTATAATTTTCTGACAGTCCATATATTTTGATTTCATGATTAAATAAGCCATAAAGCTACATGGCTTATTGTATAGTTTAGTCTTCTTGTTCTGCATCAAAGTTGATGGATGTTTCTGCAATATCTGTAAGATAAGAATCAGTGTCTTCTTCTTCCTGAAGGGTTCTTTCAAGAAGATCCGCAGCTTTATCATGTCCCATGGTTATAGCTAGCTGAGCCAATCCGCCATAAGTGGCAATTTCGTAATGTTCTACTTTCTGTGCGGCAATAATTAATGCTACATCTCTTGTTGCAGTACCGTCTTCTGTAGCTTTGATAACTTCTTCCCCTTCTTCAATAATCCCTTTGATAGCCTTACATTCTTTCTTTTCAGGCTTTTCATCAATGAGCTGGAATACTTTTTCCAGTCGTTCAACATGTTTTTGGGTCTGAAGATGATGGTCTTCAAAAGCATCTTTCAATTCCTCTGCAGTAGCAGCTTCCTGCATTTTTTCCAATGCGTCCAGAATGGCATTTTCAGCAAAATAAATATCCTTTAGGGCACTTACAAAGAACTTATGAAGCGGTGAATTTTTCATTTCATCCTTGTTGACTGTTTCTTTATCTGCCGTTCCTTTTTTGGTGGCAGGAACTGCACTATTATTTTCTAATATCTTATTGGGCATGGTGTGAATGGTGTTTGTTATTAAAGGATTACCTCTTTTTACTTGATTAAAGAAACAATCCTGGAAAAAGAATTATGAATTACGTCTCACTCCAAATAATGAGACTTTATTGTCCGTAGTTTCCTGAATTTCTAGTGTTCATAACTGATTTTTTTATATTAATATTAGTGATACGTATTACAGCCCGTAGCTAGTATTAGACGGCAACAGTTAGGTATCGGTAATTTTAAACGATAACAAAAGCAAAGTGCTTTTTGCGTGCCTTTTACTAAGGTCTTAAGAATTATATGGAAAGAATGAATGTCAAATGTACGACAGAATAACTCACTATTTTATGATCTGAGTCATCAAAATGAATATTAATATAAAATTTTTCGATCTTTTAAAGAAAGCATTCCTTCTTTTTCCATCTTTTTTAAGTTTCTGATCACTGTTTCTACACGCAGACCCGTAAGATTGGCAATCTGCTGCCGCGTAAATGCAATATGGTAACACTGATGACAGTCTTCATCGTGATAGCTTTTAAGATAATCAAGTAAGCCTTTCAGCCTCTGCATAGGGTTTTGCGATGCCAGACTCTGCATCATTTTCAATTTATAAAAAATTTCCTGGGAGAGGCAGGCATTCATTTCGAGAGAAAGATCAGGATTCTGCGTGATCATTTCAAAGAAATTATTTTTGGGAAGTCTTATAATCCGCGAATCCTCAAGACATATGGCATTGATTGGATAATTCTGATTAAGGAAAAGCATGGCTTCTCCAAAGCTTTGTTTTTTGCCAAGAATATTATGAATGAATTCTTTTCCGTTTTCATTATAATTATTCAGTTTTACTTTTCCTTCGCTGATCTGAAAATAATAAAGCGCATGATCCTCTTCTCTAAAAACCGACTCCCGTTTTTTATAATCCCTGTTTTCTGCACCAAAAGAGTACAGAAGGCTTTCATCAATATTCATGCAGCTTATTGTTTTCATATTTTACTAGGTTTTTCAATGAAAAAAATTACAAATAATATGCCTAAGTTAATACAAAATTTTACGATTTTCAATTCTTACAATTTTATCTCTTTCCATATGTTTGATAGTCCTTATAGCAGTTTCCACACAAAGACCTGTAAGGCTTGCCATTTGCTGCCTTGTTAGCGGAACCAGAAAAGAATAAGGGCTCAGATCCTTTTGAGAACTTTTAAGATAATCCATCAATCCTCTCAAGCGTATGGAAGGGTTTTGTGAGGAGAGACTCTGCATCATAATGAATTTATAATAAAGGCGTTCTGAAAGAAAGCTGTTTACCTCCATATATAATTCCGGAGATTGATTCAACAGATTAAAAAAAGAAGATTTATGAAGTCTGAGAACACTACATTCTGTAATAGTTTCTGCATTCATAGGATAAGGTTTTTCTATAAATAGAATGGATTCTCCACAGCTTTCCCCGTCAGATAAAATGTTCTGAATAAATTCTTTCCCTTCCTCATTGTAATTGTTGAGTTTTACTTCCCCTTTAACAATCTGATAATAATAATTAGGAATATCCCCTTCACAGAATATAATTTCTGAAGGGTTATAATATCTCGTTTCTGCTCCCGCTGAAATCAAAATGTTTTCGTCGATAACCATAATAGCCTTTTTTGGAATTGTTTTCTTCTTCCTATCCTCTTAGTCTCAGTAAAAATAGTATTGGCAATCGATTGTAAGTTGCATGCAAAAACCGCACCTTAATTATTGATCAGAATGTTAAATAAAGTTAAATAAATTGTTAATTCCAATCACTTTCAAGCTTATTGCTCTAAACTTATCAAAGAATCCGCTTTATATGCATTTTTTTGCAATTAAAAAAAGTCCGATATTCATCGCAACATTTTGATTATTAAAGCAAAAGCCCGGTTTCTGTATGAAACCAGGCTTTCTATAAGGAGTTCCCAAAGGATTATTGGGGTATTATTCTTAATATATTTTAATTATTTCGCAAATTTTTTAGTTCCTGCAACACATAAGATCACGCCTACCGTTACCCCCAGCATTCCCATACTCACCTGCTCATGAAGAAGCCAGGCAGCCAATGCCAGACCAAAGAAAGGCTGAAGCAGCTGCAGCTGTCCCACAGTAGCAATTCCTCCTTGTGCCAATCCTTTATACCAGAATATAAATCCAATAAACATACTGAAAAGAGAAATATAGCCCAATCCAAACCATCCCTGGAAACTAACATGGCCAATATCCTCAGGAAAATAAATAAAGAATAAAGGAATCATCACAGGCAATGCCAGTACCAAAGCCCAGGAAATCACCTGCCAGCCACCTAATGTTTTGGATAATTTTGCGCCTTCAGCATAGCCCATACCGCATAAAATAACTGCCAACAACATCAGAATATCGCCAATTGGTGACGCTGATATTCCTTGTGAAACAGCATATCCAATCACTAAAAGACTTCCTACAATTGAAAAAAACCAAAATATAGGATGAGGCCTCTCACCCCCACGGAAAACTCCAAATATAGCGGTTGCCAAAGGCAGCATTCCCAGAAATACAATGGAGTGAGCCGAAGTAAGATACTGAAGAGCCAATGCAGAAAGAAGCGGAAATCCTACCACACAGCCAAGGGAAACCAGAAGCAAAGGAACGAATTGTTCCTTCACCGGTCGCTTTTCTTTGCCCACCCATAATACGATTAAAGCCAATACTCCGGCAACAGCTGCACGAACTACTGTTACAAAAGTTGGGCTCATTTCCATTACCGCTAATTTGGTAGCGGGCAGCCCTCCACTAAATAATACAACACCAATGAAGCCATTGATCCATCCGCTTATATTTTCATCTTTTGTTATCTGATTTGTCATCATTGTAAGAAAGGTTTTAATTGATGGTTCAAAATTAGAAAGGATAATTTGATAAACACAGTATCAGTTTTGTATATTTGCATGAGCACAGTTTGAAAATATGAGCAAAGAATTTTTATACACAGAAATTGCAGACGGAATTGCAGGGCAGATCAGAAATGGCATTTTAAAGAGCGGCGACAAGCTTCCTTCGGTAAGAATGCTATGCCAGGAACATCAGGTGAGTATGAACACCGCTAAACGTGTTTTCCTTGAACTGGAATCACAATCTTTGATAGAATCAAAACCACAGTCGGGATATTTTGTAAGCCAGCTGCTCTCTGCAAAACTTCCTTTACCCGAAGTAAGCCGTCCGTCATTGATTGCCAATAATGATGAACCGGATGAGCTGATCAGTAAAGTGTATGAAAATATGGGCAAAAAGGACCTTACTTTTTTCTCTATCGGTATTCCGTCCGGAGATCTTTTACCTCAGGCAAAACTGAAAAAAGAAATAGTGAATGCCACCAGAGAATTAAAAGACGGAGGTACTGACTATGAAGAACTTCAGGGAAATCTGAAGCTCAGAAGAATGATTGCTATACGTTCTTTGCAATGGGGAGGAAACCTGAGCGAAAATGATTTGATTACCACCAATGGCGGAATGAATGCTCTTTCTTTCTGCTTAATGGCTCTGGGAAAACCAGGAGACACCGTTGCTATTGAAAGTCCCTGTTATCCGGGTATTTTACAGCTGGCAAACGGATTAGGCCTAAAAGTACTGGAACTTCCCACCCATCCTACTACCGGAATAGAAATTGAAGCCTTAAAAAAAGTAATTCCCAAAATAGATCTGTGTCTGTTGATTCCCAACTTCAATTCTCCGCTGGGAAGCTGTATGCCTGATGAAAATAAAAAAGAAATTGTAAAAATATTGTCGGAAAACAATATTCCGCTGATAGAAGATGATGTGTATGGAGACCTTTATTTTGGTTCCAGCCGTCCAAAATGCTGCAAATCTTTCGATAAAGACGGAAATGTACTGTACTGCAGTTCAATTTCAAAAACACTAGCTCCCGGCTATCGAGTTGGCTGGATTGCTCCTGGGAAATACAAAGATAAGATCATGAAATTAAAACTCCTGCATTCCACATCTTCTATTTCTATTGTGAATGAAGCTGTTGCCAACTTTCTGAAATCCGGGAAGTACGAAAAACACCTTCAGCAGCTTCGCAGAACCTTACAGTTCAACTATCAGAATTATGTTCAGACTATTGCAGAATCATTCCCTGAAGGCACCAAAACCAGTCGTCCACAGGGAGGATTATCATTATGGGTAGAATTTGATAAAAAAATCCGGACAACAGAATTATATGATCTGGCCATCAAGCAAAACATCAGTATAGCTCCCGGAAGAATGTTTACTTTTCAGGAGCAGTTTGGAAACTGTATGAGACTTTGTATAGGGCTTCCCTGGTCGGAAAATACACAGGCAAAGCTCAGACAGGTCGGAAATCTTGCTAAAAAAATTTATTTAAAGTAAGGAGACTGGAAGATGGAAGTTATTATGGTTTTAAGAATAGATTATGCCGATTCTTATTAAGGATGTTTGAATAATAACTGTCAAGTTCTTTTGTGTTTACCAGAGCTTCAAGCTTCCCTCTCCCATCTTCCAGCCCTCTTTATTTATTATCAGGAACGAAGTTTTTTCTTGCCAGTTCTTTTCTTACACGGCTAAGACTCTCAGGAGTAATCCCCAGATAAGAAGCAATCATCCATTGTGGAACTCTCAACAGTAAATCCGGATACATTTTAATAAATTTCATGTATCTTTCTTCTGCCGTCTCTCCCAATAAAGAATTGATCCTGTTTTGAAGACTTCTGATATGTTTCTGCAGCAGAAAATCACTTCTCTCAATACTGTTTGGGAATTGTTCCACCAATTTATTAAAGAAATCAGGATGTAAAAACAGAACCTCTGAATCTTCCACTGCTTCTATATAATAAATGGATTTTTCATTGAAATAAAGACTGCTTCGGTCAGAAATAAGCCAGCTTTCCGGGGCAAACTGTATAATATGTTCTTTTCCGTTTTTATCAATAGAATACATTTTTATCAGTCCTTTTTCTACAAAGAATATATGACGGCATATTTCGCCATACTGAAGAAGAAACTGGTTTTTAGGAATTTTCTTTACCTCATAGTGCAGGCTGCAGGTGTTCACGTTTTGAAGCGGAACATTTAAAACTTTAGCTAAATAATTATTTATATTCTTCATGATACAATCTGGCTTAAAGAAATATCCTGGTGTGAAGCATTGTTTATGGACTTTCCGTTCTCAATTACAATGAGCTGCGGGCTTTCGTGTCTGATCTCAAAATCTGCGGCTATTTTATTAGAAACAGATCGGTGAGCCAGAAGATCCAGATAATAAACATGAACCGGCTGATCTGAACTTTCCACTTCCTTTTCAAAGTTTTTCAGTACTGTCTTACTGATGAAACAGCTTGTTGAATGCTTGAATATAGCAATTTTATTCTGAAAAGAGTCTTCTATAGCCTTTGTAAGGTCTTCCTCAGACTCTATCTTTTTCCAGAATGATTTTTGATCAGGGGTTTCGCTTTTTCCACCAAATATTTTATCAAAAAAACTCATACATTAAATTGTTTTAGATGGTGATCAAGATGTTTATATTCTAAAAATGTCCAGTCTTTTTCAGTCATTTTACCGAATAGTCTGTGATGATCCGGCAGCCTGTTTTTTTCACAAGCTTCCCGGAATTCTTCCAGCGTTTTCAGCAGATTGGTTTTTGATACATCAAAATCACACTCAAAATTAACGATTAGTTTTTGAAAAGTAGGCATGTTTCTGGGAATTCCATTATTGAAAACATACATTTCTACTTTTGTAATGATTCCTATTGTCTGGAATACCACATTAATACGGGGAAGTTCAATTTTTTGCAGGGCTACCTGAAGAACTAGATCACAATGCTTTACCATTTGGCATACGCTCATTCTCCCCCATTTTCCTATGGAGTTTTCAGATAACAAAGAAATTCTCTTTACAATTTCGTTGTAGTATATGGGATTATCAAGACGCTTTCTTACCAACCTTTTTCTTTCTTCAGATTTTCAATATGAGCAAAATGATGATTACAATGCCAGGTGTACAAAGCAAGGCTTTCTCTTAAATCATAATTTTTATTGTGTTCAGGATGATGAAAAGTTCTTTCAAACTGTTTATTGGTAAGGCTTTTAAGAAGTACCACCCATCTTTGGTGTGTTCCTTTCAACATTCTCATGGCCGGCTTTACAGGCATATGGAAACTGTCCTGCAGTTCTGCCCATTTCGCTTCATCATAGGGTTTTATTGTAGGATTATCTTCCGTAAGAGCCAGTTTAAAACGGATAAAACTGTTCATATGACTGTCTGAAAGATGGTTCACAAGCTGTCTTACCGTCCAGCCACCTTCTCTGTAAGGAGTATCCAATTCGTCGTCTGTAAAATGTTCAATGAGATTTTTTAGCCTGCCGGGAAAGTCTTTAATCACTTTGATATAAGTATCCAAGGTGGTGTCACAGATGCTTTCAGGAGCTTCAAACGGTCCTATTGGAAACTTTTTTTTCTCTAAATCACTCATTGTTCAAGGGTTTTAATTTTTAAATATTGCCGATTTGTCCGATCATTTTCTTTTCAGACAATTTTTCAAATATCACTGGATGTAAATTTATCAAAAATTCAAGAATCTAAGGTGAATAAAGCATTAATTGTACAGATAATGATTTTTGTGGTACCAATTTTTCACTAAAAAAGGCTTCAAGTGTATCAACTGAAGCCTTTTTTTTATTTAAATCAAGTATTAATAACCGTGTAAATCAATACCTTCTGTTCTTTGCAGGGTTACTTTTCTTCCCATTTTCTTTTGAATCACCCTGAAATGCTGTAATTCGTCATCCGTTAGAATGCTAATTGCTGTTCCTTTTTCGTTGGCACGCCCTGTTCTACCAATGCGGTGGATATAATCTAAAGGAGAACGCGGTAATTCGTAGTTGATAACACATGGCAGAGATTCAATATGAATTCCACGGCCAATCAGATCTGTAGCCACCAGAATCTGAGCTCCATTTACTTTAAATTCTTCCAGATTATTTCTACGGGCACCCTGTGACTTTTGACTATGAATCGCCACAGCTTTAATTTTATTCTTTTTAAGCTTCTCTACCAAATTGTCTGCAGATCTTGTGGACGAGACAAAAATAAGAGCTTTTTCAACTTTCTTTTCCTTAATTAAATATCTTAAAAAAGGACCTTTATTTTCCGGAGAAACATGATAGGCCAGCTGTTCGATATTATCTATCTCAACTTCTTCTTTTTTAATTTCAATAATGGTAGGATTAATGGACAGACGTTCTTTCATCTCAGAAACTTTATCATTTAAAGTTGCTGAAAATAAAGTGGTTTGTTTGGCTACCGGCATCATTGCAAAAAGCTTATTCATCTCTTCACCAAAGCCAAGCTGAAACATTTTATCTGCCTCGTCAATCACCAGATGTTTAATTCCTGAAATACTCAGGGCATTATGATCAATTAAGTCTAATAAACGCCCCGGAGTTGCAATCAGAACTTCCACCCCAAACATTCCTTTCATTTGCGGATTGATAGAAACTCCTCCATAAACAGCCATTGTTCGGACTTCTCTTTTCAGATTTTCTGTAAAAGCTCTGAATACTTCATCAATCTGAATAGCCAGTTCACGGGTAGGAACCAATATTAAAACCTGAACATTACGGTCTTTTTTAACTTCCGAATTCTGTAGTTTTTCTAAAATCGGCATCACAAAACAAGCTGTTTTACCAGAACCTGTCTGTGCAATTCCCATCAGATCTTTCCCTTGTAAAATTACGGGAACGGCCTGCTCCTGAATTGGAAATGGTTTTAAATACCCCAATTTGTTAACAGAACGAATAATATTGTGTGATAATCCTAAAGACTCAAATGACATAAAAAATACTTATTTCCTGCAAAGATACGTTATTGATATTTGGTGTATATCCCAAAAATGCCATACTTTTCAAAGAAAATACAATTATTTTAATTGTAAACCACTCATTTCGGGAGTATTGAAAATTTACATTGCCGATTTGTCCGATAATTCTTTTTTGGACAAATTTTTGTGGTTTAGTTTTTTTAAATTTATCAAAAATTCGAGAAATCAAAATATGAAAAAAGCATTAATAATAGTCGATGTACAGAATGATTTTTGTGAAGGCGGAGCACTTGCAGTCCCTGGAGCCAACGAAATTATTCCTTATATCAATCTTCTGATGGAGGAAAATGAATATGATCAGGTGGTTTTGACGCAGGACTGGCATCCTGCAGGTCATAAAAGTTTTGCAAGCAGCAATGGCAGAAAGGTAGGAGAAAGTATTATTTTGAATGGTGTTCCACAGTTTATGTGGCCGGATCACTGTATTCAGGGAACTTTCGGAGCAGAATTTCACAAAGATCTGAACAGAGATAAAGTAACCCACATTATACAAAAAGGTAAAAATATTGAAATAGACAGCTATAGCGGATTCCAGGATAATAATCATTTTATGAAAACCGGATTGGATGACTTCTTGAAATACCACGACATTCAATTGGTTGAAATCGTAGGATTAGCATTAGATTACTGCGTTAAATTCACGGCTCAGGATGCTGTGGCCAACGGATATGTAACCTGCCTTCATTTCAACGGAACACGTGCTGTAAACGTAAAACCTGACAATGCAAGAGATGCCATCTACGACATGATTGAAAAAGGAGTAACCGTGTTAGGATAATGATGAATTATAAATGATGAGCTATGAATTAAGAAATACTTTAATGATAGGCTTCATCACCATATAAAACAAAAAGCGCAGAAAACAATTCTGCGCTTTTTTATTCTTTACACTTAAATGTACTGTTTAAAAGAATGAAATAAGTTACAAACTGAACCTGTCATTCATCATTTATAACTCATAATTCATCATTATTCTAAAGCATTTTAAGGTTATTCACTTCCAGTTCTGTAAGGATTCTCCAGTGTCCTCTCTTGATATTCTTCTTCGTTAATCCTGCAAACATCACTCTGTCTAAAGCTTCCACTTCGTATCCTAATCTTTGGAATATTCTTCTGATAACACGATTCCATCCGATATGAATCTCAATTCCGATCTCATTTTTAGGCTTTCCTTCAATGTACGAAATCTGGTCAACAACTGCTACACCTTCATCAAGACGGATTCCTTCTGCAATAAGACGTAAATCTTCACCCGTAAGTTTTTTATCTAACGTTACATGATAAATCTTTTTAGCATCAAAAGATGGATGCGTTAATTTTTTAGTCATGTGTCCGTCATTCGTCAATAAAATAACACCCGTTGTAGAACGGTCTAATCTTCCAACCGGGAAAACTCTGTAAGGAGAAGCATTCGCTACAAGATCCATTACTGTTTTTCTGGCTTTGTCATCTTTCGTTGTAGAAATGTAGCCTTTTGGTTTATTCAAAAGTACATAAACAGGTTTTTCCGGAGTAATACTTTGTCCGTCAAAAACTACTCTGTCGGTTTTCTGTACCTGATAGCCCATTTCATTGACTACCTTTCCGTTTACTTCTACAAGTCCCTGAGTAATAAGCTCATCAGCTTCTCTCCTGCTGCAGATCCCTGAATTGGCAATATACTTATTGAGACGAATCGTGTCTTTATGAACATCTTTGTCAATTTTGTTTAACCTTCTTTTTTGTACAAAAGATTTTGCTCTGTCTTCTCTTTCATCTCCATTAGAGGGTCTTCTGCCATATTTCAGACTACCTCTTTCATATTTATCTCTTGCATCAAAGCTCTTTCCTCCTCTCTTTGGTTTTCCGAAAGATTTTTTCTCATAACTCTCACTTTTGTTCGTGATGTATGGTTTTCTTTCAGATTTTGATCCCATCTCATCGCTGGAACCTTCGGAGCTGTCTGTATTTCTTTTGAAAGGTTTCTTTTCAAATCTTGAAGTGGATCCCTGATGTTCTGCCCCTTTTCTTCCCCCATCTTTAGAGAACGGTTTCTTAAAAGGCTTTGATCCTGAAGAATTTCCAGATCTGGAAGCACGAGAATCATCAGAACTTTTCTTGGTTGAAATTCTTGGTCTCTTTGGTCTGTCTGAATTATTATTATCTCTGCTCATTCTAAAAATTTCTGCAAAGATAGTAATTTAGTTACGAGTTAAAAATTAAGAATCATAACTTTGCACTATAGTTTACATTTTAACTTTACATAAATTTGAAGATGATAACAATATTAAACGATAATTTTTCACAGCTAAACGAGTTTCTTCACGAAAAATCTTTCAGTAAAATTTTCATTCTTGTAGATGAAAATACCCATGAATACTGCCTTCCTGTTCTTTTAGGAAATATGGAAACTGATCTTGGTTTTGAAATTTTAGAGATTGAAGCCGGAGAAGAAATGAAAAATATCCAGACAGCCAATCAGCTTTGGGAAATTCTTACGGAGATGCAGGCGGATAGAAAAGCATTGGTTATCAATCTTGGTGGCGGTGTAATTACGGATATGGGCGGATTTGTTGCATCTACTTATAAAAGAGGGATACAGTTTATCAACATTCCTACTACCCTTTTATCCATGTGTGATGCTTCCATAGGAGGAAAAACAGGGATTGATCTGATGCACTTTAAAAATATGGTGGGAACTTTTGCTTTTCCTGAACAGATCTTTATTTTCCCAAAATTCTTAGAAACATTACCTTTTAAAGAATTAAGAAGTGGCTTTGCTGAAATGCTGAAGCACGGATTAATTGCTGATAAAAATCATTGGGATCAGCTGATTCAGATCCGTAAGCTGGAAGTGGAAACGGTAACCCCACATATTCAGACTTCAATGAATATCAAGCAGAATGTGGTAGATCAGGACTTCCATGAGCAGAACATCAGAAAAACACTCAACTTCGGTCATACAATAGGCCATGCTGTGGAAAGTTTGTGCTTACAACAGCAAAATCCTATCCTTCATGGTGAAGCAGTTGCTATGGGAATGATTGCAGAAGCGCATCTTGCCTGGCTTGAAAATCTTATTTCTGAAGAAGACGCAAAAATGATCATTGAAAATATCCAGAGATATTATCCATACCTTGATATCAGCGATTTCAAAGATGAAGATATCACAGCACTATTATTAAATGATAAAAAGAATACAGACAGTAAAATCAACTTTTCTCTGCTTTCAGGAATAGGTTCTTGTACGTATGATCATCAATGCAGCCAGGAAAATATCCTTGAATCTTTATCTTTTTATAGAAAATTAAATGATGCTTAACGTTTTTTTGGAGAAACATATTCCCTTTAAAAGCTATTTTTGACAAAATTGTCAATTTAGATTTCTTCTAAACAAATGTTTATTTAAATTCATAATTTACTGTAAATCAATTACATATTTCAAAAACCACTTAAACGCTAAGTGATTTTTTTATTGATTTTACTCATAAAAAATATTTTTGGCAAGCAATTTGAAAGATACTCTGCGTTCAACTGAAAATGCTGAACAGTAGTAAAATTTAAAATTAAGAAAGAGTAAAATTAAAAAAATTAAAGTTATGAAAAAGTTAATTTTAGGATTAGCGTTAACTGCAGGAACATTCGCATTCGCTCAACAGACAGGAAATACATCTTCCAATCCAGTAACATTTGGGGTAAAAGGGGGAATGAACGTATCTTCACTTTCAAAAGACAGTGGTCTTGATGACCAGAAATCTAAAATAGGATTCAACGCAGGAGTATTTGCTAATATTCCATTGGCTGCATCATTCAGCGTTCAGCCGGAGGTATTATATTCTCAGTATGGTAATAAATCAGATTTCACTTCATTTGGAACAAAATATTCAGCTTCTACGAAGTTAGATTATATTGCAGTACCAGTGATGTTCCAGTATAATTTAATCCCTAATCTTTATGTAGAGGCAGGACCAGAATTTGGTTTCATGGTAAGTGCTAAAAACAAATTGAAAAATGAATCCAACGGAGATTCTACTACTTCAGACAATTACAAAGACAATTTCAATACATTCAATTTTGGTATTGGTCTTGGTGCTGGGTATTACTTCACTCCGAACCTTGGACTTACAGCAAGATATGTTGCAGGTTTAACAGATATTGCAAAAAACAGACCTAGCGGTGCTGATGCTGTCAGAAACAATGTATTCCAGGTTGGATTAGCTTATAAATTTAAATAAGCTATACATTCACTAACAAATTTTATATTCAATAGAAAAGATCAGATTAATTTTTTAATCTGGTCTTTTTTTATGTTAAAATAAGATGGAGTTAATAATTCACCATAAATACATCCCATATAGTTGATTTTTTCATTCGTTAAAAATATATAAAGTCTCTATTCATGGGGTTTCACGGCATATTGTTTGTTGCTTATCCAGCGTTAAACAATGTAAAATAAAACTAATCTATGAAAAAGATTTTTTTAGGCCTGGCACTTGTCGCAGGTACTTTTGCTTTTGCTCAAAGCACTTCCACATCCACTGATGCAGCTACTCCATCTACATCTTCTTCCAAAATCAAATTCGGTTTAAAAGCAGGTCTGAATGTATCCGCTCTTTCTCATATGGATATGAAAGCAAAAACAGGATTCTATGGTGGTATATTTGTAAATATTCCTGTGGCAAAAGATTTCGCTATCCAGCCGGAAGTATTATATAGTGCTGTGGGGGCAAAACAAAAAGGAGACGGTAATGCAAAACTTAATTTAGAATACATTTCCGTTCCTGTAATGTTTCAGTATAAAGCACTTCCTAATTTTTATGTAGAAGCCGGACCTCAATTTAATTTCCTTATGGGGGCAGAACTAAAAGATGATGTCGGAAGTTTGCAACTTAAAAACGCAACCAAGAGTTTCGATTTCGGAATCGGACTGGGAGCTGGGTATAATATTACCAAAAACATTGGTGTGAATGTAAGATATACTACAGGGCTATCTGATATTGTGAATGCAAAACAACAGCGATATCTTTATGGATATGGCAGACCGGGATCTGTAAGAAACAGTGTATTCCAGGTAGGAGTACATTACAAATTCTAAAGCACGATCACCTTTTTTGTTAAATTTTTATAATTAAAGTGGAGCCGGATTAATTTTAATCCGGCTTTTTTAGTTTCAATGGGAAATTATTCTTCATAATATACGTAAATAGTAGATTTACAGCATAGTTTGACTTTGGCACACCATTTGATTCTTAATGAAATGTTAAATAAAACTTAATAACTATTAAAATATAAACTTATGAAAAAGATTTTTTTAGGCCTTGCGCTAGTAGCAGGTACTTTTACTTTCGCTCAGAAAACTTCAACTTCTACTGCATCAACTTCTCCAGCTAGATTTGGGGTAAAAGCAGGTCTTAACATCTCTACTCTATCTGAAAATGATTTCAACTCTAAAGCAGGATTCTACGGAGGTTTATTTGCAAATATTCCGGTTGCTCAGGATTTTTCTTTCCAGCCAGAAGTATTATATAGCGGGATGGGTGCAAAGATTAAAGGAAGTAATGATGTTAAAGTAAATCTGGATTATATTTCCGTACCCCTAATGCTTCAGTATAACGCACTTCCTAATCTATACCTGGAAGCAGGACCACAATTCAGTTTTTTAATTAATTCAAAACTTAAGGCTAATTCTAATTCTGCAGATGCTAAAGATTTATTCAAAGGTTTTGATTTTGGAATTGGTCTTGGAGCAGGATATTATTTCACACAAAACATCGGAGTTACAGCAAGATATGTTGCAGGTTTAACAGATGTTGCTAAAAACAGACCAGATTTATCTGATGATAAAGCTAAAAATGGAGTATTCCAATTTGGTTTAGCTTATAAATTCTAAGTAAATTTTCTATTCAATACAGAGCCGGATTATAATTAATCCGGCTTTTATATTTTATTGATATTTTGGCAAGAAATTTGCCTATTGAATACTGATTGTACTTTATTCGGAATTTCCAATTTACAGTTCCTGTTTTTACAATGAATAGGTATTGATTCAGTTGATCATTCAATTGATTTTCAAGACTGAAACTAACTATTACCATTAATTTTTAACGAGAACTTCAACAAATTGGCTGGCATTTAGAGTGCATTGCAGAATACCGGAAAGTATTTTGTTCCATAATTTAGATACATTTTGATTTCAATAGAAAAAGTCAGGTTTATTAATTTAGGCCTGACTTTTTCGCTTTTAGCATGATTTTTATCACTTCTCCCCTTTATGGCAGATATTTTGTCACAATGAAGAAAAATTAAATTAAACTTTTAAATCCATGAAAAAACTCTTTGCAGTCCTTGCAGTTGCGGGTAGCCTTTTCGCAAATGCACAAGAAAAAAATCAGTCAAAATCTTCGTCTCCTGTTACTTTTGGTGTTAAAGCCGGATTGAATGGGTCTACCCTTACCAGAGGAGACGGTTATGAATATGACAACAATGAGAAAATGAAAGTAGGTTTTCATGCAGGTGTATTCGCTAATATTCCGGTTTCTGAAAAATTCAGCATCCAGCCCGAACTTCTTTTCAGCCAGCTGGGATCAAAATCAGATTATAACTACAGAACAAGCTCTGGGAACTACAGAAGAACACAACACTATGATTATAGTACAACCTTAAATTATCTTTCTCTTCCTGTGATGGTTCAATATAATATCCTTCCTCAGCTTTATGTGGAAGCAGGTCCTGAATTTGGATATCTGCTTGGAGGAAGAACAAAAGGAGATTTAACGACTATTGAAACTACCGGAAATTCAATTACTGTTGATCATACAGATCATATTTCACAGAATATTTCAACAAGCCTTTTTAATCGTTTTAATCTGGGACTAGGAATTGGTGCCGGATATTACTTTACTAAAAGTTTTGGTGTGACCGCCAGATTTACTGCGGGCCTTACTGAGGTTTACAAATACAATGAGGGTGACAAAGTAAGAAATAATGCCATTCAGATTGGCGTTGCTTATAAGTTTAAATAGCGATATTTATTATTTTCAAAATGGATACCGGGCTTTTTAAAGTCCGGTATTTTTACTTCTACTCATAAAAATAGTCCAGATAGCTTATAAATTTTCTTAAAAACTCATTTCTGATTTTAAATTTTCATCATTTTAATTATCAACAAGAAAGCATTTTTAACATTAAACTCTTTTCAAAAATATAGAGATTGGCAATACATTTATTCATTAAAAAGGGATAAATGATTAAAAAAAACCTTTAGCGAAACCACTCGAAAACCTTTATAAATAGGCATTTTTCAAGTTTGGCAAGCAATTTGCAAAATAATTCGAGTCTGATTGGGAAATCATTCGACACAAATAGTAAAATTAAAAAATAAAATTATGAAGAAGTTATTTTTAGGATTAGCATTAACTGCTGGTGCATTAGCTTTCGCTCAGGAAACAGAGACTAAGACAGAAACAAAAACAGTAAGTGCATCACCACTAAAAAAAGATGTTCAACCCGTTAGATTTGGGATCAAAGCAGGAGGAAACTCAGCTTATTTCAGTCAGCAAAAGTTCGGAATCAACACTCAACAACTAGGTTTCCACGCGGGTGTATTCGTTAATATTCCAATTTCAAAACAATTCAGCTTCCAGCCAGAGGTATTGTATAACCAAATGGGTGCAAAAGATGTAATGTATTCTACAGAAACTGACAATGGTGTAACGAATGTAAAAACTAAGGTACAGAGCAGAGTAAAAATGGATTACATTTCAGTTCCGTTAATGGTTCAGATGAGACCTACTGATAAGTTTTATATCGAAGCAGGACCTGAGTTCAGTTATTTCATCAACGGAAAAAATAAAGGAGAATCTACTGTAGCAAGTACTACAGGAGGTATTACAACTACCACTTCAAGTTCTCACTCTACAGATATCGACAAAGATATGATCAACAAATTCAACTTTGGTTTAGGCCTTGGTTTAGGATATGACATCACTTCCAATATCGGTATCAATGCAAGATACGTAAACAGCTTAACAAAGATTGATAAGAGCATGTCTGCAGCTGAAAACAACAACAGAGTATTTCAGTTAGGACTGAATTATAAATTCTAATCAACGACCAATTTTTTAACCCTAAGTGCAGAGTAATCTGCATGCATAAAATAGCCGGAAGTTTTTCTTCCGGCTATTTATATTGAAAAAAGGTTTTATTCGAATATTCTCGGATCATCGCTGATAACGCCGTCTATTTCCATATCTTTTAATTCTTCCAGCCTTTCTTTGGTATTCACAGTCCATGGGATTACTTTCATTCCTAATAAGTGGCATTCCTGCACCAATTTGGACGTAACAAGGGTGTGATCCGGACTATAAATGGTTGGAGTAAAACTTAGAAACTTCATATCTCCGGCTACTCCACTCAGATGATTGGGATACATTTTGAACTTTTCTACAGGAATATTTTTAAAATAAGCCTGTTGCTGAGCCAGCTTTTTATCATCTACTTTTTCTACCAGTAAAGCAGTCATCACCTTAGGATATTCTTTATGAATAATTTCAAGAGTTCTGGGGTCAAAAGACTGGATAATAACTCTGTTCTGAATCTTTTTTTCTACGATCATCTTCATCATCAGATCTACAAATTCTTGTGGTTCCGGATGGAAAATATTGTCAGAGAAAGGGCGTGTTTTTGTTTCTATATTATAAAAAGGCAGTGGCCTCTTCAATTCGCGGGCATAGGTTTCACAAGCATCTATAACATCTGAAAAAAGAGGTTTTTGAACCTTCATTTTCTTTTGGTCCGGATAGTTATTCAATTTTTTTAAGCCTGCATCAAATGTTTTGATCTTTGCGTAAGGCATTTCATAAATTTTGTAGTAAAAACCTGAGTCTTTGGGGATATAAGTTCCATCTGGCTTTGTAATGAGTTCAGGAGACAGAAAAGCATCATGAGAAAGAATAACCTTTTTGTCTTTGGTAATAGCCAAATCCATTTCAAGGGTTGTGACATTCATTTTTAAGGCATTCTTCATGGCCGGAATTGTATTTTCCGGGTAAAGTGATTTTCCTCCCCGGTGTGCCTGTTTATCGAATGACTGTGAAGAATAAAGCTGGGCAAATACCAGAAAAATACCCGTAAAAAATGCGTTTTTCATATCCTGACGTTTATTCTGACAAAATTAAAATTTCATTATATACTGTATAACAAAGGAATATTAAGCTTTTGCTACATTTATAAAACAAAAGACCCGGGCTATTAACCCAGGTCTTCTATTTTTACTATTTCAATAAAGAGATTAATTGAATAAATCTACCTCTTCTCCTTTTCCTACAGGATATTCTTCAGTAAAGCATCCGAAACAGTGATTAGCAGACCCTAAAATAGTTTTCAGATTATCAATACTTAAAAATTCTAAAGAGTCTACTCCCAGATAGTTTTTAAGTTGTTCTGTAGACATATTTGCAGAGATCAGATCATCTTTAGACGGCGTATCAATCCCCAGATAACATGGTGCAATAATAGGTGGAGAAACACTTCTGAAGTGGATCTCTTTCACCCCTGCATCTTTTAAAATTTTAACCAGTCTTTTAGAGGTAGTTCCACGAACGATAGAATCATCAATGATTACCACTCTCTTATCTTTCATCTCTGAGATAATTGGGTTTAGCTTAAGGTTCACTACCCTTTCTCTCATTTCCTGTGTAGGAACGATGAAACTTCTTCCGATGTATCTGTTTTTGATTAAAACAGGACGGAAAGGTATTCCTGAAGCCTTAGAGAAACCAATGGCAGCAGGAACTCCGGAATCCGGAACTCCGATAACCAAATCAGCATCTACAGGAGCCTGTTCCCAGATTTTCTCACCCGATTTTTCTCTGATTTCATATACATTGATATTTTCTAATGTAGAGTCAGGTCTTGCAAAATAAATATATTCAAAAGAACAGATTCTCTGCTTTCCTTTCGCTTCATCCATCATATAAGAATGAAGTTTTCCAGGTTCGTTTTCATTGGTATAAATGATTTCACCAGGAAGGATATCACGTACATATTGAGCTCCTACAGCATCCAGTGCCACAGATTCTGAAGCAACCACGTAAGATCTTTCGTCGATAGCTCCTAACACCAATGGACGGATTCCGTTGAAGTCTCTGAATGCGAAGAATTTGTTTCTTGTCATCCCTACAACAGAATAAGCTCCTTCGATTTTTTCCATGGTAGCTTTGATGGCTCCACGAAGACCTAAATCAAGGTTTTTCTGGATCAGTCTCAGGATCACCTCAGAATCGGAAGTAGCTCTGAAAACTACACCTTCAGCCTCTAATTCTGTTTTTAATTCTTTTGCATTGGTAAGGTTACCGTTGTGTGCTATAGAAAGTATAATCTGGTCATATTCGTTTTTCGCGAAAAATGGCTGGAAGTTATATTTCTTTTTATCTCCTGCAGTAGTATAACGGGTATGCCCGATTGCAGAATTTCCCATAAAAGTTTCAGGTTCCTGAATGTCTTTATAAACATCTAAAACCAGTCCTTCATCTTTCATGTTTGTGATTCTTCCATCTTTTAAAACGGAAATCCCACAAGCCTCCTGACCTCTGTGCTGTAAAGCAAAAAGCCCGAATTGTGAAAGAGAGAAAGTATCCAGATCATTATCCGAATACAATCCGAAGATCCCACACTCTTCATTAGGAGCATCCAGTCTTTCCTCTTCCTGAGTTCTGAAAAGATTCCTTCCGTAAGTCTGGGTCTCAAACTGTTTTAAATATTCACTTTTATGAATGTCTAAACTTTTCATTTCTATTTTTTCTAATGATTAGAAGTTAGATATTAGATGTTAGAAATTAGTCTAAGTTAACTTCAATTATAATTTTAAACTTGCTTTTAATGAATAGATCATTTTCTGAATTTCAGATAAAAGTTCTTTTAAGGGAGCTATTTTAGTTTCCGAAATAAAATTCAAATCAATCAATAACTGAAGTTGGGTTTGAAGTTCATAGGTAGAACCAAACGCAATTCCGAGAAACTGGTAAAATTCGTTTTTATTATTTCTTCCGGCTCCTTCCACAATATTAGACGGTATTGAAACAGCACATCTTCTGATTTGAGATTGTAGTCCAAATTTTTCTTCCATGGGTAATTCAGCTGAGATCAAATAAACCTCTTTAACTAAAGCCATTGATTTGTTCCAAACCTTCAAATCCTCTATCCGGTGCGATTTCATACTAATTTCTAATATCTAACTTCTAATTTCTGAAATTATTTTGCAAGTAAGTTCTTCAATCGGTTGTAGATCTCAACATAAGCCTCAGTAACTTCTCCTAAGTCTCTTCTGAATCTGTCTTTGTCTAATTTCTTCATGGTATCTTTATCCCAAAGTCTGCAAGTATCAGGAGAGATTTCATCAGCAAGGATAATTTCACCGTCTGAAGTTTTACCCAATTCGATTTTGAAATCTACCAGGATGATATTGATTTTGTCAAACAGGTCGATAAGGATTTCGTTGATATCTGAAGTCAGCTCATACATTTCGTCAAGCTCTTCATAAGTAGCTGCTCCTAAGAAAACGGCATGGTGGTCATTGATAAGCGGATCTCCCAACTCGTCTTTTTTATAGCAGATATCGAAGATGGTTACCGGAGATTTAATTCCTTCTTCCACTCCTAATCTTTGTGCCATGCTTCCTGCAGAGTAGTTTCTTACTACCATTTCCAAAGGAATGATAGATACTTTTCTTACCAACTGCTCTCTTTCGTCCAATTGTTTGATGAAATGAGTTTTGATTCCTTTTTCATTTAAGTATTCAAAAATAAGGGTTGTGATCGCGTTGTTCATTTCACCCTTCAGATCAACCTGACCTTTCTTTTGAGCGTTAAATGCTGTAGCATCGTCTTTGAAACGTACTACTACTTCATCAGGATTATCAGTTGCAAATACCTGTTTTGCTTTCCCCTCGTACAACATTTCTTTCTTTTGACTCATAATTTTACTTTCTAAATTGTAGTTAGATTTATTGATTTATTTTATTATTATTCCTGTTAAGACAGCCAGTCCAAAACTTAACAGTGTACCAATTAATACATATTCTGTAAGTTTTCTCTGTTTTGCCTGTGCAAGGTCGCTGAATCTGAAAACAGATTTGGCAGCTACCATGAAACCTACGCCTTCCCAGTGATTCACCATAATAAAAGTGAAAACCAGCAGACGTTCTAAAATTCCGATATATTTTCCGGCACTTGATAAAGATTCGGTTTGAATAGTGTTGGCACCATCCGGAGCAGGAGTCCAGGATGACAGTAAGATTTTAATAAAAATAGAAGCAGGTGTTGTCAGAAACAATGCTGCCATAATTATTTTTAAAAACTCCTGATTCTGTAAAAAGCTGAAGCTGAATTCCTGAAAATAAAAAGAAACTCCGGCAATCACCAAAACATGCAGCAGCTGATCAATAAAAAACCATCTTTTTTTAGTCTTTACATTCTGAAATGTAAGTTTTGCTGCATCAATAATGAAGTGAGTAACTCCTACTAAAACGGCGACCCACCAAAGCTGAAGATCCCAAAGAAAGAGAAGGCTTAAACCCGTGTGAATCAGAATGTGAAAGTATAAAAACTTACTTTTTAGTTTATAGTTCTCCTTATCCGCAACCCATGAATTTGGCTGAAGTATAAAATCTCCAAGTAGATGTGCCAATATGAGTTTGATAAAGATCATGCTTACAATTCTGAGATTTTCTTTCTGAAATACTGATTGGTCTCCACGATGAGCTCATAGTTGGCTCGCTTCAGTCTCTGGCTTACCGAAGACTGTGAAATAGCAAATCTCTTAGCAAGATCTTCCTGAGTAATATCCTGATTCATGATCATCTCATGAATAATCTCTGCTGTAGCCATGGTCCAGTTATCAAAGTCCTTAGACGACCATTTCAAAAGAATATTAAGATCTCTGTCCACCGGGTCACTGGAGGTTTTAATGGCAACGGTATGCCCGTCATTTTTAAGGTCATTAAGCAATCTTCCGGAATTTACATAAGCTGTACCATTAGATTCAGTGATTTTCTCAGAAGAGAAACTTTCTTCACCAATACCTATGGCCATCCTTACATCTAAATTTTCCAGGCTTTTAATAAGAGATTTTATGGCTAGAAAACGCCAGAAAACGTCATCAATTTTGCATTTGAACTGAAACTCATCTCCTCTGTAGATTTCCCATGTGTCAGGAGCGCTTCCCCATTTTTCGAGAAGATGTTTAAGCCTGGTAATCCAAACTTCAGTATCCGCATGCTGTGAATTTATAATATCACCGGTAATGACCGCTATCATACTGCAAATATAAGCATAATTACTTATATATAAAAAATATAAGCAGAAACACTTATAGATATTGATTATTAGCGAATCAGCTTATATCAATGATGTAGTAAACATAAGGTTTTGAAGGGTTTATAGTAAACGGCAAAATTAAGAAAAAACAAAAATCAGTTGAAAATTTTATTATTACATTAAGTTTAACTCTACTTTTTTACCTTTTTTTAGGCAAGAAGCTATTCCTGCTATCCACTCATACTCCTCGCACCAAGCTATCCCAGCCACTTAACCCTCCAACTCTTCCACCTATGCTCCGGGGTAACCGCTTCTATCAGGGCTAAAACAGTCATTGCGAGCAAAGCGAAGCAATCTCAGATCTGGTAAGAGTACTTTTTGTTCCTCTTTTAATAGTATTATCTTTTAATAAACTGATGGGCTTTTTCATCAAGTTTTAAAAAATAGACACCCGCAGGAATCCCCTGCACCGAAATATTTGTCTTATTTCTGAACGGATCTTTCTCCGAATAGATCACTTTTCCGGAAAGATCTATGATCTGAGCCATTTTTACTTTTTCCTTTTCTCCATTTACATACAGATGATCAGAAACAGGGTTCGGATAAATCGTAAACTCATTGTTTTCAGCAATCAATTTTGCAGTAGACAATGTTTCGCCCAGGTTCTGGCAGTAATTGGACGGATAAGAATCCCATTCACCTATACTAAATGTATCAGTGGGCTGATTGACGCTACTCTTTCTGTACAAAGATACATTTCCGTTATTATTGAGGGTATATTTTACCCCGATAGCATCCACAGTTACGGTCTTATTATAAGCAAGCTCTACATAATTTTCTCCTGCAAACATCAAAGGATCAGAAGCCGTTACAAATTTCGCCTGATTACTGGTAAAACATGACAAAGTACCTTTTGGATTCAAAATCACAAACGTTTCATTGTTTCCTACTTTGCCCTCTAACTCATAAGTATCTCCATTATAGATCGCTCCGGAAGTATTGTTTTTAAACTGAATATTGATTCTGTAATTATTTAAATTAACTTCATGTCCCGTTTTATTAACAATTTCCAGTGCATTATTCTTAATGAATTCCGTATTCGTTCCCGAAATATATTTTGTAATCATAAGATCCGGAGCATACGAATCAGAAGCAATCGTTGAAGTGGTAATTGTATTACTGAACGGGGATTCCAGATAGGCTTTATCAAAAGCTTTCACTGTAAACGTATAAGTTGTTGAAGGATTCAGATGGTCAATGCTTATAGAAGTTCCCTTTGTAACAGCAACAGGTGTTGTGGATCCGTTCATATAAATCCTGTATCCTAAAACATCAGCATCAGGTGCAGCAGTCCAGTTTAAATTAACAAAATAAGCATTCTGCTGTGTTGAAACCAGCGTTCCCGGAGCTGTAGGGGCAATACTATCAGGCGTTTCAGACCAGATCATATCAATCCACTCAGGATGATCGATAAATGGGTTTCTGTTTTTTTGTATTGTATAGATGGCATTATTTCTGTCGATTTCCCTTTGTGAAACCGGATCTGCCGTACTCCACTGTTTCAGCATGGCAATATAAGCAAGATCAACCGCTCTTTCTTCAGTTCCATCCAGCGGACATTGGTCTGTAGCAGGAGTAAGATTCACTGATGTGGTATAAGCCGTATTGAATGAGCCTAACTTCCCTTCATATCGTACCGCAAAATATAACAAACTCCTGGCGATATCACCTTTGAATTCATTAATAGGTTCATAAACTCTTCCTATATAAGGATAATTCGGAATGGCCGCATTGGAGATCCTTGAAGTATTGCTGAAGATATAATGATTCGTGTTGTTTCCTATTCCATAAGGATAATTGCTCCTTCGTTGGTTGATAAATCCGTCAACAGGAATAATAAAGTTAAGATCCGAATACATAGGATAATCACTGATTGAGGAACTTGTACTGAAGGTACTTTGCGGCATCATATGTTCCCTGTTGTATCCCTGACCTTCCATACCCACTCCTGCTACCATCTGATCCACTGTATATTCATAAGCATCCGGTCCCAAAGGAATTTCGGAATAGATATCCAGCAGATATTGAGTATTCGATGCATCGTGATCATAATATTTATCAAGATCAGTCTGCCCATATAACACTTTAAGATCGTTATAATGCCAGTTGACCATTTTTTCTGAAATAATATCGTGGAGTTTTGATTTCAGGGCATACCCCGTAAGCCCAGCTGTTCCATTATAATATCCCGCAGGAGCCTGAGCAGAAATATAAGAGGAAATCAAAATAATAGGAAGTAGAATTTTTTTCATACCTTAAAAATTGGAACCTAAAATAGTGAAATAAAAAACGTAAAAGACTGTATATTTTATTAAGAAAGTATTAATTTTCAAAATATAAAAATTTGAAAATTAAATGTATTAGCGCTTACTGTTGTCAATAAAATAATTTTTCTTTAGCATTCCATCAATTTGGTTATCTTTGGGAACTAACTATTATTATATGAATACAGAGACTATTGACAACATCAAAATGATAGCGGAAACGGCTAGAGAATTTGCAGAAAAGAACATTAGACCGAACATTATGGAATGGGATGAAAGCCAAACATTTCCAAAAGACTTATTCCACCAATTGGGTGAGATGGGTTTTATGGGAATTGTAGTACCTGAACAATATGGGGGTTCTGGCTTAGGTTATCATGAGTATGTTACTATTCTGGATGAAATTTCTCAGGTTGACCCATCTATTGGTCTTTCTGTAGCAGCACACAACTCACTTTGCACCAACCATATTTATGAATTTGGAAATGAAGAACAAAGACACAGATGGCTTCCTCAGCTGGCATCCGGAAAAGTAATCGGAGCCTGGGGACTTACAGAACACAATACAGGTTCTGATTCAGGAGGAATGTCTACTACCGCTGTAAGAGATGGTGATGAGTGGATTATCAACGGAGCTAAAAACTTTATTACTCATGCTATTTCTGGAGACATTGCCGTAGTGATGACAAGAACAGGAGAAATAGGTGCTAAGAACAACTCTACAGCCTTTGTTTTAGAAAAAGGAATGCCTGGATTTACTTCCGGAAAAAAAGAGAATAAATTAGGAATGCGTGCTTCTGAAACAGCAGAATTAATTTTTGATAATGTACGTGTACCGGATTCTCACCGTTTAGGAGAGGTAGGTGAAGGTTTCAAGCAGGCAATGAAAGTATTGGATGGTGGTAGAATTTCTATCGCAGCCCTAAGCTTAGGTACTGCAAGAGGAGCTTACAAAGCGGCTTTAAAATATGCAAAAGAAAGACATCAGTTTGGAAAACCTATTGCAGATTTCCAGGCAATCAACTTTATGCTAGCAGATATGGCTACAGAAATTGATGCTGCTGAACTTCTTATCCAAAGAGCTTCTACTCTTAAAAATGCAAAACAAAAAATGACAAAAGAAGGAGCTATGGCAAAACTATATGCTTCTGAGGCTTGTGTAAGAATCTCGAACAATGCTGTTCAGATCTTCGGAGGATACGGTTATACAAAAGATTTCCCAGCTGAAAAGTTCTATAGAGACTCTAAGCTTTGTACAATCGGTGAAGGTACTTCTGAAATCCAGAGACTGGTTATTGGAAGAGATATTACAAAATAAATCTTTAAATCCCAATACAAATGATTAAACAGGCACTTTTAGGTGAGTTTCTGCACGAAGCTGAAAACACCAGAAAAATTTTACAGGCAATCCCTGACAGCGCATTAGACTGGAAACCCTCAGAAAAAAACTGGACAACCGGTCAGCTGGCTTCACACATTGCCGAAGTATACAATTGGTACGAATCCACTTTCAATCAGGATACTTTTGATATGGGAGCGTACAAGTATGATAAAGGAGATATTTCCAAAGCGGAAAATATCCTCGCGAAATTTGAAGAAAATGTTGCCTACGCACAGAAAGTTCTGGAAAACTCGGATGAAAATACTTATTTTAATGAGTGGAAAATGGAAATGAACGGAAATGTACTTTTCCCGCCATCTCCAAGAATCCAGGTGGTAAGAGGCTTTCTTTATAATCATTTGTACCATCACAGAGGTGAACTGGTGGTTTATTTAAGATCTACCGGGAACAAAGTCCCTGGACTTTACGGTCCTACTGCTGATGATAAAATGTAAGTAAGGATTATATAAATATACAAAGCTGTTTCAATATGAAACAGCTTTTTTATAGTCAGGATGCAGAGCATTTAACAACAGTTGCCAAAATTCAACTTACTAATATTATTTATATATAATTAAATAATTAGTAATTTTTATTGTCTCATTTTAATAAATTACTAAAAAAATACCTCTATTTTATTTTTTTGAAATTAAATTTCATTTCTTCACTTTTACTTTTCTTTTATTAATAAGCTTTTTCAATTATACTTAATGTATTGCATAACATTTTAAGGCGATATTCCAAATTTCTCTTAAAAAATTTTGTTTTTGATAATATATTTTTCATTAGCTTTGATATTCCACAATCAAATTTAATATTTAATATGAAAAAACAATTAACGCTGATTGGAATGCTCCTTATTTCGGGTATTTCTTTCGCACAGACTGACCGTCTTTGGTCTGAAGGTTCCAGAAAAACTTCATCAGAGATCTTTGAAAACAAAACCAGCATCAGCAATCCTAAGGTATACAATCTGGATATCAACGGATTGAAAAACATGCTGGCAAAAGCTCCCAAAAGACTGGCTGCAGGCGAAAAATCAGAACTCATTATTTCTTTTCCGAATTCTGAAGGCAGAATGGAAAGTTTCAAAGTGAGGGAGAATTCCAATTTTGCCCCTGAATTGGCAGCAAAATATCCGGATATCAAATCCTATGTAGGACAAGGTCTGGATGATCCTAATTCCACAGTCTATTTCAGTGTTTCTCCACTAGGACTGTCATCTATGGAAATTTACGGAGATAAATCTGCAGTATTCATCGAACCTTACACTAAAGATCTTTCTTCTTATGTAGTGTACAGAAAGTCCGACAAAAAAGATGATCTTAATAAGTTTGAATGTACAGTCGTTGACGCTGCTCAAAAAGGAGTTTCCAACTCTGCTCTTGCGGCAAGACCTAACGCTGACGATGCTAAACTAAGAACATTCAGACTGGCATTATCTTGTACCGGAGAATACACCACTTATTTTGGAGGTACAAAAGCTCAGGCTTTAGCTGCAATGAATACCACAATGACCCGTGTAAATGGTGTTTTTGAAAAAGATTTCGCAGCAAGAATGGTTTTAATCGCCAACAATGACGCTGTTATCTACACCAATGCTTCTACAGACCCTTATTCTGCAGCTTCAGGAATGAGCAGCTGGAATTCTCAGCTACAAAGCACTTTAACTTCGGTAATTGGTGAAGCCAATTATGACATCGGACACTTGTTCGGAGCTTCCGGAGGTGGTGGAAATGCAGGATGTATTGGCTGTATCTGTACAAACGGATCTAAAGGAAGCGGTTATACTTCTCCGGCAGATGCTATTCCTTCAGGAGATAATTTTGATATCGACTATGTGGCTCACGAAATGGGACATCAGTTTGGTGGAAACCATACTTTCTCTATGAGCAATGAAGGAACAGGCGTAAATATGGAACCGGGATCTGGATCAACAATTATGGGATATGCCGGAATTACCAGCCAGGATATCCAACCTCATTCTGATGCCTTTTTCCATGCGGTAAGCATTCAGCAGATCACTAATAATATTAAAGCTAAAACCTGCTCTGTTAACACCAATACAGGAAATTCAATTCCTACAGCCAGCGCAGGCTTAGATTATACCATTCCAAAAGGAACTCCATTCGTTCTTACAGGAACAGGAACGGATGCCGACGGAGATTCTTTAACCTACATCTGGGAACAAATGGACAATGCTTCTTCTTCTCAGACAGGAGCAAGCTCAGCGGCCAGTGCTACAAAAACTTCAGGCCCTAACTTCAGATCATGGACTCCTACCACTGCACCTGTAAGATATTTCCCAAGAATGGCTTCTGTTTTAACAGGTGCAACCACTACTGCAGGTTCTGAAATTACCGTAGAAGCTCTTTCTTCTGTTGCCAGAACATTAAATTTCAGATTTACTGTTCGTGACAATAAAGCAGGAGGTTCAGGAAACAATTCTGACGATGCGGTAATCACAGTTAATGGAACTGCAGGACCATTCAATATCACTTCACAAAATTCAGCAACGACTTACGCTGGAGGAAGTTCTCAAACTATTACATGGAACGTAGCAGGAACTACAGCAAACGGAGTGAATGCAGCCAATGTAGATATCCTTTGGTCAACAGACAGCGGAAATACCTGGACTACCCTGTTAGCAGGAACTCCAAATGATGGTTCACAAGCTGTGACAATTCCTAATTCTACTACAACTACAGGAAGAATTATGGTAAAAGGATCAAATCACATTTTCTTTGATGTCAACAATGCCAACATCTCTGTAAATGCAGGTTCCGGAACTCCTGACACGGTTGCTCCTACAGCTCCTACCCTTGCTGCTTCAGGAACTACTGCTACTACAACCAATCTTTCATGGTCAGGTGCTACAGACAATGTAGCGGTAACCGGATATGATGTATACCAAGGTGCTTCCTTAATCGGTTCTACAGCTTCTGCTACCTATACTGTAACAGGGCTTACTCCGTCAACAACTTATTCTTTCTCTGTTAAAGCAAAAGATGCTGCAGGAAATGCTTCTGTTTCCAGCAATACTGTAAGTGTTACTACTCTTTCCGGTGGAACCGTTACCTATTGTTCTTCTTCGGCTTCCAACACTGCTGATGAAAGAATTGGAAACGTAACATTTGGATCAATTAACAATACATCTACAGGAACTGCAGGGTATGAAAACTTCACTTCAGTTTCTACAAATGTTACAAGAGGAAGTGCTTATACGATTTCCATTACTCCGGTTTGGACTTCTACAAAGTATAGCGAAGCATATGCTGTTTATATTGATTACAACGGCGATGGAGACTTTACAGACAGCGGAGAATTAGCTTGGACAAAAGCAGGTTCTACAACCAGCCCGGTTACAGGATCTATTACCATCCCGGCTACTGCTACAGTTGGATCTACAAGAATGAGAGTCATGATGAAGTATAGCTCAATCCCTACTTCTTCATGTGAAGCATTCACTTATGGACAGGTTGAAGACTATACTCTTAATATTGTTTCTTCAGGAAAAGGAGATCTTCAGAATACAAAAGACCTGATTACAGATGTGAAATTGTATCCAAACCCTGTAAGAGATATCCTTTATATTTCAAATACAACTTCAGAAGACTACAGAATCTTCGATATGGGTGGAAAACTAATTGACTCAGGAAAACTTCAAAGAGGATCCGTGAATGTCAGCAACCTTATCAAAGGGGCTTATATGATTCAAATCGGAGAATCAGCTAAGAGATTCATTAAAAATTAGCAACTAATAGACTTTTAAAATTAAACGATGTGAAAAACTGTTCTGTATAGAACAGTTTTTCTTTTTTATTGAATTTTATAAAATATTTTTAACACCCCCTTCTGTTTAAGGGAATACTGACAAAAAGTATACAGATATAATATATTTTTAGGCATTTTTTTTACTATTTTTGATAAAAATACATTTGCGTGAAAAAACAATTATTGATGATAGCGATGCTCGCATTGTCGGGTATTACATTCGCACAGACAGATCGTTTATGGACCTCGCGTTCCTCAAAAGTATCTTTACCGATTTTAGAAAGCATGTCACGTTTTGAAAATCCCCAGCTTTATCATCTGAATATAAGCGGATTAAAAAATGCATTGGCTAAAGCCCCAAAAAGATCAACACAAAAATCTGAAACAATTATCTCTTTTCCCAATTCAGCTGGGAAAATGGAAAATTTCAAGGTAGCAGAAAATTCTAATTTTGAACCTGAGCTGGCTGCTAAATATCCAGATATCAAATCTTATATAGGTGTAGGTGTGGAAGATCCTGCATCAAAGGTTTATTTCAGCATTTCTTCGCTGGGACTTTCTTCTATGGAAGTATATGGTGACAAGTCCTCTGTTTTTATTCAACCTTATACCAAAGATCTTTCAACTTATATCATTTATAGAAAGTCAGATAGTAAAGACAATCTGAATAAACTTGAATGTAAAGTTTTAGAGGGAGCTCAAAAAGGAAATCTCAAGGCCGTATCAAATAAAAATGCAGATGATGCCATATTAAGAACTTTCAGGCTTGCTCTTTCTTGCACAGGAGAATATACCTCTTATTTTGGGGGAACAAAAGCTCAGGCTTTAGCAGCTATGAACAATACAATGACCCGCGTAAATGGTATTTTTGAAAACGATTTTTCAGCAAGAATGGTTCTTATTGCCAATAATGACGATATCATTTATACAAATGCATCCACAGATCCCTACTCTCCATCTTCACAAATGAAGAATTGGAATTTGGAGCTCATGAAGAATTTAAACACTTCTATCGGAAATAATAATTTTGATATTGGTCACCTTTTCGGAAGAGATGGAGGCGGTGGCAATGCAGGTTGTATCGGATGTATTTGTGATAATGATATGTCCACTTATCAGGATCAGGGGATAACCTATCCCAGCAGCTACAAAGGAAGTGGATACACCTCTCCGGCAAACGGCAATCCTTCAGGAGATACTTTTGACATTGATTTTGTAGCTCATGAAATGGGACATCAGTTCGGAGGAAACCACACATGGTCATACGAACCACAATCTGGATTAAAACCCGTAGAACCAGGTTCAGGATCTACCATCATGGGATACGCTGGGGTCACTAATTATGATGTTCAGAAAAATTCAGATCCGTTTTTTCACGCTTTAAGTATTGAACAGATTACCGATAATATCAAAACAAAAACCTGTTCTGTAAATACCAATACAGGAAACTCAATTCCTACAGCAAATGCAGGGCTTGATTATATTATTCCTAAAAGCACGCCTTTTATGCTTACCGGATCCGGAACTGATGCAGACGGAGATCCGCTCACCTATATCTGGGAACAAATGGATAAAGGAACTTCTTCTGAAACAGGAGCTAATTCTGCAGCAAAAGAAACAAAAATTGCAGGCCCTATATTCAGATCATGGACTCCTTCAAGTTCTCCTGTAAGATATTTTCCAATAATGTCTTCTATTTTAGCAGGTGCTCTTAAGACAACAGGAACGGAAATAGATGTTGAAGCTCTTCCCGCTGTTGCCAGAACTTTAAATTTCAGACTCACTGTTCGCGATAACAAAGCCGGAGGTGGTGGAAATAATTCGGATGACACTAAGATCACTGTTAATTCAGCAGCAGGGCCATTTGCCATAACCTCGCAAAACACAGCAGTTTCCTACGTAAAAGGGAGCTCGCAAACAGTAACATGGGATGTAGCAGGAACTACAGCCAATGGAGTGAATACAGCCAATGTAGATATTCTATGGTCAACAGATAATGGAATTACGTGGACAACATTATTGACAGCAACCCCTAATGACGGGTCAGAAGCCATTACAATCCCTGATACTTTAACCAATTCTGGTAGAATAATGATCAAAGGAAACAATCATATTTTCTTTGATATCAATAATGCCAATATTTCTGTAAAAACTTCTGACGACAAATCAACAGATGCAAATTCATCATCTACAGAAATCAAAATGTATCCTAATCCCGTAAAGGATATTCTTACTCTTACCAATACAAGCAATGAAGAATATAAAATCTATGACATGTCCGGAAGACTTGTCAGCGCAGGAAATCTTGAAAGTGGAACAGTAAATGTCAATAAACTAACCAATGGAACCTATGTAATCCAGGTCGGAGGATTTGCAAAACAATTCATTAAAAAGTAACAAAAATATATTTCAATCAGAAAGCTGCTCATTCGGGTAGCTTTTTTTATTTGATAAAATGAAAATATAAATTCAAATACGTTTATTATTTAATTAAATTTTACAATAATGTTTTATTTAAAACAAAATAACTAATATTTAAGTTTTTTAATTTAAATTTATCACATAGCAATATTTCATTGTGCCGTTTACCCAGATTGTATTTAAGGGAGCTACAAGCCGTTTTTTGACGTCTGATGCAGTTGCTTCTTTTGACTCTATTTTGATATAAATTGGTATTTCCAGCAATTTATAGCCAGAAAAGTATATTATTAAATTAAATTCCGGCACTCAAAAATTCTGTTATTGACTGGAAAAATAGTAATACTACCATATCAGTATTTCCATTTAAGATTTCTGTAAAAATAATGTTTCAAAAAGGTACTCCCTCTAATACCTCAATAATTTTAAAATAATTTAAAATTTTTTATATGAAACATTTATTTAAGTACATTTTTTTTTTAGCAATCACTTCTTTCTCGGTTGCCTGTAGTTCGGACAATGATGACGTAATAGATATCAATCCTGACGTTACTTCTGTCTTCTACAAAAACGCTGATGAACTGGCGGTAACATATGACCCCAATAATTCGGTAAG
Organism: Chryseobacterium sp. CFS2; assembly: GCF_036543225.1. Classification (NCBI taxonomy): domain Bacteria; kingdom Pseudomonadati; phylum Bacteroidota; class Flavobacteriia; order Flavobacteriales; family Weeksellaceae; genus Chryseobacterium; species Chryseobacterium sp. CFS2. The sequence goes on from NZ_JAZHQU010000003.1 coordinate 241,043, forward strand.
TCAGGCAATCAGAAATCAGGCATATGATCTTTACAAAAGAGGCAAATGGAGTGAACTGGAATCTCTTTTTAAAGCAAATAATTTAAATGGCAGCTGGCCGCCTGCAAACGGAGGGTATAATATCGTGGATGATGTTGCTTTACAGGTTGGGCAAAAGTTTGACAGATACAGCGGCGCTGTAGGCAGCTACAACGGTACCGGGGTTCCTACATTAGGAGGAAGTTTCACAAGCCCAATTATCAATGGATATACCTATACATTTACTCAAAGAGCGTTAAATCAGCCTGAAGACAAATACGATTTCTATTATGAAATTGATGTTTTGAATAACTCCATGCAGTTTAAAACCCAGACCGCAGACATCATTCCTTGGTTCGGCCAGGCAGGAAAAGGAAAACAAACCATGTGGAAAATCCCTGTTGATATCAATACAGGATACCAGAAAACATGGAATAAGCTGGCAGAAGAAGGTTATATCAAAGTTACCATTAAGAAAAGCCCTAGCGGAAAATATCCTAACTTAGTAGGCACAGTTATTCAGCCATAAATCTACCCAGATGTATTCAATATCAGAAAAAATAAACATTACCGAAAAAGCTGCTGTTGAAAAAAGCAGCTTTATCAATGATGAAGCTCTTCCATCAGCCATAATAACTTTCAGCTGCGGCCATTGCCGCCACAAAAATACAGTTGAAATCGTTCCCTATGAATCAGGATTTCCTATCTTTCAAGTATATAATGAAAATAAAGTACTTTCAAGAGAAGAATTATTAAAACACGGAATAGTAAACAAAACCTCTCAGAGAATGCTTCACTTTGGAGAATTGACCGTCAATGACCAACCAACATTATATTTTGGCACAGACTGTACTTCCTGTCATTCAAAATACATCTGTGTATTCAGCTTTGGAGAGAAACAGCCGGGATTGATGATATTAAATATATCCGGCGTTTGGAAATATGAATAACTGAAATCATTTCTACCCATACAATAAAAGTCTACAGCCTGAAAGTTGTAGACTTTTTCTTAATTTAGCGAACAAACTAATTTAACCCGTGAAGCACATCTAAAAATGAAAAAAATAACACTGTTTCTTTTTACCCTATACTTTGGCTCAGCATTTTCACAAAAAACATTAGCTCAATATCCGGACGGCCAGTTTCCATACCAAGGAGGTTCCATCCAATTATTTTCAGACATGCAGAACTATTTCCTGAAAAGCGGCTCAAAACCATGTGATCAAAATGAGATGTATTTTGTAAGCCTAAAGATTGATGAGAATGGTAAGCCTGCTTTAGTAAAGAAAAAGAGCGATGATCCTATTATAGAAAAGAACAAATGCGCTTTTACTCTTGTTGTCAAATCTTTAGGAAGCTTAAAAAACTGGCAGCCTGCAGAACAAAATGGACAGAAAGTTGCCGCTTATTTCGATTTTATGTTTCAACCCAAAGATTTTTTTGAAAATTACAAACCCGATTACGATATTGTTAAATCATATCAGTCTGCTGCCATGCCCGGAGGGATGAAAGCATTTAGAAAAGATGTTCTTGAAAGCTTAAATAATTATTTGGATTGGGAAACTTACAACCCAAAAGGAACATTTCTTATATCCTTTTCAATAGATGAAAATGGAGACATCACCAATGTAGATCTTGAGCCCAAAGTAGAAAACAATAAAATTCTTCTTGAGGATGTAAAATTTGCTCTGAAAAAAATAAAAGGGAAATGGAGTCCAGCAAAAAAGAATGGAACACCAGTAAAATCATGGTTTAGAATGCCTATTAACTTTAATTCGCAGGAATAAAATAAAAACAATAGACAGCCTGCGCTTTTGAGTCTCATATTTTACTCGTGTACATTTCACATTTTACAAATCCTTTTCTATCTTTGTGGAAAATAAAAAAATTCATGGATAAAATTGATAGTCTGAACCAAGTAGCAGAATTCCATACTACTTTCAAAGCCCCTATTTTAGATACCCCACAAATTCCTTCTCCGGAAAGATGCAATCTTAGAGTGGAGCTTTTACAGGAAGAATTGAACGAACTGAAACAAGCCATTGCAGATAATAATATTGTAGAAATTGCAGATGCATTGTGTGATCTTCAGTATGTTTTGAGTGGAGCTGTACTGGAATTCGGACTTGGCAACAAATTTGTAGAGCTATTCAACGAAGTTCAGCGCTCCAATATGTCGAAAGCATGTGACAATGAAGAACAGGCAAAGGAAACTGTTGAATTTTACAAAGAGAAAGAAGTAGAATCTTTTTATGAAAAGTCCGGAGAAAAATTCAATGTTTACAGACAGGCAGATCATAAAGTATTAAAAAACAAATACTACTCTCCTGCTGATTTAAAATCAATTATTGAAAAATAACATATGAAAAAATTTATTACCAATATTATTGCCTTTTCAAGTTTATTTTTAGCTGCACAACAGGTTAATGCTCAAAAAGTAGTAGTAAACCGTGAAGTTGAAACTCAGAAAGATGGCAAAATGCTTTTAGGAAACCAACTGAAAGAGCAGTTTTTAAAAGCTCCTTATGCAGATTGGTATGTAAAAGAACATGATGAGTATGTTCTTGACCAAAAAGCCGTCAGTGAATTAAAAAAAGAGAAAATCGGGACTTATGATATTATTGTATTCATGGGAACCTGGTGTGAAGACAGCCACAGAGATTTTCCAAGACTGATGAAAATATTGGAAGCCGTAAGCTATCCGGAAAATAAATTGAATATCATAGCAGTAAACCGTAAGAAAGAATCTCCAACCGGAGATGAAAGTCTTTACAATCTTCAAAAAGTTCCTACCATTATCCTGAAAAGATATGGAAAAGAAGTGGGAAGAATTATAGAAATGCCTACTACAGGATATATCGAGAGGGATTTAGTTGAAATTCTTAAAAAGAATGATTCGTCTGTCATCAAAGAAATTTTTAAATAGATTTTGAGAAATTATAGAACAATATTATCCTTTGCAGCCGGTGCCGGTGCCATGTTTCTTCTGTTTTTTGGACTGAAGTCCTGCCTGAACCTTGGAAATAAAACTGAAAAGTCTGATTATTATATCCTGACCAATCAGATTTCCAAGATGAATAAAATGGTGGTGATGGAGCAGAATACTTCCAGCATGCAGAAAACCAAGATGGGCTATGAAGTATTCGGGAAGGAAGTCTCCAGCAACAGCATTATAACTTATACAAAGACCAATGCACAGGTTTCTTATGACCTTAACAAAATGAAGATCGAAGTAGATTCTATCAATAAAAAATTGATTATCACCGAGCTTCCTGATGCCGACATAAGAATTACGCCAAGCGTTGAAATTCAGTCTTTGGATGATTCTTTTATTAACAGAATTTCAGAAAAAGATATTAAAAATGTTACCCAGAAAGCTAAAGAAACAGCCGAAAAATCAATTGATCAGAATCAGCTGAGAAGTGAAGGCCGTAAACAGCTGATAGAAAATCTTAATAATATCTTTGTTTTAGCTAAGGCTTTAAATTATGAAATAGAAGATAAAACAGGAAAAATTGGTATTTTAGGACTTTAAGGTAAAATATTTCCGTTTGGCAAACCCTTTGAATGATACCATCATATTGTTGAAATTTAAAATTCAAAGTCATGAATACAAAAGGAAACACCAAAAAGAATGAATCTGCCAATACCGCAGAAACCCAAAAGCAAAACCAGGATTTCCCCAATATTCCTGCGGCATCAAAAAAGACCAATCCGCCTGATATTGATAAAGAAGATGTTCAAAAGTCTTCAAAAAATAAATCAGGAAAAACGGATAATACCAAAAAATAAGAATAATATCCCTTACAGGTTTAAAAAATTGAAAAGTTCCGTCTCATATGAGGCGGAACTTTTCTTTCTAACTATCTAACTGAACTTTTTGTTTTTATACAATGGTAGATTTTCCGATCTTGATATTTTCAAAATTGTAATATGATTTCTCGGAATATCTGATATGGTCTGCAATAAAACTTCCCACTTCACTCGTTGAATAATATTGTTTGGTATTAAGATCAATGGTAACATACTTGTTTTCAATAGCATGTTCTACAGATTGTCTCAACTTATCTGCTGCTGCCTGTAAATTCAGATGGTCCAGCATCATGGCTACACTTAAAATAGAAGCAATAGGATTCGCTATTCCTTTCCCTTTGGCCTGCGGGTAAGATCCATGGATAGGCTCAAATAAAGCATTCTTCTCTCCTACTGAAGCAGATGGCAGCAGTCCGATAGAACCGCCAATCACACTGGCTTCATCAGAAATAATATCGCCAAACATATTTTCGGTCAAAATAACATCAAAATGTTTAGGATTAAGAATCAGCTGCATGGCTGCATTATCTACAAACATATAATCAAGCTGTACATCCGGATATTCAGGGGCAATTTCCTGACATGTTTTTCTCCACAATCTTGAAGTATCCAGAACATTAGCTTTATCAATAAGGGTAAGCTTTTTCTTTCTTTTCTGAGCTTCCTGAAATGCCATATGAGTGATAGGAATAATATCTTCACGGCTGTATTTGCAGACATCATAAGCATACGCTCCTTCCGGGTCTGTAAATTTTTCACCAAAATAAATTCCACTTACCAGTTCTCTGAAAATCTGGATATCAGCTCCTTCGATAATTTCTCTTTTAAGCGGACTTTTATCAATTAATGATGCATACGTTTTCAAAGGACGGATATTAGCAAACAACCCCAATTCTTTACGTAGTTTCAATAATCCTTGTTCCGGTCTCACTTTTGCTTCCGGATTGTTATCAAAAACAGGATCCCCGATAGCTCCGAAAAGTACTGCATCAGATTCCTTACATATTTTCAACGTCTCCTCAGGTAAAGGATTTCCTGTCTTAAAAATAGCTTCTGCCCCGATCAATCCATAGTCAAAATGGAATTTACATTGAAAAGCTTCCGCAATAACATCTAATATTTTAATGCTTTCACTGATAATTTCCGGGCCAATCCCATCTCCGGGAAGAACTGCGATTTTAAAATAATTGTTACTCATTTGCTTTTTGTGTTTTTAATTCAAATTCTGTGATGGTTTGTTTTCTGCTGATTAGAAAATCAATATCGTCATAGCCGTTTAACAGGCATATTTTTTTGTAAGAATCAATTTCGAAAGTTTCAGTGGTATCTTTAAAGCTTACAGACTGCAATTCCACATCAATGGCAATTTCATTGTCTGGATTTTCATTGATTCCTTCCAGGATTTCTTTTAAAAATTCTTCGGAAACCTTTACAGGAAGAAGGCCATTATTTAAGGCATTCCCTTTAAAAATATCCGCAAAATAGCTGGAAATAATTACTTTGAAACCATAATCAGTTAATGACCATGCTGCATGTTCACGACTGCTTCCACATCCGAAATTGTTTCCTGCCACCAAAATTTCTCCACTGAATTTAGGATTATTCAAAACAAAATCAGGATTTGGTTCTCCTGTATGAATATTGAACCTCCAGTCTCTGAACAGATTTTCTCCGAAACCTTTTCTGTCTATACTTTTTAGGAATCTAGCCGGAATAATCTGGTCTGTATCTATATTTTCTGCCGGCAACGGAACTGCGCGGGATTTTAAAACAACTAATTTTTGCATGTATTCTACATTGTTAGACTTTGAACCACAAAAGTTTTTTCACTTCAGTTTACTTAAGAAAGGATAAAAAGAACCCATATAAGAAATTCGCATTACAACCTTTTGTGTCTTTGTGGCTTAAACATAATTTAAAATTACTTTTAGTTTACACTTTCAAAAGCTGAAATTTTACCTTCTATGGCTGCTTTTGCTGCAGTAAGCGGACTGGCAAGAATCGTTCTCGCACCTTGTCCCTGCCTGCCTTCAAAGTTTCTGTTGGAAGTGGAAACACAATATTCCCCTTCCGGAATTTTATCATCATTCATCGCCAGACATGCTGAACATCCCGGCTGACGAATCTGAAACCCTGCCTCATTGAATATTTTATCCAATCCTTCTTCATAAATCTGTTTAACAACCTGCTGAGATCCGGGAACAATCAGAGCTTTTACAGCCTCAGATTTGCTTTTTCCTTTGATATATTGAGCCGCAGAACGGAAATCCTCTATTCTCGCATTGGTACAGCTTCCTATGAAAACATAATTAACCTTGATGCTGTTCACAGCCTGTCCGGCTTCCAGCCCCATATATTTCAAAGCTTTCTCTTCCGATTCGTTTTGAGGAGCCGGAATCACTTCACGGATTGAAATTCCCATTCCCGGGTTGGTTCCATAAGTAATCATTGGATAGATATCTGAAGCATCAAAGCTAAGTTCCTCATCAAATGCAGCTCCTTCATCTGTTTTCAGAGTGCTCCAATAGGCTACTTTTTCATTCCAGTCTTCTCCTTTGGGAGCAAATTTTCTCCCTTTTACATATTCAAAAGTAGTTTCATCAGGCGCAATCATTCCGCCTCTGGCACCCATTTCAATACTCATATTGCAAACAGTCATTCTTCCTTCCATCGACATTTCTTCGAACACATTCCCTGCATATTCACAGAAATATCCTGTTCCGCCATCGGTTCCTATTTTTGAAATGATATAAAGAATAACATCTTTAGGCTGAACATTTTCATTCAGTGTACCATTAACGGTTATTCTCATGGATTTTGGCTTGTTAAGCAACAAACACTGGCTTGCAAATACCTGAGCAACCTGACTTGTTCCGATTCCAAAAGCAATAGATCCAAATGCTCCATGGGTAGAGGTATGGCTGTCTCCGCAGACAATACTCATTCCCGGCTGGGTAATCCCTAATTCCGGAGCGATGATATGAACAATTCCCTGGTATTGATGTCCCAATCCGAAAAGTTCAATATTGTTTTTATTACAGTTTTCTGTAAGCTGCTCTACCTGATTTCTTGAAAGTTCATCTTTAATAGGCTGTTCCTGATGCAATGTAGGTACATTGTGATCCGCAGTGGCTACAATCTGTTCCGGTCTGAAAATTTCCAGATTTCTGGATTCAAGTTCTGCAAAAGCCTGAGGGCTGGTTACCTCATGAATAAGATGTTTGTCTATATAAATGATCTGAGGCCCGTCCGGAATGGTTTCTACCACGTGAGCGTCCCATACTTTATCAAAAAGTGTCTTTTTACTGTTGTTCATTTTACTTTTATCTTGATTTAAATCAAACCTATCCTATTTTTCTGCTGAAAGAATCCATCATCATGCTCAGATCATCATTTCCTATTTCCTTTTTAAGATCTGCAATTTTTAAAAACTCCTGATACAGATAATCCAATTCATTTTTGGTAACCTCATATCCGATATGTTTGAAACGGTAAGCCAAGGCTGAACGGCCGCTTCTGGCAGTAAGAATAATTGAAGAAGCATTTACTCCTACTTCTGCAGGATCAATGATTTCATAAGTTTCTCTGTTTTTAATTACACCATCCTGATGAATTCCTGAGCTGTGGGCAAAGGCATTGGCTCCTACAATAGCTTTGTTTGGCTGTACAGACATTCCCATCAGATCAGACACCATTGTACTCATTTCATTCAGCATTCTGGAATTCACATCGGTATGAAGATGCAAATCTTTATGCTGCTTTAAAATCATAACCACTTCTTCCAAAGCCGTATTACCTGCTCTTTCTCCCAGTCCATTGATCGTACATTCAATCTGGCGGGCTCCGTTAATCGCTCCTGCAATGGAATTGGCAGTAGCCAGCCCAAGGTCATTATGACAGTGACAAGAAAGTACTGCTTTTTCAATCCCTTTTACATTTTCTCTCAGGTATTTTATTTTCTGACCATATTCTTCAGGCAGACAATACCCTGTTGTATCAGGAATATTTAAGACGGTTGCTCCTGCTTTGATAACGGCCTCGCAAACCTGCGCCAGATATTCATTGTCTGTTCTTCCGGCATCTTCCGCATAAAATTCTACATCTTCCACATACGTTTTGGCATATCTTACCGCTTCGGCAGCTCTTTCAATAATATCCTCTCTTGTTGAGTTGAATTTGTATTTAATGTGAGAATCAGAAGTACCGATCCCGGTATGTATTCTTGGTCGCTTTGCAAACTTCAGTGCCTCTGCCGCTGTATCAATATCCTTTTTATTCGCTCTCGTCAGTCCGCAAACCTTAGCATTTCTTACCAGTTTTGAAATTTCTGAAACAGATTCAAAATCTCCAGGACTGGAAATTGGAAATCCTGCTTCAATGATATCAATTCCCAATTCATCAAGCCTTTCAGCAATAATCAGCTTTTGTTCCGTATTCAGTTTGCACCCCGGAACCTGCTCCCCATCTCTCAGTGTCGTATCAAAAATTTCAATTTTTTCGGAATTCATAAGTGAAGTTTTTTACTTAATTTTGGCTCAAAACTACAGCTTGCAATATTTTTTCATTTTCACTTTTTCTGAAAATTACAATATTCAATAGCTGAAAAAATAGCCGTATTTATTTGTTAATCAATAATTTAATTTCTAAAAATATACAATGGCAGAATTGCAGAAAGATTTTTTGTTTGTATTGGTAAAGTCATTGACCACCTCTGAAAAAAGACAGTTTAAGCTCTACGTAAACCGTCTCGGAATTAATGTAGATGCCAAATTTCTTTTATTATTTTCTGAGATGGATAAAATGAAGGAATACGATGAAAGTGTGATTATTGAGAAGAAAATTTCCACAAAACAGCAGCTTTCCAACCTTAAAGCCCATCTTTATAAACAAATCCTGGTGAGTCTCCGCATGAACCCGAGTCATCAGAACTACAGAATCCAGCTTCGGGAGCAATTAGATTTTGCCAATATCCTTTATCAGAAAGGACTTTACAAACAGGCTTTAAAAATATTAGACAAAACCAAACAATCCGCACTGGAACTGGATGAAAAAAGTATTGCTTCTGAAATTATTGACCTTGAAAAAGTAATTGAATCACAATTTATTACACGAAGTATTGAAGGCCGTGCCGAAGAATTAATCAAACAGTCTCAGGAGATTAGTAAACAAAACCGCTATACTACAAAACTATCTAATCTTTCGCTGAAATTATACAGTGAAATGCTGACTCACGGTTATGTAAAAAATGATGCAGACCGGCAGGAAGTGATGGATGTTTTTAATGCCCAGATTAAAAATATAAACCCTGAGAAACTGAATTTCACAGAAAAACTATGGTATTACAAAGCCCATGTCTGGAAAAACCAACTTTTACAGGATTACAAATACACACTGAAATATGCCTATCAATGGGTAGATCTTTTTCATAAAAAGCCAGAGATGATCTACAGTCATCCTGTCTGGTATATTAAAGGAAATACTTATCTGCTGAAGATTCTTTTCCTGTATGGAAATATTGATATTCTGGAAGAACATTTTGAGAATTTTAATACAATGGTACATGCAGAGAATTTTGTACAGAATGAAAACCTTCAATCTCTTATTTTCCTTACCCATTATAATACGCTGATGAATATTCACTTTGTAAAAGGGGAATTTTTTACCGGAACAAAGCTTATTCCTGAGGTAGAATTAAAAATGGAAAAACTCAGAGAAAGGATTGATGAGCACCATTTCATGATTCTCTATCTGAAAATGGCCGCTATGTTCTTCGGCAGTAAAATGTTTGACAAATCGATTGAATATTCCATGAGGGTTATAGAATCTAAGGGAAATGTACAGGAAGATCTATTATTTCATACCCGGATTCTGATTTTAATGGCCAAATATGAGTCGGGAAATGATGAAGACTATGATGAATTTATTGCTTCTACTTTAAAGTTTGCCAAGAAAATGAAAAAACCGGAAGTGTTCCATTTTGAAAGCATTCAGTTTTTTAAGAACCTTAATAATCAGGTGCCGGATCAAAGACAGAAAGCATTTGAAAGCTTTGATAAAAAGCTGGAAGAGTTTTCCAATAATGAATATTACCGTCGTTCGTTATTCTATATTGATATCCATGGATGGATTAAATCTAAAGTACAAAATGTTGACGTGATTGAGATTATCAAGCAGAAAGTAAAGTACAAAAGAAAACATTAAATAAAAACACGTAATATACTATATTATAATATTTTAAAATGCTTTATTTAATCTAAAATAAAACGTATAAAAAACATTTTTTATCTTATCATTAGGTATTAACAGGTCACTCCTCCGGAGCTCTAATTTTAAAACCAAATACTTTCTATTAACAGTTAGCTCCTATTGGAGCTGGTTGATCCCATCGGGATCTTCTGTTAATAGACATCATGAAGCCCCGTGAAAATAAAGCTCCCGAGGAGCGACCTGTTAATTATGCTTTGATGTAATCAAACAAGAATAGTTTATTTATACATATTCTCTATAAAATTCAAAGCATTTTTATGGCTGATCTTTTTTACCAATTCGGAAGAAAAGCGCTTTTCAATTTCTCTGTTGATGGAATTGAAAGCGGATGCATCATCATATCCTTCAAAAAAGAAAGGATGACGGGATTTGTCCGGATGGTTTTTGCAAAAGAAAAAATCAGCACCATAGGCAATAAAATCTTCTCCACCTAAATCAAGGCCATGCTGAATATGTTCATATAGTACCCCAGGATTCTTCTCATCAATACAGTTACGGATAAAATTGAGTCCTATTAATCCTTTTCTTTTAATAACTTCTTTTGCCAGTTCATCAGGAAGGTTTCTTTTTTTGTCATGTATAGATCTGTAGTTAGAATGGCTTGCCATAATAGGGATCTTATAATTTTTTTGATCTATATAATTAAGAATTCCATAGGCAAGCTGATCACTGGTATGGGCAAGATCAATGGCAATATTTTTTTCTGAAAAGTAATCAAGCAGAACTTTTCCGTCCTCTTTCAGTCCAACATCAGAATTGTTTCCTCCTCCAAAGCGGTTTTCAGTATGATGGGTTATTCCCAGATAAAGAATTCGCTGTGTTTTTTCAATGATCGCTTCCAGATTTTTAAAGCCAGATTCTAAGGTTTCATCTTCACTACAAAAGCCAGATGCGTTTTCAATAGAAGCAATAACCCCTACTTTGTCTGTATTATCGGTATTTTTATAGTTCTCCCCTTCAAACAAGAAAAAATTTTCATTTTGCAGAAGATTTGAAAATATTTCGCTCTGTTTTGCACCGTAAACAGTACTATTTTCACCTGTTGCTGAGTATATAGCCATCACCTGAAACTTCACATTTCCTTCTTTTAAATAAGGAAGTGAACAACCAAGTTCTTTATCATCAATTAATGAGTCCGGCTCAAGTAAATAACATAATAAGTCGCAGTGCAAATCTACATTTATAGTATTCATATTGAATTGTAATTGGTTTGTTTTTAAATACTTTCGAAAAGAAAATGAGCTTTACTACTAAGAAAATAAATACCCGAAAATTCTGAAGTATTTTTCTGGGATAAAGTGAATATGGAATTCAATGAGACAAAAACCACCCTCATCTTTTTCATTTTTAATATTAATTCTCATTCTAAATATATGCTAATATAGTATTTTATCTAAAAATTCCGTATTTTTGCCTCTTAAAATTTCTTAGTAAACAATGATAAAAATTACACTTCCAGACAATAGTGTCAAAGAATTCGAAGGAGCAGTTACTGCTCTAGATGTGGCAAAATCTATAAGCGAGGGATTGGCTAGAAATACCATTTCCGCAATCGTTAATGACCAACAAGTAGAAATAACCACACCTATAACCACGGATTCTACGGTACAGCTTTTGACCTGGAATGATGATCTTGGAAAGAAGGCTTTCTGGCACTCTTCTGCCCACCTTTTGGCACAGGCAATCCTTGAGTTTTATCCTAATGCTAAGTTGACGATCGGTCCTGCCATTGAAAGCGGATTCTACTATGATGTGGATTTCGGGGATGAAAGCTTATCTGAAAAAGATTTTGAAAAGATTGAGAAAAAGATCCTTGAAAATGCAAAGAAAGGTTCTACATTCTCTTTATATCCGGTTTCAAAAGAAGATGCTTTAAAAACCTATGCCGATAACCCTTACAAAGTTGAATTGATCTCAAATCTTAATGATGGAGAAATCACTTTTGTAACGCATGATAACTTTACAGACTTATGCCGTGGTGGTCACATTCCAAATACAGGAATCGTAAAAGCGGTTAAGATATTAAATGCAGCAGGAGCTTACTGGAGAGGTAATGAAAAGAACCCTCAATTGACAAGAGTATATGGTATTTCTTTCCCTAAACAGAAAGATCTTACTGAATATCTTGAAAGATTGGAAGAAGCTAAAAGAAGAGACCACAGAAAATTAGGTAAAGAGCTTGGAATTTTCGCATTCTCTGAAAAAGTAGGTGCAGGGTTACCACTTTGGTTGCCAAAAGGTACTGCTTTAAGAAGAAAACTGGAAAATTTCCTTTCTGATGCTCAGAAAAAAGGAGGTTATGAATTTGTAATGTCTCCACACATCGGAGCGAAAGAATTATATGTCACTTCAGGACACTGGGATAAGTATGGGGAAGACAGCTTCCAGCCGATTAAAACTCCTAATGAAGGAGAAGAATTCTTGCTGAAACCAATGAACTGTCCTCACCACTGTGAAATTTACAAAACTTCACAATGGAGCTACAGAGATTTGCCTAAGAGATATGCAGAATTCGGTACTGTTTACAGATATGAGCAAAGTGGAGAGCTTCACGGATTAACCAGAGTTCGTGGATTTACTCAGGATGATGCTCACCTTTTCTGTACTCCGGATCAGCTTTCTGAAGAATTTGAAAAGGTAATTGACCTTACCCTTTATGTTTTCAAATCTTTAGGTTTTGAAGATTTTGTAACTCAGGTATCCTTGAGAGATCCTGAAAACAAACAAAAATATATCGGTTCTGATGAAAACTGGGAGAAAGCAGAAAGTGCAATCATCAATGCAGCTCAGAAGAAAGGTTTAAAAACAGTAGTAGAATACGGAGAAGCGGCATTCTATGGTCCTAAACTTGACTTCATGGTGAAAGATGCTTTAGGAAGAAAATGGCAGCTGGGAACTATCCAGGTGGATTATAACCTACCGGAAAGATTTGATCTTCACTATATTGGAAACGATAATGAAAAGCATAGACCGGTAATGATTCACAGAGCTCCTTTCGGTTCTATGGAACGTTTCATTGCTATTTTGTTAGAAAATACAGCAGGAGATTTCCCATTATGGCTGAGCCCGGATCAGTTTATTATTCTACCGATCAGTGAAAAATATGTAGATTATTCAAAAAAAGTTTCACAATTTTTGGAAAATCACGATATTAGCGGTCAGATTGATGACAGAAACGAGAAGACAGGTAAAAAGATCCGTGATGCTGAATTGAATAAAATTCCTTTCATGCTTGTAGTAGGAGAAAATGAAGAAAATGAAGGCACGATTTCTGTAAGAAGACGTGGAGAAGGAGATCTTGGAGTGATGAAGCTGGAGGATTTCGTTGCTTACTTCAAAAAAGAAGCAGCCATATAAATTTAAAATTAAAAGATTGAAGGATTTAAAAATTAACAGAATCCTTCAATTTTTAAATATTTGAATCAATTAAATTAAGTAATTAACCAATAAAATTATAATACAATAGCACAAAGATTTAACAACAGGGGCCCACAGAGACGTCCGGTACAAGAGGACTTACACTTGATCAACGATAAAATTCGTGTGAGAGAGCTTCGTTTAGTGGGCGATAACGTAGAGCCAGGAATCTATCCAATTGACAAAGCAAGACAGATTGCTGCGGAACAAGAATTGGATTTAGTAGTGATTTCTGACAAGGCAGAACCATTTATTGCAAGAGTATTAGAATATAAAAAATTCTTATACGAGCAAAAGAAAAAACAAAAGGAACTTAAAGCTAAACAGGTAAAAGTGGTAGTAAAAGAGATCCGTTTCGGACCTCAGACTGATGACCACGATTACGAATTCAAGAAGAAGCATGCTGAAAAATTCCTTGAAGAAGGTTCTAAATTAAAAACCTACGTATTTTTTAAAGGACGTTCAATTATCTTTAAGGATCAGGGAGAAATTTTGCTTTTAAAACTTGCTCAGGAATTAGAGCACGTTGGTAAAGTAGACCAGCTTCCTAAACTTGAAGGAAAAAGGATGATTATGATGATGAGTCCTAAAAAACCAGCAAAATAATTAAATCATTATTTTACATATAAAACCTCAAATTACTTTGAGGTTTTTTTGTGTTCTTATTTTTAGGGGAAAATATTTAATGATTGTTGATTCAGACTACTCTACTGGCTGGATCAACAATCATTTTTAAGAAAGAAATTTACAGAGTTTTGTTATCCTTCAAAATCACCACAATCATGCTCTGTAAAAAGCGGTAAAGCTTTTTGGGTGGTAAAATATTTGGATATTCTTTTGTTTTTTAAATCCAGTTTCTGCCCTTCTACAGACAGTTCGTAAACAGGTGCTTGATCTATTTGGGTTAAAATATAAGTTCTTTCTGAGGTTTTAAAAATGGCTTTATTTCCGTCCCTGGAGAATGAGAAATCATTAATTTGAAAGGTATCCTTTTCTTCACAAACATTGGTCCATATTATTTTCTTCTTTGTGATGGACAGGCTTGCCAAATCACATGAGTAACAGTTCCCCGAGAACTCTATACCAAATTTTTTATACACCTCTGTACTCTTGCTATTCAATATATCAATAGGAACTAATGTTGAAAAATCATTGGGAATCTCTGATTCAACGACTTTATTCTTTGCCGGATCAACTGTAGAAATCTGATGTATTTTTGCATTTGCAGAATCTGCCTTGTTCACTTTTTTTTCTGTTGAAGGTGAACAGGAAACTAACAACATCATCACCATTGAAAAGTTGGTTATTACGTTTTTCATCTTTTTTTAAAATAATTAATACTATCTGGGTTATCATTTTTGTAAAATTCACCAAAATCTGCCGTTCAATATATCCCTGTTTTCAGCCATTTATTCCCTATATCAGAAGGTTTTGTTGGCTACAGACCTTAATACAGATACATTTGCGGAAAAATATAAAATGAAAATCTTTCCAATCTTTATATCATCCGTGCTAGTTCTTGCAGGATGTAATCAACAGAATAAAACATCGGACACAGATAAAACAATAACTGAAATTAAGCAAAAAAAATAACACTGGCTGATTTCAAAAAAATAAAAGGCGTTGATAATGTTCTGGATGTACCCTTTCAATTATTCACCAAGCTAGATTCTATACAGTTTTTTAAGTCTATCCTCTTAATTCCGCTTCAGCCAATGGTAAAAAGCAAAAAACGGCTTATATAAAAATACAGTTGAAAGCTGATCTGTTTTAGAAAATATTCTTTGAAGAACAAGAATGTAACTGAAGTTTGGAATAAGATCAAAAACCCCTGAAATCAGCCAGTGCGTATGGGAATAAAGTCTAATATCTTTGCTGCAATTATTTAAAGAGATACAATGAAAAAATTAAGTTTGACCCTCCTTTTTAGTTTATTAAGTTTTATGACTTTCGCACAATCGTTAAAAGTTGTGATTAAACAGGACGGAAAAGTAATTCAGCCTGTCAATGATGTTTATGAACTGAAAAAGTCCCCTTTCCTATTCGAGATTACCTCTAACAATCTGGAAGGTTTTTTAGTGGGAGCTACCACAAATAAAGATATTTATGCCGGAGCTCTGGGACTTTTGAACACTGAGGTTCCGTGGTTTCAGAATACAGGCATGGCGGAGGAATTGTATAACAAGGACAAAGAAATGTTTTTAATGGATTCTGCGCCTTCTTACTGGTATTTTACAGATGCAAAAGACCATAGATTTGATAAAAATCCTAAAGGCAGCGCAAAACAATGGACAGCTACCCGTACTATTACAAGGTTTTATGATATTATGGTGGATCAGCCTATCAATCTGAAGGATTTTGACGGCAGGGTTTTCCTATTAATGTATCAGCCCGAATATAATGATGAGTATGATTTAATAGGAAAGAAAAACCTGTTCCAGGCTGCACTCAAATTCAAAGATTAATGATTACACCAATTTTAAATTTATATAAAAAAGGTCTGCTTTGCGATGTAAGCAGACCTTTTTGCTGGTTGAATATTTATTCGATAATTAAGCCGTATTCTATGGCTAATTTTATGGCCGAACTCAGATTAGAAGTCTGAAATTTTTCAATAAGATTCTTTCTGTGGCTTTCTACAGTATGCGGACTGATGAAAAGCTTTTCCGCCATTTGATTGGTTGTTAGGCCCTTTGAGGCTTCAGCCAGAATTTCTTTTTCTCTTCGCGTTAATTTCGGAACATGGTTTAATCCATCCGTTGATTTTTTCTCCAAAACAGACCTGGTTTGAGAGCATAAAAACCTGTTCCCGGCATATACAGCAGTAATTCCTTCCAGGATTTCGGAAACTGAGGCATTCTTTTGAATATATCCCAACGCTCCTTCAGCCAGGGTACTGTTGATTACGGGCAGTTCATTATGAACACTCAGGATAATAATCTGGAGGTTGCCGTACTTTTTCTTTAAGGGTTTAATCAGTTCAATGCTGTTGGTATCTACCAGATTGATGTCCAGCAATAAAATGTCGACCTCTTGTTTTGCAAGACCTGCATTCATCTCAGAAACGTTTCTGAAGCAATCTACTACATCTATCGTATCACTATTTCCTAAAATATTCTTCAACCCTTCTAATAGAAGTGGATGATCATCTGTTATGGCTACTTTTATCATGTTTAATAAATAGGGATTTGAAGTTCTATGCTGGTACCAATATTCAATTCAGAAGTGATATTCATGGTTCCTTTTAGAAATTGGACTCTTAGTTCTATATTATGAAAACCAGCTGTTTTTCTGGCATTTAATCCTGCGGGATCAAAACCTTTACCATTGTCTTCTACAGTAAGGTTTAATAGATTTTCTTCTTCGCTGATCTGAATAATAATTTCAGATGTATTGGCATGTTTTATAGCATTGTTGACCAATTCCTGAATGATCCTGTAAATAATCAATTGCTTTTCCTTCGAAATGGAATTACTGTAATTGATAAACTCAGTGTGAATGTCTAATGCATTATTGGATATACGGGAGGCAAATTCCTTAATTGCAACTTCCAAACCATATTTCATTAATAAATCGGGCATTAAATTATGCGCAACCCTTCTAAGCTCTTCCACAGCGCCATCAATCTGATCAATTGATTTTGAAATTCCCTCCTCTATATTTTCGGACTGATGAGGATTTAAATAAGACAGTTGATGTTTCGTCCCTGAAAGCAGACCTCCTAATCCGTCATGAAGATCACGGGCAAGACGGCCACGCTCCTGTTCCTGTCCTTCAAGCAATGCGGTAAGCGTAGATATTTTTGAGTTTTGCTTCTCTTGTTCCATAGCTAAAGCATGCAGTTCATCTCTTCTCTTAATGGACTTTGCACGTTGTTGATAAGCGTACAGCAATAAGAGGATCAAAATAATAAAGAAGATGATAAAGAAGATGTAATAAGTATTGATCTTCTCTTTGAATGCCAGTAACTTTTTAAAGGTATTAATATCGTTGTTCTTCTGTTGGGTTTCCAGTTTTGCCAACCGAAGCTGCTGTTCCTTTTTCTCGGATTCAAGTTCTGAAAACTTCAGTCGTTCACGTTGGTTTTCTTCCACCAGTTTTAAGTTGTTATATACCTGCTCGCGCTGTGCACGAAGAATGTTGATCAACTTAATTTCCTGTGCTTTTTTGTCGCTTTCCAGCTGTAACTTGATATATTTCTGTTCCTGACGTTCTTTATCAAACTGGGATTCTAATCTTTTGGTAATATCCAGTTTTTCCTGGTCATAAACACTTTTGTATTTATCCACATAACTTTTATAATAAGTGAGTGCTTCCTGGTAATTCCCCTGCTCTTCACTAATTCTGGATAATGATTCAAGAATAGATAGTTCAATATTATGATCACGCACCGGACTTTTCCCAATTTCCATAGAGGCTTTTAGAAAATAAGACTTCGCTAAATCATAATTTTTATTCTGTATGGCCAGCTCTGCCAGAATCCCGAATGAAGAAGCAATATGAATAGCATCGCCAGTTTCCAGGCTCACTTTATTAGCTAACTGGGCATAATGCATTGCCTTATCACTGTCAAAACCAGTATACAGATTGGCTAAATTGATCGCTGCATAAGAAAGACTACTCCTGTTAAGCATCCTGTCTTTATTTTTATTGAAAGTCGTGATAGCCTGCAAATAATATTGTTCTGTTTTATCTCTCAGCTCCGTATTGGACGGGTTTTGTGTATATTTTTGTTCATACACATAGCCCATTCTCATATAGGCATCGAAGATAAGGTTGGGATCATTTTGTTTCGATGCTAACAACAAAAACTGTTTGCTGTATTTCTCTTCCAGCTGATACTCATTGAGGTTGGAATAAATAGTGGACAATTCTTTCGCTACATTACCAAATCTACCATATAATGTAGAGGTTGTAGGAGCATTTTCATAATATTCGATCGCTTTTAAATAAGCAGCAACGGCATCAGTTGTTTTATTATTGCGGATCAGAATCCAGCCTTTAGCGTAGTTAAAATAGCCTTTAGCCTCATTATTATTCGTTTTTAAACTATATGCCTTTGCCATGTCAAGACTTTTTGAAGACTCTGCTGTTTTATTATCCAGCCGATAGTTCATGGCTTGTACCGCGTATAAAATGGTAGCATATTTTCCATCTGCCTGCTTTGCAGCAAGGGAAATGTTGGTGGCTAAAATCTGGTAAGACTTAGGTTTGAGGTTATGAAAAAATAAGGCAGTCGCATATTTGGGAGCCAGATTAAGCTGTTCAGCCGTATTGTTTGAGGCATGGCCGTATTCCCTTTCTAACTTGCTTAAAACATCCTGTGCCTGAACAAAAAACGGAAAAAGTAAAGCAAATATCAATAATAACCTGTGCATCAAACCCTTATCTTTATTAAGTTGTCATATTCTAAAGAACGCAAATATAGGTAAATACGGTTAATTGGTTTCAAAGCCATTTTCTTCAGCAAAAGATTTCCATTTCTGGAATTTCTTTTCATTTTTAAAGGTGGAATCGTTACCATAGTAATAAAGCAAACGTTGGGTAGCATATTCGTAGGCATTATAAGCATTGGCCTGTTCGTAGTATTTAACCGCTTTCTTCAAATCAATTTTTACTCCCATCCCGTGTTCATAGATAATCCCATAATAGATGCCTGAATAAGATTGATCATAGTCCTTCTTTAAATACTCTAAAAGATTTTTATAATCTCTTAACTGATAATAGATTTCTGAAATTTTATCGTA
Source organism: Chryseobacterium sp. CFS2 (assembly GCF_036543225.1). NCBI lineage: Bacteria > Pseudomonadati > Bacteroidota > Flavobacteriia > Flavobacteriales > Weeksellaceae > Chryseobacterium > Chryseobacterium sp. CFS2. The sequence goes on from NZ_JAZHQU010000003.1 coordinate 260,305, forward strand.
ATTGTAGTAATACTTTTTCTCTGCCTTCTGATAAAAAGCCAAAGCTTTATCATAATCCTGTAATACATGTTCTCCAAAATAATACAAATCACCTAAATTGGTAAGAGCCATTCCATCCCCTAGTTCAGCGCCTTTTTCATATGCCTGAATGGCTTTTTTGATATTAAAAGAATATCCTATTCCATTGTGATATAAGGTTCCGATATTGTTCCATGCCACAGGATGGTTGTACTGGGCAGCTTTTTCATAATACATAATGCCTTTTTGCGGATCAAACAGCATTTCAATGTCAGGATCTGTATGTAAAATGCCCAATTCTACCCAACTATCCACATTATTTTTTTGAGCAGATAGCTGAAACAGACGCAATGCTTCCTGATAATTTTGATTTTCCTTTGCATCAAAAGCCAGTTTTTTAATGACTTCTGTCTCCAGAAATTGTTCAGAATTGCTACCTGCCTGATTTTTCCATCGATTATAAAAGGAGATAAAGTGTTCCAGATCTTTTCCTCTAAAGGAATATCTATCCAAATAAATCGTCCCATACCCGGAAGTTTCTACCTGCTGAATAGATTTATCTTCATTCATTCTCAACATGCTTTCTCCTTTATACAAAAACAAAAGACCTTCTTCTGTTCTATAATTCAAAGGATTAGAGATATATTCATACTTTTCAGCTGATAAACCCTTTTCGAAATCATACAATTGATAACCGTTATTTTTTTGAACCGATAAAAATCCATTTTCCAAATAATGAATCTGCTTAATTTCAAATTGAGGAGCAATGAGCCAGATATCATGTTCTGCATCGAAAAGTCCTGATCCATTTTGAGTTTCCAGAGTAAAGACATTGCTTTTATATCCGACATTGGATATTGCTTTCACTTTAGTAATCCTTTCATTTTCTAATAAGAACTGATGTTTTGAAGTGTCATAGAGCTTCCAGCTTTTATCTTTACGAACTGCCAGTGTATCAAAATTATCTATTACAATCAACTGATCTGCTTCGTCTATTATAGTATTACCATTTTCATCTATCAGCTTTCCTTTTTTATTGAATTTATTGGGTTTTACCCAGAAACAGGTGCTGGTTTTTAAAAGGCTGCCTTCTACAAAATCGCCCAGATAATTCCCTTCTTTTGTATAATATCTACGCTTACCGGTTCCTTTCTGTCTGCTAAAAAACAGCTCCGGAAAATAATCATATTCATAGGTATTTTCGCTTTCCACAGGAATAATCAGTCCGTTTTCATCGCTGTAAACACCAAATCGTCCGGCGATTTCTACGCCTAAAAATCCATACGCTAGCCTTTCAACGGCATCATAATCAGCAGGAACCAACCAGGTATTTGAGTAAATTTTTAAAATACCCGACTTTCCGTTAACTTTTACTTCACCAAATGGCTCCAGAGCAAAGTCAAACACATCAAAGGCCTCTTCATAAACGGGAGGAATCAGTTCTTTCCCATCACTTTGCAGGTAACCGAACAATCCCTCTTTTTGAATCACTGATATATTATGATGATAGTCCGCCTCAAAAATCTCGTCATAAACAGGTGGCGCCAAAACAACGCCCTTTGCATCCTTCAATCCAAATTTCCCGTCCTTTTCAAATATTGAAGATGCTACCTTTTTATAGGCAAGTTCTTCAAAATATCCCAGTCCGTAATTAATCCAGTCGGTTTGTAAAATCTCAAGAAATGAGGAGTAACCGGTATGTGAAAATAAAGAATCCAGCAAAGAGAGATTTTGGGTTTCAACAGCCTTCTTGTATAACTTTCTTTTCTGCTGAATCTCGACTAACCATTCTTTTGCCTGAACTTTGTGCTTTTCTTCGTTCATATTGAAAACATCTGTAGCATTCAATACGAAAGAATCGTAGGGCAGCGCTTCCAGGAACTCAAACATAGTGTTGACTGGTTCGTAGTAGGCTTTTTTGTAATGCAGCTGATAGGTGTCTGCCAGTAAATTAAAAAAATAACGCAGCTGGACGATTCCCTGTTCTTTGTCAGAAATAAACTCAACACCCTCCACTTTACTATTTTCCGCAATGAGAGGATACAGCAATAGCGGTATTTCATAGTTCCACTCTCCCAGATGAGTATTAAATGATTGATTCGTTTTCTGATCGTAATTATATAAATAAATCCGGTGTGCCATTCTTTAAAATTACTATTTGTTTTCCGTCTTTCCCATTTTTCCGCTTCAGGAATACTTCATTTTGAGACATTCATTCCTTTTACAGCTTCTCCTTCACTCCATTTTGTTATTGTTTTTACCCACGCTTTGTGATTGTAATCTTAGTTCGAAATAAGAATTTATCATTTAATTATGGGTGAAAAAGAAAGCTATAAAAGTCATAAAATCAATATCTATCTAAGAGAAATGTCTGTCAGTCATTATCATTAACTATTGTTCTCTATTGCTGATAATTCATCAATTTTTCACAATATTATTTTTAATGAATTCCCGAACGAAGGTAATAAAAGAGGTTCCATAAAAATATCCCTGATACTGGTGGTTTTTTAAATTATTTATAGTTAGGGAATATTGTATTCAACCTGTCATAAAAATATCATATAACAATAGAACATTGCCAAAGCCACTCCGATGATTCCCGAAATCAGAAATACAAAAAAATAATACCGCGCTTTTTTATTTTTCTTTAGCAATGAGTTAATTATAAAAGTAATGAGCGTAACTAAAAATCCTGCTCCGAAAAATAAAATCAAAACAGCAAGAAACAAGGCTCGTTCTATATGTAAATCTGCAGATGAAAGCATATTTTAAATTAAAACTTTAAGTGTGAATACATTAAGTGGAGATTCTCTAAGAAAGAAATTTAAAAAATCATCCATCAATAGTAGAGAGAATTGAACAATACTGCAATCCCTGTTATCAGCTATATTTCATCATATACGTCATCATTCAGAGACTGTTTAAAAGTAATGCTGAGCTTTTTTACGAGTAGCTCGTCATAAGATAAAGATTTCCAGTTCATTTGTCTTTTAATTAATGTTATTTATATCTTATTATTATTTAAAAATTATTAATCAAATATTATCTTAGATCAATATATAATAAAGATTTTCTATCTACATTTGTGAATACAAAAAAGACAAATTCACTAATTATTAATCATTAAAAGAGAAACAATGAGCACACTTACATTAAAAGACGGAACAGAAATTTATTACAAAGACTGGGGAAAAGGCCAACCAATTTTCTTTCACCACGGATGGCCATTATCAAGTGACGACTGGGATGCCCAAATGTTCTTCTTTTTAGAACAAGGCTACAGAGTAATTGCTCATGACAGAAGAGGACACGGAAGATCAGAACAGACTCCTTACGGACACGATATGGACACTTACGCTTCTGATGTTGCGGAAATTGTTTCAGCATTGGATTTAAAAGATGTCATCCATGTAGGACATTCTACAGGAGGTGGCGAAGTGATCCGATATGTAGCGAAACATGGTAACGGAAGAGTGGCAAAAGCTGTTCTGGTAAGTGCTGTAACTCCTATTATGGTACAAAATGAGAACAATCCGAATGGAGTTCCTATTTCTGTTTTTGATGATATCCGAAATAATACAGCGAAACACAGACAACAATTCTTCATTGATATTACCTTCCCTTTTTACGGCTACAACAGAGAAGGTGCTAAAGTATCTGAAGGGATCCAGAGAAACTGGTGGAGACAAGGAATGAGTGGTTCTATTAAAGCTCATTATGATTGTGTAAAGGCTTTCTCTGAAACAGATTTTACAGAAGATCTTAAAAACGTGGATGTACCGGTATTGGTAATGCATGGTGAAGATGATCAGATTGTTCCTTTTGAAACCACTGGTAAAGTGACTGCTACCCTGCTTAAAAACGGGCAACTCATCTCTTATCCAGGTTTCCCTCATGGTATGCCGACAACAGAAGCAGAAACGATCAACAGAGACCTTTTGGCATTCTTCAAATCTTAACAGATCAGGCTTATTTTAAAGCGCTTACTTATAAAAGGCAGACCTGTTTCCATGCAGGTCTGTCTTTTCAATTTACAGATCATTGTTCATCCTGTTTAAGCATATTAAAAAATCCTTTCATGTCTCACTTTTTTTTCTTAATTTTGCAGACTATTATTCCTAATGTCCTTAGGGGTAACCAAAACAGATATTGATAACAAAAACAATAAAAAAGCAAAACAATGCCAAAATTAAAAACGAAATCAGGTGCTAAAAAGCGTTTTGCTCTTACCGGTTCTGGTAAGATCAAAAGAAAAAATGCTTACAAAAGCCACATCTTAACTAAGAAAGAAACTAAGCAGAAGAGAAATCTTACTACTACTTCTTACGTAGCTAAAGTGGACGAGAAAAGCGTTCAACGTCAATTAGCAATTAAGTAGTTTTTATAAATCTATATTCGGTTTATAAGAATTCAAAACAAATTCAACAATTTAACCCTGAAACGGTGCAAATAAGAGTAACATCCGTTGCCGCCCTTTTCAAAAAAACAATTTAAATTATGCCAAGATCAGTAAATGCCGTAGCTTCAAGAGCTCGCAGAAAGAAAATTTTTAAGCAAGCTAAAGGTTTCTTCGGAAGAAGAAAGAACGTTTGGACGGTAGCTAAAAACGCGGTAGAAAAAGCAATGCAATATGCTTACCGTGGTAGAAAAGAGAAAAAGAGAAATTTCAGAGCACTTTGGATCACTCGTATCAACGCGGGAACTAGAGAGCACGGAATGTCTTACTCTCAATTTATGGGAGCTCTTAAAAAGAACAACATCGAACTTAACAGAAAAGTTTTAGCAGATTTAGCAATGAATCACCCTGAAGCTTTCAAAGCTGTTGTAGATCAAGTAAAATAATGTAGAATAGATTTTGTTATCAATATAGTCCCGGGATTTCCCGGGATTTTTTTGTTAGATACTTTTCATTTTTTTGATTGCTGTTCAAAATCCAGCTGGCAGCATATACATTTCAGGGTAATTACCATATCAACAGCCCTACTTGGTGGATAGAAATTCTCAGCGTGTAAAATATTTAAATCAAAACACGCAAAACAAACGAAAAATATAAATATATCTCATTCATTAAATGAATTTTAATATAACATAATGATAAATTACATAAAAAGACATATTTTTATCAAAAAATTAAGCAAATAAACATTGATACTTATGATTATTAATAATAAATGATGATTTATTATTATATTAGCAATCTCTAAAGAAAGTATCAAAATGAAAAAAGTTGCAGCTTTATTGCTCACTTCCATTGCCCTGCAGAATATGGGTGCACAGAGTTTTATTCAAGCGTATAAAGACCGGGCAGATATGGTTACCCAAGCCAATATTACGACCAACCTTCAGGAATTTGCAGGGTTTGGGGTAAAAAAAACGGGTACAACAGCAAACACCAATGCATTGGACTGGCTTAAAAACAAATACCTGTCCTATGGATATACTGCAAGTAATATGTCTGAAGATACTTTCACCTATGGGAGCAGCACTTCAAAAAATTTAATCATTACCAAGACAGGAACGGTATACCCCAACAAATATGTTATCATCTGCGGACATTATGATACCATTGTAGGCCCCGGAGTAAGTGACAATGGCAGCGGAACTTCCATTATTCTGGAAGCAGCAAGAATATTGAAAAATATTCCGACAGAATACTCCATCAAGTTTATTCATTTTTCCGGTGAAGAACAAGGCCTTGTGGGAAGCAGCCATTATGTAAATAATGTAGCTTATCAGAATGGCAGCCAGGTTCTGGATATAAAACTGGTTTTAAATATTGACCAGGTGGGTGGACTTCTTGGAAATAATAACAATACCATTACCTGCGAAAGAGATACAGGCGGTGTATCATCCAATAATATAGCCTCTAACGCTGTAACACAGGAACTGATGAACTGTACGACTCTTTATTCTCCTCTTCAGACTCATCTTTCTTACGCCTACAGCTCCGATTATATGCCTTTTGAAGCCAAAGGATATACCATTACCGGTTTCTATGAATACCTGAGAAGTGAAAACGAACATACGGTAAATGACACTTTTGCCAATCTGGATCCTGTATATATTTTCAATGTAGGAAAAGCAGCTGTGGGAGCTTTACAACATTTTGCTGTTGCCTCTACAGCCAGTAACCTGTTAAGTACAAACGATACTTCTTTACAAAAATCCGGTGAAACCATCAGAATTTATCCCAATCCGGCGAAAGATCTTGTAACAGTGGAATTTCAGCAAAAAGTAAAAGAATTCAAAGTTGAAGTAAATGATATGGCGGGAAACACTGTTTTAAGTCTTGAAAATCAGGAAAAAATAAATACCTCGGCGTTAGTAAACGGACTCTATACCTTTACGATTAAAACTGATAAAGGAAATACAACCAAAAAAATAATCATTAATAAATAATGTCAGGCTGGATATTCTGAATTAAGTTTGTATTCAAGGGATATCCGATATTACTACTATAAAATGAAGAAAATCGCTACTTTTTTATTTGCCTCTGTTATCATTCAAAATATTGGAGCCCAAAGTTTTATTCAAGCTTATCAGGACAGAGCGAATATGGTGAACCAGACCAATATTACAACCTATCTTCAGGAATTTGCCAATTTAGGAGTAAAAACTACAGGCTCATCTGCTAATGCCAATGCGCTGACCTGGCTTAAAAATAAATACATTTCCTATGGATATACAGCCAGTCAAATTGTAGAAGATCCTTTTACAGCAGGCAGTTATAATTCTAAAAATCTGGTAATTACCAAAACCGGGACAGTATATCCTAATAAATATGTAATCATCTGTGGGCACTTCGATAGTATTACCGGCCTGGGAATCAATGATAACGGGAGCGGAACATCTATTATCCTTGAAGCAGCGAGGATTCTGAAAGATGTCCCTACAGAATATTCTATAAAATTCATCCATTTTTCCGGGGAAGAACAGGGACTTTTGGGAAGCAAACATTATGTAAACAATGTAGCTTATCAGAGTGGAACCCGTGTTCTGGATATTAAACTGATCTTTAATCTGGATCAGGTAGGTGGTGTAATGGGAAACAATAATAATACGGTTTACTGTGATGAAGATCAGGGTGGACTTTCTTCAAATAATGCGGCTTCCGCTGCTGTAACCCAGGAGCTGAGAAACTGTACAGCACTTTACTCTCCTCTTTTAACCGCTGTAGATCCGGCTGCAGATACAGATTATATCCCTTTTGAACAGAAAGGTGAGGTGATCACAGGTTTCTTTGAAAGAATCAGAAGTACCTATCCACATACAGTTAATGATACTTTTGCCAATACCGATCCTGTATATATTTACAAGATAGGAAAAGCATCTGTTGGAGCGCTACAGCATTTTGCGGTTGCTACCGGTACATTGGGAAGTCATGAAACTGATGTAAAAAACACTTTGGAAACGGTAAAAATCTATCCTAACCCAGCAAAAGACATCCTCAATATTGAGCTTCCTGATTCCAGAATTAAAAATTTTACTTTTGAGATTACGGATTTCCAAGGGCGTTCTCTATTCAAGAGAACCAATGAAACAAAAATCAATGTTTCCAGGCTTGAAAACGGAGCATATATTGGAATTTTAAAAGTTGGAGACCAAAAGGTCGTAAGAAAAGTTATGATTGAAAAATAATTTGCATTATCACAAAACCATATTGATATAAAAACCTTTGAAGCAGTTCAAAGGTTTTATTTTTCATAGCATTAAAAGAATTATAACATTTACAAAGCCCCGCAGTATATTGGTATGATATTCATAATAAATTTACATTTGTTTTAAAATATTAAACACATTCTTGTGATTTATTTACTACATTCGTGTTACCAAAATAATATTTTAATATGAAAAAAATCACAACACTTTTATGTGCTGCCTTTATGATGCAGTCCATTGGAGCTCAAACTTTTATTCAGGCTTACAAAGACAGAGCGGATATGATTACTCAAACCAATATCACTGCAAATCTTCAAGAGTTTAGTAATCTGGGAGTGAAAACTACTGGTTCAGTAGCCAATACCAATACCCTGAACTGGATTAAGAATAAATATCTTTCTTACGGCTATACGGCAAGTCAGATAGAAGAAAGCCCTTTTACTTTCGGAAGCACCAGTTCCAAAAATTTAATCATTACCAAAACAGGAACCCTTTATCCTAACAAATTTGTCATTATTTGCGGGCATTTCGACACCATTTATGGTCCGGGCGTGAATGATAACGGCAGCGGAACTTCCATTATTCTTGAAGCAGCGAGAATACTTAGAAATGTTCCCACTGAATACTCTATAAAATTCATCCATTTTTCCGGGGAGGAACAGGGATTAAAAGGAAGCAGCCATTATGTAAATAATGTAGTGTATCAGGGAGGTGTCCGTAAATTGGATATCAAACTGGTCTTCAATCTGGATCAGGTTGGAGGTGTGAAAGGAAATAACAACACAACCGTATATTGTGATGAAGATCAGGGAGGAGTTTCCAGCAATAATGCAGCGTCCGCAGCGGTTACCCAGCAGCTGAGAAACTGTACAGCACTCTACTCTCCTCTTCTGACTGCCGTAGATCCTGCTGCAGATACTGACTATATCCCTTTTGAACAGAAAGGTGAAGTGATTACCGGTTTTTTTGAAAGGATAAGAAGCAGCTACCCTCACAGCTCTAAAGATACTTTCACCAATATGGATCCTGTCTATGTATACAAGATTGGAAAAGCAACTGTGGGAGCATTACAGCATTTTGCAACCGCTTCTACTAACATGAGCAAGCCTGCTTCTAAAAACACACTGGAAGCCGTAAAAATATATCCTAACCCAGCCAATAATATTCTCAATATTGATTTACCAGAGTCTAAAGAGTTGAATTTCAGTTTTGAAATCAGCAATACTATGGGAAGATCCATGCTGAAAGTGAATAATGAAAGGAAAATTAATGTTTCAGGGCTTCAGAACGGAGTGTATATTGGAGTTTTGAAAGTGGGTGAAGAGACACTAGTGAAAAATATTATGATTGAAAGATAAGAGATCAATAGATTCATAATAAGAAACAGCAGGAGTAATTTTCCTGCTGTTTTTATTTGTAGAAGATTAGCGTTTTAGCTTCCTGTAATTCATTAATCATATAATGTAAATCTGGTTCATAAAACAAAAACTTATTAGAATTGATTGGGATTTAATTTGTAATGTTCCAGCACACTTTTCTTGACATCATCTTTTATTTTAAAATAAACACCTAAATTTCCATATCTCCAGAATTCCAATCTGTTATCAGCAAATAATGTATCTTTCTTACTGATAAATGCGAATGTATAATTTCCATCATCAGGGACTATTATATGATGAGTTGAAACAATTTTTTCTTTAATTATTAATAAATTATTTTTCAGTTCTTTGTTCTGTATTAAAACACTATTCATATCATTGTCTTTCTCAAAGAAAATATGCAGTGATGATCCCAATGTATAATTTTGATTATAATCTAAACCATTATAGTAAAATAACTTGACATTCTGATTGCTACAAGATATAGTAACAAAAAGCATTAATAGAAAGTATATAACTCTTATTCTCATAGGCATTTTAATGTTTGTTTTTAGCTGACATCATTAAATATAAAGTATTCACAGTTTAAAACAGAAAAAAAACAACAGGCAATATGATACTGATTTCTCATATATATTTCTTTATTTTTCACAATTAGTTTTTAATACCGTACTAATTTATCATATTTACACAATATCAACCAATACTAAAAAAAAACCAACATAATAACAATTGTTTATTTTTAATATCTTTCTTTGAAGTAAGCATACCTTTTAAACAAGAACACCTTTGAATTCTTTCAAAGGTGTTATTTATTCCTGTTTTTAAGAATTTTTTCAATTTCTTCCAGCGTAAATCCTTTTGCTTTTAATAATATCAAAAAGTGGTACAGCAGGTCTGCAGCTTCATTTTTAAAAAGTTCTTCGTTATTGTCTTTTGCTTCTATCACCAATTCTACAGCTTCCTCTCCTACTTTTTGGGCCATTTTATTAATTCCTCTTTGGTAGAGCGAATACGTATAAGAATCCTCTGTTTTGTTATCTATTCTCTGAGCTATTTTCTCTTCCAGTTCATATAAAAACCCCTTGGCATTCTTTTCTCCGAAACAGCTGAAACTTCCTGTGTGGCACACCACATTTTTAGGAACAACTTTAATTAATAGCGTATCCTGATCGCAGTCTATATCAATGCTTTTTACCGTTAAAAAATTACCCGATTCTTCACCTTTTGTCCAGAGTCTGTTTTTGGAACGACTGAAAAAAGTAACGATTCCCTCCTTTTCTGTTTTTTCAAAAGCTTCTTCATTCATATAACCCAACATCAGTACCTGTAGTGTTCTGTTATCCTGAATCACCACGGGAACAAGCCCATTATCTTTATTAAAATCTATATTCATCGTACTTCTATTTTTTGAGTTTTTAATTGTTGTTTTAAATCCTGAACGCCTATTTCATTAAAATGGAAAATACTGGCAGCCAATCCTCCTGTAGCTTTTGTTTCATTAAATACTTTAACAAAGTCGTCTATCTTACCAGCACCTCCGGAAGCAATGACCGGAATACTTATATTTTCTGAAACCAGCTTTGTAATACGGAGATCAAAACCGTTTTTTGTGCCATCACCATCCATGGAAGTCAGCAGAATTTCTCCTGCGCCCAGAGACTCTGCTTGTTTCGCCCATTCTACGGTAAGAAGTTCAGTTGCTTCTCTTCCACCTTTAATATGAACTAGATCCAGATCTCCAACTTGCCTTGTGTCAATCGCTACCACAATGCACTGACTTCCAAATTCTTTGGCCAAATCGGAAATAAGAGTGGGATTTTTCACCGCTGAAGAATTGATACTGATTTTATCTGCCCCTGCTTCCAAAAGCTTTCTCACATCTTCTACCGAAGAAATTCCTCCTCCTACAGTAAAGGGAATACTGAGTTCTTTTGCAATATCTTTTACCAGTTCTATAAACGTCTTTCTGTTCTCAATAGTGGCGGTAATATCCAGAAAAACAAGTTCATCAGCTCCTTCTTTCTCATATTTTTTAGCAAGCTCTACAGGATCTCCTGCATTTTTAAGATCTTCAAAGTTGATTCCTTTTACCGTAGCCCCATCTTTAATATCCAAACATGGAATAATTCTTTTCTTAAGCATTTTCAATAAAATTTTGAAGTTGTTGTAAGCTTATTTTTCCCTCATAAATTGCCTTTCCGATGATTGTGCCTGAGCATCCTATATCTTTCATTTTATAGACATCAGCAATCCCTGAAATCCCTCCGCTTGCTACCAGCTGAACCGACGTTTTATATAAAATTTCAATATACAGTCCTGTTGATGGGCCTTCCAGCATTCCGTCTTTCGAAATATCCGTACAAATCGTATTTTGTATTCCTTTTTCCTGATACTGAAGGATAAAGTCTATGATGTCATTATCACTTTCCTCAAGCCAGCCGGAAGTTTTTATTTTCCGGTTTTCACAGTCTGCTCCCAAAATAATTTTCTCAGGGCCATATTTGCTGATCATTTCAAAACAGAACTCAGGATTCTGAACCGCAATACTTCCTAAAGTAATCTGCTTCGCACCTGAATTAAAGGCTGTTTCAATATCTTCCTGAGTTTTTAATCCGCCACCAAAGTCAATGTGTAACGAAGTAGATGCTGCAATGTTTTCAAGAACTTTTTGATTGACAATATGTTTTGATTTCGCTCCATCAAGATCTACCAAATGAAGAAACTGAATACCAAAGCTTTCAAATTCTTTAGCCACTTCCACTGGATCTTCATTATATATTTTCTTTGTATTGTAATCTCCTTTTGACAAACGGACACATTTCCCGTCGATAATATCAATAGCCGGAATTATTTTCATCATTATAAATTTATAAAGTTTTTAACGATCTGACTTCCCACGATTCCTGATTTTTCAGGGTGAAACTGTACTGCATAAAAATTATCTTTCTGCAAGGAAGCACTGAAAGGCAGTATATAATCACAAACAGACGTTGTAAAGTCTGAAAGCTCACAATAATAACTGTGAACAAAATATACGTCACTACTCTTTTCAATTCCAGCAAACAGTGGTGAGGTCTGTCCTGAAACCGTATTCCAGCCCATATGCGGAACAATATCTCTGGATGGAAATTTTCTGACCTTAATATCAAAAATTCCCATTCCTTCAGTATCGCCCTCTTCATTTCCTTTACACATCAGCTGCATCCCCAGGCATATTCCTAATACAGGCTGTTTTAGAGCTGGAATCAATAGATCGAGTTCTTTTTCTTTCAGCAGTTTCATGGTGGATGAGGCTTCTCCTACGCCCGGAAAGATAACTTTATCTGCTTTTAAGATCTGTTCAGGATCATCCGTAATCACAGAATCAACATTCAGCCTGTTGAGGGCATTCTGAACAGAGTTTACATTTCCTCCGTTGTATTTTATTATGGCAATCATATTTATAAACTTCCTTTTGTGGAAGGCAGGCTGAAGTTAGTATCTGTTTGGTTTACCGCCATTTTAACGGCTTTTGCAAATGCTTTAAAGATGGATTCAATTTTGTGGTGTTCATTATCTCCTTCTGCTTTGATATTCAGATTGGATTTTGAGGCATCCGTAAAGGACTTAAAAAAGTGATAAAACATTTCGGTAGGCATATCCCCTATCTTTTCTCTTTTAAACGGAGCATCCCACACTAACCACGGTCTGCCGCCAAAGTCAATAGCCACCTGAGAAAGACAATCATCCATTGGAAGCAGGAAACCATATCTTTCAATCCCTTTTTTCTTTCCTAAAGCTTTTAAAATGGCTTCACCCAGCACAATTCCAGTATCTTCAATGGTGTGGTGCTCATCTACAGCAAGATCTCCTTTTACTTTAATCGTAAGATCCATATTTCCGTGTCTTGCAATCTGATCCAGCATGTGATCAAAAAAATGAAGTCCGGTTGAAATATCTGACCGCCCGTTTCCATCAAGATTCACTTCAATTTCTATAGCTGTTTCATTGGTTTTGCGGGAGACTTTAGCTTTCCTCATTCCGGATTTTAAAAACTGATAAATCTCTGACCAGCTTGTTGCAGAAAGCTCAGCTTCGCTATTTAAGTTTTGATTAAGATAAATAGCTTTAGACTTAAGGTTTTTAGCGAGTTGAATGTCGGTATTTCGATCACCAATTACATAGGAATTTTCCAGATCATAATTGCCATAGATGTATTTTCCCAGCATTCCGATTCCTGGTTTTCTGGTGGGAAGATTCTCGGATTCAAAACTTTTATCAATTAAAATTTCACTAAAAACGATCCCTTCATTTTCAAACGCCTGGAGCATTTTTGCGTGGGGTTTAATGAAATCTTCTTCAGGAAAACTTTCAGTCCCCAAACCATCCTGATTCGTCACCATAACCAGTTCATAATCCAGTTCATTGACAATTTTTGATAGATTTTGGAAGACTCCGGGATAAAACTCAAGTTTTTCAAGAGAATCAACCTGAAAATCAGTTGGCGGTTCAATAATAAGGGTTCCGTCACGGTCTATAAAGAGTACTTTTTTCATATGTTTTTATCAAATTGTTTTTAACCATTAAGCTTTTTTTAAGTGATTAAGAAGTAGTAAGAACATAGCTGAAGCTATTAATTTAGCTTTGCTTATTATCTTCGTTTCTCTTAATGGTTTATATTTTAACAAGCTATATTATATTCCTTTTAAAAGGTTAATTAATTTTTCATTCTCTTCACGGTTTCCTACATTGATTCTGATGCATCCGGGAATGGCAGGATCTCTTCTGCTGGTTAAAATTTCTTCCTCGAGCATTCTTGCATATACAGAATCAACGTTTTCCATTTTAATCAGAAAGAAATTGGCATCTGTTGAAAATACTTTTGAAATACAGTCAATTCCTTCAAACTGCTGCTGCAGCCATGCCCTTTCTTCCAGAATTCGGCTTACATTTTCCTGAAGCCTGTTTTCTTCATCCAATGTTTTTACAATCAGTTCCTGGCTTAAAACATTCACATTATAAGGTGCTTTTACCGTGTTGATAAAGCCGATAATCTCTGATGATGCATATGCCACACCTACTCTTGCCCCGGCAAATCCCCAAGCTTTGGAAAAAGTTTGCAGTACAATTAAGTTAGAATATTGGTCCAATAGCTCCAAACTTGATTTTTTACCCGAAAATTCAATATAAGCTTCATCAACAACAACAATTCCATTGAAGTTCTGAAGATAAAACTCAATATCGTCAATACTGTTTCCTGTAGGGTTGTTAGGTGAGCATAAAAAGAAAACTTTCAGGGAGGGATCTGCAGCAATTTTTAAAAAATCATTTTTAAAAATTTCAAAATTGTCATCCAAATCCAGTTTCAAAACCTTATTTTCATTGATTGCCGCATAGAAACCATACATGGCAAATGACGGATTCATCATCAGAATGGCATCTTTTTTAGGCTCACAGAAGATTTTAATGATAAGGTCTATCAGTTCATCACTTCCGTTTCCTATGGCAATCTGTGAGGGAGAAACATTTTTAAGTTCCGCAAGCCTTTTTCTAAGCGTTTTCTGGGTAGAATCAGGGTAACGGTTGCATTCCCCGAAAGGACTTTCATTGGCATCCAGCATTACCGGAGCATTAAATTCATTGTGATCCCTGAAACTTACATAAGGCTGTAGTTCTAATATATTTTTTCTTACTAAAGTATTGATACTGTTATTTTTCATTGTATTGATTTTCTTAAAAAATGATTCAATATAAAAATCGTTTTTAAACCATTAAGATGAATTGAGTTATTAAGAATAATGAAGAAAATATCTTCAGATCTTCATTAAGCAGTAAGCTAAATTCAAATGTATTGGAATCTTAACATTACTTAAAAGCTTCATTTTCTTAATGGTTCAAGTTTTTTGATAAACGCAAGGGCGCAAAGTTTTTTAATTCTGTAACACTTTTTTAAGGCGCAAGAAAATCGAAAATTTTCAGCAAGGGTATGGGCTTTGTTTTGCGTTTTTATATACATTAATCAATTTTATCGGAGATAAAATCTTTGCGTCCTAAAAAATATATTCTACAATATTATTTTGCGTCTTTGCGTTTTCCAATGTTTATTATTTCAATCTGATGGATACTGCATTTTTGTGAGCAAACAGACCTTCTGCTTCTGCCATGAGCTCTATCGTTTTTCCTAAATTCTGAAGACCTTCCTTTGAAAGATGCTGAAATGTTATTTTCTTTACAAAACTGTCCAGCGATACTCCACTGTAATTCTTTGCATAAGCATTGGTAGGAAGCGTGTGATTGGTTCCGCTGGCATAATCTCCTGCGCTCTCACAGGAATAGTTTCCGAGGAAAACCGAGCCTGCATTCTGAATCTCAGGAATATATTTTTCAAAATCCTTGATCGCCAGAATAAGGTGTTCAGGAGCATAAAGGTTACTAAACTCCAGGGCTTCATCCAGGGAGTTCACTAAAATAAAAGAGCTGTTCTCCAAAGCCTGACCAGCAAACTCATTTCTGGGTAAGTCTCTGAGCTGCTGCTCAACAGCCTCTATAGTTTCGTCAAACACTTTAAGGTCTGTGGTAATAAAAACAACCTGACTGTCACTGCCGTGCTCTGCCTGTGAAAGAAGATCTGCAGCACAAAATTCAGGAACAGCCTGCTCATCTGCTATGACAAGAACTTCACTTGGTCCGGCAGGCATATCAATGGCAACTCCGTAACGTTGTGCATATTCTTTGGCTGCTACTACAAACTGATTTCCGGGGCCAAAAATCTTATTCACTCCAGGAATACTTTTTGTCCCTAAAGCCATAGCGGCAACAGCTTGTGCTCCACCAATTTTAAAGATTTCCGAAACTCCACAAAGTTTAGCAGCATACAGAATCGCAGGATTGATATTCCCATTCTTATCCGGCGGAGTACACAATACAATTTCTTTACAACCTGCCAGATTTGCAGGAACAGCAAGCATCAGTACTGTGGAAAATAAAGGAGCCGTTCCTCCGGGAATATAAATCCCAACTCTCTCTACAGCACGGTTTTCACGCCAGCAAACCACTCCTTTTGTCGTCTCTATTTTTTGAATTTCATGCTTTTGAGAAGCATGAAATGTAGAAATATTTTCTTTTGCCTGCTGAATTGCCTGTTTCAATTCATCATCAATCTGCTTTTCTGCCTCTTGAATTTCTACATCAGATACTTTAATACTCACCGTTTCGGCTTTATCAAATTTCCTGTTGAATTCTATTAAAGCTTTATCTCCGTTTTTTTCAACTTCCGTGAATATTTCTGTAATCAGACCTGAAATCTCTTTCTGCTCAAGAACAGGACGTTTTACTAGCTCTTTCCAGGTATTTTTTGTGGGATATCTGTATATTTTCATTGTATTATTTTGAAAGTTTTTTTTGAACCATTAAGATTCTTTTAAGTTGTTAAGTTTCATTAAGATCATAGCTGAAGCTATATTATTCAGCTATCTTAATTGCTATTTTTTTTGATAAACGCAAAGACGCAAAGTTTTTTCTAATCTTTTACTTTTTTAAGGCGCAAGAAAATCGAAGATTTTCAGCAAGTGTTTGAATTATATCTTTTTTTTTAAAGCAGCATTTTATCGGAGATAAAATCCTTGCGCCTTAAAACAGTATTAATTTCATTTTCATTGTGCCTTTGCGTTAACCAATACTAACCATATTAATAGTCAATATTTTATATTAAATAACCATTTTATCAATCGGGATGATTAAAATATCCTGAGCTCCATTGTCTTTCAGTTCATCAATCACTTCCCAGAAACGCACTTCATCAATAACAGAATGAATACTGCTCCAGCCTTCTTCTGCAAGAGGAATAACTGTAGGGCTTTTCAACACGGGAAGAACTTCAGATACTTTTTGAATTTTTTCGTTGGGAACATTCATCAGAATGTATTTTGAATTTTTTGCTTTTAAAACTGCCTTGATTCTGAACACAAATTTCTCAAGAATAGCTTCTTTTTCAGATGATAATTGAGGAGTTTGAGCTAAAACAGCCTCTGATTTCAGCAAAGTGACAGTCTCGCGCAATCCGTTTTTGAATAAGGTACTTCCAGAACTCACAATATCACATATCCCATCTGCAAGACCAATATTAGGAGCTATTTCAACAGATCCTGAAATCACGTGAATATCTGATATAATTCCTTCTTTTTCTAAAAAACTTTTGAGGGTGTTAGGGTAAGAGGTTGCAATTTTTTTACCCTGAAAATAAGAGATTTCGTCGGTCTCTACTTCTTTGGGAACAGCCAGTGAAACACGGCATTTTGAAAACCCAAGTTTCTGAATTGTTTTGATATTTTTACTTTTTTCAATCAGAAGATTTTCTCCAACAATGGCAATATCCACCACTCCGTCTTCCAGGTATTGTGGGATATCTGAGTTCCGAAGGTACATGATTTCCATCGGAAAGTTATCTACTGAAACTTTGAGCTGGTCTTTGCCGTTATTGACATAGATTCCACAGTCTTTGAGAAGCTGAAGGGATTCTTCGTAAAGCCGGCCGCTTTTTTGGATTGCAATTTTTAATTTACTCATTTTGCCTTTTTTGAGGTCTGAGCAAATAAAACTGATCTAATGAAATTTCTGAGGAGAATCCTGGAAACAAAAAAACCGCCTATTTACTCAGACGGTTTTAATTATTTTTGATTTTAGCACATACTTATATCAATCAATTCCGCCTAACAGAGATGATGATGATAATGATGTAATGCTAAAAATATTGGTTTCATTGTTTGAATTATGATGCAAATGTAGGATTTATTTTTAAAATGCAAAGTTTTTTCAGATTAATTTTTGATAAAAATTCATCAGCTGCTTTGCAATAGGTTCGTCATTAAACTTCTGAACAAACTCGAAACCCTTTTCCTCACGTCGTTTTCTCTCGGATTCATTTTCCCAGAGAAATTTGATTTTGGCCCGGATGTCAAGATCATTATCCGGATTGATGTAAACAGAGTCTTTTCCTCCCGCTTCTGGCAGGCAGCTTGTATTGCTGGTAACCACAACTGTTTTGGAGAAAAGTGCTTCTATGACAGGGATTCCAAAGCCTTCAAAGAAACTTGGATAAACAAAAATATCTGCCAGTTTATAAAGACAAGCCAGCTCATCCATGGAAACACCTTCAAGGAATAGCACCTGCTTTTCCATTTTGTTCTTTTTCAGAAATCTTTCTATTTTCTGGAAATATTTGGTCTTCCTTCCTACCACAACCAATGGAATTTCTGTACCATTGACTGCTTTTACAATGTTCAAAAGATTTTTTCGGTCTTCGATAGTTCCTACGTTGAGTATAAACCTTTCCGGAAGCCTGAACTTCTCTTTTACCTCCTGCATCAGTTCCGGAGACTGCTGTTCTTTAAAAGCCTGATGACATCCCTGATAAATGACTTCAATCTTAGTTTCAGGAACTTTTAAATATTGAATGATATCTCTTTTGGTCTGTTCTGAAATAGCAATAATTTTATCTGCCATTTCAGCTGCTTTTTTAAACTTCCAGAAGTGGATTCTCCTGTCAAAAAAAGAATAATACTGTGGATATCTTACAAAGATCAAATCATGAATGGTAACGACCTTTTTAATAGGTTTTGAGTCCCATTTTAAGGGAAGTTCACCAGATAATCCATGAAAAATATCAGCGTTTTGCTTCTGGGCATCTTTACCCATTTTAAGCTGACGGGAAAAGTTTCCTTTTGAAGTTTCAATAAAATGAACATTCGGGTGCTCCAGGATATCCTTTCCACGCTCCGATTTGTTTTTGTTCAGTAACAGATATTCGTTTTCCGGTTCATATTCGGAAAGAATTCTTACAAGATCTCTCGAGTAATTTCCAAGACCGGAGGTATTATGAAAAAACCGTTTTGCATCAAAGGCAATCTTCATCGTTGTATCTGTTTTTGAAATTCCTGGAATGTACCGAATGTATGGCCTTTTTCTTTCAGCCAGCTTACAAACGCATCAAATCTTTCCACCATATCTTTTCCGGAGTTCTTTACGGTAAAACCAGGCAGTTTAAATGCTTCGTCTTTGATCTCTGCAAATTCCCACGGATGGAAATAGATGTTCAGATATTGATCTTTTTTTAAGCAGTCCGAAGCCAGTTTTTTGTAGAAAAATAAGGGAAAATTGTGAAAGCTCAACCAAAACAAAGGAACCCTGAAATTAGGAGAAACCGAAGCCGGAACCTGGGTTACATTTCCTTCTTTAAAATAAGTTCTGGATACTTTTAAATTATTATATCTTCCCGGCAAAAATGTGGGATTAATAGATGAATTGTATGAATAGCCTGCTTTTTCCACTTCTTTGTCGTCTACAGGCATCATTCTTGGCATTCTCAACCCTGTTACCTTTGTGGAAAATAGTTCTTCCAGCTTTTCCCTTGATTCCTTCAGGTGTTTGTCTTCAAATTCTGAATGAAACCATGTATGAGAAGCCAGTTCATGACCTTCGTTTAATAACCTTTCAATAAGAGGTTTGCTGTTTTCTGCAAAAACTACTGTAGAAAAGAAAGTAGCTTTGGCATTATGTTTTTTAAGGATATCAAGAATTCTCTCTAATCCTGTTTGTGAAATTGAAATCTGCTTTTCAAAGGGAATTTCACCCTTATATTCTAATGGCATATCAAATTCTTCAATATCAAAACTCAATAAAACCATTTTAAAAATTTTTGTTTTTAATAATATAATTAGGTCTGTCTTTCACCTGTTTAAATATTTTACCTAAATAAATTCCCATGATTCCGAGGATGATTAACTGAAGCCCTCCGAAGAAAACAATGGTCATAATTAATGATGCCCAACCAGAGATCTCCGTCTTTGCAATGAAAGAATGAATCACATAGGTACCGTATCCGATTACTGAAAGTGCTGAAAATAAAAAGCCCAGATAAGCCGCAAGATACAAGGGTTTTACACTGAAAGCTGTGATTCCCGTGAAGGCAAAAGTGAACATTTTCTTAAGATTGTAACTGCTTTTTCCTGAGAGTCTTTCTGCTGCGGTAAAATCAATTCCTGTTTGTTTGAAACCCATCCAACTCGTTAATCCTCTGAGGAATAAATCATCTTCATTAAAGTTTCTCATCACCTCCACTGCCCTCGCATCCAGTAATCTGAAATCTGAGCCACCACCTTTCGTTAAATTAACATCTGACAGGCTTGATAAAAGCTTGTAAAATAAGTCTGATGTTTTTCTTTTAAAAAAAGAAATCTCTTTGGGATACGTTCTAAAGGTAAAAACGACGTCATTACCTTCTTCCCATTTCTTAATCATCTCCGGGATAAGCTCCGGCGGATGCTGAAGGTCTCCATCCATAGAAATGACTGCATTTCCGTGGGCATTATCCATCCCTGCTTTTACAGCGGGCTGATGTCCAAAATTACGGGAAAACTCAATGAATTTCACTTCATCATACTGACGGGAAAGTTCTTCTAATTTTTGTTGCGTATTGTCTCTGCTGCCATCATTCACAAATATGATTTCAAAGTCATAGTTATTCAAACCATCAAAAACTTCTTTAATTTTCTGATGGATCATGGCAACGTTACCTTCTTCGTTATAGGCGGGAATTACAATTGAAATTTTCTTCATATTTATTAATTCAAGCTATAATTTTTCTCAAAATCTTTAGTCAGGAGTTCATAAGTTACTCTCAACCAGATCATAATACAAGGTACTGCTTTTAATGAATATTTGATGATATAATTTTCTTTTACAAATTTCGGGAATAGATCCGAAGTGGAGAAACAAGTGAAAATAATGACAAAAACAAGCAATCCAATAATAAGCGGTGTTCTTTCTTTCTGAAGAAAAAACCATATCAGTACTCCTACCACAGCAATAATGTATGTTGGAGATTCTGAACTGGAGCTGAACAGGACCAGAAACAGTAATGTTGAAGCCAGAATCATCAGTTGGAAAGCATAGTGTTTGTATTGCTTAATTCTGATATAAGGCAACACAAAAAGCGGTAATCCACCTGCTAAAAATACAAGATTGGAAATGGAGGCATCCCCCAAAATTCTTCTTACGAAGCCCATTAATGAGATATCCTGCATATTTCCCAGCACCTGGTTTTCATTATTTTTTTCTACGATAGACTGAAACCAGTCTGAGTAACACTGAATCACAAACTGCGGACTTGAATAGGCCATTGGAAGTACGAAAAATAGGATGGCAATGCCTACTCCTGAAAGAATAAATTTAGTCTTATTTTTAATAAAGAAAAACTGCGTTAATCCTACTATTCCGTAGATTTTTACAAATATTCCGATTAAAATGGCAGTTACCGATTTCACTTCTTTTCTTTCGTAAATGTATACTGCAGATAACAGCAAAAGTCCTGTCAGTGCTACATTGAACTGCAAACTTAAAGCTGCTGTAATATATTCCTGAAGGCAAAGCAATCCGAAAATAGCTTTCTTGCTGTCTGAAAACGGCAGTTTATAAATTCCGTAGATAAAGATAAAGGTGTTGGCAATATTCCAAAGTGAAATTCCCAGCCAATCCGGCATCATGGCAAAAGGAGCAATCAATGCACTGAAAAATACGCCATAATGATTCAGGTCAAAATAGAGATCCGGATAATGGATAAACAGATTTTTCTGATGAATGGTATTAAAGAATACGTTTTTAAAAATCAGATAATTATTGATCGCATAATCTCCTCTCAGATATTTGGAAATAGCGGTAACAACGGATATAATAAGATAAACCCCAAATATATATTTAGGGTTTAATAATATTTTAAGAAATTTTTCTTTCAAGATTGTGATATTAGCTTAAAGTATTAATCTTAAACAGCTACATTATTATCTCTCAATGCATCATTCAGAGACGTTTTCTTATCTGTAGATTCCTTTCTCTGACCAATGATCAGTGCACATGGAACCTGATATTCTCCAGCCGGATACTGTTTTGTATAGCTTCCAGGAATGACTACTGAACGGGCAGGAACTCTTCCTTTGATTTCGATAGGAGTATCTCCTGTAACATCGATAATTTTTGTAGAAGCGGTCAATACTACGTTTGCACCTAGCACGGCTTCTTTTTCTACGTGAACTCCTTCTACAACGATACATCTTGAACCGATAAAGCAATCATCTTCAATGATTACCGGAGCAGCTTGTAAAGGCTCCAATACTCCACCGATACCAACACCACCACTCAGGTGAACGTTTTTACCGATCTGCGCACAGCTTCCTACGGTCGCCCAAGTATCTACCATTGTTCCGGAATCTACATAAGCTCCAATATTTACATAAGATGGCATTAAAATAACTCCCGGAGCAATATAAGCTCCTTCTCTCGCTACTGCATGTGGTACAACTCTCACCCCTTTTTCAGCATAACCTCTCTTCAAAGGCATTTTATCATGAAATTCAAACGGGCCTACTTCAATCGTTTCCATTTTTTGGATCGGGAAATACATTACGACAGCTTTTTTCACCCATTCATTTACCTGCCATCCGTTTTCAGTAGGTTCAGCAGTACGAAGTTCACCTTTATCAACTAAAGAAATAACCTCTCTGATCGCCTTCTGGCTGTCTTCATTTTGTAATAGTTCTCTATTATCCCAAATATTTTCAATAGTTTGTTGTAACGACATGTTTCTTATTTAAATTAGTTTGAAAAATTATACCTGCCAAAGATACAAAAAAGTTCAGCAAAATGGTTTTTAAGATGATGCTTTTAATGAAGGCCAAACATCCTTGCAACCCTATTTTTATATGCAACATATATTGGTCCATGCTGTTTTAACAGATAGTCTTCTTCAATCCGGATTTGAATCTGCATCAAAATACTTGCAATCAAAAGAAAAGAAAAAGTAATTACCGTTGGAAAAACAAGAAAAAATCCTGCAAGACTGATGGTCATCCCCAGAAATATGGGATTTCTTGAGAACCTGAATAATCCATGAGTAATAAGTTCTGTTTTTGTTGTGCTATCAACCCCGATCCGCCATGAATTTTTCATTTGCAGCTGAGCTATTATAACCCAAATCAGTGCTGAAATCATGATCACCACTCCAGTATATTGCAATGGAATATATTCCAGCATGGTAATTTTAAAAGCATTAAAAATCTTTTCTGGTAAAAAGAGTAAAAGCATTGTATAAATAAAAAGGACACACAAAGTCATCTTAAAATAGAATCCTACAAGTCCGTAGACAGAATCGTCTTTGGGAAGGATATTTGGGTTTTTACCGATCTGTTTTGCTACTTTATAACTGATTCCGACAAAGGAAATGGTAAAGAATACGATGAAATATAAAGGAATAAAGAATCTGATGAAATCTGCCATATGATAATAGTTTTGGGCAAATTTCCTGAGTTTAATGATGCAATACTATTGCAATGACAGAGACTTTATTGGGATTCCAGAAATTCCTTTCCTCCGGAGGGGTGGCAAAAATTCAAAGAATTTTTGACGGGGTGGTTAATTATAAGTTTTGGCTAAAGCCGGTTGAAGTTTTTATTTTTCGATAAACGGGCTAAAGCCCGTTCCTATTGAATTTTTAATCCAAAATAATAAACTCTATCGTTTTCGCAACATGTTTTTCCTGAATAATTCCTTGTGAATATGGACTATTATGATCACTGTTATATTTTGTCAGATACGCCTGATTAATTTCTTCAGTAAGATCGCTGATATCTTCCGGAACGAGAGCTTTTATCGCATATGTTGTTTCGCCACATAGGATTTCACCTGCTGAATTTTCTAAAAAGGTATTATACCAGCTTCTTCTGGCGAGTCCCCAGGATCTTGCAAATATTCTGTTCTGTACCACAACCATCCATATTTCCAGGAATTCAGGTCTTTGATTTCCAGCTTTTATTCCGATAATCGTATTGTTTTGAATGTAATCTAATGCAGTGTCTTTGTTCATTGTTTTAATTTTTCAGTAAAACTAAAACATGAAAAGAGGAATGAAAATTTATTTATACATGAGATCAAAAATCTGATGTCGTTGGATCATTTTCTGATGCAGACGAGTTTTTAAAGCATCATTTTACCGAGAGCGGTTTGCAGACATTCTTTATAGCTTTTGGCTACAGTAATTTTTAAGTCGCCACAAATTAAGTGATTGTCTTCGAAAGATTCAATATTCATCAGATTGATAATATATGAATTATGAACCCGCATAAATTCGTCCGGCAGGCTTTCAATCAGATCTTTAAGTGTTTTGTAGTAAATATATCTCTTGTTGTCGATAGTATGAACTTCCACATAATTTCCGAGCCCTTTGATCATACTGATATCTTTTAAGAAAATCTTAATCAGCTTCTTATCTGTTTTAATGAAGGCAAATGTAGGGTTCTCTATCATTTTACTATTTTTACAGAACCCTTTGGGCATGAAGGTAGGCCTTATTCCAGTATTTTTCGTTCAGGGAAGAAATGATTACACCTTTTGAAGTAGAAGCATGAATAAATTTCACTTCTCCGTCAGGACCAATATCATGAACTATTCCTACGTGGGATACTCTGCTTCCCCCTGCGGTTGCGAAAAATAAAAGATCTCCGGGCTTCACATCTTTGATATCAATATTCTTTCCTGCATCAGCCTGATCAGAAGATCGTCTGGGAAGACTGAAGTCATTTTCTTCGAATACTTTTACTGTAAATCCGGAACAGTCAAAACCTGAAGAAGTATTTCCTCCGAATTTATAGGGTGTCCCGATGTATTTTTCTGCATCTTTCAGAATATCATTGATTGATCTGGAGACATTCCCATTAAATTTTGAATCCAGCTTTCTGAGATTTTCAGCTTTCGCTACGTTCTTTGTATTTGATTTCTTACTGGCAGAAGCACTTTTCGAAGATCCGCAGGAAACTACAAAAGCAGATGCCATCAGTAAAACAGACAGCTGCTTTATCCTTATTCTTTGTTCAAATAATCCCAATCCCATATTCATCTGATTTATACTTAATTAACTAATTCATGACAAATATACATTTTATATTTTAATTATAATATAACTATACTACAACTATATGATAAATATATGTTAAAATTTTGTTTTCCATTATTTATTGGTATATTTGATTTCTATTTTGAAGATATGGCGACATATGAAAGTGTAATTAAGATTACAGGAGCAGTGGGCGATCTGGTATTTTATACTCTGAACGGCAAAAATGTAGTTCGGAAGAAAAGCGGGTTCAATAAAGCTGCGTTTAAAAAAAATCCGTCATATGAGAAAGTAAGACAGAACAGTTCCGAATTCGGGCACTGTTCAAAAATCGGGAAGATCATCCGGAAGAGTCTTGAGGTGTATATTAAAGAATCGGGTGATCCCCTGCTCTACCAGAAGTTTGCAAAGGTGATGACGGCCATCAAGGATTTGGATATTATTTCCGAAAGAGGAAAAAGAACGGTTGAAAACGGTTTAAAGACTGAAGAAGGAAGGAAGCTATTGAGAGCATTTCAGCTGGGTACAATCCATACTGTTTCAGATTGTATCAGAAGTCAAAACCATGTTTTATATAAGAATAAAGGTTGTACCACAGATGAAGGAGTCATCTTAACCTTACAATTAGATTCTGAAAGTTACAGCATAGAAACTCATGAAGAAATAATAAGCTGGAACCAACAGGAGGAAAAGTCTTTTAAAAAATATTTCTCCGAAGATGATTTTCTACTTTATTTTGTAGCATTGAAGAATGAGAAAGACGAGATTACCCATATGGGATTTGTTTAAATAAAAAAGTCTGCAGTAGATTCTGCAGACTTTCTTGTTTTTATTTCTTTTCTCCTTTCCAGCTTCCTGATATCGCAGGCGTTGGAAGTGAGTTGGACCAGTTTCCGTTTCCTTTTTTCTCTGTCGTTAACGTTCCTTTGAAATCTCCTTGTGATGGAAGCCCTACTCTGGCGTTCAGATCTCCTGTCTCACTTAAATTTCCGGTAATGCTGTAATTTTCATTATTCACATCGGAATGCATTGTTCCTACTACTTTACCACTCTCGTCTACCACAAAGTTCCAAACTCCCTTATCGCTTCCTTCATAAGAACCAGACCATGTTCCTACATAATCATAAATAGTATCATCATCAGAGCTGCAACCGATAAATAAAAACGCCGTTAATAAAAGTAAAAAAAGTTTCTTCATAGTTTCAGTAGTTTTATAACCTAAAATCCTGTTATTCTCATGTACTTTCCTCTTAAAAATCCAGTCACAGAGAATATTGCTTAATATGTATTATTTTTTGTTCCGTGCAAATCTACTAATTTTTTCATTCAAATTATCTGAATTTTAATTAGCACCCAATATGTTTATTAAAAAACAACATATTTTGGCTAAAATACAAATATTTTTCAAACAAATACAAGCTGTGTAAATTTTGAGTTATTTTAAAAATATACGTAAAACTTGGTATTATTAAATTCAATATTCGTTTACAATTACTTTATATCAGATTTCAAAGGTTTTTTCTCCCTATTTTAAAGTTATTTCCTATATTAGTGAAAAATTTAACCTTTTCAAATAATAACATGAAAACAAAAACATTCTTTTTGGCAACACTTGCTATCGGTGGGAGTTTAACAGCACAGGTTGGGATTAATACAGCTACTCCTTCTCATACATTGGATGTCAATGGTCTGGTAAGAGTAAGAGGACTTTCAAATGCTGAAAAAAAAATTGTAGCAGCGGATGCACAAGGAGTTTTAACGCTTATTTCTCCGGAAGAAATTTTTGCACCGAAAGCATTATTAAACACTTCAATGTCAGCTACTGAGCAAAGGCTGACTATTTATGAAGGAAAATGTTTCCAGCCTGTTGACAATGCTTCTTCCTGCACTGTTTCAATCAATCATTACACCTCTTGCGCCGGGTTCAGCAATCCTGTAGATACTCAAATTATTGTAGGACAAGGAATTAATACCAGCAACGGACAGTTTTTAGGTACATGGACAGCCCGATATGTTGATAATAAGGGATTTGCAGGCTCGGCTCCCGTTGCTAACCAGACTGCTCCTGATTATCCCAGAATTTCTTATCCAAGTACTAATACAGTCAACTATTTAGGAAGCGGAAACTTTGCCGGTCAATGTAATACCGATTTGGTGACCACCATTAACCAAACGACCGGAGATATAAAAATAGAGTCTGTAAAGCGAAGCATGTACGCACACCTTGTGTACCTTATTAATATTGCCCGCTCCAGATCTTTATAATAGTCGATATTTGATTTCAAAAGAGGCAGCCACAATTGAATTGTGGCTGTTTTTTATTTAAGAATTAATGATTTCCATTTAACTTAAGAGTATTAACTTCTATATTCAATCAAAGACTTTAATAATTCTTATGTTAAGCTGTAAATAACCAATCCAGTTTTTTTTGAATGAAAATGAAATACATCACTTAAAAACCGTACTATTATACTATGAAACAGATACTGACTGAAGAAATTTTTTCCTCACCACAATGGTTAAAAATAATCTGTTATTTTTTCGGTCCTCTCTTAGTTTTGACTGGATTCGGTCTTCTCATGCAGAAAGATCTTCCACAAGAGATTATTTTTTTGGTGCCATTACTTTTGCTGATTGCTGTGAGTATGCTGATGTATACCCGGCTAAAATTAATCATTTCAAATACGGAAATCCGCTTTACAGGTGGTTTGAAACAGCATCAGTTTCTCTGGACTGACATTACAGGAATAGATATGAAAATCGTTGGAAAATATTCAACCCCAGTCTGTACTGTATACTATGGCAAAAAATCACTGGAGCTCAATAGAGGTTTTTATTTAAAAGGAAATTTCAATAGAATCTTATCTTTATTGGAAATGAAGGCCGCACCGGAACTTTTCTCTAGGCAATATCAAACGATCCGCCGTCACCTCATTTAGTTAAAATGACCCAACAGAAACGCCCCCTATTCGGAGGCTAAAACTATAGGATGAATGAAAAACTTTTCCCAAATGTATGAAATATTCATCCTGAGTTTTATGAGTACAGTCATAATGAAACATTTTCCCAATTAACCGGATAAACAAAGATTAATTGATAATGTCTCCGTTACTATTTTCTAATTTTTCCCGAAACTTCTGAAGATCTTCAGGCTTGGGTCTGTTCCAGTCTGTGATCTCTCCTATGATTTTCAAAGGCATTTCGGAACGATAAGAGCGGGTCGGATTTCCTGGAAACTTCTTATCTGTTACGTTGGGATCATTTTCGAAATTTCCTGTTGGCTCTACAATATAAACCCTTTCTGCTCCATCCCCTTTTGCCAGTGCTGCAGCAAGACCTGCTCCTTGAGTGAAAGCGGTGAAGTAAATATGATTCATTTTAAATTCTGACTTATAATTTGAGTTTCCGCCAGCGGTCAAAAGATCTCCAAACTGTAAATCAGCTTTTGTTCCGTGGTAAAAAGGACCTTTGTCAGACGGATGGTTTTTAAACAGTTCCGACAACTCACCATTCTTTTTTGAATTTTCATGATCGCCTAAGTTCTGATAGCATTGGGAAATATTAAGATAAAGAGAAGGCAAGGCACTTTTAACGGTATCATCATTAATTTTTAAGGCAAACGCTAAGGAAATTTCAAGCCACTTTAATTTATCTTCCACCCTTTTCTGATGACGTGATACATAATGAGATGCCAGAAACTTTTCATGGTCATCCGAAGCTTCTTCCCAGGCTTGTAAAAATAGTCGAGTCGCTTCTTCAGGCATTTCTTTCTCTTCAAAGCTCATTCCTTGCAAACAAAGCTTAATTACCGGATTAAAAGGAGAAAATTCCATGTTTTATTTTTTTCAAATCTAGGGTATTCTGTTGGAATTCTTTTGCTTAAAAGCAGATTTATATTTTAAAATCTATTAGTAAACCAAAAACTGTTCTTATTATCTTTTAATTTTCACCTAATAAAATCAACAAAATATTTGCAAATATCAATTAAATACTTACTTTTGTACCGCTTTAAAATAAAAGACGGGGGATTGGCGCAGTTGGCTAGCGCGTTTGACTGGCAGTCAAAAGGTCACGGGTTCGAATCCCGTATTCTCCACTGAGTGTATTTGAAAAAGTCTTCAAAATGCGCTAAAAGCTGATTAATCCTGCAAAATTAGATTTTTGCAGGATTTTTTTTGAACGAGAAAATTCAGATTTTTCAAATAAACTCGTAAAGTTTGTGGCAAAATCGTGGCAATTTTCAGATTAAAAAAAATCATAACAGGCATTAATTAAATAATTGATTATCAACATATAAAAGCCTTTAACGACTTGACTCAAAGAATCTTTAGTTTGACTTTTATAAACCTTAAAATGTTGAATTATGTTAGAGCAAAGTTATGGTCTCTTTTATTTCTTAAAGAGTGCAAAAAACAAAACAATTCGTACAGTGTATGTCAGGATTACGGTAGACGGTATACCAAAAGAAGCTTCAACAAGAAGGCAATGGGCTATCAACAGATGGGATCAGAAAGAAGGTAAAGCCATCGGAACAAAGGAAGACGCAAAAACTTTAAACACTTTCCTTGAATCATTGACAACCAAAGTCAATAGTTTTAAAACAGAACTATTTAACAAAGGGATTCCTGTTTCTTCAGTAGACCTCATTAATTTTGTAAATGGTCGCTCAATAAAGCGTAACAAAGTTCTTGAAGAGTTCTTTGAACATAACGAGGAAATAAAGGCGCTAGTTAGAAAGAAAGAGTATTCCAAAGGAACTCATACTCGTTATGTCACAGCAAGATCTCATGTCAGGGATTTTATAAAAGAGAAGTTCCAGCGAGAAGACATTGAATTTACTGCATTAAACTATGAATTTGCTCAGAACTACTACATGTATCTGAGAACTGCCCGAAATTGCTCAAATAATACGGCAATTAAATATATCAGTAATTTCAAAAAAATAATTCTTAGGGCTGTTGCTAAAGATCTAATCTCTAAAGATCCTTTCAAACTTTTTGTTGGAAAAAAAACGAAGTTAAGAAAACAGCCATTGACTAGATTGGAACTTAAAAAACTAGAGGAGTTTAGCTTTGATTCAGAAAGACTGGATGTTGTTAGAGATATATTTATCTTTCAATGTTATACTGGATTGGCATATATTGATGTTTAACAGCTTAAATGGGAAGATATTAAGGATGGTAATGATGGAGGTTTATGGATTATGAGCAGCAGACAGAAATCAAAATCTCAAACTGATATTCCACTGTTACCTAAGGCCGTCGAAATTATGGCAAAATATAAAAATGATCCTATTTGTATACAACGGAAAAGTGTGCTTCCCGTTAGATCAAATCAAAAAATGAATGAATACCTGAAGGAAATCGCCGAAATTTGTGAAATAACAACAAATCTCAACACTCATAAAGCCCGTAGAACATTTGCAAGTACTGTCACTCTCAATAATGCCGTTCCAATTCATGTTGTTAAAGAAATGTTAGGTCACTATTCTGTAAAGCAGACTGAAGACTATGCTATCACCGAACAGGAAGTTATAGGTAGAGAAATGAAAGAACTGGAATTTAGGCTAAGAAATGGTAAAAGTAGTGATCAAAGGGAAGAGTTGAAGAAAATGGTAGAAGAATTAGAGTCTGGACTCTACTCAATAGTTAATATAGATGCTTTAAACAAAGACAGTAATTATCAAGTTAATATAGTCAAGGTTCAATCTATTATAGATAAAATAAACTTGCTATTTAATAATAATAAACAATAAACCTCAATACGTGTATTGAGGTTTATATTATCAGCCAACTTTAAATTTCGTTATTTTGACGATACTGCGAAATCCAGGATGGTATGAGGGTTCATAGGTAATATAGCCGAGGTCTTGCAATTGTTGAAAATATTTGTGATATGTTGGAAAAGTTGCAATATGAGATAGTTTCATTAATTTGCTACGACTGACCCGTATTATTTCTCTTTCATCCTGCTTATGGGCAAGTGGACAATCGCATAAATAAGGGATATATGCCATACATTTAAACGAGGATCCTTAGTAACATTCGACATATAATGCAACCAATATTCCCTGATATTGCTATTCATCTTTAAAAAGATTTAGCAGATCCTGCTTATTGTAATAATATGAGCCCAAGATCTTTTTGTGTCTTATTTTCCCGGAAATTCTAAAATTCTGAAGCGTTGCAGGAGAAATGTCCATCAACTTTCTAATTTTCTTACTACGTATCCAATCAAAATCCTCGTCTAGTTCATTTTGATTATTCTTAGTGCTTATTAAAACTTCTATATCTTGGACTATCTGAGCTCGCAGCAAGTCAAGATCTTGTTTTGTAATTGTTTCCATAAGTCAAAAATTTATGGATCAAAAAAACGATGGATTTACTGCTGTTGGGAAAATAATAAATAAATTATCTGCAATTGTCTTATGTTATCCTAACTATGACAGAATAATTTTAATTCTATTTTAAAGATAATTTATTAAATAATAGATAAGGGAGAGGGAGGTATATGAACCAACCGCTCCCAAACGATTTGAACGTACTTGTACAGTACTTTTTTATGAGTACCCGATATGGATTTTTATCTTGTTTCAAAGAATCATCATACGAAATGATTATACAAATTACATAATTCAAATCTAATTATAGCATTTAAGTTATTTTATAATTTTATCGGCTGAACACAGAAAAAGGCGGTATTATCTATAAAATTTTACCTTATGCGGAATCCACACATATTAGAACTATTCTTCTTTACGATGTTGTGTTTTAAAGGTTCTATAATATATTTAAAATATTTTATTTCGAATTCAAAATTTATAATTTCCCCAGTCATTTTATAAAATTAAGTAATTAGGAAATTAGGAAATCGAACTTTTGCGTTTCTTCGGTGTATTTATCAGGTTTTCATGTGGTTGAAGCTTCATGTGGTCCTAACAAAGTTAATAACTCCAACAGCTGAAAGATACTTATTCCAGGATTATGAATTTTCTCTATCATTATCAATACATATAAAATCAAAGGCCTCCTGAGGAAGCCTTCGAAACACCAAATCACAAAATATTAATATGAAAAAATAACCTATAAAGCTGTTGCAGTATAAGTTACTGTTTGAGTATAAGTTCCGGCTGGTTTACCTAAAATATCAGAAGATGAGGATTTTGCCGCTGGAATAGTGTAGTCCAGGTTCAATGTTAATGCACTTCCAAGAGGAGCATTGGATACTAAAGTCTGATCCGTTGCAGATAAAACTACTGCGCTTTTTGTTCCACCCATGGTTCCAGCAGCTGTAGCTGCTTTGATCGTCAGAACATTTACAGGGATTAAGTTGGTTCCATTCATAAAATTAGCGCCTCCTGCTTTTACTTTCACATTAAAGTTCTTCGTTGAAGTAACTTTTAGGGAGTTGGCTTTAGTAATTGTTTGATCAGAGTTATAGTCTGATGCAGTAGCATAGTTAAAATCAACCGTATTACCAATGGCAGTACTTCCCGCGTCGATAGAGATGACATCGTTCAGGGTAATGTTTACCGTTGTGGTTGCTGTAGTATTTTGGGCTTGAACATTATTAGTTCCTAATATGATTGCTCCAAAAGTTAAGGCTGTGATTACAATTTGTTTTGTCATGGCAGTAATATTTTATTGTTATTTTTATTTAATTGTTATCTTTTGTATACTGCAAATTTATAGCAGCCATAAAAGTTTCTTTGTAGTGGAAAACGGAAGTTCATGTAGTAAAATCACTACACGGTTTATTGATTTGACTTAAATAGTAAAATCCTCAACACTTAGAAGTGTTAAGGGCGTATATAAATTCCTGTTATTTCTATTATAAAGCTGTCGTATATAAATTATCCGTTTATAACAGTATTCATTTCATTGAGGATTTGCAAATAGTACAATCTCATTGTCCATATTTTCTAAAGACTAGTAACTGCTTTTTTACTATGATTCTGCATATAGTCATTATTACATCGGCACTTTTAAAATAAGAAGCATTTATTGCTGGCAAACAAGTGTTCTTTTGGCATTAGCTAACTTTTCAGAGGACATACGGCGCAGTATCCATTTCGTATTTCAGTTAAACCATTCTTTCTACTCTTTCAAACTATTTTTGGCTACGCAAAAAGTTGATTTGGCTACAGAGGATTTTTTTGCAATACTGAAATTTGTTTCAATAAAAAATTTAAATAAAATGAAAATTATTGTAACAGGATCGTTAGGAAATATCAGTAGACCATTAACCGAAGAATTACTCGGTAAGGGTCATGATGTAACGGTTATCAGCAGCAGTTTTGCAAGACAAGCAGAAATCGAATCTTTAGGAGCAAAAGCAGCAATAGGAACATTGGAAGATGTAGATTTCCTTGCTGAGACTTTCGAAGGAGCAGATGTTATTTATGCAATGGAAGCCATCAATAGTAAGGCTTTTTTTAATCATGAGATTGATTTTATTGAGACTAATATTCAAATTGCTAAAAATTATAAAGAGGCCATTGAAAAATCAAATGTTAAAAATATAGTCCATCTTAGCAGTATTGGAGCCCATATGGACAAAGGAAATGGAATCCTCGCCTTCCATTATGAAGTTGAGAAAATCCTAAATACGCTGCCGGAAAATGTTTCTATCAAATTTATGCGTCCTGTCGGGTTTTATTACAATATGTTGGCATTTATTCCCACTATACATTCCGATAATGCCATCATCCAAAACTATGGCGGAGATGAAAAAGAGCCATGGGTTTCACCTTTCGATATAGCAGCCGTAATTGTGGAGGAAGTAGAGAAACCTTTTATGGGAAGGGAAATCCGCTACATTGCCAGTGAAGAGATTTCTCCTAATAAAATAGCACAGACATTAGGCGAAGCCATAGGCAAACCGGATTTACAATGGATTGTTATTTCTGATGACGATCTACTAAATAATTTAGTGAAAGCCGGGATGAATCCTGAGACTGCAAAAGGTTTTGTTGAGATGAATATGGCAAGGCGAGGAAATGTCCTGTACGAAGATTATTATAGAAACAGACCAGTTTTAGGTAAAATTAAAGTTCAGGATTTTGCGAAAGATTTCGCTGAAATTTATAAAAATAGTTAACTTTTATTCATTCTGAAAATAGAAAGCCTCTGACTTCGGTCATATTCAATCTGAGCGGAACCAGAGGCTGTTTCAGAGCAGATAAATTATTCCAGTAAAATAAGTAACTTCGTTGTATCATGAAACAGCCTGTCAGAATAAAAACCATAAGCGAATTCCATAAGTTCAGAGGGCTTCCGAAACCTCAACATCCATTGGTCAGTCTGATTGATTACGGCATGATCAATCATCAGGTAGATCAGAATGAATTGAGCTGGATTCTTGATTTTTATTCAATTTCAATCAAGCGAACTTCCGGTTCTAAGATTAAATATGGCCAACAACAATATGATTTTGACGAAGGAATGATGTTTTTTATGGCTCCCGGGCAAGTTTTTAGCGTGACTATAGATCCTGACAAAAATAAAAGGGAAAAGCATGCGGGATGGATTTTGCTGATTCATCCGGATTTTCTTTGGAATACTTCTTTAGCTAAAAACATTAAGGCCTATGATTTTTTTGACTATTCAGTGAATGAAGCTTTATTTGTATCGGAAAAGGAGGAAATAATCATTCAGCAGATCACAGAAAATATTGAACGGGAATATCATTCAAATATAGATAGATTCAGCCAAAACATCATTATTTCACAAATTGAAACTTTATTAAATTATGCTGAACGTTTTTATCAAAGACAGTTTATCACCCGAAAAATTTCAAATCACAAAATTCTTGATGCCCTGGAAGAACTTCTGAACAATTATTTTAACGACGAAAATCTCATTACCAAAGGATTACCAAGTGTACACTTTGTAGCTGAAAAGCTAAATGTCTCCCCCAGCTATTTAACCGGCTTATTAAAAATTTTAACCAAACAGAGCACTCAACAGCATATCCATGAAAAACTTATAGAAAAAGCCAAAGAAAAGCTATCAACCTCAAACCTTTCCGTAAGCGAAATTGCCTATGAGTTGGGGTTTGAGCATCCACAATCGTTCAGTAAGCTTTTTAAGTCAAAAACAACTATATCGCCTTTGGAGTTTAGACAATCTTTTAATTGACTGATCTGCGATGATTAAAAATTTTCCCTGCGCAAAATAATTAGGATGGATAATAACATAAAACCATGACACTAATCCCATATTGATAGAAAAATTAAGCAATTAAAAAGGCGATTAGTGAACTGAATTTGCAGTTTTTTTGAGACAAAATTTATATACTCTTTACGGTTAAAGTTGCAACTGATAGATCAATGGATGGATAAATACAGCTTTTCATCCATTCTCACGCTTGAAACACCCATTTGACAGTAATTTTTCGTCACCTTTTAACAGCAATACATTCAATCTCAACAGCTGCATTCCGTGGCAAAGACCTTACTTCAATTGTACTCCTAGATGGAAAACTCGTATGAAAATATTGGCTATAGATTTTATTGACGGTTTCAAACTGTTTTATATCTGCCAAAAAGATCGTTGTTTTGGTAATATGCTGAAAATCGGATTGATTATTTTCTAAAATAATCTTTAGATTTTCCATGATCTGAACCATTTGTTCTTCAATTCCATTTTTTAACGTGTTGGTTTTTTGATCCAAGCCAATTTGCCCCGAAACAAAAATCAAATTACCATAACTCGTAGAATGACTATATGGCCCTATTGCTTCTGGTAAACCGTTATGTTTTACTGCTACAATGTGTTTTGTTGTACTACAGGAAAACAATGTTAGGGTTATAAAAAATAATATAAATCTCTGCATTTCAATTGATTTAATATAAATAAAAGGAGGTTAGCTTTTTAGACTAACCTCATACTATGATTATCTATTTTTTAACGAAGTTCAATAATTCGGTATTAAATTTTTCCAATTCTTCGATAAAGAGCGCATGACCGCTTTTTTCGAAAGGAACTAAAGTTGAGTTTTTAAGCAAAATATTCATTTGTTCCGCAAGATCGTAAGAGCAGATTTTATCCAACTTACCGTGCAAGATCAAAGTAGGAATTGTTATTTTTTTCAAATCGTTATGCAAATCGCTATCTCTCAGAGTTTTCAATCCCTCAGCCATTGCATAAGGCGATGCCTGAGCCTGGATACCTCCTAACCATGCACCATGGCCTTGGGAAACGCTGGTCTCATTGGCTGGAAATATCTTACCAAATGTGGCGAATAGTTCCGGACGGTTGGTGTTGTTTAGATTGATCAGTCCATTGACATCTTCCTTGGTCCATAAACCATAATTAAAGTCTGCGCGTTTTGTCCAGATCGGTGCTGCTGCCCCAAATAAAGCCATTTTTGAAACGTGGGCCGCATTGTATTTGGCCACATAGTGAATCACTGTAGCCCCACCCATTGAAAATCCACCGATTGTAGCATTTTTAACATCCAATTTGTCCAAAACAACCTTGATATCATCTGCGAATACATCATAATTATATTTGCCTCCCGGTTTATCAGATAACCCGAATCCTCTTAAAGTGATACCAATCACACGATATCCTTTTTGAATAAAATCGGCATATTGATATTCATACATGGCGTCACTCAATGGCCACCCATGAATCAAAACAATAGGCTCTCCCTCACCAAGGTCGGTCACGTGAAGTTTCACATTTTTCTCTACTTCAATATATTCTTCTCTCCCAAAGGATGCAGGTGTTCTTTTAGTTTGTGATAAAACTGTATTTGAAATTAATGTTGTAAATAATACGACTGCTAAAATTAAATTTTTCATAATTTTTAAATATTTATTATTATTGTTTATTCTTTTTAATAGTACAAAGTTGCTCTTATTCATCAGGCCTTACAATGGACACTCTTCGCTTTGAATTGCACTTTTTGCCCAGTTATTTTTATTCTTTTATAAATGATAGAATGTCCTGGTTGATTACGTCAGCATTGATGGTAGGCATACCGTGAGAATAACCCGGATAAATGATCAGTTGGCTATTTTTAAAAAGTTCTGCAGCCTTTACTGCCGTCGTTTGATAAGGCACGATTTGATCATCATCACCGTGGAGTACCAAAACAGGTATTTCTATACTTTTTAGGTCTTCTGTAAAATCGGTTTCAGAAAAGACTTTGATACAGTCATATTGTGCCTTGATACCACCCATCATCCCCTGTCTCCACCAATTGCCCTGTATTCCTTTTTTAATGACAGCATCTTCTCTATTGTAACCGTAGAAAGGCACTGTAAGATCCTGATAGAATTGCTGTCTGTTATGAAGTGTATTATAGCGGATATCGTCAAAAACTGCAAGCGGTACCCCGTCAGGATTATTGACATCTGCAATCATATAAGGTGTAATTGCACTTATTAAAACCACTTTGGATACGCGATTTTTCCCATATTGGGCAGCATATCTTATCGCTTCGCCACCACCA
This sequence comes from Chryseobacterium sp. CFS2, assembly GCF_036543225.1. Classification (NCBI taxonomy): domain Bacteria; kingdom Pseudomonadati; phylum Bacteroidota; class Flavobacteriia; order Flavobacteriales; family Weeksellaceae; genus Chryseobacterium; species Chryseobacterium sp. CFS2. The sequence goes on from NZ_JAZHQU010000003.1 coordinate 297,742, forward strand.
GTTGAATGACCTACATGGATAACACCTTTTAGATCCAGGTACTCTACCAATTCTGCAACATCCGCTGCATACGTGTCCATGTCATTACCCTTATAGGTTTGAGTCGATCTTCCGTGCCCTCTTCTGTCATGGGAAATAACTCTAAATCCTTTTTCCAGAAAGAACATCATCTGAGCATCCCAGTCATCGGATGACAATGGCCATCCATGGTGAAAAAATATCGGTTGTCCTTCACCTAAGTCTTTGAAATAAATTTCTGTTCCATCTTTTACTGTAAACTTGTTCATGTCTTTACTATTTAATTGTTGTTGTTATTGTTTTCTTTTGTTGTTGCAAAGTTGGGGTAATTTCGAAGGCACATCAATGGATGGTTTTCGCTTTGAATTGCACTTTTTGCCCAAACCGATATTAGTAGCATTATGAACAGTATATTTTAGGATAATAAAGGTGTAAATATGAAAAAGCACAACCGATTGGGGTTGTGCTTGTATTGGATATGAGAAAGATATCTGCTCTAAAACTGCTTTCTAAAGCTGGTTGGGGACATTCCCGTGTGTTTGGTAAAAAAGCGGACAAAATAGGCGTCGTCCTCGTAATTCAATGTGTAGGCAATCTCTTTAACACTCATTGTAGTATGTGCTAAAAGACGTTTACTTTCAAGTATAATACGGTTTTTTATAATTTCATTTGGTGTGTCTTTACTAACCATACTTATTTTTTTACTTAGATTTTTTGGCGTAATACAAAGCAAATCAGCATAATCAGCTACAGTATGGAGAGTCTTGAAATGCTGTTCTACCAATTTGCTGAATTTCCGTAGAAATTGGACATCGGCCTGCTGTATATTGTCCGCCAGGTGATGATGCTGCTTCCAAATGCGCGTAGATTTAAGAATGATCAGTTTTAACAATGTCCTCAGCATTTCTTCTGTGCCAGAATCTTCATTTTTCAATTCGAACTGAATATCACTGATGATCTTTTGGATCTCAGCAGACTGTTCTTTATTTAAATTTATGAATGGAATTTCAAACACATTGTTATACAGGATACCATCGCATGCAACTTCATGATCATGAATTTCCACACAATAAAAATCCTTGTTAAAATGCATCAATTGCCCCCTAATAGTTTCACAGGGCTTTAAAATCACATGGGGATTAATAAATAGTAAGGTGTCTGTTTTCATTTCAATCTCCTCGAAATCCACTTGGATAATAGCTTTTTGTGGAATAAACAGGACTTTGATATGTTCGTTAATTTTACTGAGGGAATCGTTTTGAGCGGAGGATTTGCTAAATTCTAAATTGCCAAATTTTTTGAATGAAAATTCCTTTATCATTTTAATGATTTAAGATTGCTATGTAGATATACTTAATTAAAAGTCTACTGTAAAAATAGGGATTAATATAATAAGGCATTGTAATAATTACTTATAAATAAAAGCTATAAGTGATTTCTAAGATAGTACATTAAACTAAAACCCTCCAGCTAGATTCCGTTGTACAATACAAAATGAATTACCTTCAGGATCCAGAAGAACAACATAGTCTGCATCCTGTTCATAATTCCATCCTTTTACCTTTGAAGCACCAATACCAAGAAGCCGTTCCACCTCCTTATTCTGGTTATCGGTTATCAGATCTATATGGTGTCTCTTGGGTTCTTCAGAGCTTGTTACTTTTAATGGATAACTGGATTCCATCACCGTCTTTCGGTACTAGAATGGCAAAGTCTGCTTCGGGTTCATATTTCATTTTATAATCTAATGCCTCACTCCAAAAGGCAATTGCCCTATCCAGATCTACTACACCCCAAACGATTGATAATATTTTTAAATCCATGTCTGCATTTTTTAAAAAATTGCACAAATATTCCTGTCAAAAATATTTTTTTGACCTGCTACTTTTCATCTTCTTTATAACAAAATAATTATGCTTCGTCTTTGGTATTTTTGACAAGACCTATCCCAGAAAAAAAGAATATCAGTCCGAGAACCCCGATTACACCTAATGTTGTATAAGCCGAGCTTTTATTAATCAATTCATATCCTGTATAAATTAAACCTGCGATTCCTAAAACAGTCAGTATTGTTCCAAATGTGCGTTTAACGTTCATAACAGTAATTTTTTGATGTTAAATAATAGTATTCTATAATCAGTTAATTGAGTCAATATCTTTTAGATTATCAACACAGCCTCAAAACAGTTTTCAGGTATTCAGGTAAACTGTAAGATGAGGTTCAAAAAAACTATATTCCGAACTTTGACAATAGAGATATTTCCATTCTCTATCTTTTTAATTCATTAACTACATCATATGATTAACATTCATTCGGTTAAAAAAATTGCAAAAATTAAGCCGTTTGGATAAAAATATTACTTTGACTGATTGAAAAAAACGTTTCTACGAGTGTTATAACTAAATTAGGCTTCCATAGAAGGACTGTATCCAATTTTTAAATGTAAGACTATAAGTACTTTGAGGTATAGATCTTATTGTTTTCAATCTTACTTCTCAGTAATGCAGAAACCCGGACTCTAATAGAAATTGTATCTGATTCTGAAAACAAATTATTATAGTAATAATTTCCATACGCTTCCCACCACCAAAGAGTATCTTCCCTTAAGATAAATAAGATTAACGGTTGCATTAAGTTTTAATGCATTGCTAAACAGCCTAAGTACCGATCCTGGAGAATAAATTTGATAAGTAGGTTCACTTCCCTGCATGTTCTTCTTCAAATTAAATGACATCAAAGTTATTGCTATTTTATCATATAAAAAATCACATCATACATAGTATTTAAACTATTCATTGCAACAGCATCCCACTTTTGAAACCCAATCAACCAGAAAGTTAAAATTCGTTAATTTCAACTAGTATATAATAATTATTTGTGAGATTTGTTATGAAAATAAAATATATTAATATGAAAAATTTAAAAAAGCTTAAAAAAGCAGAATTAAAAACAATCGTTGGCGGATCAGATTGTACCAGGTTATGTTTTATCAATGATAAATTAACATGCGTTCCGTACAGTTCATGTGGCGGCACAGGACTTGAGCCATAAAAAAATTAATAACCTGTTTTTCAAATACATATTTCCAGACATTTTCAATGTTTTAGTAAACTTCTGAAAAACAGGTTATTATCTTATACAAAAAACATCCCCACACTCCTAAGAATCAAGAACTAATCTAATTGTCAGATTAATCCGCTCTTTCATGGGCACTATACCCAGTCGCTCCTATGTCTCACCTTTCCACATGTCGCTGGTAAGAAATTTCCATGTTCCTTCAAGCCCTTTTTTAAAACCACGACCTACTCCTTAGATAAACTTTTTGTCATCCAAAAGGAAGGATATTCTCCACTAGGTGTATTTGAAAAGTCTTCAAAATGCGCTAAAAGCTTATTAATCCTGCAAAATTAGATTTTTGCAGGATTTTTTTGAACGAGAAAATTCAGATTTTTCAAATAAATTCGTAAACTTTGATTTTCATTTCTGGATGAAGCTTTTGGGCCACTTGGATAGTATTGATATAGATAAAGGTTATATCTGATACATTTAAAATATATTGTCTCTATTATTAACAGAAGAAATCGAGCCCTATTTTTTTCATGAGTCCTAAATACTAATATATTTTTTGAGTACTTCAACAAGGTCTGTCTTTCTTAAAGGTTTGGGAAGGAAATCATTCATTCCGGCTTCAAGGCACTTTTCTTTTTCGCCCAGGACATTTCCTGCTGTAACGCCTATGATAGGGATATGTTCGTATCCCGGCAGCAATCTGATATTTCGGGTTGCATCAATACCACTCATTATCGGCATCTGCACATCCATCATGATAATGGAAAACTGCTTTTTCTTACATTCCTCCAAAGCCTGCAGCCCATTGACCGCTTCCGTTAAAAGTATATTGGGAGCAAGAGACTTCATCATTCTATTATTCAGAACCATATTCACTACGTTATCATCAACCAGAAGCACTTCTAATTCTGAGGCAAATGAATGCGAAACTTTCTCAGACTGATCCTTATTAATTTCTACTGCAAAACTTTGGTCTACCTTTTTTAAAGTTTTGTATAGATCATGTGATTTGATGGGTTTCAACAGTAAATGTGCATTTTCTATTTTCCTGACTGAATTAAGGATGCTAAGTTCTTCGGAAGAAGAAGAAAGTACTATAAACGGGGAAGTCTCTTTTCGCTCATTAAACAACCCTGTTATTTTATCTATTGTTTCCAATCCGGACATAAGAGGCATATGATAATCCATCAGGATCACATCGAACCGCTCACCTTTCAACAGGATCTCTAAGGCTTCCATTCCATTAGAAGCCAAGGTAGACTTTATATTTTTATAGGTAAGCATATGCTCAAGAATGATTCTGTTGGTTTCATTATCATCAACCACTAAGGCCGTTTGAATACTAATTTCCTCTTCCTCTCTCAATTGAGGGATTTCGTAAGGAATCTCAATGTCAAAGAAAAATACAGAACCTATTTCCTTTGTGCTGCTCAGCGACAAATGGCTTCCCATATATCCCAGGATATTGTTCGAGATCGTAAGGCCCAGACCTGTACCACCATATTGTTTACTGATTGAACTATTTTCCTGAGTAAAGGCATCAAAAATATACTTTTGTTTCTCAACAGGGATACCGATCCCCGTATCTCTTACCGAGAAGCGCAAAGCAATAGTATTATCATCCATGCGCAATTTCTCCACCTTTAGCTCGATCTCTCCTTTTTCTGTGAATTTCACAGCATTCCCCAGAAGATTGATCAGGATCTGTTTTAACCTTCCTTCATCCATAAAAAGTATTTTTGGAAGACCCGGCTCGATATTGAGAAGAAGTTCGATATCTTTTTTCTGAGATTGATAAATAATAACATTTATAACCTGGCTCAACATATCATAAACATCGCATTTTTCAATTAAAAGCTCCAATTTTCCGGATTCTATTTTTGAAAAATCCAAAATATCATTGATGATGCTAAGCAGGTTTTCCCCTGACTCATTGATGTAATTCAAATATTGCTTCTGTGTTTCATTCAGTGGTGTGGTGAGGAGAAGATCTGAAAAACCAATAACTCCGTTTAAAGGAGTTCTGATCTCGTGACTCATATTGGCCAGAAATTCAGATTTTGCTTTGCTGGCTGTATCAGCTGCTTCCTTGGCATTTTTCAGTTCTTCATTTATCTGCACAGCATTTGTGATATTCTGGATGGAAATAATTACACCCCCTACTTCATCTTTTGTAAGATACCAGGGACCTACTTTAAGATCGTAATGCTGAATTTCTTCTTTTCCTTCCACCTTTAGCATAAAGTCACTGTTGATGTACGTTTTTCCCAAAAGCGCATTGTCATAGATATCTTTTCGTTCTTTGGGAATATTAGGTGATATCGCAAAAAGGTTATTACCGATAAGATCTACATTATTCATACTAAATTCCTCTCTCCATCTGCTGCTTACAGCAACATAGTTAAGATCTTTATCAAACATCGCCAAAGGAACAGGCACATCAGTGGCAAAAGACTTCATTATAGCCTCCTTCCGGGTAGCCTCCAGAAACATTTTTTTGAAGGCATCAATGTCCTGAATGATTCCGAAAACCCTTTTACAGGTATCATCTTCAAATTCGGGAATGCCTTTTACTCTTACCCAAATCGTAACCCCATCATTACGCAGAAGCTGAAGCTCCTCATCAAAAGGAATTCCCTGTTGTATTGCCTTGTTAAAAAGATATTTTATTCTCTCCCTGCTTTTTCCTTTGTAAAATTCAAAGGCGCTTTCGAAAGTAGGCTGGAGATCATCTTTTAGTTTGTGAATTTCTCTTGTACTTTGAGACCAGAAGAGCTTTCCTGTCTTCATATTGGCTTCCCATCCTCCCACCTGGGCAACTGAGCTTGTTTCCTCAAGCATTTCCTTCGTATAAAACAGATCTTTTTCTAACCTGCCGCGCCGGATAAGGTCAGATTTTAGTTGTATATAAACAAAAATAGTTACACCAATAGCAGCAATGGCAGAAAAGACGATGAACAACACGGTGCTATTGGAAGACTTGTTCAAATCTTCATTTTTTATGGCAAGTTGAACTTCCTCATGTTTTACAAATTTCTGAACGAGCATACGGCATCTGTCCATAGCCTCCTTGTTTTGTACAAGTTCTTCCGGACTCATTACTATTCCCTTTTTCCGATTCTCAATAAATAAAACATATTCCTTCATCACCATTTCTGAAGTATGTAGCAATTCATTGAGGACATTAATCTGATCTTTATTTCTAAGATTCAGTCGATCTTTATCAGAAACAAGCAGCGGATATTCCTCCCTACTTTTATTGAAAGGTTCAAGAAAATCTTCCCGTCCGGTAAGCTGATATCCCCGATTTCCCGTTTCAGCATCTAGAAGAATGTTTAAAATATCTTTTGCTAAGCTTATAGATTCCTTACTTTTTAAGAAGTCTTCCCTATTCTCCATCTGCTTATGTATGCTTATGTAAGATGCTATGGAACTAGCAATCAGAAGTATCAAAGAAATCACTACCCCTATTTGAAGATTTCTTATAATTTTTTTCGGCATTGAATAGTATTTTTGTAATAAAATACTAAAAATAGGTCATTTTATAATATTAACAAATTAATTTAAAAATTTGTCAGCAGATATTGAAAAATGGGTATAATTTAAGTCGTTTAAAGATAGAGATACCTTTCATGAATGTCTTAATTTAAATACTAAGAATCCATAAATACATACTCATCATTTACCGTATCGATAAGCTGGTCAGAATTAATATTCCTTGAAAAAATGGGATAATGAAAACGATCCAGTTTATTAAGAATACGTATAAGATCCATCTTCTCATAATAAGTGAGATTTCCTGCAACGATATTGGTAGCTTGCCGGATTTTTTCCATTTGATTTTCTAAGATCTGCAATCCTCTTCCGGTAATACGGATTAATTTACTGCGTTTGTCTAACTCATAATCTGTCTGTTCCACAAGTCCCTGCCGTAAAAGCCTGGCTATAATAAGCATACCTACAGGCTTATCATGGATATTTCTTTTGATAAGAGCCATTTTTGTCATCTCTCCAAAAGCCTTAAGATTTATCAGATAAATAAAGTCTTCCTGCGTAGAAAATTCAGAATCTGAGATAGCTGATTTCGAGTAGGTTTTTGCATATCGGTTAAGATGAACAAGCAATGTACTTATGGCACTTTCTGCTGTTCTTCCGTTCTCTTTACCTTCCCAATAAGGTTCTTCGAAATGTTCTTCACGATGAACATTCTCCTTGTTAGAAATCCAATCCTTAAACCCCTGAATAGTTTCCGGATACAAACCGGGAGAGGTACGAATTTCTGTTTCAAATTCCTGCAGCAAGTCAATAGAATCTTTAATAAGCTTGTAATCCATTTTAATTAAAATAGTTTACAAATATACCTAATTTTAGATTATAATTGTTCCCTGATCATATAAAATAAGAACAATTTTGCAACGAATTCAGAATGATAATTTCCTTATTCTGAATTCTTAAAATCTTTTATACGGCATAAAACTTGTTGAGAATAAATAATTATAATAATTGTTATGGACCGAATAGAAAGCCAACCATTACATTTAAAAAACGATAAAAAAATAATTGATAAATATTTCAATTTGGTTATTAAAAAGGAATTGAATATTGATGTCAATGCCAGCACTGAATATGTAGTGGTTCAGAATATTGTTTCAAAAAAATTAATTCTTGTCAAAACATTTTCGGACAGCACCATAGAAAATCCATCATTGTATCTTTTATTATCTTCTTTAATTCAGCAAATCAACACCTGTTCGTTAACGAAAAGACAGATTATTACAGTACTAGAAAAAAAATAAAAAATCTCTCAACGTTTTGTTTTGAGAGATTTTATTGATGAACTATTGGGTATCTGTTATGCAGGTTCTTGTATATGTTTTGCTACCATTGCTTCAAGATCATCCAGGTTAAATGGTTTTGAAACATAATCATCGGCACGGGCTTCTGATGCCAAAGCCACAATATCATTATTCGCTGTAACATAAATTACCGGAATGTGTTTAAATGCTTCTGTACTTTTAAGAAGTTTTGTAGCTTCTACACCTCCAATTTTTGGAATCCAGTTATCCATCAAAATAACATCCGGCTGATAATCTTCTACTTTCTCAAGAATATCATGTGATGTTTCGGAAATTCTGACTTCATATCCGTTTTCTTCAAATATAATGGTGATTACTTCTAAAATAGCTGTATCATCATCAAAAATTAAAATTTTCTTTTTACTCATATTATTTATATTCTTACATTATAACTGTTTTATATAACTCGCTAAAGTATCAGGCGTGATAATTAAATCATAATCAATTTCTTCTATAGCATGTCTGGGCATATAGTCTACTTCTGCGGTTTTTGGATCCTGAATCCAGACTTTTCCGTTATGCTTTTTGATATATCCTAACCCTTCCACTCCATCAGCATTAGCCCCTGATAAAAGGATACCAATCACATTTTCGCCATAGATCTCTGCTGCAGATCTGAATGTCACATCTATAGAAGGACGGGAATAATTCATTTTTTCGGAGCTATCTAATGACATATTTTTATTATTCTCAAACAATAAATGATAATCAGCAGGAACAATATATACTTTATTTTCTTCCAGTTCTGTTTTATCTTCAACCTCCACAACAGCTATTCTGGTAAACTGCTGCAGTAATGTCCTAAGAATATCTCCAGATTGTGCCTTACGGTGAATCACCAATATTATGGGAATATGAATTTTATTATCCAGATTTTTAATCATTTCAATAATAACCTGCAGACTTCCCGCAGATCCTCCGATAACAATTAATTTCATATTGGTTTGTGAGTTCATCGCAGTAAATTAATGGTGGTCAATTTTCTTCCAGATCTTCTGGTCTTCCATCTGATGATAATTTTTGTCAATAGTAGAAAACCGAAGAGTCTCTTTTGCTCCCAGCGCAAGAAAGCCCAAATTCTCCAGGCTATTATCAAAAAGCCTGAATACTCTTTCCTGAAGATCTCTGTCAAAATAAATCAGGACATTTCTGCATACAATCAGTTGAAAGCTATTAAAAGAACTGTCTGATACAAGATTGTGAGTTGATAAAATTAATTTTTCCTGCAGGCTTTTATCAAACCTTACGCTATCGTAATTGGCTGTATAATAATCAGAAAAATCTTTTATACCTCCGGAAAGCATATAGTTTTCCGAATAAAGTTTCATTTGCTGTAAAGGAAAAATACCTGCTCTTGCTGTTTCAAGAACTGCGGGATTAAGGTCAGTACCATAAATCAAAGACTTATTATAAAGACCTGCTTCTTTGAGCAGAATAGCAATAGAATAAGCCTCCTCTCCAGTTGAGCAGCCTGCAATCCAGATTCTGATTAACGGATAAGTGCCTAACTGAGGTAATATTTTCTCCCGTAAGGTTTTAAAAAAAGAGGGATCTCTGAACATTTCCGTAACATTCACTGTAACTTCCTCTACAAAGCGTTTTAAATATTCAACATCATTTATAATGGTATATCTGAGCTCTGCAAAGCTTGTAAACCTGTCCAAGAGGCATATACGGTTAACTCTTCTTTTAAAAGAAGCTCTGCTGTAGCCAGAAAAATCATAGCCATACAGATCATAAACATCTCTGATGAGATATTCTATTTCTTCATCTTTTACGATACTTGGTTCCAGCATCTATGAAATTTTTTCTATTGCCATTATTAAAAGATCTACATCAATCGGTTTTGAAATATAATCATCTGCTCCTGCTTCCAAGCATTTCTGACGGTCTTCAGGCATTGCCTGTGCAGTGACCGCAATTACAGGGACATGTTTGATTTCTGAAGTATTTCTTATCATCCTGACTGCTTCATAGCCATCTATTCCCGGCATCATCATGTCCATCAGAACAATATAAGACTGGGGACCAGATTTCAGGATGTCTAAAGCCTCCTGAGCCATTGTACAGGATTCAACTGTATACCCACGCGCTTTAAGAGTTAATTTCAATGCAAATATGTTGCGTGGATCATCATCCACGATTAAGATTTTCTTATTCATCAGAATTTTATCTGTTTAACTTTCATACAACCAAACACGAAGAAGTGATAATAACTGATCAATATCTACTGGTTTTGAGATATAGTCTGAAGCTCCTGCTGTAATGCATTTTTCACGTTCTCCAATCATAGATTTGGCAGTAATGGCTATAATAGGCAGCTTTTTAAATGCCTGCATTTTTCTTAATTCCTTAATGGTTTCATAACCATCCATTTCCGGCATCATCATATCCATCAAAACCACATCTACATCTGGATTCTGGTTTATTTGTTCCAGAGCGTGTTTCCCATCCATCGCCACAATTACTTCAACTTTATACTTTTCCAGGGCTTTGGTTAAAGAAAAAATATTGCGTACATCATCATCAGTAATCAATATTTTTTTACCACTCAAAACTTCCGTTAAAGAACCCAGCATTCGGCCTCTGTTATTTTCAGCTGAACCATTTTTCTCTTCTACCAGATGTAAGAATAACCCTACTTCATCCAACACTCTCTGATAAGAATGTGCTGTTTTTACGACAATGGAATCGGCATACTGTTTTATTTTAAGCTCTTCTTCTTTAGATAAATGGTGTTCAGTAAAGATAATGATCGGAAGATTCTCCAGTCCTTCATAACTTTTAATGGACTCAATGATATGGTAATCATTTCCTTTTGCACTTCCAACATCCAGAATTACACAATCAACCAGGTTTGAAGTCAATGCTTTTACACTATCTTCAACAGTATGTTCCACGGATAAAGAAATATTAAAATTACTCAGAAAATAGGATAATGCATTGGCATGTTTGGCATTTTCTTCAACAATCAAAACTTTTTGAGGCCCTTTTTGTAATGCTTCTTCAATTTTCCTGAACACATCTGTCATTCTATCAATCGCTACCGGCTTATTGATAAAATCAACAGCTCCTTTCATAAGACTTTCTTTTTTCACATGCAGGGCAGACATCATGTGGACCGGAATATGCTTCACATAAGGATCCGACTTCAATTCATCCATTACTGCCCAACCATCTTTTACAGGAAGCTGAACATCCAATAAAATGGCATGAGGGTGATATTGCTGAGCTGCTGAAAGAGCATAATCTCCTCTTACCACCACAATACCTTTATAGTCTTGTAAATGAGCATATTTTAATAAAGCTTTTGCAAAATTAGTATCATCTTCAATAATAAGGATAACCTTATCCCCATCCTGAATATTCTCTCTGTCATCCTCTACATCATCAGGAATTTTCAGCGTGTTCAACGGAACAACTTCCCCCTCATCAAGAATGTTCTGAATTTCTTCAACATCTTCACGGATAATCTCTACCAGATCCTGATCGGTTTCGGAATGAGCAATTTCCGTTACTGGAAGTACAGGAATAGTAAAACTGAATTCACTGCCTTTATTCACTTCACTTTTCAGAGCCAATTCACCTCCTAAAAGCCTTGCAATTTCACGACTTATTGAAAGTCCGAGTCCGGTACCTCCAAATTTCCTTTTTGTAGATCCATCAGCCTGCTGAAAAGCTTCAAAGATAATTTTTTGTTTATCTTCTGCAATTCCGATACCTGTATCTTTTACTGAAAATATAATAAATTCAGGCTTTTCCAAATGCTTTTTGATATGAAGATCAATGCTTCCTTTTGTTGTAAATTTTAAGGCATTAGACAATAGATTTCTTAAAACCTGATCAATTCGGAGACGGTCACTTTCAATCACTTTCTGGACGTTTGAATCTATCTGAATATTGAATGGAAGCATTTTCTCCTGAAATACAGGACTGAAAAGGTTTTTCAGATCTTTTACGATGTCTTCAATAACCACCTCCTGATATTCCAGGGTCATTTTGCCGGATTCTATTTTTGCGAGGTCAAGAATTTCATCTATTAACGTCAATAAACTTGTTCCTGAACTTTGAATAACTTTAGCAGATTCTACCTGATCTTCATTAAGGTTTTCCTCCGGATTTTCTGCCATTAACCTTGATAAAAGAAGGATTGAATTAAGAGGGGTACGTAATTCATGGGACATATTGGCCAGAAATTCAGACTTGTACTTGGTGCTGAGTGCCAGCTCCTCTACTTTTTTCTGAATCTCATTATTCCGTTCTGCAATTAAATGATTTTTTTCTTCCAGCAATCGTGAACGTTCTTCCAGTTCCGCATTGGCCTGCATTAATTCTTCCTGCTGTACTTTTAATTCTTCTTCAGAGGCCTGAAGTTTTTGGGTCTGAGCTTCCAGTTCAGTATTGAGATTTTCAAGTTCAGAGTGCTGTACCTGTAATTCTTCAGACTGTGCCTGGGTTTCTTCCAGGAGCTGTTGTTCTTTTTCTCTTCCTTTCGCAGAATTCAGAGCAATTCCTATATTCACAGAACAATCTTCAAAATAGCTGATTCGGTCTTCATCAAAATTAGAGGTAGATCCCAATTCAATAACTCCTATTGCATGTCCATCTGCGAAAACCGGTATCAGAACTATTCCATAGATCTTAATGGTACTGCTGGCAAAAGTTACTACAAAATCATCTTCATGAAGATTATTGTATACCTGCGTTTTAGCATTCATGAAAGCCTGCCCTACCATTCCCTCTCCGGGATCAAAGCTTCTTTTCATATTGGCTTCTAACCCAAATGCTTTATTAAGCCTTAGAACACCTTCATCAAAAAGATATAATGAACCATTGATGCAATTTCCATATTCAATCAACTGATGTAAAGCTTTATCAGAAACTTCCTTTACCGATTTATTTCCTACAAGGGATTCATTCATTAAAGCAAGTCCTTTCTGACGCCAGTCGCTTTTATTAATTTTATCAAAAGATATTTTAAGGGATTCGGTCATGTGATTAAGAGATTCCACAAGGTCTCCGAGATCATCCTCTGCATTATCTACTGCTTTTTCACTATAATCACCATTGGCCACTCTGTTTGCTATTTTTTGAATAGCACTTACACGCCTTGTCATTTCCTGATCTTTATCTCTCAGCATTTTCTCAAGTTCATCTCTCCGGATGAGATCTGCACGCATTTTAAAATAGAAGAATGCAGTTACCACCACTGCTGCCAGTGCAGAAAAAACAATGAACAAGACTGTTGTTTCTGATGAACGTGCTAAATCTTTATTTTTGATTTCAACCTGATTCTCTTCATATTGTACAAAATCTCTTACAATTTTACGGCACTCGTCCATATAAGCTTTACCTGTAACAATCTGCTGCTGGGTCATCACAATTCCTCTTCGTCTGTTTTCCACCAAATTTTCCAGATTATCAATCACTTGGCCGACTGCTATTTTTAATCCTGTCAGTCTTTCCTGTTGGTTCTTATCCTTTACTACAAGTGATTCTGCCAGGACCAAAGCTTTAGAATATTCTCTTAGTCCACGCTTGTATGGCTCCAGAAAGTCTTCCCTCCCGGTAAGCTGATACCCTCTGTTTCCTGTTTCCGCATCCAGCAGGGCTACCAGGACATCTTTAACTGCTGTTACAGAACGTCTGCTTTGGGAAAGGCTTTCACGATGGCTCATCTGATTCTGAATACTCCAGTATGAGGCCACTGAGCTGGCTATTAAAATCAGAAGTGAAAGACCTATTCCAAATTGAAGATTTCGTATAATTTTTTTCGGCATGAAAATTAATTTAAAGGTAGGGTAAAATAAAATGTAGATCCCTCATCTACAATACTTGAAACGCCAACATTTCCATGATGCTGCTTAATGATTTCAGCGCAGATAAACAGGCCGATTCCCATTCCCTGGAACTGCAATGAAGATTCTTCTACACGATAGAATTTTTTGAATACTGCATCCTGTTTAAAATCAGGGATTCCAATCCCAAAATCAGTCACATTTACTCTTACTTCCTGGGCTTCATCATCTACAAAAGTGGTCACAATCACCTGGTTATTCTTCGGGGAATATTTAATAGCATTCGTGAGAAAGTTAATCAGTACCTGCTCGATACGGATCTCATCCAACGGAATTAAAATATCTGGTTTTGTTCCGTGACGATCAATTCTAACCTCCCGTTCATCATGAGTCTGTAATATTGTTTCAACTGCATTACTGATTACACTTTCAAGATTAACCGGCTTTTTATTAATCTTCAGTTTTCCATTTTCAATTTTCGATACGTCCAGGAGATCAGTGATAAGGGTATTTAACTTTTCAATCTGGCCCTGAACTTTTGTAACAAATCCTGCTTCCGGACTTTCTTTATCTAATTTCAGCTTTCTTTCCAATAGCTGAACGTATGCTTTAATACTGGTTAAAGGAGTTTTTAATTCATGGCTTGCAATGCTTAAAAATTCATCTTTTTCCTTTTCCACTTTTTTCTGATCATCAATATCAGTAAAGGTTCCCACCCAGTTTTTGATACGATTTTCATCATATACCGGAGTTATTCTCAGCAAATGATAACGGTAATTACCTGAAAATATATTTTTAATTCTGATCTCTAATTCGAGAGCTTTTCCTTTTTTTCTACATCGCTGCAATTCTTCTATGATATCATGATCATCAGGATGCGTTTCAGGAAAAACCTTTTCCTCTTCAGAATACTGATACCATTTACCATTAACAAAATCAACGATTCCGTCTTCATTAAGTGTAAATGCAATCTGAGGAAGTGACTCCAGCATCAGATGAAAATGATCGATCTGAGATTTCATGGTAACCTGAGATTCGCGTCTTCCTTTCACTTCAAGTTCAAGATTCTGCTGTGTTTTTTTCATCTCAAGATTTTTCTCCTGAAGATTATAGAATGTTTTTACTTTAAGCAAAAGAATTTCAGGATCTACCGGCTTGGTTACATAATCTTTACCCCCCGAAGCGTAACCCTGGGTTATAAATTTTTTATCTGTATTGACAGCGGATAAAAATATAATAGGAACATCTTTAGTTTTGCTGTAATCTGCAAGTGTTTCCGCAACTTCAAAGCCATCCATATCCGGCATCTGAACATCTAAAATAATTAAGGCATAGTCATTCTTCAGTGCTTTACCAAGAGCCTCTTCACCAGAGCCGGCTGTTTCTACCTGAAAATCTTTAGATTCGAGTAATTTTTGAAGTGAATAAAGGTTACTTTGGTTGTCATCAACAATTAAAATCATAGGAATTAAAATCAATAATTAGTTACGGATACTTTAGCTTCAAAAATACTCACAATATTTCGAAAAGCAGTAATTTTTAAAGGATAATCCTTAAGAATTCCATACCACATTTTACATGAAAAAAAATCCCTTGCACAGGGATTGGGATTGTTGATCATATTTTAGGAAAAACGTTCAAAATTTCAGAAAAAACACCCTGTAAAAAACAATATACCGGATGAATACCGATGAAAACATTCTCTATTCATTCTGATATGAACATTATCTATGTAAAATCAACCATATAGAATATTAGTAAACCAAAATCCATTTGTGATCATAAAAAAATGACCAGAACTTTAAAAGGTCTGGTCATTTTTTAAACTAACTTTAATTGGTTTTCTTTTTCCATTCTGCTTTCACATCTTCAGCGGCATCTTTCGTCTTCTCCCAAGCTTCATCAGCCTTATCTTTAATATCTTCCCAAGCATCGGAAACATTAGATTTTACTCGATCCAGCCAGTCTTCCTGAGTTGCTTCCTGATCGTTATCTCTTTTTTCATTGATATAATCTTTAGCTTTATCTGCTAAGTCGCTGATCTTCCATTTTGCCTCATCAGCTGCATTTTTTAAAGAATTTTTTGTTTGGTCTACTGCATTTTCCGCTTTGTTGTAATCTGAATTGTTCATAATATAATATTTTAGTAATTGGTATATAAATAAACAATCACCATGCCTAAAAAACAATTATTCTGTTAAAAAAATCTTAAAAAAAATACTTCAATACATAGATCCCTGTTTTACAGCTATTAAGCCTGTTATATTTTTTCAAAGAGATGGCCGAAATAGTTCTTTTTCTTAACGAGATAACTTTCATTCACTTCATTAGAATCAATTTCCAAAGGAATTCTGCTGTTGAGAATAATATCGCTATTCTCTACAGATTTGATTTTATCGGGATTATTCGTTAATAAATTGATCTCTTTTATATGTAAGATACCCAACATTTCAACTGCGATATCAAAGTTTCTTCCGTCAGCAGGAAACCCCAGTTTTAAATTAGCTTCAACGGTATCCCAGCCCTGTTCCTGAAGCTCATAAGCCCTCAGTTTGTTGATGATTCCGATATTTCTTCCTTCCTGACGCAGATAGACAATTACTCCTCCATTTTTAGAGATATATTTCATGGCAGTATCCAGCTGTTGTCCACATTCACATTTTCTGGAGTGAAAAATTTCTCCTGTAATACATTCTGAATGAAAACGTACGTTT
Source organism: Chryseobacterium sp. CFS2 (assembly GCF_036543225.1). Classification (NCBI taxonomy): domain Bacteria; kingdom Pseudomonadati; phylum Bacteroidota; class Flavobacteriia; order Flavobacteriales; family Weeksellaceae; genus Chryseobacterium; species Chryseobacterium sp. CFS2. Next base: position 314,198 of record NZ_JAZHQU010000003.1, read on the forward strand.
ACGACTTTCGTAAAATTTGTATTCTCTGCCACCCAAACCAAATGAGGAGACCAGTCTTCTTCACTTTCCGAAAATGCATATACATTGAAGATTCCGTAGTCTGTGGGGATTTTTGATTGCGCCTGTATTTTAAGCATAAGTTTAATTTAAAATTAATTGATCATCTATTTATCAAACGGGCTTTTTTTATCCTGTTTTACCCATATGAGCTTTGAGGTATCGTAACCGATCTCCTGAGCCTTGCTGATGAAACGTTGTTTGATATTTTCAGGAATATTTTTTTCGCGGGAAAGAATCCACAGATAGTCTAAATTTTTTCCGGCAACCAATGCATATTTATAATCCTCAAGGGCAACTACATTATATCCGGCATAAAAAGGCCAGAAAAAACTCACTTTCAGAGCTGCGATATTTTTTTCTCCTCTAAATTTAGCTTTACCATTTACTGAAACCCATTTGTTCTTTTTAAAATTATATCCGCTGTTCATTACATTCACGCTACCGTCCTCATTAAGACTGTACTGAGCCATTGCATTATCAAGATCTTTTTCAAACCGATAATCAAATCTTGCTATTTCATACCATGTTCCTAAATATCTGTTGACATCAAACTGATTGACAGGCTGAGTATTTTCAGGCATAGACGTACAAGAGGACAGACTATTTAATAATCCGAAGCTCATTAACAAGATAAAAGTTATTCTATTTTTCATTTTTAGTTATTTTTTTAAAGAAATAAATATTTAATAAAAACTGACTGTATCCATAAACAGCATCCTCAATAGGAATTGTTCCCATTCTTACTCCTAAAAATTCATCAGGATTGTAGTTAACAACCGGCGAAGGAATTAAAGATCCTGTCAGGATTCCATTTACTGCAAAAAAGCCCGGCATCAGAATCAGATATACAAAACTAGCCTTGGCTATCCAGTCTTTTTTAGCGATAAAATGCAGATAGCAAAGCGTGAGGATCGTTACCACTACTGTTAATAAAGTATATATTTTTTCATAATAAAGAAGCCCTGCCACACTAAGAACAATAACTGCTGTAAAAACAATAAGATTATTAAAAACACTCACCCACTCCATCTTAAAAAACTTTTCCAGACAGTAGTAAGTAAAAACACAGGCAAATGGAATACAGTAAAAAAACAGCCATTCTTCAATGGGAAGTTCTGCAATTTTAATCCCAAGGGTATAATGAAGATCAAACCACCATACTCCTTTTGCCGTAAACCATATATCCCAGAGAATAAATGGAATGGCTACAATAGTAGATGACAACAAAAATTTTCCGAAAAGCTTATTGAATTCTATCCTTCTGTCAAAAGAAGCCAAAAAGCAGATAATGACAGTGAAAAAATTAATCAGTAAATAAGTATAGTGCATCATTTTTTATTGAAATACATTTTAAAATATTTTACAGGAACCCATAAAAATCCAAAACATTCTCCATCTTCTTTCCCCAAATATTTATGATGTTGTTTATGTGCTCGTCTTATTGCAAGTAAGTACGGATTATTTGTTTTGGTAAAAACTTTTGCTCTTTGATGGATAAAAATATCATGAACAAAGAAATAAGCCATTCCGTAAAGACTTATTCCCAGACCGATAAAAAACCAATAACTGAATTCCTGTTTTACTCCCAGATATAATAAAGCAATAGCCGGGCTTGCAAAAATGAAAAAGAACCAATCATTCCTTTCAAGCTTGCCATCATTGCTATGATCATGATGATCCCGGTGCAGGAACCACAGAAAGCCGTGCATAATATACCGATGGATCAGCCATGTTGCTCCTTCCATTGAAATAAATACTCCCAAAACGATCAGAATATTCATTTTAATTATGTTTATTGTTAAAAAGATCATTGAGAACCCTGTATCTGAAATCAAAAATGCTTCTGAGCTTTTCTTTTACAAATAACTGATGGGCTATTTTACCTAAAACTCCCATTGGAAGTTCATAATCTACAGTATCTTTCATAAGTACTCCGAAACCGTTGGGAATAAATTCATGAAAATGATTCCAGTATTTATACGGACCTTCTTTTTGAAAATCAGTGAAGCTTTTATAGTTTTCTACCTGATTGATCACTGTTTTCCACTTCATCGGGATTCCCAATACGGGAGAAACTGTGTAATCAATCTCCATTCCTTCGAATATGGGTTCATCATTAATCTCTGAAAGAACCACAAAATTCATACTTTTAGGGGTTATTTCAGATAAGTTATGAGGAGATGAAAAAAATTTCCACGCTGCCTCAATATTGCAATTAAGCTGTTGCTCTCTGTATAATCTGTACATTATTTATTCTTTTTTGAATAGTTTCACAACCTTAAAAAAATTAATCACTACTACAATTTAAGCATTAGAAATAAGCAGATTTGTAGCGTATATAACTCTTGAATGCTACCAACAGTTTTTGCGAGTTTGCAATTCTTATCCTTTGCTGCAGCATTTTTTGAGAACTTGTTTTTTTTATTTTTTCAAACAGCGACAAGTAGTATCTGTATGCCAGATAAACTCCGAAAATAGATGAATTCGGTAATTTTTTAATTCCCAGTAATGCTTCTTTAAACTCTTCTTCAATCTCTTTTTCAATACAGGCTTTTAATGTATTATCAAATACTGACATATTCATAGACGGGAAATAGGTTCTGCCCAGAATCTGAAAGTCATCTTTGAGATCTCTCAAAAAATTAACTTTCTGAAAAGCAGATCCCAGTTTCATAGCGAAGGGTTTCAGTTTTTCATATTGCTGTTTATTACCTTCAGTAAATATCTGCAGACACATAAGACCTACCACTTCAGCAGACCCATAGATATATTCTTTATATAATTCCGAGTTATAATCAATGGTATGAAGATCCATCTCCATACTGTACAAAAACTGACTGATCAATTGTATATCAATATTATACTGACGCACTGTTTCCTGAAATGATTGTAAAATGGGATTGAGTGATATACCATCTTCCAGCGCCTCATAGGTTTCTGTTTTTAATCTATTCAAGAGCTTTTCTTTATCATAACCATGAAAGCTGTCTACAATTTCATCCGCCAGGCGTACATAACCATAAACAGCGTAAACAGCAGGTCTGATGGAAGGCTTCAGTGCCAGTATCCCCAATGAAAAACTGGTGCTGTATTTTTGTGTCGTGTACTTACTGACTTCGTAAGACAATTCATCAAACAATTTTTTCATATTATTTTATTTTTAGTTTACTGACTTCAGTTGCTACTATTTTCCCGGAAATTATTGAAGGAGGAACACCCGGTCCCGGAACAGTTAGCTGTCCCGTATAAAAAAGGTTTTTGATTTGTTTATTTTTGATTTTAGGTTTCAGGACAGCTGTTTGTGACAAAGTGTTAGACAATCCATAAGCATTACCCTGATAAGCATTATAGTCTGAAATAAAATCACTTACACAATAACTCTTTTTATACTCAATTCTTGAAAAAAGATCACTTTCTCCTGTGTGCTTTTCAATTCTATGAAGCATTTTTATAAGGTATTCTTCCCTTACAGCTTCTTCATCATGTATTCCAGGCGCAAGAGGCAGCAACAGAAAAAGATTCTCACAGCCTTCCGGAGCAACATCCGAATCTGTTTTTGAAGGACAACACGTATAAAAAAGAGGTTTTGAAGGCCATTTCTTATTTTTATAAATACAATCTATATGATTGTCAAGTTCATTTTCGAAAAAAAGGGTATGATGTTTTAAATGCGGAATTCTTCCCTTGATTCCAAGATAATAAATAAGGCACGAGGGCGCAAAGGTTCTTGTTTTCCAATATTCTTCCTTGTAATTTCTGAGTGATTTAGGGAGTAATGTTTCTGTATGATGATAATCTGATGAAGCAATTATGGCATCAAATTCATAATTTTCACCGTCCATTGTGATTGAAACTACTCTTCCTTTTTCTGTATTTATTTTCTGTACTTCACGGCTAAAATGAAAAGTTACCCCTTGTTTCTCTGCAACTTCTTTCATGGCGAGAACCAGCTGATAAAACCCTCCCATTGGGTACTTTGTTCCCAAAACATAACCTCCATAATTCATGAGACTATACAGAGCAGGAATATTTTGAGGAGAAGCACCAAGAAATATAACCGGAAATTCCATTAGCGATCTGAGTTTTGAATCAGAAAAATAGCCAGAAACATATTTCCTGAAATCACTCAAAAGATTAAGTTTCATTGCGCTGCCTGCTATTTTTAAAGAAGCAAATTCTAACCAGTTATAACAAGGCTTTGTCACAAAATCTTTCATTCCTACCTCATATTTAAACTGAGCTGATTTCATAAACTGATCATACCTATTACCCGCTCCCGGCTCTATTTTTTCAAATAATTCCCGGATTTCATCATTGTTTTCAGGTATTGAAACTTTTTCTTTTGCAAAAACCATTTCAAACTGTGGGTCTAAGGAAATCAGTGTAAAGAAATCAGATGCTTTATACCCAAAGTCATTGAAAAAGCCTTCGATAATATCAGGCATCCAGTACCAGCTGGGTCCCATATCAAAAACAAATCCTTCCTCTGTTTTAAATTGTCTTGCACGTCCTCCGGGCTGATCATGCTTTTCAAATACATGTACTTCATGTCCTGACTTTGCAGCATATGCAGCTGCAGAAAGCCCGGAAAAGCCGGAACCTATTACCGCAATTCTCTTTCTTATGTTATCGGCATTCATTGTTATTGAGTCGTTTTATTCAACACTTTTTACGATTTATTCAATTCAGTTTTTTATACGCAGCATCCAAAAGATCTCTTGCATCGAGATTCATCCGGTAAAAAGAATGATGAAATTCATCCAGTTTAGAAAGTATAGCAATGAGCAACATCTGTTCAGAATGAGTAAGGTTTCCTGCCACCACCTTTGAAGCCATACGGATCTCTTCCATGCTATCAGCTAATACAGCAAGTCCTTTCTCTGTTATTTGAATCATCTTACTTCTTTTGTCTTTTTGAACAACAGTCTGTTCAGCCCAGCCATTATGAAGTAAACGGTTAATGATAAGTATACCCGAAGATTTTTCATGAAGATTGCGTTTGATCAGTTCCATTTTAGACATGGTTCCCAATACCTTAAGGTTTATAAGATATATGAAATCATCCTGACTTGAAAAGGTAGAATGGCTAATTACAGAGCGTGAGTAAGATTTTGCATATCTATTCATTCTTATCAATAAAGTAGTGATAACACTATCAGAACTTCGTCCCAATTCTTTTCCTATCCAATCAGGGTCTTGAGATTCAAAACCATCTTTACAGGACACATTAATCCATTTTATAAATCCTTTAAGGTCATTACTATAGAAGGATTTACCCTCATTTTGTTTCATGAATTGCTGAACAAGTTCTATAACCGATTTTATAAGATCAAAATTCATATAAAACATTTAGTACACAAATGTACTAATTTTAGAATATAAATATACCTTTATTTTGTTTTTATTTGATAATTAAACCGAAATGATAAAAAAGTGCTTTAAAAGAGGTAGAAAATCAATATGATCTTTAAATAAACAGTAATAAGTAAACTATTAAATAGTAAATTAATAAACCAAAATGATTTTTATAAATTGTTTGTTGATGGCAGAATGACCATAAAGACTTCTACTTTTTAATTGTTATGATTAACAGGGTAGTCAAAATAAAAGATATTAATATCCTTTGCAGAAGACCATATCGTCAGGAACATGAATAAAACTACCTAAGCAAGATCATCCAATTAAAAGTCCATACATTGAAAAAACATGTAAATGATTATTCTGGTAATTTAGGCGGAGTTATCCTTTGATTTTTAGTATTGAGTGTTCCCAGGAATGCTTCCAGTTGAGCTATTTCTTCATTGGTAAGATCCAATGGTTTCAACATTGAAGATTTCTGAGAATCTAATTGTATATTTCCATGTATTATTATTTTTTGAATAATCCAACCCTACCCGGTAAGTGAAATATTGTCCACCACCACTGGTGGTAAAATTGGTCCTGTAAAAATCACCATTCCTGTTCATTACATCAAACCAGTTGACATCTACGCCATTCCATGGATAAGCTACAGGCTTGGGAAGGTTTTTAGAATAATCATTATAAAGCTGAGCATACTGCTGTCCGCTCAGATATTTAATTTTATTAATACTCTGAGAAACTCCATATTGGGTAGTAAATGAATAAGTCGGTTTTCCTTTATGTCCTTTTTTAGTGGTAATCAGGATCACTCCATTGGCAGATTCAGCTCCGTAAAGTGCTACTGCTGCTGCATCTTTCAGAATATTAATACTTTCAATATTATCTGTATTGAGCCTTGCCAGTGGATTAATGTTCATCTCGGAATTGGATTCTGCACCATTAAAGTAAGTCTGAGCAAAGGGATTGTCTTCTCTCATGATGACACCATCTATATGATGAGTGGCTGTGTAGAAGTTCCGAAAACTGCTGAAAGCGGAACCAGAGAGCCTAGTCCTCTAATATTTATATTTACAGGCTTTCCCAGTTCTGTATTATTTACAATCTGTACTCCGGGAGCCATCCCTGCAATCATCTTATCTATACTTTCATAAGCTTGGGAAACATTAATATCTTTTTCTATAAGTGTTACGATGGATCCCACAACTTCTTCTTTAAGCTTTTTGGTTCCATAGGAAGAAGTCACAACAACTTCCGCAATCGATTGCACATTTGTAGAGTCTTTTTTTTCGGCTGATGAAGTTTGGCCATTGATGAGAACAGCTCCGCAAATCATCAGAATACTTGCGACAGATTTATTCATTACTGTTGAAATAGGAATAATTTACAATAAAGAGAGGAGGTTTACAAACTATATTCTTAAAAGAAAACCTGATCGATACAGAAAGAATAAAAAGCTGACAAATGCCATTGCATACCGTCCAAACTCATGAAGTTTTAATTAGAATTAATAAAAATTAATTGAAAATTTAAGTAATTAAAATAGAAAAAAAGAATATGCCTTTTAATTTTTTCCGAAAAAGTAATCCCTTTAATCAGCTATGTGTAAAAGTTCTATTGAGGACATTGTAATAAATCATTACTGTTTAAAATCTTTTTTAAGTCTCAAATGTAGTTTGAAACGGCAAGATAGCTATAATAAAAAATGATATAAGATACCTTTATTACCTTATAAATTTAAAGTTTTTCCGCACCTCCAAAAAAGGTAATTAATATAAAAACAACAATTTAAGGGGATTCAAAACAAATTATTTAATTAATATCTTCATAAATAATGTAAAACACAGTCATTTTACTTTTAAATAGCTATAATTTGATTAAATTTACGTCAATAACGTCTGTTTATTCAGGCATCTTAAAAAACGCTCAGAAAAAAAGGTATGAATAAAAAAAATGCCACTATTTATGACATTTCCAATAAGCTCAACGTAAGTGTGGCAACTGTTTCGAGAGCATTGAATGACCACCCGCGAATAAGTGAAGCTACCAAAGAGCTGGTTCGTAAAACGGCCAAGGAAATGAATTACAAGCAAAATAACCTTGCCAAAGCTTTAAAAAGCGGTGAAACCAAAAATGTAGGTATCATTGTTCCGTATATCAATACCAACTTTTTCTCGTCAGTAATCCGAGGAATTGAGGAAGAGCTTTCCCCACTGGGTTATCATGTGATTATCTGCCAGAGCCACGAAGATGTGAATATTGAAAAAAGACAGCTGAACACGTTGCTGAATGCTCAGGTAGACGGTATTTTTATGTCTGTTTCCAAAACAACAACGGATATCAGTCATATCCAAAGCATTATAGATACTTCGAATACACCGGTTATTTTCTTTGACCGTAAAAAAGATATCTCAGGAATCAGCACGGTGACTATTGATGATTATCGTGGTGGTTACATGGCTACGAAACATCTTATCAAAGAGGGATATAAGAATATCTGCCATTTTGCAGGAGATCTTAATCTTGAAATTTACCAGAACCGTCTTAATGGCTATAAACAAGCTTTGGCAGATCATCACCTTCCTGTAAAAGAGGACAATATTATCTTTACGGGCAGTTCTATTGAAGAAGGAACAGAAGCCATCAAAAAGCTTTGGAGCAAAAAATCTGTTCCGGATGCTATATTTTCATCCAGTGACTTTGCTGCTTTAGGTGCCTGCCAGGAATTAAAAAAGAGAAAAATAAAAATTCCTGAGGAAGTTGCCATTATCGGTTTTTCCAATGAACCATTCACTCAGTTTATGGAGCTTCCGATTAGTTCGGTAGATCAGACTCCTGTATTGATGGGGAAAATGGCAGGACAGGTATTTTTAGAAAGTGTAAAAGAAAACGGTTCCGGGGTTTCTATTGAGAAAAAGGTGGTGCTTACGCCGCAACTTTATATCAGGAAGTCGTCAAAGAAAAAATAGTTTTTCTCTTGAGATTACTACGTGACAGAAGTCATCAAAAGCCTGTTTGTCATTCTGAAGAAGGACAAATCTAAATTACACTCTATTTATAAGTTTTGGCTAAAGCCAATGATCGTATCTCTGTTTTATTAAACGGGCTAAAGCCTGTTTCAATTGAATCACATTTTTACTATTACTTGATCATTTTACTCGTGAGAAAGTTTCACTTCTCTAAATATTCCTCGCTCTGATATTTCATTATTATAAAAAGAAAATGCCTCCTACAAAGTAGAAAGCATTTTCATCCCTAATTAATATTTATAGTCAAAAAACATTTTATAAACTAACGCCTCTTCTCCAGGCAATAAAGTCGTTTTGATTTAAAATGGCAGCTTTTGTTTTTACTTCTCCACTGGCTATTTTAATAATAAACTCCAGCAGTTCTTCTGCTTTCTCATCAATTGTCTTTTCTCCTGTAATCACGTCTCCGGTATTGAAGTCGATGATATCAGGCATTCTCTCGGAAAGTGAAGTATTGGAGGATATTTTTACCACAGGAACGACAGGATTTCCAGTAGGAGTTCCAAGACCCGTTGTAAACAACACGACATTAGAGCCTGAACCTACCAAAGCAGTGGTGCATTCTACATCGTTTCCGGGAGTACATAGTAAGTTCAATCCGGGTTTCTGAATATATTCGGTGAAATCAAGGACGTCATTAATGGGAGATGAGCCTCCTTTTTTAGCCGCTCCTGCAGATTTCATGGCATCAGTGATCAACCCATCTTTAATATTCCCCGGTGACGGATTCATATCAAAGCCAGATCCTGCAGCAACGACTGATTCTTCAAAATCTTTCATCAATTGTAAAAATCGTTCTGCATCTTTCTCGTTTACACAACGGTTTACCAGTTCCTGCTCTACGCCGCATAATTCCGGGAATTCGGAAAGAATTGTAGCACCACCAATTCCGGCCATTAAATCTGACAGACGGCCTAAAACCGGATTGGCAGAAATTCCGGAAAAACCGTCTGAGCCACCACATTCCAATCCTAATATAAGCTTTGAAATAGATGCCGGTTTTCTTTGGATTTCGTTGGCTTTTTTAATGGCTTCATAGGAATCCTTAATGATCCCGCTCAGCATTTCATCCACGGTTCCCGATTTTTGCTGTTCATAAACGATAATCGGTTTTTTATTGTTGGGACTGATCTTTTCAAGGGCATCTTTAAAAATCTGAACCTGCAAATTCTGACAACCAAGGCTCAAAACGGTTGCTCCAGCCACATTTGAATTATTAACGTAGCCTGCCAGCAAACGTCCCAATGCTTCTGCATCCTGACGAATTCCGCCACAACCACCCTGATGGGTTATAAATTTAACGTCAATATTTTTAAAAACCCTGGAGTCCTGATCTTCTTCTGCGATAACTTCTTCCTCTGAATTATTGATAAGAGATCTCAACAACAGCTGATGTTTTGTTACTTTTTCAAATAAAAGTTCTTTCTCAAAAACCTCTTTTAAAATCTCTACATTTCTGTTTTCACAAAAAACCAAAGGAAAAAACAGCCATACATTTTCTGTTCCTACCTGCCCGTCTTCCCTATGATAGCCCATGAAAGTTTTATCCTTCCATTCCTCCACATCCGGAGCTGTCCAGGAAATAGTTTCTGTTTTGCCTTCTACTTTTGCGCTCTGATGTTTTACATTTTCCGTGGTAATCACCTCTCCTTTTTGGATGGGTTGACTGGCTTTTCCCACCAAAACCCCATACATGATAATGGAATCTCCAGCAGAGAGATCTTCTGTAACGAACTTATGTTTAGCCTTTGTATCTTTTATCATCTCATAAGTAAGATCATCCAGTGTAACCGTTTCACCCTGTGCAAGATCAACCAGCGCAACTGCTACATTATCATCAGGATTTACCTTCAGTACTTTCTTTTGCATAATATTTAAGAGTAAGATTGAATAAAGTTTTGATACGCTGTTTCCACATCATGATTATCAATTTCCCACAATGCTTTTGCCACCGCCTCTTTCAAACCTTTAACTTGGGTAAGATCAGTATCCCAGAAAGCATTTTCACTTAGTGCCAGTGTTGCTACCTTTTCATAATCGTTTGTTGTCCAGATATCTTTGAATCGGTTGATAATTGCCTCTTCATCATTCAACGGAAGGGCTGCCCCATTAAAACTTCCCTGGTAGAATCTTATTAAACTTGCCAGAGAGAAGGTTAAATTAAGCGGTAATTTATGATTAATTTCAACATACCCTAACAGGCTCGGAAGAATTCTTACTTTAAATTTAGAAACAAAATACAAGGCGATACTTGCCAGATAGTGCTTAATAAAAGGATTTCTAAACCTGTCAAACACTTCTTCAGCAAAATCTTTCAACTCGTTCTCATCCAATCCTAAGGTTGGGTTGACTTCATTGAAAACCGCATCACGTAAAAACTTCCCGATAAATGGATTGTCAATGGATTCTTTTACCGTTTCTTTTCCTGATAAAAGTGCCGGAGCCAGCATTAAAGTGTGGCCGCCATTCAAAATTCTTACTTTTCTCAGGCGATAAGGCTGAATATCATCCACTACCAGAATCTGTTCATTGATCTGATCGAAGGGAATTCTTTCTTTCAGATTTTTAGCATCCTGAATGACAAAAAGTAAAAATACCTCAGAAACAACCATCATCTGGTCTTCATAATCCAACTGTTCTTCATAAGATTCTGCATCATCTTTAGGATATCCCGGAACAATCCTGTCTACCAATGTATTGTGGAAATAATTACACTGTTCAATCCATTGCACAAAATCCTCTTTTAAATTCCATAATCTGGCATATTGAATAATGATATCTTTTAAGACAAAGGCATTATCTTCAATGAGTTCACAAGGGATAATTCTTAATCCTTTTTCTGGTGCTCCTTTGAAATATTTAAATCTTTCATATAATAAAACTGTCACTTTCGCCGGAAAGTTTTTGTGCGGTCCGGAATACTGATCTTCAGTTTCGTCATACGTAATTCCTGTTTCTGTGGTATTGGAGAAAACAAATTCCAACTCTTCTTCTTTTGCTAAAGCCAAAAATTCGTCATATTGTGTATAAGGATTGATGGACTTCTGAATGGAAGAAATCACCTGTTTTTCATCAATAATTTCACCTTTTTTTATTCCTCTTGTAAAAAGGGTGTATAGATTATCCTGCTCTTCCAGTTTATGAACAGAACCACCCTGTGTAGGCTGAACATTGACAATTCCAGCGTTGAAACCTGCTTTTTTATTTAATTGATCTATAATATAATCTGTAAATCCCCGCATGAAATTTCCTCCTCCAAACTGTACGATTTTGATCGGAAGCTTTTCGTGAGAACCATTGAATTCACGATTTAATTTTTGTTTTATCTGATTTTCCATTTTTTCTAATTTGAATGAAACTATCTTTGGATCTGATAGCTTTTGTTTCTATTTAATCACTTTGTATTTAGGAACCAAAGTCTTCATGACACTCCAGGCAATCAGGTAAGCCACTGCACATACTGAGAAAATGATCATGTAGCCTTTATCAATTCCATCGGAAATAATAGCTCCGGATTTTTCCAGATCATGAACAAAATTTTCAGGAAGACGTTCATTAATGTATTGAGGATATTTTTCCAATAAAGGAATTCCGTCCACAGTAGTCCATGCTTTATGAGCATGATCAAACAGAACTCCAGAAGATTTATTAATTAAAAATGAGCCGATTCCACCTGCCATCCCTCCGATTCCGGTAATGGTTGCGATGGCTTTTTTAGGAAACATATCGCCCACCGTAGAGAAAATATTGGCAGACCATGCCTGATGTGCTGCTCCCGCAATTCCGATAATCAGAACCGGAATCCAATAGGAAACAGAACCTAATGGTTGTGCCAACAAAGCCAGCAGAGGGAAGAATGCGAAGATTAACATCGCTTTCATCCTTCCGGAATAAGCATTCATCCCTTTTTTCTCTACAAAATATTTTGGAAGCCATCCTCCAATAATCGACAATAAAGTGATCATATAAAGAACAAATAGCGGTAAGGCACTTTGGGTAGAATCCATTTTATAAACAGAACTCAGATAAGCTGGTGTCCAGAACAGGAAAAACCACCAGATTCCATCTGTCATAAACTTTCCAAAGGCAAAAGCCCAGGTTTGTCTGTGACTGAAACATTCCCTGAAAGAGAATTTCTTTTCCGGCAGCGATGCATCTTCTGCAGGCAAATCATCCTGATCCTGCTGAATATAGATAAGCTCATGCTCATTAACCTTGTGATGTTCGTGAGGTTTTTTGTAATAGAATACCCAAAGGCCCATCCATACAAAACCTAATGCTCCGATGATGATAAATGCCCATTCCCAGCCCATCGATTTTGCGATAAAAGGAATGGTAACCGGCGCAGCTAAAGCTCCAACCGTTGCTCCGGCATTAAAGATACTGGTTGCTAACGCTCTGTCTTTCTTTGGGAAATACTCTGCAGTCGTTTTTATCGCAGCAGGAAAATTCCCAGCTTCCCCAACAGCCAGAACGAAACGGGCAAAAATGAACAATGTGACACTGGTACTGATGATAGCCCCAACATTATCTACTCTTCCGATAATCTCTTTAGATTCTTCAAAACCTACCCACCAGTGTCCGGTCAGAACCCCTGAAGTAGCAATTCCGCAGAAAGCATGGAGTACCGCTCCTATCGACCAGATTCCGATCGCCCAGAGAAATCCTTTTTTGGTATCCATCCAGTCTACGAATTTCCCGGCAAAAAGCATACTTATTGCGTAGAAAATAGAAAATAATGCAGTGATATTTCCGTAATCATTATTGTTCCAGTGAAATTCCGGAGCGATGAAATCTTTCCAGGTGAGAGACAGCACCTGCCGATCCATATAATTGATGGTCGTTGCAATAAAAAGGAGCAGGCAGATTGTCCATCTGAAGGTACTCGGTTTCGGAGATATTTCTTTTTTCATATCAATCGTTAATAGTATTGATTTTTATTGATTTTAACAATAGAATAAGACAAAAACTATCCTTTCCATGCTATATAAGCACAGAATCTATTAATTTTTTAAACCATTATTATTTAATTAAAGAATTGAAAACAGTTAAGTTGAGCTTCAATGGTTACCCTCTTGAAAGTATTTACTTAGTTTTTACTTTTCTTGCTGGCTTAAAACAAAATGAAAGGATCTCGTTATCTTAATTCATTAATAACCTGAATCGAATGGGCAACTGCTTCTGTAATCTTTTCATAGTCATATTCTCCTTCCTCATTTTTTACAAACAGCTGGGAACCTAATCCTACACAATAGGCTCCTGCAGAAATCCATTCGGTAATATTTTCTTTAACAGGGATTACTCCTCCTGTAGGCATGATGTTTGACCATGGCAGCGGACCTTTCACTGCTTTGATGAATTCCGGACCTCCTACCTGTGTTGCCGGGAATATTTTTACAATTTCAGCACCCAGTTCTTCGGCGTAAGAAATTTCAGAAACAGAACCACAGCCGGGCATCCAGGCAATTTTTCTTCGATTGCAAACTTTTGCGACTTCAGGATTTAAAATGGGAGCTACAATAAAATTCGCACCATTCTGAATGTATAATGAAGCCGTTGCCGGATCAAGGATAGAACCAATCCCCAGGATCAGTTCAGGAATTTCTTTGGCAACATATTTTACCAGCTCAGCAAAAACTTCATGGGCAAAATCTCCCCTGTTGGTAAATTCAAAAACACGGGCGCCACCATCAAAACAAGCTTTCACAATTTTTTTGCAAACATCAAGATCTGTATGATAAAATACTGGTACAATCCCTGTCTGCTTTGCCATCAAGGCAACTTCTATTCTATTAAATCTTGCCATAATTATCTTTTTATTCTTCCTCCTGAATTTCCGTTCATCACTTCCAGGATGTCTTCTGCACTTGAATAGTTAATATCCCCCGGAATAGTATGTTTTAAAGCACAGGCTGCGTTTGCAAAATTCAATGCTTTTTCGTCATCAAAATTCTTTAAACCATAGATTAACCCTGCGGCAAAAGCGTCTCCCGTCCCGATTCTGTCAACGACAGGATTGATTTCAAGGAGATTGGTTTCAAAATAGGTTTCATCTACCCATGCTCTTCCCTGGGTTTGCTGAGTGCTGGCTGTGACCCCAATTCTTACTTTATCAAAAATCCTTTGAACGGAAGGAATCTGTTGTTTTAATTCTTTACAGGCTTCAATAAAACCTTCTTTGTCTGAGGAAAACTGAGTTTCGAAAATTTCATTGATTTCGTTTACTCCTCCGATAAAAATGGTGGAATAAGAAACCAGTTCTTTCAGTACTTCATTTCCTTTTTTGCCATATTTCCAGAGATTTGAACGGTAAGCAGGATCGGTTGTCACTTCAATCCCCATCTGCTGAGCGATTTTCAACCCCTCTTTTAAAGCTTCATAGGCTGATTCCGAAATACCGGGACTGATTCCTGTCCAGTGGAAGTATCCACATCCTTCAAGCACATTTTTCCAGTCTATTTTTTCAGGTTGAATATTTGCAAAGGAACCGTTCAGCCTGTTATAAGCAATTCTGCTGGCACGAACTGATGATCCTACCTCAAGAAAATACAGGCCCAGAGGATGTTCATTTTTGTTGATAAAAGTGGTATCAATACCAAAACTCTGAATGAAAGAAACCGCAGATTCTCCAACAAAATCATCGGATACACAGCTGATATGCTGTACTTCACAACCCATTGTTGCCAATGAAGCAGCGACATTCAACTCTGTTCCTCCAAAAAAGAACTCCATTTCATGACTTTGTTTCATGGTTCTGTTTCCGGGTGGAGAAAGCCTCATAATGACTTCACCGAATGTGACTATTTTGCTCATGATATTCAATTAAAAATCAAAATAGTTTTTTGCGTTATGATAACAGATATCTGAAATAGTTTTCCCAATCAGTTCAATGTCATCCGGCAGTTCGCCATTCTTCATTTCTTCTCCGAAAAGATTACACAATACTCTTCTGAAATATTCATGTCTTGGATAAGAAAGGAAACTTCTGGAATCTGTGAGCATTCCTACAAAGCAGCTAATCAATCCCATATTGGAAAGGGCATTCATTTGTTTGATCATCCCATCTTTCTGGTCGAGAAACCACCATCCTGAACCAAACTGTACTTTTCCTTTGATGCTTCCATCATTGAAATTTCCGATCATTGTCGCGAAAATTTCGTTATCAGCTGGGTTTAAATTGTATAAAATGGTTTTTGTAAGTTTATCTTTTCCGTCTAAAGTGTTCAAAAATCGGGACAACGTTTCCGCCTGCACAAAGTCGCCAATGGAATCCCAGCCGGTATCAGGTCCCAGAACTCTATGCATTCTTTCATTATTATTTCTCAAAGCTCCCAAATGGAATTGCTGCACCCATCCGTATTGGTGATAAGCCTCCCCTAAGAATAATAAAATGGCTGTTTTAAATTGGTTCACCTGCTTTTCGGCAATCACTTTTCCGGCTAATTTATCATTGAAAATAGTATTCACTTCGACTTCTGAAGCTTCTTCAAAAGAAATATTGTTTAAACCATGGTCACAGAGTCTGCATCCGTTTTCGTGGAAATACTCAATTCTTTTAAGCAAAGCATCACATAAAGTCTGGTAAGAATTGATTTCAATACCTGCTGAAGCCCCCAGTTTTGCGATATAATCTGCAAAATTGTGATTTTCAATCAAAATGGCTTTATCCGGACGGAACGCCGTGCTTACTTTTATACTGAAATCGCTTTTCGCCAGATCCTGATGGTAATTCAAAATATCTGTAGGATCTTCTGTGGTACATAGAGATTCCACATTCATCATTTTCAAAAGACCTCTGGTAGATTTTTCCGGTGTCTGAAGCTGAGCGGTGATATTCTCATAGATCTCTGATGCGTTATCTTCACTTAATAATTCATCAATTCCGAAATATCTCTTTAATTCCAGATGAGTCCAGTGATACAGAGGATTTCTCAATGTATAAGGAACCGTTTTTGCCCATGCTTCAAATTTCTCTTTGTCAGTAGAATCTCCCGTGATGAATTTTTCATTCACTCCCATGGTACGCATGGCTCTCCATTTGTAATGATCACCGGCAATCCATACTTTAGAGATATTTTCAAAAACAGTGTCTTCTGCAATATCTTTAGGGATCAGATGATTATGATAATCAATGATAGGTTGTTTTTCTGCGAATCTGAAGTAAAGTTCTTCAGCGTATTTATTTTGTAATAAAAATTGATCTGTTATAAAAGGTTTCATTCTAGTCTAATCTGTAGTTATTCATTAGCAGGTTTTCCAATGGTGGCGAGAATTCCTCCGTCAACGTAAATAATCTGTCCGTTGATGAATCTGCTTGCATCAGAAGCAAGGAAAATAGCTGTTCCTGCAAGGTCTTCCGGATTTCCCCATCTTCCTTCCGGAGTTCTGCTGATGATAAAATCATTGAAAGGATTTCCATCCACACGGATGGGTTCTGTCTGGGAAGTAGCAAAATATCCGGGACCGATTCCGTTCACCTGAATATTATGTTTTGCCCATTCTGTTGCCAGATTTTTAGTAAGCATTTTAAGGCCGCCTTTTGCAGAAGCATACGCCACTACATTATCGCGTCCCAGCTCACTCATCATCGAGCAGATATTGATAATTTTCCCGGATTTTCTTTTAATCATATATTTCCCGATTAATTTCGACATGATAAAAGGTCCGGTAAGGTCTACATCAATTACTTTTCTAAAGTCTTCCACTTCCATATCAATAGCCGGAATACGTTTGATAATTCCTGCATTGTTGACAAGGATATCTATTTTTCCATGGGTGGCTTCCATTAACGCTACTTTTTGGGCAGCTTCCAGTTCATCCGTCACATCAAAAATATAGCCTGTTGCTTTATACCCTTTTTCGTGGTAGTAATTCAATGCTTCTTCCAGTTTTGATGGCGTTGTACTGGTGATTGCCAGTTCGGCACCAGCAGCAGCAAGGCCTTCTGCCATTGCCATTCCTAATCCGTGAGTACCGCCGGTAACGACTGCTACCTTACCGGATAAATCAAATAAATTCATTGGGAAAATTACTTTAGTTCGTTTGTTTTAATACCGTCCATATCACCGTAGTCCATATTTTCTCCAGCCATACCCCAGATAAAAGTATAATGGGAAGTTCCTACTCCAGAGTGAATAGACCATTCGGGAGACAATACTGCCTGCCTGTTCTTCATGAACAGGTGACGGGTTTCATGAGGCTGTCCCATAAAATGACTTACCGTCTGCCCTTCTTCGAGGTCAAAATAGAAGTACGCTTCCATTCTTCTGGCATGAGTATGGGCCGGCATTGTATTCCACACACTTCCGGGGTGTAGTTCCGTCATACCCATCTGAAGCTGGCAGGTTTCTACAACAGAATTAACAATCAGTTTATTTATCGTACGTTTGTTGGCGTACTTTTCTTCACCCAATTCCACAATTTCTGCTTCATCTTTCGTGATTTTCTTTGTGGGATATGAATGGTGTGCCGGTGCTGAATTGATGTAGAAATAGGTTTGCTCTTCGCCATCTTTTTCAAAAAATACTTCTTTAGCTCCTTTTCCAACGTATAAAGCTTCTTTATTCCCAAGGTTATATACCGTTCCATCTACCGTTACTTTTCCGGCACCACCTACGTTGATGATTCCCAGCTCTCTTCTGTCCAGAAAGTTTTCTGCTTTCAGGTCGTCTGTAGGTTCCAGTTTCAAAGCTTTGGACGAAGGCATTACCCCTCCTACAATAAGCCTGTCATACATAGAATAGACAACTTTTATTTTATCCTCATTGAATAAATCATTGATCAGAAACTCACTCCTAAGATCTTCTGTAGTATACTTTTTAACATCTTCCGGATGATGGGCGTAACGAAATTCTGACTGTATCATACTCCTATTTTTACTTTTCTTTTTTGCGGTTTTCTCAAACCCGTTAAATTAAATGTAATCGATTGCATAAAATTACACTAAAATTGACAGAAATACTTGTGGGATAAATATAGAATTATTCTTTAATTAGTTAACAAAAAATTAATTTAATTTTTAAAGTGATTGATTTTCAAATATATAAAATTAAAAACAATGCTTGTTTTAATTAAAATAAAAACTTTTCATCCGAAAAAAATTAACCAAAAACAGAACCAGGAACCTTCAAAAATATAAAATCATGCCAAAATAAAACGATATTTTTAAGATATCAAATTGATAAAAATTAAACACTTTTACAAAATATACTATATACATTATGATATATCATTAAAAACAACAAAATACAGATGCAAAATCCTGTGAAAAAAGATGACAAAAATCAGAAAATATCACAAAATTTTGTTTCAAGATAATAATTCAGGGATTTTTTTGATGCAAAAACATATGAATTTTAAGTTATTTTTAAGTTTTCTAAATCTTAAACATTAAAAAACCGAAAAATTTCTATCCCCTCCCATGACATTCAGAACGAACAAATACCAGCCTTATTTACAACATGTTAGATAATCAAAACTCACAACATCCGATTAGAATATTTTTATTTACACCATCAAATTAATAAAAAAATAACATTTTTTTCTTTGCATATTGAAAAATAATATTAGTTTAGGAGCCAGAATAATGTTTTATAAAAAATTACGCAATCGATTGCACAAAAGCGTAAAAAATATTAAAAGCTTCATGACCACTAAAGTCCGCAGAATACTTAACAGTCCTAAACAAGAAAGATTGAAAAAACTTTCAAGCAAGAATTAAAACTATAAGGATATACAATGGATAAAAGAGTACAATCAATAAAGTGGTTATATTTAACTGTTTTTCTGCTTCCTGTCCTTGCAATGGCTCAAGAAAAAGAAACAAAAAAAGATAAAGAAACCAAACTGGATGATGTGGTTTTAGTGGGATATACAAAGGTTTCTAAAAAAGATGTTACCAACGCTGTTTCTTCAGTGAAAGGCGAAGCGCTTAAAGATATGCCGTCTACCAATGCTGCTGAAGCTATCCAGGGAAGACTGGCCGGAGTACAGGTTTCCCTGAGTGAAGGATCTCCCGGCGCTGATGTGGATATTGTAATCCGCGGTGGAAATTCCATTACCCAAAGCAATGCCCCACTCTATATTGTAGATGGTGTACAGATGGATAATGCCCTGACGATCTTATCACCAAAGGAAATAGAATCAATTGAGGTTTTAAAAGATGCTTCATCAACCTCTATATTCGGTTCAAGAGGAGCCAACGGTGTGGTTCTGATCACAACAAAAGGAGGCCGTAAAAAGGGAAAGACAACGATCAATTATAATGGTTTTGTAGGGGTAAGAAGCATTCAGAATAAGCTTAATGTTCTGGATCCTTATGAGTATGTACTCTATCAGTATGAACAATATTATAAGAACGGAGACCTGAAAGATATTGAAACTTTTAACACCCGTTACGGAACATTTGACCAGCTGGATAAATATAAATCTGTCAAGAATGTAAACTGGCAGGATAAACTCTTCGGAAGAGAAGCCTTCAACTTTACCCATAATGTATCTCTATCCGGAGGAAATGAAAATTCGGCATTCTCTTTAACTCTGAATAATGTAGAAGAAGACGGGATTATGATTGGTTCGGGATTTAAAAGAAATATGGCCAACTTCAGGTATGATTATGATATTTCAAAAAAACTGAGCATTGGTCTTAATGCCCGTTACAGCCGCCAAATGATTTATGGCGCGGGAACTTCTGCTTCCGGTTCGCAAACGACCAACAGATTGAGAAATGCTATAAGATATCAGCCTTTTGAAGGAGGTTCAGCGGTAGATGTTGATGAATTTGATCCGTTATTCGCAGATCAGACCAATCTTGTCAATCCAATTCTCCTGGCCAATGATGAAGTAAAAGAAAGCGGAAGAAATGATTTATTGCTTAATGCAACGCTTGATTATAAAATCAGTAAAGATTTCACTTTTCGAAGTGTAATCGGATATGTGCAGAGAGATCAGATTGTCAACCAGTTTTCCGGTCCGGTAACCAACCTTGCAAGACAGAATAATGATCAGCCTGTCGTATTTTTAAGCAACGCTCAAACCAGAAGGATTACCAATACCAATACCCTGAATTATAGAAGAACCTTTGGAAATCACAAGCTGGATTTGCTAGCGGGTCAGGAAACGGTAAGAACAGACGGAGAATCAACGTCTATTAATATAAAATGGTTCCCGAAATCTTCTTCGGCACAGGAAGCATTTGCCAATTCACAGCTGGCTTCACCTCCGTCAGGAATGGTTCAGGATGCTCCTAAAACCGCAAGAGAAGTAGACCGTCTGGCATCTTTCTTTGGAAGAGTAAATTATATCTATCATAATAAATATATCGCAACGGTATCCATGAGAGCTGACGGCTCAAGCGTTTTCAAGCCAGGTCCCAACCAGTGGGGATATTTCCCAGCGGCTTCTTTAGCATGGAAAATCAAAGAAGAAAATTTCTTAAAACAAAGCAATTTTGTCAATGAACTGAAACTTCGTTTAGGATATGGAAAATCAGGAAATAACAGAATCGGAGCTTTTTTATATGATACCTTCTTCACCTCTTCTTCAGACTACGGATATGCTTTTGGAACCAGCGTTACACCAGGTGCCACAACAGGAAATATCATGGCAAACCCTAACGTGAAATGGGAGACTGCAACTTCTTATAATGCAGGTCTTGATTTTGGTTTATTTAAAGGAAGACTTTATGGTACTATTGATGTCTATAAAACGCATACAAAGGACCTTTTATTACTGGCCAAAATACCACAGACTTCGGGGTATGAGTTTCAATATCAGAACTCAGGAAGCAGTGAAAATAAAGGGATAGAATTATCAATGGGAAGTACCATCATCAGTAAAGAAAATTTTTCATGGAAGATTGATGCCAATATCTCATCCAACAGAAATACGATCAAAAGCTTAGGAAACAATGCTTCTGCAAGTTCCAATTCTTACTACTACCCTTCCGGATGGCAGAATAACCTGTTTGATTTCCTTGTACAGGTTGGAAAACCGGTAGGAACTTATTGGGGATATGTTACGGCCGGAAGATATGAAGTGAGTGATTTTAATTATGATGCAGCCACTCAGATCTATACTTTAAAAAACGGAATTGCAAGCTCTGCCGCTGTGGCTAACGGGGCAAAAGCTGTACAGCCGGGAGATCTTAAACTTCAGGATCTCAATGGTGACGGAGTGATTGATAATAAAGACATGACCGATCTTGGAAGCGCACAACCTAAATTCTATGGTGGTTTTACGCAAACATTCCGTTATAAGAACTGGGATATGAGCTTACTTTTCAATTTCTCAATAGGAAATAAAGTATACAATGCCAACAAAATAGAATACACTACTCAGTATCTGTATAAGGATAATAACATGCTGGCAGAAGTAGCGGACCGCTGGAGATGGTTTGATAACGCCGGAAATAAGGTGACAGACCCAACAGCTCTTGCTGCCCTTAATGCCAATACAACCATGTGGACTCCGCCTGCAGGTGCTTACTTCCTGCATTCCTATGCCATTGAAGACGGCTCTTTCCTAAGACTGAATAACCTGACCATCGGATATAGTCTTCCAAAAAGATCTTTAGAAGCCATTGGAGTGAAAAACCTGAGACTGTATGCTACTGTGAATAATTTATTTACAATTACCGGCTATTCAGGATTTGATCCGGAAGCCAATACAAGAAGAAATCCATTAACTCCGGGAGTTGATTATTCAGCTTATCCAAGAAGCCGATTTATCTTATCAGGAGTAGATATCACTTTCTAAAACGAACGCTATGAACAAAAATAAATTTTCAAGCCTTTTTCTATCTCTTGCATTTATATTAACCCTGAACTCATGCAGCGACTATTTAGAGGTAGAAAACCTTTCCAACACCGCAGAAAAGCAGCAGTTTGATTCAGCACCGGATACTTTTGCTGCTCTTGTAGGAGTTTACAACAGTGCTATGGGTGACAATACCTATGGACAGAGAATGAACCTTATTCTTTCCCAGTCAGGAGACGATTTCAGGACGTCAGGAGATTACAATGCCAATGACAGAAGAGGAGTCAGCTGTTTTGGAGCAATTCCTACCAATACAGAATTATTAAGACCTTTCCTGGATACTTACACGGGTATTGAAAGAGCCAATCTGGTTATTAAAAACATTCCACTTTCTCCTGTATATCAAACAGGATCCGCAGCTGATAAAAAGCTGATGGACCGTTATCTTGGAGAAGCGTTGACATTAAGAGCAATGTTCTACTTTGATCTTATTAAAAACTGGGGAGATGTTCCGTTTCAGGACAAACCTTCAGCTGATCTTCCTTCGGTATATTTACCTAAAACAGATCGTGACATCATTTATGATCAGATACTGGAGGATCTTGCTCAAGCTTCAACTTTAGTTCCATGGAAATCTGAAGGAGGAACTACTGCACAAAGACTTTCAAAAGCTGCTGTAAAAGGATTAAGAGCGAGAATCGCCTTGGCAAGAGCAGGATATTCTCTGAGAAGAAGCCCCCAATTAATGGTACAAGGCACCAATCCTCAGAAGTATTATCAGATCGCTTATGATGAGTGTAAAGAAATCATCAATTCCGGACAGCATAAGCTAAATCCTAGTTATGAAGGCCTTTTCAGATCACTGCATACCAACAGCCCGGATACAACGAATGAAATTATTTTCGCTATCGGAGCATTTGGGGGAAACTCACGAACAGATTCTAAAATCGGATATTATAATGGGTTAAGACATGATGACTCAGACTGGAAATCAGCAGGAGGAATCAGTGCTATTCCTACTTATTTCTATGAGTTTAGCAAATATGATCTGAGAAGAGATGTCAATATTGCTATTTTTAGAGTAAGTACAAGCAAACAGGAAGATCTTCAGACTTCTATTAACTGGAATGACGGGAAATTCAGAAAATCCTGGACGAGTATTACCGGAACATCACAGAACCTGGGAATCGACTGGCCGCTTTTGAGATATGCAGATATTTTATTAATGTTTGCAGAGGCAGATAACCAAATTCACAGTGCTCCTTCTCAGGAAGCTATCGATGCCGTGATGGCTGTCAGACAAAGAGCTTATGCCGGAAATATTGGTCAGGTGGGAACCATTCCAACTTCTAAAAACGACTTTTTCAAATATATTGTTCAGGAAAGATTATTGGAATTCGGAGGCGAAGGTTTAAGAAAATATGATCTGATCCGCTGGAATCTTCTGGAAACAAAGATCAATGAAACCAGACAAAAGCTTACAGATTTCATGAACGGCACCGGAGCTTATGCCAACGTTCCTGAATACATTTTTTATAAAAAACCAGCTTCCACTGTTGTTAATTATGTGCCGGCAAAAACGGCTCAGCAAAATGTACTGGATATGGATATTTATGTCAATGGAATCAATAAAGCCGATGTTTTCTACAATCCTAACCAAAGTGTTGCCACACCTTCAGGATATACGAAAATCAACTGGAGACTTGCCATGACACAGCCTTACATCAACGGAGATCCTGTGAAAAGTTATGCTTATTATTTCCAGCCTAATAAAAAGGAGCTTCTTCCTATAGCACTGGACGTAATCAATTCAAATTATAATCTTACTCAGGATTACGGATACTAGACAGTTTAAGTTTACATTCATATCAAAAATACAGGTTGCTCTCTTTGGGGACACAGCCTGTATTTTAAACCAAAATTGCTTTATGAAATATTCCATTTTTTTAAAAAACACGGCTCTGTTTTCTGTTGCTTTGATTGCTTTATTTAGCCTTCTTTCTTTCAAAACAAAGGATAAAACCATCGTGGTTTCGAAAGATGGAAAAGGTGATTTCACAACCATCCAGCAAGCGATTAATGCTATTGAAAACAGTTCTTTAGTAAGAACAAAAGTTTTTATTAAAAACGGAATTTATAAAGAAAAGATTACCATCCCGGAAACAAAAGGAGCCATACTGCTGGAAGGTGAAAATCCAGAAAAAACGATCATTACTCACGATGATTATGCCTCCAAAAAGAATCCTGAAGGAAAAGAGATCGGAACTACAGGTTCGTCTACAATATTTATTTATTCAAATGATTTTACGGCAAAGAATATTTCATTTGAAAACAGTTCCGGCAAAGTAGGACAAGCCGTTGCCGTATTAACCTCCGGCGACAGGATTGCGTTTGAAAACTGCAGATTCCTGGGAAATCAGGATACTCTATATTTAAAAGGAGCACAGGATCTTGAAGACAAGACAAAACCGTCAAGAAATTATTTTAAAAACTGTTATATAGAAGGAACAACGGATTATATTTTTGGAGCAGGAACAGCCGTTTTTGAAAATTGTATGATCTACTCCAAAGAAACAGCAAGTTATATTACAGCCGCTTCTACTCCACAGGGAAATGAATTTGGGTTCGTTTTTATCAATTCAAAGATTATTGGAAATGCAAAAGACCATTC
Source organism: Chryseobacterium sp. CFS2 (assembly GCF_036543225.1). Lineage (NCBI taxonomy): Bacteria > Pseudomonadati > Bacteroidota > Flavobacteriia > Flavobacteriales > Weeksellaceae > Chryseobacterium > Chryseobacterium sp. CFS2. The sequence goes on from NZ_JAZHQU010000003.1 coordinate 339,071, forward strand.
CGTCTATCTGGGAAGACCATGGAGACCTTTTGCCAGAACGGTTTATATTGACTGTGAGCTTAACATAACTATAAAGCCTGAAGGATGGCATAACTGGAACAAAACGGAAGCCGAAAAGACCACATTGTATGCAGAAAGCAACTCAAAAGGAGCCGGAGCTACTATTGCTCAAAGAGTTTCGTGGTCGCATCAATTAAATAAAGAAGAAAGAAAAAAATACACTCCGGAGAATATTCTTAAAGGAAATGATCAATGGAATATAAAAAAGAGCCTGCAATAATTTAACCTACTCCTAAAGAGAATTTTAAAATCATGGCAAAGAGTTTAATCAAACTATTCGTTACCGGAATTGTATGCAGTATTTCTCCGCTGATCAATGCGCAGGAAACATTGAGTTTTCCCGGTGCTGAAGGTTTTGGAAGATTCACAACAGGCGGACGTAGCGGAAAAGTATATTTCGTAACCCATCTGAGAGACGATAGCTCTGAAGGAAGTTTAAGATACGCTTTAGATCAAAAAGGTCAGAGATATATTGTATTTAAAACCAGTGGAACAATTTACTTACAGGCTCCTTTAAAAATAAAAGAAGGTGATGTCACCATTGCCGGACAAACCGCTCCCGGAGACGGAATTACCGTTGCCAACTACGAAACATTTGTAGCGGCTGACAACGTTATTATCCGTTATCTGAGATTCAGAATGGGAGATCAGAAAAAATTTGAAGGCGATGCTTTGGGAGCCAGATTTATCAAAAATCTGATGGTGGATCATTGCTCAATGAGCTGGTCTACAGACGAAACCGTTTCCATCTATGCCAACGAAAATACAACCCTTCAGTGGTGTATCATTGCGGAAAGCCTCAGAAACAGCTTCCATCAGAAAGGTGCTCATGGTTATGGCGGAATTGCCGGAGGTAAACGGGCATCATTCCATCATAATATCTATGCTCATCACGACAGCAGAAATCCAAGACTGGGTGAATATGCAGGAAGTAAATTTGCACTGACAGACCTTACTGATTTCAGGAATAATCTGATCTACAACTGGGGCCACAACAGTATCTATGGAGGTGAAGGAATGAACGTGAATCTCGTTAATAATTATTACAAACCGGGCCCTTCAACGTTAACCAGACAACGGATTGCCGCCATCGATAAAAATGAAAACCCAAAAACCGAAGTCTATAATATCTGGGGAAAATACTACATCCACGGAAATGTGATGGAAGGAAATCCGGAAGTTACCAAAGATAACTGGACAGAAGGTGTTTTCAGTCAGATGAAGCCAGGCTACAACTTAGTAGAAAAGGATAGAAATTCTATTAAAATCAATCAGCCTCATGATATTGAAAATAACATCAAAACCCATTCTGCGGAGCAAGCTTACAAGAAAGTGATTAAATTCAGCGGAGCAAGCCTGGTAAGAGATGCTGTAGATCTTCATGTTTTAAAAGACATTGAAACCGGAAGTTTTACTTACAAAGGTTCAAAAGGAAGTAAAAAAGGAATCATTGATTCCCAAAATGACACAGGTGGATTTCCTCTGTTAAAACAGGCAAATCCTCTCCCAGATTCCGACAATGACGGAATCCCGGATGAATGGGAAATTAAACATCATTTAAACCCAAAATCTGCCAATGCCAACGGCAGAGATCTGGATCATAACTATGACAATATAGAAGTGTATATGAATGATATTGTCCGCAAAATAACCGATGGGCAAAACTAATAACCATGAAAGCTCATCAACAGAAATCGGTAACTCAACAGGAAAAAGTATGAAACTCAGTTTATTTAAAATAGTCATAGCAGGCGCTTTTATCAGCACAAACCTTTCAGCACAGACTTCTGTGATTGAAACCATTAAGAAAAACCCAAAAGCACCTTTTTCTTACGCTGAACTGTCTGTAAAAGAAGGCGGAAAATGGGAAGGCAATCAATACATTGGAGGAACTTTCAAAAATGTCCAGGAACTTACCCTGCCGGAAGCCCATACGGATCACTCCTCGTATATCAGATATGAAGGAATTGGTCTGGAAAACAATCAGGTTGGCTACAGACTCTATCTGGACTGGAGAAATGCTACTGATATTTTCGGTAAAAAGGTAACAGGACTCGTATTACCTGAAGTTGGCCAGGACGGTTTTGAATCTTATCATCATGATGCTCCCTGGGGACAGGATATTCTGAAATCCGGCCGCACCATCGGAATCGGATCTTACGGAAGATATGATGAACAGAATGATTATGTGGAAACTTTTAAAATCGTAAAAAAGACTACCGCAAAAGTGGTTAATGAAAAAGACCAGTCTTATGCTACGATCGATTACAAAGGTTGGAAAACATGGGGAAATCCGGTAGATCTACAGTCAAAACTGACGATTTTCCCCAAAGACCGTTTCGTAAAAGTAGACCTTACCCTAAGCAACAGCCTTTCAGGTTTATGTACAGGAATCGTTGCTTTTAAAAACATTCCCTTAAAACAAGGAATCAGTAAAAATAAAAAATGGGGTTATATTGCGACTTATGGACCGCAAACTTTAGCCAAAAAAGAAGACAATCTGGGAATGGCAGTCTTCTACCCTCTTGAAAGCTTTGATCAATATCTAAAGACAAAATCTACCCATACCATCGTTTTCAAAAAAACTAAAAATGTATCCTATTATTTTATGGGAGCATGGTCTCAGGAAGCTAACGGCTTAATCACCGAAGATGCTTTCTACAAGGATCTGGATCAAAAACTGGATATTCTGGATAAAACTCAACAACTTTAAAGTTTAAACTTATGAACTTTATTAATAATTCTATAACAATCTATGCATTGGCAGCAGTATGTTCAGGACTCTTTTTTTCCTGCGCACAACAACCGTTGCAAAATTCTTCATCTGAAATACAATCACAAGTAAACGGAAAAGTTTCAGCCAAACTTCCATGGTCGGAAAGAATGCTTCTTTCTGAAATACAACGCTTTCCTCAGGCATGGATGCTGGATTACAACAAAGCTCCGAAATGGAGCTATCCCACAGCCATCGTTCTGGAAGGTGCCGAAAGATTATACGAAAAAACCGGAAACAAAGAATATTACAGGTATATAACAACCTTCGGTGATACGATGGTGAAAGAAGATGGAAGCATCGTTTCTTACGATCTTTCCAAGTACAATATTGATATGCTGAATTGCGGAAATGTTCTTCTCTACCTTTACCAGCAGGAAAAAAAAGATAAATATTTAAAAGCTTTACAAACCCTGCGTTCTCAGATAGACGGCCAGCCAAGAACTTCAGAGGGTGGATTCTGGCATAAGAAAATTTATCCCAACCAGATGTGGCTGGATGGATTATATATGGGTGAACCATTTTATGCACACTACACTCATTATTTTTCAAAAGGAGAAGAAGCTGAAAAGGCATACAGTGATATCATCAATCAGTTTGAACTGATTCAGAAGCATCTTTTAGACAAAAAAACAGGCCTGCTCTATCACGCCTGGGACGAAAGCCGTCAACAGCAATGGGCCAACAAAGAAACAGGTCTTTCACCCAATTTCTGGTCAAGAGCAATGGGCTGGTACGGAATGGCTATCGTAGATGTTTTAGACTATTTGCCTCAGAATCATCCCGGAAGAGCAAAACTACTTTCCTATTTAAAATCATATTGTGATGCGGTCATCAAAGTACAGGATTCCAAAACAGGACTTTGGTATCAGGTATTGGATAAAGGCGGAGAAAAAGGAAATTATCTGGAAGCTACTGGCTCATCTATGTTTGTATACACCATGATAAAGTCCGTCAACAAAGGATATTTACCCAAATCGTATAAAACATATGCGAAAAAAGGATACGATGGCATTATCAAAAACCTGATAACAGTAGATGAAAACGGCGTTGTCAGCTTAAATAAATGCTGCGCTGTGGCAGGATTGGGCGGAACACCTTACAGAAGTGGTTCTTACGAATATTACGTGAATGAAGAAGTCCGTTCCAATGATCCGAAAGGAACTGGTCCGTTTATTCTTGCCAGTTTAGAATTTGAAAAGTAAAAAATTGAGAAATTCTCAAAAAAAGTCAAGATAACTTTAATGTTTAATTGATTCTATGAAGACAAAAAGTATTGTAAATATCATTGCCGTCACAGCATGTTCAGTAGCATCAGCATACCTTCAGGCACAGGAGAAAAACTATGTTTCCGAAGTATGGACTGCTGATCAGGGAAAAAACTACAGAAATCCTGTTTTATATGCAGACTACTCCGATCCAGATGTGATCCGTGTGGGCAGCGATTATTATATGACTGCATCCAGCTTTAATGAAACTCCGGGACTTCCTGTCCTTCATTCCAAAGATATGATCAACTGGAAATTGGTTAATTATGCCATTCAGGACATCCTTCCTCAGGAACATTTCTCAACCCCGAAAAGAGGTGACGGAGTTTGGGCACCCAGTATCAGATTTCATAAAGGAGAATTTTATATTTATTGGGGAGATCCGGATTTTGGAATTTATATGGTGAAAACCAAAGATCCATTAGGAACCTGGGAAAAACCGGTTTTGGTAATGGATGGAAAAGGATTAATAGATTCCTGTCCGTTCTGGGATGAAGACGGCAATGCCTACCTGATTCATGGCTGGGCGGGAAGCCGTGCAGGAGTAAAAAGTATTCTAACTCTTAACAGAATGAATCCTGAAGGGACAAAAGTTCTGGATAAAGGTATTCATGTATTTGACGGTCATGATGCTCATCCTACCGTGGAAGGGCCTAAACTATATAAAAGAAACGGCTATTATTATATTTTTGCTCCGGCAGGCGGTGTAGCAACAGGTTGGCAGCTTGCGCTGAGATCAAAAAATATCTATGGCCCTTATGAAGAAAAAATAGTATTGGAACAGGGCTCAACAACCATTAACGGACCTCATCAGGGAGCGTGGGTAAATACTCCTTCCGGTGAAGACTGGTTTTATCATTTTCAGGATGTGGATACCGGCGGAAGAATTGTTCATCTACAGCCTATGAAATGGGAAAAAGATTGGCCTGTAATGGGAGTAGATTATAATAAAAATGGAATAGGCGAACCTGTTTCAACCCATAAAAAACCGGATGTTGGACAACTCTACCCTGTTTCAACTCCTCCGGAAACTGATGAATTTGACGGTGAAAAATTAGGATTACAGTGGCAATGGAGCGCGAATGAAAATATTGTATGGTCTTCCAAACTTCCCGGACAACAATTTTTAAGACTCTTCTCTATAAAAGTTCCGGAAGGTGAAAAAAATATGTGGAATGTACCGAATCTGTTAACCCAAAAATTCCCGGCTCCGAATTTTACTGCCACAACAAAGGTAAAATTAGTTCCCGAAGAAGCTAAGGATGGCAAGACTGCAGGATTATTGATCATGGGACTAGACCATGCGTCATTGGTCATCACCAACAAACCTGACGGTTATTATGTACAACTAAGAAAGGCAGAAAAAGGCGGAGAAGAAAAAATACTATTTGAAACTCTATTAAAAAGTAATGAAGTTTATTTGAAAGTCAATGTAAATGAGCCTAATGGTCTATGCCAGTTCAGTTACAGTGAAAATGGTAAAAATTTCATCAAAGCAGGTGAAGTTTTCCAGGCAAAACCGGGAAAATGGATTGGAGCAAAAGTAGGGCTTTATAGCATCAGTACGGCAAAAGCACCAAGAGGAGGATATGCGGATTTTGACTGGTTCAGAGTTACTAAGAAATAAAGTAGAGAATAAAAAATGATGCCTTTCCGATTATCCAACAAAAAGAGTCATGAAGAAAAGAATATATAAACCCGTTTTATTTTTAGCAAGTGCCCTGGTTCTGTCAGCCTGTCAGTCACAGGATAAAGCACAAAAAACGGCAATAAAAACAGATAGAAAAGTAACCCATATTTACCTCATCGGAGATTCCACAATGGCTGATTATACAGGAAATTATGATCCAGGAAAAGACTATATGAAAGTGCGGTATCCCATTACAGGCTGGGGACAGGTCTTTCAGCCATTTTTTGTGAAAGACAGTATACAATCTCTGAAGCCCATTATTAAAACTGATTCTGTGGCGGTTATTGACAGGGCTCATGGCGGAAGAAGCACACGAACTTTTTTCCAGGAAGGAAGATGGCGTTATGTGTATGAGCATCTTCAGCCTAATGATTATGTGATCATGCAGTTCGGACATAACGATAGTTCTGAAAAGCATCCTGAACGTTATGTGAATATTCAGGGATATAAGGAATTTTTACGGTTATTCGTTTCTCAGACGATACAGAAAGGAGGAAATCCAGTTATTGTAACTCCTGTAGCCAGAAATTACCCCTGGAAAGACGGAAAACTTGAAAATGTACACGGTGAATACTGGCAGGCTCCTATGGATATAGCTAAAGAAATGAACGTTCCTTATATTGATTTAAACAAGCTATCCATGGAGTATTTTACTAAAAAAGGACAGGATTTTACAACGAATCATTATTTTATGAATCTTCCGGAAAATACATATGAAGCTTATCCAAAAGGACAGAAAGACAATACCCACTTTCAGCCTGAAGGAGCAAAAGCAGTCGCCTCTTTGGTCTATCAGGAATTTAAAAAAATAATTAAAACTCAAAAAAAATAACATGAAGAAGTCACTTACAATTATAGGTTTAGCCACAGCAATGATGTTTTCGGGGCAGGCTTTTGCCCAGAACCTGGATATTTACAAAAACATTGAGTTTACAATGCCTCAGGTTGCAGAAACCTCTTTTCCTGCCCAAACAGTTTCCATCACACAATTTGGAGGAATCTCAGGTGGAAATGTAAAAAATACGGCCGCTTTCAAAAAAGCCATTGAAGACCTTAGTAAAAAAGGAGGCGGAAAACTGGTAGTTCCCAGAGGAATGTGGCTCACGGGACCTATTGAATTAAAAAGCAACATCAATCTTCATGTGGAAGAAGGCGCTTTCATTATTTTCAGTAAAGATAAAAATGATTATCCTTTGCTAGATGTAAGTTTTGAAGGGCTCAATACCATTCGATGCCAGTCTCCTATCTCCGCAAAAAATGCTACGAATATTGCCATTACAGGGAAAGGAGTCATTGATGGAAGTGGTGACGCATGGAGAGCCATCAAAAAAAGTAAAGTTGCAGAATCTGAATGGAAAGAAATCATAAAATCAGGGGGAATATTATCTTCCGATGGCAAAACATGGTATCCTTCAGAAAGTTATAAAAAAGGATTTGAAAGCAGCTCAAGCTTCAATGTTCCTGATAAGATCTCAAAAGACGAACTCAACACAGTAAAAGACTTTCTGCGCCCGGTGATGGTGAGTCTGGTGGGTTGTGACAAAGTATTGTTAGATGGTCCTACCTTCCAGAATTCCCCGGCGTGGAATCTTCATCCATTAATGTGCTCCAATGTAATCCTAAGAAATCTTACCGTAAGAAATCCATGGTTCTCTCAAAATGGTGACGGTGTAGATCTGGAATCCTGCAAAAATGTTTTGATCTATGATAATACATTTGATGTAGGTGATGATGCTATCTGTATCAAATCCGGGAAAAATGAGGATGGCAGAAAAAGAGGAATGCCTACTGAAAATGTTATCATCAAAAACAATGTAGTGTATCATGGCCATGGAGGATTTGTTGTGGGAAGTGAAATGTCCGGAGGTGCCAGAAATATTCATGTTTCCGACTGTACTTTTATCGGAACAGATATCGGGCTTCGTTTTAAAACAACCCGTGGAAGAGGCGGAATTGTAGAAAATATTTACATTAAAAATATTGATATGATTAATATTCCTACCCAAACGATTGGTTTCAATATGTTTTACGAAGGTTCTTCCCCGGTTTTAGAAGAGGGGCAAAAACAGGAAGGAAATAAAACCCCGGAAAAAGTTTATCCTGTAACGGAAGAAACTCCGGTTTTCAGAAATATCTTCTTTAAAAACATCAATGCCGTTAATTCTTATGAAGCTATTAGCCTGTTTGGTCTGGCTGAAATGAACCTTAAAAATATTGTAATTGAAGATTCAAAATTTGATACAAAAAAAGCACTGACAATTGTTGATGCAGATGGAATCCAGTTAAAGAATGTAACCCTGAAATACACTGAAGGAACGGGAGCAACGGTTTATAACAGTAAAAACATTAACCTGTCTACTGTGAAATTCGAATCACCAATCAAGCCTTACATCAAAGTTTTAGGAAACAAAACCGGAGCAGTAGCTGTACCTAAAGATTTACTATCTGATAAAAGCGCTGTTTCTATAGGAACAGAGGTAGCTAAGAACTCAGTAAAATAGTTGATTATCGCAAAGACGCAAAAAATTAAATTAACAGTATTTTTAAGACGCAATGATTCTATCTTCGATAAAATTGAAAGCCTCTCATTTTGCTGAAAATCTCATATTGAGCGAAGTCGAAATATTCTTGCGCCTTATAACCAAAATAAAGAATAAAAAATTTGCGCCTTTGCGTATTCCAACATTTATAAACAATTATAAAACCATTAAGATGAATTAAATCTTTAAGAATATTAAGCTGGATTTTACACTAAAAGTTCCTCTAAAAAATCAGAAGGATTTTCTTCATTTATCTTAATAGCTTAAGATTCTTAATGGTTCAATGTAAAAATCTGACAAAATGATTTTTAACAAAAGACATACTTATATTTCTATTTTCTTCGTAGGGACGATGGCATTCGGGCAGGTAAGCAGACCGAATGCTACTCCTTACACCAATGAAGGAACTTTTGAAAAATTAAAGAAAAAATATCCCTCTATTACCCCTATTGATCGCCCGGTTCCTCCAAATATTAAAATCGACAAGGATATTGAATACAAAAACATCAATGATTCATCATTAAAAGCCGATGTATACTACCCTCTTGATGATTCAAAAAAGCATGCAGGAATTGCAATGGTTCACGGTGGCGGGTGGATTTCCGGAAGCAAGGACAATGAAAAATATATGGCAATGGAGCTGGCATCAAAAGGTTTTGTAGTCATAGCTGTTGGCTACCGTCTTGCTGATATTGCCAAATATCCTGCAGGTATTCAAGATATCGAAACAGCTATTCAATGGGTCAGAAAAAATCACAGAAAATATTCTTTAAATAAAAATAAAATGGTGGTTTTTGGTGAATCTGCCGGTGCACAGATGGCAACCCTGGTAGGTGTAAAAGCCAAAAACAAAATAAAGGCAATCATCAATGTTGATGGAATTGTTTCGTTCATTCATCCTGAAGCTGAGGAAAGTACCTACGCTTCCTATTGGCTGGATGGAGACCGGAATACCAATCTCAAAAACTGGACAGAAGCTTCACCGCTGGAATATGTTGATAAAAATACTCCGCCTACTCTTTTTATCAACAGCTCTCAACCCAGGTTTCATGCCGGAAGAGATGATATGATGAAAAAACTAAAGGCTTACAACATCCCTACTGAATTTCATGAAATTAAAGATTCACCACATTCATTCTGGTCGGCAGAACCATGGTTCACTGAAACATTGAACTATACTGTTGATTTTTTAAATAAAGTGTTGAAATAATTTTTAACCGGATCTTATGAAAAAATTATTTGTAATTCTGTTCCTGCCAATCGTACAGTTTTTATGGGCACAGAGCAAACCTTACATCAGCGTTACAGTGGCTCAGGATGGAAGCGGAGATTTTACCACCATTCAGAAAGCAATCAATTCAGTAAGAGATCTTGGACCAGCAGAAGCTTTAATTAAAATCAAAGCTGGGATTTATCATGAAAAAGTGGTTATTCCTTCTTCGAAGCATAAGATCACACTGGAAGGGGAAAACAGAAACAATACGATAATTACCAACAATGATTTCTCCGGAAAACCAGATGCTTTTCATGAAAAGATGACGACTTTCAACTCCTATACTCTTCTGGTAATGGGTGATGATATCAAAATCAGTAACCTGACCGTTCAAAACAGTTCATGCAATGAAGGACAAGCGGTTTCTCTTCATGTAGAAGGAGATCGTTTTGTAATGAAAAACGCTGATATTATTGGTTGTCAGGACACTTTTTATGCTGCAACCAACCATAGCAGACAGTATTTTGAAAACTGTTATATAGAAGGAACTACCGATTTTATTTTCGGACAGGCAACCGTTGTTTTTAAAAACTGTACGATTAAAAGCTTAGCCGATTCTTACATCACTGCTGCCGCCACGGAAATTGACAGAAAATATGGATTTGTTTTTTTCGATTGTAAGCTTGTTGCTAAAGATGAGGTATCTAAAGTTTATCTCGGAAGGCCGTGGAGACCTTATGCTAAAACAGTTTTTATCAATACGGAAATGGGAAAACACATTCTGCCCGAAGGCTGGAATCCCTGGAAAGGAGATAAAATGTTTCCCGATAAAGAAAAAACAACTTATTATGCAGAATCCGGCAGTAAAGGCGAAGGAGGAAATTCTTCAAAACGCGTAAGCTGGTCTCATCAGCTAACCAAAAAAGACCTGAAAAATTACACTCTGGAAAAAATATTTGATGGCTGGAACCCTAACATAAATAATAAGCAATAAGCAATAAGCAATAGGTAATAGGTAATAAGTAATATCCAATATACAGAAGATATTTAAATAAAAAAGCAAATGAAAAATAATGACCAATTTTTCTATCCCATTGACATTGGAATATGAAGCGTTAAAAAAATTATTTCTGTGAACGTTAAGAAAATTCTATTGTTTGAGTGCGACACCAGTAATGACCCGAAGAAGAAAAATCGAATTCGCACGAGTTTAGAATTTTTAGAGAATAGAATTAATTTTTAGCGGAAGATTCCCAGTCTTGAATTTTTGATTCTTTTGTTTCAATACAAAAGAATTATACTAAATAAAATAAACATGAAAAAAAAACTTACCCTTCTTATCTTCTTCCTTTCCATCATCACCTATGCACAGCAACCTACTCTATTTCTGATTGGTGATTCAACAATGGCCAATAAAGAAAATCCGGATAAAAACCCGGAACATGGCTGGGGGCAGATGCTTCCCTCTCTTTTTACCTCCGGAATTTCTATTCAGAATCATGCAACTAACGGGAGAAGTTCAAAAAGCTTCAGAACGGAAGGAAGATGGAATAAAGTGATGAATCAGCTTAAAAAGGGGGATTTTGTGATCATCCAGTTTGGACATAATGACCAGAAAATCAATGACTCGGTACGATTTACCAATCCGTATACTCAATACAGAGCCAATCTTGAAAGATACGTAACTGAAGCGAGATCAAAAGGTGCTATTCCTATTCTGATGACGTCTATTGTCAGAAGAAACTTTAATGAGAACGGTGTTTTGGTGGATACACATAAAGAATATCCTTTGGTGGTCAGAATGGTTGCCAATGATCTTAAAGTTCCTTTTGTGGATTTACAATTATTGTCAGAGCAGCTGGAAATTTCTTATGGTCCGGAAAATTCAAAAAAACTGCATCTGCATTATAAAAAAGGTGATGAACCTTATTATCCGGAAGGAAAAGATGACGATACCCATTTATCAAAGCTGGGGGCAGCATCTATTGCAAAACTGGCTGTAACTTCTTTGAAAGATCTGAAAATAGGCTTAGAGAAGTATATTAAATAATACGAATTGTACAGATTGCACAAAATTTTAATTAAAAAGATAAAATGGATTTCAAAAAAGAACCTTTCTTCGATAGGAACACGGCATGGGAAGATTTAGGAAATGGTATTTCCAGGCAGTTTGTTGGATATAATTCCCAGATAATGATGGCGATTGTAAAATTTGAAAAAAATGCTGTAGGAACTTTGCATCAGCATTTTCATTCCCAGATCACATATGTGGCTTCCGGAAAGTTTGAAGTTACAGTAGATGATGAAACAAAAATCTTACAGGAAGGAGATGGATTTTTTGCACAGCCCAATATTTTCCATGGGGTGAAATGTATTGAAGAAGGAAAGCTCATTGATTCATTTACACCTTTTCGGGAAGATTTTCTTGTTTAATAAGGTAAATAGAGATTGGAAAGACGCAAAGGAGTAAGGTTTTTTTGAAATACTATCCGTTTTTAAGACGCAAAGATCTTATCTCCGATAAAATTGAACAACAAATATTTTATGAGTTTCTTCAGGTTTTGCAAGTTGAGCCGATCATCATGAAAAGATCCGCGAAATCTGTAAAATCTATGAGAAAAAAAATAACACTCATTTGCCTGATATTTCACATTGTGCAAATCCGAAATATCCCTGCGCCTTTGCGATAATCCTACAAAAACAAAGCATTAAAAATATAAAATACTGTCATTTTTAGCTACCAGTTTAAAACAATAAACAAATTTTTAAATAAAATATAAAATGCAACCGATTGATCAAATAAAATATTTAACATTATAATTATATAAATATCAATATAGTAAAATATAAAATACTTTAATATTAATACTATAATTTTACACCAGAACAAATCACAAAATATAAACTATGAAAACAACGTTCAAAGCGGCTCTGTTATCAGCCGCTCTAAGCTCTGCTTTTGCCTTAACCGGATGTGGTCAGGAAGAAATCAACAACGACCTTGCACAAAGCGAACTCAACATTAAAAACTCGCTTACACAAAAGATTGTTCCTCTGGCCAATTGCGTAGCTCCGGGATGGGCTTCTCAAAACGGCGGAACAACCGGTGGCGGAACAGCAGCCGAAACAACCGTTTCCAACTACGCTCAGTTAAAAGCTGCTATTGAAAATACAGCTGTGAAAGTGATCAAAGTAACCGGAACCATTACCATCACTACCCGTTTATCACTTCAGGATCAAACAGGAAAAACAATTTATGGAACAAGCGGAGCCAAACTGGTTTCTACAAACCAGACCAAAGATGGTTCAGGCATTATCAATATTAAAAGGTGCAATAATATTATTATCCGAAACCTGATTTTTGAAGGTCCGGGTGCTTATGACATCGATGGTTGGGATAACGCTATTCTGGATGACTGCCGAAATGTATGGATAGACCACTGCGAATTCAGAGATGGTGTAGATGGAAATTTCGACATTAAAAACAAATCCGACTATATTACGGTTTCCTATACCAAATTTCATTATCTGAAAGCTCCAAAACCTGGAGGTTCGGGGGGAACGGATGACCACAGATTCTCGAACCTTATCGGATCCAGCGACGGAGCAACTGCTGATGCCGGAAAACTGAATGTAACTTTTGTCAGATGCTGGTGGGCACCTGGATGCAGAGAGCGTATGCCGAGAGTACGATTTGGTAAAATTCATATCCTGAATAGCTATTTCAACAGTTCCGTAAGCAACAAATGTATTGCTGCCGGAGTACAGGCGAATATTCTGGTAGAACGAAATGTTTTTGAAAATGTAAAAGAGCCTATCAATCTGATGAGTGGATTTACCGCGGTAACCCAATCCGGAAGCAGTTTCATCAATGTTACCGGAAATACAGCAGGAAGCGGAACGGCATTCACTCCGCCATACAGTATCACAAAACTTAACGTGGCAGATGTGAAAGCAGATGTAACGGCTAATGCAGGTGCTACTTTAGGAGGAAATGTCTGTGATCAGTTTTAAAAGAAGGCTTAATAACAACAATAATAAAAGGAATAGGGCGTCTCAGAAATGAGATGCTCTTTTTATTTTACAAAAAATAAGCGGGCCTAAACCCGCTTCTGTTAAGATCAATTATTCACTTAGTTTATTTTTCTCCAGCCATTTCGGGTATTCCTTGGCTAAAAGCTTTTCTGCAAAATCACCAAACCAGCTGTATCCGTTTCTTCTTTCTTCCGAAACTTCATTGTAATTATACTTTACACTGCCATCGCGGTCTCCAAACAAAGGTTTATTGGTATGAATATCATAAAATCTTGCCCAGATCACGGAATTTTTATCTTCAGCCAATACTCTAACTGCTTTACCATTCTGTTTGGTAACATTGTAGCTATATCCCTCAATTTTATTCTGCTTAAACCATGCTACTGCTGCTTTTATTGATTTTTCAATCTCAGGAGTCACGGACTGCTGCATCAAAAACCTTATAATTCCTACCGATTCTCCGGTGGCTAGTGAAACAGGCTCGAAAGCTCTTGCCTTATCCGGCTGCAATGTAATTTCATGATACTGATCTGCCCAGATGGAAGGATTTCCCTTTTGGACTACCTGAGTTTTCAAAATACATCCAATACCTTTCTGAACAGCTATTTTTGATTTTTCTTTTAAAGAAGATGAAATCACATCAAAATTATTCGTGCCTTCCGCAGCATTGTACAAAACAGTAAGAGCATTGATCATCGCATTATCGTTATAAGTCACCTGCTTTCTATAAAGCCCCGTATTGGGATAATACTGCGGGAATCCTCCATTATCATACTGCATCAGAAGGAGATAACTGATTCCTTTTTCCGCAGCTTTTAAATAATCTGGGTTTTTGGTTGTTGCGTACGCTTTAATCAAGCTGTTGATTTCTCTGGATGTTGCATTATTATCAATAGTTGCATGATCATCCCCGGTAGATTTTATCTTTCTTAAAAGGTTTTTATCAATCGACAGACTATAGTTTACCACCGACTTATCTTCCAGTTGTTTTCCCCAACCACCATTAGGAAGCTGATAGATCAGCATTTTCTCCGCCAGAGTATCCTTAATCTGGGCAGAATAAGTTACTGACAGCAGTCCTAATGCCAATGTGTATATTTTTAGATTCATTTTATATTATTTAAAAATTACCACTTCATTATTCTCCTACTTCCACTACTAATGGTTTTGCAATGATCCGAGCCTGCTTCTGAAGCATTTTCTCCCAGTCCTTCTCTGTATGAACCTGCCCGCTTTTCTGCCATGCAAATCCGGCGTAATACGTTAAGACTTTTGAAGGTTTGGTTACAACATACAAATTACTTTCATCAGGAATATTTGAGGTAAAAGCGATTGATTTTTCAACAATTTTCGGGTTTACAACAATTCCTTCTCCCACAAAAGCATCGTCTATTTTCTCCCAGTGAAGATAATATCCGTCTTGATCATTCAGTTGGGTTTTTCCTTCATTTTTATGCAGCGAAATTCCGATAGTATAATTAGGAACAGGTTTTTCTGATTCAAAAACAGATTCAAACTTAGAAAAGTTGGAACCCAGATCCAAAGAAACTCTTTTGGTTTCTTTCACTTCATATTCACTCCATGGCTGATAAGTCAGTTCAAAAACTGTTCTTAAAGGACCTTCAGCAATTGTTCTGGAAGTAACAAAGTTTTGGGAAACCTGAAGTTTTTCATTTTTCCAGATTCCAATTCCACCTGTTCCTCTGCTGTTTCCCACATGGTAAGGATCATAGCCTTCCCCTCTTGTATCTTTATGATAATACATGGGATCTGTAAGATAACCTTTATACCATTTGTTGATAACAGGCTGGTCTGTTCTTTTCAGCCAGATGTCCACACCGCTTGAGAGTGTACTGCTTTTTATTCCCTGCAAAGCTTCCTGCTGGCCTTTCGGACCATAAACCCTGAAAGCAATTTTATCATTTTCCCAGGCGTAATCATCTACTCTTTCCGGGACTAATCTCGAATAGGTAGAAATTCCGATTTCTGGGATTTGAACGCTCCCATCCGCAATAATAGTGTATACATTGGTTTTTCCTGCATCAATATTTACCAGAAAAAGTAATTCTTCATTTTTTCCATCACCATCATAATCTATCCATTGAATTGGTAACCATTTCCCTTTTGCATCTTTTATTCTAAGTTCCTCCTCCCTGTTTTTATGTAAAAATGACTTCAGCATAGTCCTGGGAATTGCCACTACCTCACTTCTGGAAACATCCAAAGGATTAACAATCTTTACAGATCTTTGAGCATATAAAAAACAAGAAAAAATGCAATCGATTGCGCAAATTAATTTAAAACTTACTTTATTCATACATAGAGGTCTACAGTTTCTCCAAAAATAGAAAATATTTTCAATATAGAGATTATAAACTTACAGTTTCATCATAGGCAATGGTAGCTAATAGCTCATAAATGGTCATATTCTTCAATTCATCCATCATAATCCTGTAAATAATTTAAAATTTAATAAAACCAAATGACACCATTTTAAAAAAACAGTGTCATTTTTATTTCGACAGAAAATAATCAACATCACGGATAAACAATTGATAACCATTTATTTCATAGAACCTTTAGTATATGAACAAAAATAACACCATATGAATGAAGCCTGCATAAAGCACATTCAATCCGTAATTTACCGCACAGCTTATTTTTATTAAACAAAAACGCTGCATTGAGCTACAAATTCCTCAAACTTCCGATCTTTATTTTGCATGACTGGTCCGTGACCGAAACAGAGTATGGCAGGATTCAGTTCTGCCAGTTTCTGAAGCGATTTGATGTTACGCTGCTGATCTGAGGTGAATATGTTTGGTGGAAGCCGGAGACCCGTTGCTGTTGTGAGCAGGTTCATATTTGTCGCTGCATCTCCGATGATCAGTACGCCATCTCGCTCACGGAATAAAGAAATATGACCTGCCGAATGTCCGGGAGTCTCTATTACCCGAAAGTTTCCGATCTTATCATTTTCAACGATTGTCTGATCTACTTTGTGTCCCTGCCCTGCCCAGTACTTTTGCTGAAGCTTTGCTACCCAATGCCGGGGAGTTGGATAGTCATTGGTTACCCTACCTGTTTCGGTTCTCAAAACTTCATCAGGATGACAGAGTAAAGGTATTCCGAACTCAGCGCATATCTGATCGCTGCAGCCCTGGTGATCTGCATGGGCATGGGTCAGTACATGTTGATAAACGGGGATTTTCTGGAGAGCTTTCCTAATAGTGGTATATGAACTCCGTATTCCGGAATCTATCAATACACCTTCGATAATATAGCAGTTGATACTATTTCGTGGCATCAGTGAAATCTGGAATACCTCGGGAGCAATTTGACGTAACATAGTTTTTTTGTGCAAATCTACACCGCTGATCAGGGCTGCATAAGGACATTTGTCCTATAATATACTGGGCCGGTGGATTTGTCCCTTCGCCCGTGTAAGTGATCGCTGCGTAATGCCCAGATACGATGCCAGATCCTGCGTTGTTACACGCTGAACGAGGATCGGTTCACTAGATAAGACATGAAGATATTTATCCACAGCCGACTTATTATTATAATTCAGCATATAACGTTCCTTTTGGATATACTCCTGCTCCATCACCAATTTTATCACTTCGTTCAAAGTGGCCAACTGACCAAGCAGATACTGATAGTCCAGGTAGCTTATCCTATAGATTATGCTATCCTCAATAGCCCTGATACTCCTTCTGGATTTTTCCTGTGCCATAAACTCAGGAAAGGAAGTGGCAAATTCATTTTCAAACTTGAAGCAGGTGATATTTTCCCTTCCTTCTTTATCGGTGGCATATGCTTTTACAGAGCCACTGGCGACAAATCCTATATAACGGCAGGGCTCATCCTCACGAATAAAAAAATCACCTTTTTTTAAACTGATCGGTTTGAAGAACTTCTCAGCAAAGGTAATTTCCTCAGCTGATAATCCTCCTATGGTGGATAGGTAATTTTCAAATACGTCAGTCATTTCGCACTCTTTTTATTATTTTATTTCTACTTAACCGTCTATGGGTTACTCAACAAACCCAGGATACAAAACTAACAATTATTGTACATTAAAAAAGGATCGATGTCCTCAAAACGAGCAATGTTTCTGCTGTAGCTTGAATCTATGATGCTATCTCTGTATCTTTCATCCCATTTTAATTTATTGTATTGAAAATCTATAGGAAATGTAAAAATGGAATTATAGGATAGTTTTGGCTCTTCCTGTCTTTTTTATTATGAACAAATCACATAAAATTGCTACTTTTTCATAGTACCGAAAAGGGTTGCATTTTTAATCCATAAAAAATACTGCAAGGAATAAATCCCTGCAGTATTTTTTTATGTGTTTTTAGAATCTCCGAACCTATTTATTTCTATAAAAAAGCGGCTATATTAGTTTTGGAATTTTACAAAATCCAGGTAAAAAGAAGGGTTTCCGGCATTGAATGAAGCTGGAATTATTCCGTTTGTTTTACCAGCTAACACAGTATAGGTTCCGGGTGTAGCAAAATATAATACACGGTTCTGATCCCTTGGAAACATGAATGCAGCAGTGTTTGATCCACAGTAGCTTCTCCAGACATCACCAATACCATTAATATAAAAAAAGTAATCATTACAGTCAGAATTGATAGCAACTCCACATCGGAAAAAATACCAGCCCTTTGCAGGAATAGTGACCTGAATTCCCGTATTCAATCCGGCAGCCCCCGTTCCTCCCGTATAAGGATTTATCAATGTTCCGGTATAGGGTGTCCAATTATTGGCAAATGCAGTAGTAACAGTGGATGACCATGTTGCTAAACCATTGGCATCACTTGTGAGTACATACCCCAGCTGCTGGGTACCATCTTTAATCTGAAGAGCTCCATTGGTAGTTCCATTATCAATAATAACTTTTGCATCTGCTGCACCCGAGGGTACTGTATTGGTTCCCATAAGGACCTTCCCTGCACCATTAATACTTAAATTGTTTCCCGCCATTGCAATATCTGTAGCTTGTGAAAGGGTTCCTCCCAGCTTTACATCTGTACCTGATAATGTAAGACCATTGCTTGCGGTAATATTGTTATTAATAATCGTTGTTCCTCCGTTACCGTTACCTCCTGCAAGTTCTGTAACAGTCATAAATCCTATTTGAGGATTCAACTGAGCTGTTCCTGCTCCTCCTAATCTTACTTTTACAGAGGTATCAATCGTAGGTCTGTAAATAGCATAGGCTTCTGGCTGTCCTCCTATTGTAGTGGCAGGATAATTATTGATTGCATCAACAACACCGGTGGTACTGGAAGGAAGAACAGAATTATTTGAAGCATCCACCCATTCATAGACAAAGAAACCTCCAGCCAGTGAGAACTCTGTAGCATGCAGTTGGCAACGGAGTACATAGGTTTTCCCGGCTTTCAAATTAAAGACACCGGCATTATAAGTAATGTTATTGGTTGCAATTACAGACCCAAACGTAACATCCGATCCGGTAGATACTGTTTGAATGGCATTTGGTTTTACAACAATATAATCTCCTGTAGAAGAAGTTCCTTTTGAAAGTATTTCCCATGTAGAAGCAGCTCCTGTAAGCCCGGTATTGATTAATTCTACACTCTGATTTGCCGGTACAAGAACATTGGGATTTCCATTAATAGTCTCTGGAGGTGCAGAATTTACTGTAATACTAAAGTTTGTATTATTTTTAATCCTATAAATACGTCCTTTATAATTTCCAGCCCCACTGATTGCAGAAGGAAGATTAAAAACAGCATTGGAACCCCCGTTATAAGAGACATGGAAATCTGATGAGTTCAAATTATAAGAGTTTGCATTGACAGCATTATAATTTGCTGCTAATGATCCGGCGATATCCATCGTGGAACCTGGATTTGCAGTATTGATACCAACATTTCCTCCTTGGGCTAAAGCAAAAGTGGGGCTTAAAGCTAACACTGCTACAATTAATTTTGTATAAATTTTAACCATTCATTATTGTTTTACATATCTTAATTGATATTATTATGGGGTAAAGGTATCCTAATATAGATGTAAAGAATCTCCGGATGCCGTGGAAATACATTTACTGGCTTGTGGAAAAATATCCACAACTATAAATTCCCGTTCAGATGCACAAACCAATATATTTCAAATCTGGATGGTAAAGGATATGCTCACAGCTTTCATTCAACTGATGGAAAGAATGGATTTAAGAAAAGAAGGACAGTTTTTGAAAAGTCTGTTCTGGAAAAATGAATGGGTTGAAAAATAAAAATAGTTTACCAAGGCACTACTGTACCGTATATTTTTCGTAAAATGGAGAGAATTTTGTTCTTACAATAGTTAAAGCAACTAAATCATTACAAATCAAATAGGATACAATCATGGTATGGTACCACTTTTTAATGATAACGATAATCCAATTATCATTTTCTATCAATGGATACATCTCTTTTTCAAAATGCCTGATAACATAATCCTTCCTCTTCCCGTTGAGTGAAAATAAGTCTTTCATAATCTTTGGTAATCTTTAATAATTTTTAGTTTAACAAGTTTTTATGTTGGCTTATTACATGGTTAGCTTTATTATTCCAAATATAGTGAAATAAATAGTGTTTGTTTTATGACACAAATCATAAAACATATGTTAAAATGTCCTAAAAAAGGCGTATTCCAGTTATTTTTTTCTTAAACTTTCAATTTCCAAAGTAAATTTTTTGAGTATCATCCTGAACAATCCATCATAGTAAATAAAGTTTTATACAACTACTTAATAGATAAAAAGAGCTGAAATTGAATATTTCAGCTCTTCTAATTCTTAAAAATAAAGTTTTTTACTTTTCAAATAATGGATAAGTTCTTTCGGGCGGTCAGTCTGGATAATGTTGACTCCTTTATGAATATACCAGTCATATATAGTAGGATGATCCAGAACCAGGTCATCATTATTTCCGGCATTATGATGGGGCCACAATGAATTCACCCAGATTTTAACCTTATTTTCTCTGAGTTTTTTAAAATCAATCAGGTTCTTTTCTGTTGTTCCGATTGTAAATTCAAAACCGTAAACTTTATAGCTCTTAAGGTACTCTGAGATTTTTTTCAGATCTTCCTCTTTCCCCAGCTGGATAATCGGCATATAGTGAATTTCATTTTTTATATCACCGTATTTCTGATTGAACTCTGAGTAAGATTCATGACCTTTAAACAAAATCTGATCAAGCATATTTCGTTTTTTCACCAAAGGATATACCTGTTTTATATAATCAAAACCTTTGTCCAGATTCAGAAGTATTTTTCCATCAGAAATCTCTAAAATTTCCTGTAAAGTAGGAACACTCATTTGGGTTTCCACTCCTAATCCGTCTCTCAGATGGAGTTTTTTAATCTCGGCTAATGTAAAATCAGACGGTTTTCCTTTCCCTGTTGTCGTTCTGTCGATGGTATTGTCATGCATCAGGATCAAAACACTGTCTTTTGTCATGGCAAGATCTATCTCAGCCATATCGACTCCTTTTTCAATGGCTTTTTTTACTGCCCACACCGAATTTTCCGGAGCCTCTCTCCAATCACCACGGTGAGCAACTACCATGACTTTACGGTCTGGAAAAGTGGAAAGTGAGATTTTCTTTTGCTGGGCAAAACACAAAGAAGAAAAAATAAGAAGAGAAAGTGGTAATAGTTTATTGTTAAGCATAATTTCAAATGTTAAATTAATATCCTGGATTTTGTTTAATGGCCGGATCAGTATTAATCTGACCTTGCGGAACCGGCATCAGAAGGTGGTATGGCTTAATCTGCGCTGTGCTGTATCCCGCATTATTACTAAAATGAGCAGTCATCACCGAAATAGCCTTTCCTGTCCTCACGAGATCAAACCATCGGTGTCCTTCTCCTACAAATTCAAGCCTTCTCTCGCGGTCAATTTCATTCAGTAATGTCTCTTTTGTTGAGAGGTTTACAGAAGCAATACCTGCTCTGGTTTTAATTTTATTCAGATATAAATTTGCGGTTGTAAGATCATTCTGCTGCGCAAAACATTCCGCCATCATCAGGAAAACATCAGCCAATCTCAACACCACAAAATTGCTTCCTCCATCGGCAATGGTATTGGATGTTTTCGCCAGTTTTTTACTGAAAGGAATTCCGTTTGACGTAAGTCCGATATAGGCAGACCTCCTTGTATCTCCCGCCAAATAAAGATTGTAGACTTCTTTGGTGGGAAGATTATGGCCTTTCGCTCCGGAAACTGATCCGGAAGGACTGAACATCTGAAATGCCGAACTTCCTTCCGAATTTCCGTTCAATCCGGAGGTGAACTGTACATCAAAAATAATTTCAGCATTATTTTTATTAGTGACATCAAAAATTTTATTGACATCGGTCAAAAGTTGATAGCCTAAAGATTCAATCTGACTTAAATAGGTCAGTGATTCTGCAAACTTGTTCTGTGTCAGAAGCACTTTACCCAAAATTCCCAAAGCCGCTCCTTTGGTTACTCTACCCTTTTGCGTTGTGGTGGTTGGTAAAAGATCAATCGCTTCTTTCAGATCTTTTTCTATTGCTGAATATACTTCTGCGACAGGCGTTCTTGGCTGCCCAAAGTAATCATTAACATTCGTGGTTTCTTTTAACACCAATGGAACATCACCATAAATTCTTACCAGATTAAAATACATCAGCGCTCTCAGAAACTTCATTTCTCCGGTTCTCGTATTTTTCAGGGCATCGGTCATATCAGGGATTTTTCCAATCCTTGTCAGAATAATATTCGCCTGCTGAATTCCAACATAATTGTCCTTCCAGGTACTTGCAATAAGGCTGTTATTAGGCTGAATAGTGAAAAAATCCAGCTCTCCATACGTAAAAGAATCATTGGCTGGAACCTCATCATACGTGTTGTCAGAAGGCAATTCTCCCAACGCAGGCATTGCCAGCTGATACTGTCCGGTGTACTGAAGGGCTCCGTAAACTGAAACAATTCCCTGCTCAATTTCAGAAGCATTGGTATAGAATTGTGAGGAAACTTTCTGGGCTTCAGGATTTACATCCAAAAGATCAGACGAACAAGAAAACATCACAGAAAGACTGAATATTGTAAAGAATATTTTTTTCATGATTTTAAAATTTAAGGTTAAAGCCTACAGAATATATTTTAGCTACCGGGTAATAAGCCTGATCAAATCCTTGGGTAAGAACATTGTCTGAAGTGGCATCGATATTCATTCCTTTATATTTTGACAGCGTGAAAAGATTGTTTCCTACCAGATAGACCTGTGCGTTTTCCAACCCGATATTTCCAAGCATTGATTTTGGAAAATTGAAAGCAAGACGCAGCGATCTCAATCTCACATAATCGGCATTTTTAAAGTAGAGATTTGAAGTTCTGGCTTCTTTTCTGTTGTTGGAAAAGTTCATATTCGGCATTCCGAAAAATCCATTGGGATTGGTTGCTGCATTATAGCGGTTGTCAAAATAATACTGCGAGGCCATTCCGAAACCTTCTCCCGATTCTAAAGTAGTTACTGCATCTGCATTGTAAATTCTCTTCCCGATTTCGCTGTATAATGAGAAGCTTAATTCAAAAAGTCCATATCTGAAATTATTATTGAAACCAAGAATGTATTTGGGAACGCCGCTTCCGAAACTTCTTTTATCATTGACATCAATTTTCCCATCGCCATTGAGGTCTTCCATAATATAGTCTCCAACCATTGTTCCGGTAATATGTGGTGAATTGTTGATCTCCTCCTGAGTTTTGTAGATTCCGACAATATTGTACCCATACATTTCACCGATAGAACCGCCCACTTTTGTAACAGAGAAATTATTTTCACCCGTAATAATCTGATTCTGTCCGTTTGCCAAGGCCAAAACTTCATTTTTATTGGTTGAAAAATTAAAGCTTCCCGAATAGGTAAAATCGTTGGCAATATTGAAAGTTTTCGAAGCAATCTGTAATTCAAAACCAGAGTTTTTGATCTTCCCTATATTTTGAAGCGATGTACTGAAACCAGACTGCTGTGGAACGGGAACATCGAGTAACAAACCGTCTCTGTTCAGAATATAATAATCTGCAGAAATATTCAGGATATTTTTAAACAGAGAGAAATCAATTCCGAAGTTGTTTGATCTGGACTTTTCCCAGGAAATATTAGGATTGGGAGCCGTTGCCGTTGTATACCCTGGTGTTAGAACGCCGCCAAAGTTGTAATTATCAGGATTCATCAGCGAAAGTGCCCCGAAATTAGGAATCTGATTATTTCCGTTGCTTCCAAGACTGTATCTTAGCTTTAAGTCCGTTACAATAGTATTTTCAGGAAAGAAATTTTCATTACTGATCGTCCAGCCTGCAGAAAATGCATAGAAATCTCCCCATTTGGAATTCTTCCCGAAACGTGAAGAGCCGTCTCTACGATAAGAAGCCATCAGATTATATTTATTATCAAAGGTGTAATTAACTCTGGTAAAATAAGACATCAGCCTCCATTTGTATTGTGTCAGCGTGTTTTTAAATGAAGTTCCGCCTGCAATATTCCGGATGCTATTGTCTGGAAATGCGGTAGCTTCGGTTAAAAGCTGAGTATTATCTTCCTGCTGAAAAGACTGTCCGGCAATGGCATCTATTCTATGCTCACCCCATTTTTGATCAAATGAAAGCAGGTTTTCAATCAGATAATTTTTACGGATATATTCTGTTCTGTTCGCAAAAGTAACATCCGGAGCGGCCGCTCTGTAGGCTCCCACTGTAGAAGGATCAAAGAAATTATATTCGTAGTTGGTGTAATCCCCGCCTACCGACAGTCTGTATTTCAAGCCTTTCAACAGCTCAATCTCTGTGAAAATATTTCCGAATGTTTTAAATAAAGTATATTTTCTGTTCGTCATTTCCTGAATCGCAACGGGATTCTCTACCAAAGCACCGTCAGTTGCTGTATTTCCTAAGATTTGTTTGGAAATGGCCAAACTTCCGTCATCATTATAAGGTTTAAAGAAAGGATACATTGCAGTAGCCATCTGCAGTGGATTATAACTTCTCGAATTTTCTGCTGCATTGATGGTTCCCGTTGCATAAGATGGTGTCATCGTTACTCCTATTTTCCATTTATCCGTAAGTTCTGTGGAAAGATTAACGCTGGTGGAAAATTTTTCGTAATCTGTCCCGATCACCAATCCTTTCTGGTTAAAATAACTCATGGTAAAAGCATATTTGCTTTTATCGCTTCCTCCCGTAACATTTAATGAAGTCTGGCTTATGGGTGCCGGTTTCATTACAGTATTCAGCCAGTCGGTATCTGTTAATCCAGGCTGCTTTGCCAGATAAGGGGCGAGATAATCAGGGATTAATTCTCTTAAAGATGCGCCCTTACTTATTCTTGTAGCATTATCATCAGAAATACTTCTGTTGCTGCCCTTGGAAAGATAGTTGTTATCTCTGGCTTCTTTAAGAAAAGTAGCCATATCGTAAGCATTCACCAATTTTACATTATCGCTTCTCATCTGCATTCCGTAATAGGAATCAAAAGAAACAGCCATTCTGCCTTTTTTCCCTTGTTTTGTTTCAATGATAATCACTCCATTGGCTCCTCTGGAACCATAAATGGCTGCGGAGGCGGCATCTTTTAAGATATCAATTTTTGCAATGGAATTAGGATCAATAGCATTCAGATTGGAACCTTCAGTGAGAGGAAGTCCGTCAACAACGATCAAGGGATTCGAACCCGCTGTTAATGTTCCGATACCTCTTACTCTGATAGAAGGTGAACCTCCCGGCGTTGCATTAGCCTGAGTAATCTGAACTCCGGTAGCTTTTCCGGCAATAATATCCCCGAAATTACTGGAGGCAACCCCTTTCATCTGTTTCTCGTCAATAGAAGAGATGGAGCCGGAATTGTTTTTCTTACTCTGTTTTCCATACCCTACCAAAACAACCTCATCAATATTTTTTTCCCTGGATGTTACTGTGTCTTTTATCGGATTTAAATATTCCGCAGACTGTTGGGCATTATTCCTCTGAATTTTTGCAATTGCTCTTGCATTGAGACGAACGGTGACTGTTTTCTGATCTACATTAAAATCCAGACCAACATTTTTCTTCAGATAGTCTAAAGACGATGATAATGACTGATAGTTAACCTGAGATTCATCCACCTGAATATCCTTAAGGTCTGAAACCGAATAAAAGAATTTTACGCCATGTTCTTTTGAAAGTTTTTCAAAGATTTTAATCAAAGGCGTTTTCCGCTGAATGACGGACTGTTGAAAACATTTGTTAGCCTCTGCGTAGGTAAACTGTGGCGCGCACAAAAGACCCAACAACATCATGCTAATTGTTGTTTTTTTCATAGCTTTGCTGAAATTAGTTGTTATTTGACTGATTTATATTCAATGCATCGGTAACCCCAATTACTGGTGCATTATTTTTCTAAAATGATATGATAATCTGATTCTTTTCGAGTATTTAAACTAAATGGAAATCCTATGGTTTTAATAACTTTATTAAGATCTCCGGTGATATCTCCATCAATAACATTCTCTCTATACTGCTGAGGATAGCTTATCGAGATATTGTACGTCTTCTCCAACTGTGAAATGGCCTGTCCGAATTTCATCTCATTAAAATCAAATGTCCTTACAACATCCTGATCATAGAAATGTTTTTCAGTTCCGTTTTTGTCTGCCAGCCATGTTTCTTTAGGCAAAAGATAAGTGGTGTGCCCCTTGTAATCAATTTTCACTTTTCCTTCTTTCAGATAGACTTTTTTATCTTCGGATCTTTGATCAAGCAGGAATTTTGTCCCCAATACTTTTACTCTAAATCCATTGGCATCAATGATAAAGGGCAACGCTTTATTTTTAGCAACACTGAAGAATGCCTTTCCTTTAAAAGAAACATTTCTGGTTTTCTTACCGAAATTTTCTGTCAGCGTTAATTCACTTTCTGGTTGCATGGTAATAATACTTCCGTCCGGTAAGGTGAATTCCTTTTGCGTCGTTTCCGTTATGAAAACCATTTGCTGATGAGATGAAGAGCTTAGAGCATTTTCAGTAAAGAACAGAGTCATCACGGTAAACAAGGGCAAAAGAACAGCTGCAGCCCACAAAAACCTTTTTGTCTTGTTTCTGGATCTGATTTTATTTTCAAGTCCGTTCCAGATTCGCTGATCTGCCGAATCCTTCATTTTCCTGTTTTCTTCTTTGACTGATTTCCATTGATTTTCGAAATCCATACACTCCTATTTGATCTTTATTAGAGAATACGCAGGAAGTGCAGAATCGTCAACCTATATTTTTTTGATTTAACGATTTGTTCATATTGGTTGACATTGAGTTAAAGTTAACTCAAGCCTAACTAATTTAAAGAAATTAAATGATGAAGGAAATGAATAATAAAAGGATAATGTAAAAGAAGAAATTCAAATTCGCCCTTAGAAACTTCAACACCTTATTCACATGTTTCTCAACAGCCGTTTTGGAAATATCATTTTCCTGAGCGATGGTAAAAAGGCTGAGATTCTGGATTTTATTTTTGATGAAAAACTCACGGCTTTTTTCGGGAACCTGTTCCAGGAGATCTTCAATCTTTTTGAGCTGGTCTTCCTGCTGTATTTGTTTTTCTATTTCTGAGTTTTCTTCATCCTGACTTTCCTGGGAACTTTCAAGAGGAACGAAAATCATTTTTCTTTTACGGTAGAAATTGGAGACTTCCTGTTTGGCAGATTTAAAAATAAGCGCTTCGATTTCTGATGGAGAATAGGTTTTGGACAGATATTTCCAGACATGCATAAAAATGTCCTGTACAATTTCTTCAATATCTTCTTCTTCCGAAAGGTATTTGGCCACAAAAAAATACACCCTGTGCTTGTAACCGGAATATATTTCTTTAAAATGATCCATTCTTTAATACGTCTTTGAACTCAAAACTGGTGATACAAAAGTATCTAAAACCTATGGCAATCATATTAAATATATATTAAGTTTAAATCTTTAGCATTCACTCATCGCCGGATTTTCAAAGAAGTATTCTCTGATTATTTCTCAGAAAGAAAAGTCTACATCATCCGCAGAAGGTCTGAAATTGGAATGCATTGCTGCAGTAAAATAGTCACAGAATACCTGATACACTGCCGAACGGGTATCCGTAGCCCGGATTCCCAGCTGTGTATAAACGGTAATGATCTGATGGGATAATTTTTGAACCACCTCTACCCCATATTGGTGAATCTCGTGTTCTTTATCTTCTGAAATTCCTTTGTGATCACCGAGTATATTTTCTACTTCTCTGGCTATGTTTAAAACTTTTCCCAAATGCTTTTCAACAGATTCTGCAAAACTTTTGAAATTGATTTCAGGACGAATGCCTTCTGCTTCTTCAATAAAATGAGAGGCCATTCCCAAATAATTGACCAAGAGCGTCAAATCCGCAAAAACCCGAAACGGAATGCTGTCCAGAATATCATTCGTGAAAAAATGATCGTACACAAAACTGTAGTCTTCGCTTACCATAACATTTTCAATGGTAAAGGAATAGGTACCGCTTGCTTTCATTCCCATAGATTTCCAGTTGGGGATAATTTCAGCATGCTCTTTCGGAATGATGAAGGATTGAATAGTCTCATTCCCGTCTTTATCCATTATAGGTTTCCCGTTTTCTGTAATCCTGGCATTCAGTGTAAAATGGGTCAGATGAGGTGCTCCCGTTGCAAAATTCCATGAACCGCTGATCAGATAGGTATTATCATCCTGCTTTTCTGCGGTGCCGCCAACCATTCCGCTTCCGCCAAAACAGGTTTTGGTATGGGTGAAGAGTAATTGGGCAACTTCGGGTTTACTATTTCTGGAAAAATAGTTGGCTCCGGCACAAAGTGTCAGCATCCAGCCAAAGCTTCCATCAGTTTGCGCCCAGCCAAATAATGCTTTAAGCCCTTCTTCAAAACGATAGCCGAGTCCTCCATATTTTTTGGGAACCCAGATTTTAAGCAATCCTTCTTCGTGAATATGCAGCATCACTTTATCAGAAATTACAGAAGCTCCCTGAAGTTCTTTTCTGATGTCCTTAGTACTGAGCATGAGCTTTGGATTTAATGATTTTTTGCCATTCTATATAACCGGAGATTGCCACTAAAAATAAGAATGATGTTAAAACAGCATAGAGATATAATTCCTTGTGAATCATTAAAGGAATGGAAATAATATTACTGATATTGAGGATCACCCAGTTTTCAATTTTCCGTCTTGCCATCAGCCACATTCCTGCCCAGGCAAAAGCACTTACCAGAGAATCCCAAACAGGAACATCCGAATCGGTAAAATGAGTGAGAAAAGACCAGAATAAGATAAAAGTTCCCAAAACAATTCCTCCGGTAATCCATTTTTCAGTGGTGGTGGTCACGGAGATTTCCATTTCGGATTTCTGTTTCCCGAATTTCCAGTACAACCATCCGTAGATGCTCATAATCAGATAATAAAGATTTAAGGTAAATTCAGCATAAAGCTTTGATGTAAGCATTACGTACAACGTCAGCAGAATACCTGCAATTCCGAAAAGATAGTTATTGACATTGTTTTTACGGGCCAGTAAAACCTGAATCACTGAAAATAAGACTCCGAACCATTCCGGTAAGGTAATTTGTTTTAAAATGTCCTGCATCATATTAATTGTTAGAAATCAAATGATGAGATGATAAGTAAGCAATCCCTACGCCGGCATTATCCGGATCAGGTGTGGAAATACATTCCTGGGTATCATCTCAGCCACTGTTATCTGTAGCACCCCATTGTGGAGCAAAGGTGCAGCTTTTTTGTGGAAAAAGAAATACATCGGACTAACTTTTTAACGTATATGACCAGGATTATAAAAGATCTGAGTGTTAAATTATAATTTAGTAGATCATTATGTTTAATTTAAAAATTTATATTATGGACAATCAGAAAGAAATCTCGGTACTTAATGACTTACTTCACATTACAAATGACAGAATGGAAGGCTTCGAAAAAGTAGAAGGAAAAGTCTGGGAAATGTATCCGGATGTAAAGGATGAGTATGATCATATGATTTCACAATCGAAAATCATGAAGAATGAACTTATAAACCTCATCACAGAAAAACAGGGTAATCCGGAAAATTCAACTTCC
Source organism: Chryseobacterium sp. CFS2 (assembly GCF_036543225.1). Lineage (NCBI taxonomy): Bacteria > Pseudomonadati > Bacteroidota > Flavobacteriia > Flavobacteriales > Weeksellaceae > Chryseobacterium > Chryseobacterium sp. CFS2. The sequence goes on from NZ_JAZHQU010000003.1 coordinate 368,781, forward strand.
ATTGCAGGAGCCATTCACAGAACATGGATTGATATTAAAAATTCTTTCACCATGGGTAATTTGGTAGAATCTACATTAGGAAATGTAGTGTTTGGGGAAAAAGCAGCTATAGAGGCATATCAAAATGCTATGGACAGTGGAGATCTTAGTGAAAAAGGAATTAAAACCGTCTCAGAACAGCTTCGTAAGCTGAAAGATTCTTATCAGCAGTTTAAAAAAATTGAAGAATACAAAAAGAAAGAAGAATAAAAAACTCCCCTTAAAAAAGAGGAGCGTAATAATCAAGAACAAAATAATATTTAATCATTCAAAAGTATCGAATACATTCTGTTTGTCTTATGATGCAAGTCATATTAACCGTAAATTATCTGACAGCATTTTTCGCCTTTTCGGATTCCTTCAAATGATGTTCAAGTGTCGGAAGGGTCTTCGCTGCGAAAGATTTTAATGAGGCTTCTGTTCCTTCTGATGCCTCTTTTTTGAATGCTTCTACATCTTCTTTGTGATCACTTACCATTAGATCCGTATACTTTTTGTCGAAATCTTTTCCTTTCTTATCTTTCAGATCATTATACATCTTTTGCTTCTCTGCGTCCAAAGTTGTGGGAAGTGTATAGCCATTAGTGGAGGCCCATTTTTTGAGTTCGTCATTCGCTTTGGTATGATCTGTTACCATCATGGAACCCAGAGATTTTACAACAGGATTTTCAGCATTTGTTTCTGCTAGTTTTCCCATCATAACTTCCATCAGTCCTCCAATGGCTGCAGCATCTGCAAATTTTTTGTCCTGATCACTGAGCATACTTTTCTGATCTTTGGTGTCTGACATTTTGGTGGAGTCGCTTACCGTCATCCCGGATTCCGCAGGGGCAGACATTGTTGTACTTTCCTCAGATTGACTCGTTGTTGTCGGTTCGTTTTTTTTGCAGGCCGTTAAAGCAGCTACTGCAAAAATTGTTGCTACAAAATTTTTCATAATAATAAATTTTAAGTGGTGATAGGTGTGAAATCTATGAGACTTCTTTATAATAGCAACAATTTATCGGCCAAATAATATTTTCAGCAAATCATTTATTTTCATAAAATATTATGAATAAACATTTTATAATTATCGAACCAGCCGGAATGTAAGATTAATACGCTCTTTCATAGAAGTTACAGACTTAGCAATCCGATGTTCCCAGTTTTCCTGAAGATCTCCTTTCATAATCAATAATGACCCATGAGGAAGTGGCAGACTATATTTACTTTGATGATGGTCTTTTTTCCTGAAATCAAAGTTTCTGGTCTGCCCCAGACTTACTGATGCAATCACAGGACGCTTTCCGTATCTGCTTTCCTTATCTCTGTGCCAGGCAACAGAATCATTATGATCCCGGTAAAGATTCAGCAATACAGAATTGAACTGATAACCGAATGTTTCTTCTATCCTTTGTTTTAAAGAAAACAATTCAGGGGTCCAGAGGTTATTCTCCACTTCACCATTTCCTAATGGATAATCCGTTTTCGGATCCCCATACCATGCGGTTAAGCGTGGGGTCAGAACCGTTTTATCATACATTTTCTGGGTACGCTGTTTCCAGGGTGCTGTTTCGAGCAGATGATTCTTTAGTTTATCTGCTTCATGCTGACTCAGGAAATGCTCACTGTATTCCAGAAGGTCTTTTGGAAATTCATATAATTCTTCTGAGTCGAACAAGCTGAGCTGAGTCATATTTTTTTTTTTAATAGGAGAAAAGCTTATGGTATTTAAGCAAATAAATTTGATACAAATAATATCTGCAAATATATTAAAAATGATACAAAAATAACCAAAATCAAAATGTTCCATTTTTGAATCTAATGATATTTCAACAATAAAAAAGAGACCAAGAATAAACCCGGTCTCCTTTTTTATAATGAATACATACTTATACTGCTTTGCTGTTAAGATTGGTATCAGCCACTTTCGTTAGCAGCTCGTCACATTTTTTCTCTTCTTTTAATGTGCTCAAAAGATTTTTAAGACAATCCTTCTCTTTCAATACTTTTGCAAAGGCTGCTAGTGTACCATATGTGGCAATTTCGTAATGTTCAACTTTTTGTGCCGCAGCAATGATTCCTGCATCTCTTACTGCTCCGGGTTCTGTCTCTTCCAAAATACTTTTTCCTTCATCCAATAATCCCTGCATGGCATCGCATTTCTTTGCCTGGGCTTTTTTTCCTAATGCTTTAAAACACTCTTCGAGTCTTTTAACATGGCCTTCCGTTTCAGTAATGTGCTTGTCAATAGCTGTTTTAAGCTTTTCACTGGTCGCATTTTTCATCATTGCCGGCAGCGCTTTCAACAGTGCTTTTTCAGCCCAATAAATGTCTTTAAGTGAATCTTCAAAAAGATCTTCCAAACCTTTGGCCGCATTTTTTTTGGCCGGTGTTTTTGCAGATGCTTTCGCTGTTGTCTTTCTTTTTGCGGGTGATTTTTTGGTTGCTGTTTTAGTTTCCATAATATAATAATTTAGTGTTTGATTGGTGATGAATCTGCAACTATAAGACCATTTCTGCCTGAAATGCTGAGATGTGGTATCTAAAATCATTGAAAAATTTAGTTATTATAAGACTTATGTTTCTTTATCCACACCTTCGCAGATAACAGGTTGAGAAGGTTTGAAATTGCGATTATTTATATCGGTGCTGCTGTCCTGCAGAATCTGAGGCGGGCTTTGATTCATTGGAAAGCTTCCCTAATTTTTCATAATACTTATGAAACTGATCAAGTTCTTATAATCACGGTTTTTAAATAAATAATAATACAATGTATGAAAACGATACTATAAAAATTATGACCCAAGTCACTTACCCCTTTTATTAGTTAGCTATTATTATAGTATATTTTCCAACATATTTTAGTTTTATTTAAAAATATGGAGAGCCACATAATTATTTATATCGCTTAAAAACAAACTATTTATTTCATCATTTTCTTTTATAACAAATTGTAAACGAAAGATGTATAATAATTAACATATTCAAAAAATTAAGAAATAGAGCATATTCCAAAAACTGAATAAAATCACATCGCTAAGATTTAATACTCAATTCAAAAATAATTATTCATCTTTGCAGCCTTAAATTCAAAAACGCTAGTTTATTTCATGAGCATTACTTTTAAAAAGCGACTTATTATAGCGCTTGTATTACCTACGGCAGCCATATATTATGGACAGAGTACGAAGGATTCTTTAGAGAAATCTAAATCTATTGATGAGGTTATGTTGGTAGGTAGAAACCTTTCCCAAACAGCCAAAGAGAGAAAAACCCCTGTTGCGGTTTCCAACATTAAGGCGGCAGAAATTCAGGAGAAGCTGGGAAACAGAGAATTCCCTGAGATTATGAAGTCTACTCCATCCGTTTATGTAACCAAAGTAGGTGGAGGATTCGGAGACAGCAGAATCAACATGAGAGGTTTTGACGGAGCCAACATTGCGGTCATTATCAACGGACAACCGGTGAATGATATGCAGGGAGGTACGGTGTACTGGTCCAACTGGACCGGGCTGGCTGATATTGCAAGCAATATTCAGATCCAAAGAGGTTTGGGAGCGTCTAAATTCGTGGTCCCTTCTGTAGGAGGAACCATCAATATTGTAACCAAAGCTACCGATTCTGAGCAAAAAGCAATGATTAAAGGAGAAGTTGGAAATGATAACTACTCCAGAATATCAGCAATGTACTCTTCAGGATTAAAAAACAAATGGGGAACAACCGTATTGCTTTCCCGCTGGCAAGGTGACGGATACATCAACGGAACAAAAGGAGAAGGCTACTCATGGTTTTTCTCTACAGGATTTAAGCCTAATGAAAAGCATGCATTCAATTTAATTGCTACCGGAGCACCTCAGGTACACGATACGAGAAGATCTTCTGCAACCGGAGCTAATGTGGCAACGCTGCAGCAGCTTGAAACTTACGGAAGAAGATACAATCCACAAACAGGAATGCTGAACGGTTCTCAATTCAACCTGGCTCCTAACTTCTATCATAAACCTATTGCATCTTTGAACTGGGACTGGACTATGAATGACAACCTGAAGTTATCTACCGTTCTTTATGGTTCATGGGGACGTGGCGGCGGTGGTACCGGATTGAACGGTTCTATCAAAAATGCAGGCGGACAAACCATGAATTTCATGAATTATGGTGCAGGCGGAGACGGTACCATCAACTGGGATATGATTTATCGCTATAACAGAGGTGGTATGGTAACAGATTATAATGGAAATACCTTCCAGAAATCAACCTTTACTGCTCCTGCAGGTTCTCCAGGTGATTACAACGGGCAATATGTAGCAACGCTGAACGGAACCAGTGGTATCGTAAGAAAGCAAAGTATCAATGCTCATGACTGGTATGGTGTGATTGCAGACCTTAATTATAAAAAAAATAACTGGACTTTTAACGGAGGTATTGACCTTAAAACATACAAAGGAGCATTATATGATATTGTAACTGATATGTTAGGATCAGATGCATTATTTGTTCCTGGTACAGCCAACGCTCCAAAAGGATATTATATTAACCAAACCGTAAAGCCGGAACCGCTTACCAAGCTTAAAGATGCTCAGAAAGTTTCTATTCACAACGAAGGGCTGGTAAAATGGGCTGGAATCTATGGAATGGTTGAATACAGCTCTGAAAAACTAAGTGCATCTGTTCAGGGATCTGTTTCTGAGCAGTATTACAAGAGAAGAGACTATATGCTGTATACTCCGGGAAATCAGGAGACAAAATGGTATCACAAAACAGGTTATATTGTAAAAGGAGGTGCGAATTATAATATAGATGATCACCATAATGTATTTTTCAATACAGGAGTTATTTCAAGACAGCCGTTATTCAACGCTTTATTCCCTTCAAACCAGAATATTTATAACGATGCGAAGAATGAAAGAATCTTCTCTGTAGAGTTAGGATACGGTTTCAAATCGCGTTATATCGATGTGAATATCAACGCTTACAGAACACAGTGGGATGACCGATTCATTTCCAGAACATTCAATGCTACTGCTGCGGATATTGCAAAATTCCCTCAGTTAAGCCTTGGAAACGCCTATTTCTACAATGCCCTGAATGTTGGTCAGCTGCACCAGGGAATTGAACTGGAAGCAAAGGCAAGACCTTTTACCAACCTTAGACTGAGAGGAATGGTATCAATGGGTAACTGGAAATATAAAGGAAACGCCAACTTCAATATTCTTGATGTTCAGAACAACCAAGAAATAGCCGGGGCAACTGGAACAATCAATATAAAAGACCTGAAGGTTGGAGATGCCGCTCAAACAACTGCAAGTATTGGAGCAGATTATAATATCACCAAAGCTTTCAGTATTGATGCTAACTGGGAATATTATGACAAACTTTATGCTCAGTTCAACCCGATCAACTTCCTTACTGAAGCGGCAAGAGAAAAAGGAATTGTAAAATTGCCAAGCTATCATTTATTTGATGTAGGTGCTTCTTACAAGTTCACTATTGATGCAAAAAAATCTTTAACATTGAGAGCGAATGTATACAACTTATTCAACAAATATTATATTTCTGAATTAAGCTCCAATATCTTCGCCGGAGATAAAATTGCCAATGGTCCAGATGCCGGAAAAACATATCAGGAAACTGGCAGAGTGTATCAGGGTGTTGCAGACGGGAACACAGGATTCCTAGGTTTTGGAAGAACATGGTCTGTTTCAGCAACTTTGAGATTCTAAGATAATATCATTTCAATAATGAGTCAAATCAATAGGCTGTCCTTTTTGGGACAGCCTATTTTTATCTTAATCATAAGTTCTACAGTAATATCTAATTTTTTACAGTCTAAAAATTCTTAGGTTTCTTATTCTGAGCTGCCTGTCTTGCAATTTCATCAATACGATTTTTTCTGGTTTCGGGTCTTTTGGCAAGTACAATCCATTGCAGCAACTTTTTTTTATAGATTTACTCAGGCTTAGAAAATAGATTTCGGAGCCTTCATGAATTTTAAATGCTTCATTCAGATCCTCCGGAATCTCCAGCTCTTCCACACTGTCTAAAATATTCCAGGAACCATTCTCTTTTGCAATGCTGATCGTCTCAAATCCTGCCTTAGTCATCAGATTATTTTCTATCAGCTTTTGAACCTTATCCTTATTAATTTTTGACCAGGTACTCTTCGGCTTACGTCTACTGAATAACTGCATAAACGAACCTTCATCAATCGTCTTCCTTGTACTGTCAATCCAGCCGAAACAGAGGGCTTCATCCACCAGCTCAGTCCAGTGAACAATGGGTAAATTTGATTTTCTGGTGTTACAAATAAGCCATACAGACTGTTCTATATGGTGATTCTCTTCCAGCCATTGCCGCCACTCTTCCTTTGTATTGACATAAAAGGTTTTTTTCTCTGCAATTGTACCCATAGTTTTTTTTATTGATACTGTAAAATTAAAAGACTTTAGTGACAATAGTTTGTCAGTATTAAAATTTCAATTTCTTAATTATGACATTCCATGAGGTAAGCCTATCTTAAAGAAATAAATGATAAATTAGGCAAAACAAATTACTAAAAAAACATTCTACCTTTTTTAATCGGATATGGACAGAGAAGCTATAGATTATATTATCAGATATTTTGGGAAATTAATGACCGAAAACGAAGCATTAGCCCTGAATAATCATATGTACTATTCAAAGAGTTCCGAAAATGCTTATTTGAGAAATCTGATGACGGAACGTGGCTGGATAAAGTCTGATCCTGAAATAACAAAGCTATTAGAAAATGGATATGAGACCTTTCAGCAAAACGTTGTAATGAGAATATTGGCTGAAACTCCTGAGAAAGTTTTTTTCAATAATTGCCCAAAGTGCAATAGGCTTGCCCGTACTCCCTATGCAAAGCAGTGCAGACATTGTGGATACAGCTGGCATGATGTTACTGTTAAATTTAAGATTGACAGTGTCTTTCAGCTTACCAACAGAAGCTTTTATCTGCTTGGTGAAATTATAGAAGGAGAAATACATCCAGGTCAATTGATGGATTTAACGGTAGTAGGGCTTCATAAAAAAATTACAATTGGATCTATTGAATTAGCTGATAGAATGAATAACGGAAAACCATGGAACGGGATCGGCCTTGGAACCCATGAACTAACGGAAGAAGAAAAACAGCATTTAAAACAAAAATCTTTTCTTAATCCTATCATCAATATTTCCCAATCATAGTGTATAGCTCTTGAAAAGGCCGTTTGTTGCCACTATTTGTTTAAAGCTAATTATTTACTATTTAAATCCATATCCATTAAATAAGCCAGATGTTCATGCATTTTTTCTACAAAATGAAGCTCAGCATTCAGGATCTTAGCCGTTGATTTTTCAAAATTGTATTTAGTTTTGATACTGAATTCAAACTGGTCAATAGAAAAATCTTTCTCCTTTTCATAAAGTTTTTTGATATGGCTTTTCATAAGTTCGTCCTGGTTGTTCAGTACGGAATGAAACTCTACAAAAAGGTTGTTGTTTTCTTCTTCTAGTTTTACCAGTTTCAACTGATAGTGATATTCTACCCCATCAATCAGCCTGGAATGAATATTTGACGGACTGAATAGAAAACTGTAATATTCATTAGGAGGAAATATAAGGTTATAAACTTCCGGCAGTAAAAGAATGTATTGCAGATTCTTCTTCAATTCAACATCAAAGTTTTTCAATCCCTTTTCATAATTTGTAATCAACTTATTTTGATCCTTTTCCTCCGGGAAAGCACTCGCCAGCTTATTCTCCTTCCATTCTTCCCAATTTTTCCAAAGATCAGGTTTATTCTCAATAGAAAGTATTTTGCCGCTAAGATTTCTTTTCAACTGAATATTGCGGGAAATATCTGCAAGGGTAAGACTTTGCAACAAAAAAGGCTTCATCAAAGTATTATCAGTATCACCCGTGATTTCCTGTAGCTTTATGGTGTTGTTGATATCATGATCTCTTTTTTCCTGTTCAATAATAATATCTGATGAGGTTTTTAATGAGATTGGTTTGTTCTCTTTACCCATCATAAAAGTATTCTCTACCTTCAGGGTGTATTCCTGTGAGAACTTTTCCAGTTGAAAAAGAGGAATATTTTCCCCGAATAAAAAATTTGAAATACTCATTTCATTACTATTGTATACTCTGAATGCCTTTATTGCTGAAAATGAATTTTATATATTTTGATTCTAACTCCAGTTTCTGATTGATAGTCAGATCATCATTTTAAGCTGGTATTGATGGAAGCTGATTAAAAAGATTCTGATAATCTAACAATGCTTCATAATCTAAATAATTTTTAGGAGTATCGAACCAATGTTTGGATAAGTCTGCAGTTCCAAATTGTTCGATGAGTACTGTTTTTTCATTTTCCTTTACAAATTCCTTCAAAAAAACATTGTCTTTCTTCTTATTTGAATAGAATAATAGTGTTTTTCCAAGATCACCATACCAAGAAATTTGTTTTAAAAAAATTTTATTGTTACTATATCCCTTAAAATCTCCTTTAGCGATGTCACCTTTGGAAAAGACTATCATTAAATTATGCTTAAGTATATTGTTATCGTAAAAATTTAATATTATACTCATAGAATCAATGGTAACCTGGCAATAAGGTTTTTCATCTTTATAAAAGTTAATACTATATTCGAGTTCATTTTCAAAAGCATATCTGGCCCATTCATCAGGGGTATATTTTAAAAACTTCTTTGGAACATTTTGGCTAAATTCCGTTGATAAATGAACTTCTAATGTAGTTTGTTCATCCATTATCTTTTCCATAAGTCCATTATACTTCGAAAACTCTGTTTTATACATTTTTATAATAAATTTTTAATTAAATTAATCCGGAAAGATTATCCACTATTTCTACTCCTTTTTTTCTTGCATGCTCAAGAACTTCTTTACTTAAGTTACCAACTTTTTCAACATGTAATATTACTTTATCTCCAGCTGAGTTTATTACTTGCCCTGTCTGTGTCATAGGTTTACCATTATATTTTGCTGCATCATCAATATAACTTTTGATTGTTTTATCTGAAATTTTACTTAGATCGCTGGCTTTACGTTCAATAATTTTAAAAGTCCCGTCAGCATTTTCTATTAATCCATCTATTTTTCCAACTTTCCCTTTCTTTAATAAGACTTCAACTTCATGAGAATATTTAAACCCTTTTTCTAATGCTTGCTTTCTTAATTCGCTATTCCATACTAAATTAAAAAAATATCCACGTCTAACTTTCTGAAACCATTTCTGAGATTCCAACATCATCTGAGACAAGCATCTACCAGAATTATGTACCAGTAAGGCTAAAAGGCCTACAAAATAGGTATGAAAATGAGCTACCGTAAAGTTATAAACTTTTTTAGGTTCATAGCTATATTCAGTTTTTTCAATGGTGACTTTAGTGTCATCTTTGGTCCAAATCTTTTCGCCAATTTCTAATTCTGAAGCATCTTTCCAACCTTCTTCAGTATAAAAAGGATGTATTGCCGTTGTTTCAATCACTTCAGCTTCAGTATAAATACTAATGGTATGGTCACTTTCATTGACGATAAGATCAATAACCGGCTGAAGGGCTACAGTATCTGTATCTTCATCATAAGCCCACACCTGGTCTCCGAGTTGGATATCTTCAATATTTTTAATTCCGTGTTCGGTATGCACGGGTGTTCCGGCTGGAAAACAGGCAAAAACACAGGTCTTAAGCAATTTCTTGGCTACATCATCCACACTTTTCTTTAAAGCTTCTTTGCTCAGCTTTTTTAGTGCAGCTTTCCCCATCTGTTGCAGCGCTTCTTTAGATATAGCTTTTGCTCCTGCTTTTATAGCACCTTTTATTCCTGCTTTTGCTCCCTGCATGGCTACGGTTCCGGTTCCGAAAGAAACCACACCTACAGCTATGGAAGCGACATCCCAGATTAAAAATCCGGCATTCATAAGGCCGCCGCCTACATCTCCGGTTTGTATATCATTGATAAGGTCACGACCGCTTCCCCAAACCGGGATCATACCTTCTACAAAACCTGCCTCTCCTACACTATCGCCATGTCCACTGTCGTCAAGCTCACGCTGTGCCTGATCCTGCATATCTTTTACCTCCTTGGCTGCATCATCCGGAAGTGGAACCTGTCCACTGGTCATAAATTCTATCTTCCCGCCTATAGGACATTGACAGGTACTTTTTCCTATCAAAGACCGGATCCCGTTAATTTTCACCTGCCAGGTATCCTGCCATGTCATAGGAACAGTAGTAGGTGTACAAGGTCCTCCGCTGATTTTACACACCTTAAAGGAAGGGATATTAATAAGAGGAGTAGCATCCTGATTGGTCGCCACAAGACAGCCATGGATTTTCACCTTCGTATTGAACGTAGGTTTGAAGAAATCCGGAGCTGCCCCCTGGTCACACATCATCAGAGCATTGAGGGTTATGTATTCTAATTCATCCATGATTTCGGTTTTAGAATTACATAATATTGGTATCTCCTGAAGACATCACAGCGCTTGGTCCGCCGGTAATGGTAAGTGGCGAATCTGTGCTGATATCCATAGGACCGCCTTTACTTGACAATCCCAGAGCTCCGGTAAGTGCAGTGATATCAATCATTCCTTTTCCTGCCGAAGCCATAATACCTGCTTCGGATATGGTGATAGAATTATCTCCTACCTGTAGGGTAATACTTGTTTTTCCGTCAAGGGTAATATTTCCGCCTGCATCCATTTTTAACAATGATTGTGGCGGAGCATCTTTTTTACCTCCCACATTGATAACATTGGAGCTTCCTGCATTCACCGTATGGTTACTATTTGCATTGGTAGTAGCATTTCCGGTTCCGTCAAAATTCATATTGGCACCACCCTGATCTTTAAGATTCATAGATCCGGCTCCATTGTCATATTTTAATTCGGCACCACTTCGCCCACTGAAACTCATAATATTATTTCCAGTGCCGCCACCTGCTCCAATTCCGCCATGATACATTCCCCCCATCACAAAAGGACGGTCGGGATGAAGATGTACAAAATTGATAATGACCTGATCTCCCACTTCAGGAATAGACATAAATCCTCTGTTTTTGCCTACCTTTTCACTGCTTCCGGCATCAGGAGACATTACACGGATAAATTCTGTGGTGTCCTGACCAGTTTGCCAGTCAAGCTGAACCTGCACACGACCCTGATTTTCAGGATCGGTATTGGAAACTACTTTTCCAAACTGGGGTTCCGCCACCGGAACAGTAAATTCGGGTCTTGGAATAAATCCGGTATCAGAAGCTATGGCCTGGAAAGATCCGTCATAGTAACCGCGGGCATCCACCCGATGGGTTACCTCTATAAGCATTAATTTAGTGAAATAAGAGGTCTCGTTAGTATCTGTTTTACGCATCTGGATATCCGCAGTACACCCTGGATAAAGAAAAGGAACGGTTGTATTACCGGAAGTTACAAAAACTTCTGAGGCTTTACTTCCTGCAGTTCCCTTTTGAGAAGCATCAATATCCATAAAAGATGATGCTTTGATAGGAGCCACTCTTAAAGATGGGGTTTGAAAAGTTTTTTCTGAAATTTCATAAGCCCTCTTCGCAATATCTGAGGTATGCGTTATTTTTGAGCTTCCGCCTTTAAATTTTTCGTTTTTACTACTGTTATATCCATAAAATGTAGGATTCACATGTTGAGCTTTCATTTTAATTTTAACATCCGTCAGATTACTGCCATAGGTTAGCAACACAGGCTTTTCCTGCGGAGGCAATTGTCCGAAATGTAAAACTTCTCCATCATAGAAAAATTGTTCTCCATAAGCTTCAGCAATTCTGGCCAGATAGTTATAATGGGTTTCTCCGTATTGAGAACTGTAAGATACATTACCATGGCGGGCATCTATTCTGAAGTCAAATTTCCCCTGCCCTAATCCTTCTTTAATCACTTCATTGGCGATGCTGTTCAGACTAATGGGTTGGGCTCCGCCGAAACTTTGAATATGAGGGGCAGCATCTAACAAAATTGTTGGGCTGAAACCTGACAGCACAAGATTACCCAGGCTTCCTTTTTCCTGGCTGAATCCAACTTCTGTGATCACTCCTACAAAATTTCGCTCAGCTCCGCCTTCCACATCTTTATATTTGAAAACCACAGTAATCCTTTTTCCCAGGAAATTCTGTATTTCTTCAAGATTATGATTTTCTGCACTTCCTAACGTATCATGAGCAAGAATGAGCTCAAATTCGTGATGTTTGGTAGCACTTTGAGTAAGGCTAAAATGTTTGAAATATTTTATAGGTTTACCTTCCACATGGATATCAAGCTTCACTACCCGGTTGATTCCTACGATGGCACTCTCCGGAATACTGTCAGCATTGAATATTTTAGAAGTAGGCTGTTTAACCCAGAGCTTATCCTTAATTATGGAGGGTTCATTGGGCAGTAAAGGCTGGTTTAGGAATTGTTTTCCTGTATTCACCATATTGACTGCGTTATTCACTTTTGAAGCAGCTTTCTTTACTTCTTTAACTTTTTTATTGTCTTTGATTTTGCTTACAAAATCAGTCTTGTCTGAATCTATTTCCGGCTTGGGAAGATTATTCTGTTCCTTAAACATGACATCTTTTTTTTAGTGTATGGCTTAATTGAATAAGGTGAGACCCTTCGGTTCAAGGAATCAATCTACAAGCATGTAACGGTCTCTTGAACAAGCTCTTCAATGATTGACCTGAGATGGGTGCAGTGGGAATTTTCAGAAAAATAATTCCGCTTTAGATACTTGGTAACACTTTAAAAAGTGGTTGATTTCGGTATTTTTTCATAAGTTTTTTTAGTGATTTTGGTATTGCAATATATAACCTTAAATATTCACTCCAAAATGAATTACCGATTATTTGGAAAATTGTCGTAGTTCTACGACAATGAGTTTTCAATAAAGCTTTTTCACATTATTGAACAAAAAGGCCTATTATCATTAGATGACCAGTAAGAAGGAATTAATTTTTTTATTTTTTATACATTACTATTTACTAAAGTAAGTAGAGGAAATGCTCCGATATTTACTTGGAATTTTTACGTTGCAGCGCCCTCTGATAAAAAGACTGGCTGGCAATTTTCTCTTCTGCTTCATCAATCGCAGTCAGCAGATTGTTTTTATTATCTGCAATATCTCCTAAAATCTGAGACATCAGTTCCCAAACAGGCTTCATTTTTTCAATAAGTTCTTGCCCTTTGGAAGTCAGCATAAACAGCCTTTTTCTTTCATCCTGTTTATCTTTCTGCCATTGGATCAGTTCCTGTTTTTCGAGTTCTTTGAGTAAGGTTATGGTAGATGGATGAGTATACCCTATTTCATTGGCTATTTCTACCACACTCGCTATTTCTTTTTTATAAATCGTAAAAATAACCGGAAACCATTTCAGTTCAAAATCAATTCCGAATGCTTTATAGATAAGCGCTCCATCTTTCCTCAATTGTTCACTGAGGCGGTGAAGTCTGGTTGATATGGCAAGAATGCCTGCTTCGTTGATCACATTCATATTCAGTCAATATTTAAATGGTAAAAAATATCGTCAGCGCTCATTAAAGGGAATTTCACTGGAAGATCACTTTTTCCAGTCTTCACAAATTCATTCCTCTCATAGAAACGCTGTGCTGCTTTCAGTACCGTTATGGTTCCCAAATATAGATCGTTAATTCCGTTTTTGCGACAGAAAGAAATTAAAACATCCAACAATTCCTGTGCAATGTTCAGTTCTTTGCCTCTGAACTCTTTTTTAACAAACATTTTTCTGATTGCTCCTGCCTTTTCATCAAACTTCACCAGTGCAATGGAACCTACCAGTTCGCCATTCACAAAAGCACCCCAAAAATTTCCTCCGGCTTCCTTATAAAAACTTTCAATCTGCAATAAATCAGGTTGATCCTCTATCGTAATCGGAATATTGAATTCTTTCTGCTGAATTGTCAAAATCAAGTCAATGACCTGTTCTGAATAAGAATTTCCTATGGATTGTATTTCTAATTTCATAGAGTGTGTATTTTAAAGTACAAAACTACGTAGTTAAATACATATATACAAATTGATTTTTATTTTTAAAGAAATTTTACACGGGTTATCCGAGACCGTAAGTTCTACATGTAATGATATGTATCCTTTTTTTTACATAAACATTGATATCTACTCACAAAAATAGAAAGCCTGAAGCGACAACACTATGAGACAACAATCACAGTAAAGCTATTACAACAAGCGGGAATTGAACTTTCCGAACCTATACTTCCATCTCTTTGAATAGAAAAACAATGAACTTTCCATTCATTGAAAACCAGGTAAAAACTCTCCTGTAACGGATCACGGGATCCTCTTTTATAATTTTACATTAAAATGCATGAAATAATGAATAATATCAACAATGACAAACAAAACTAATAAATAAAACAAATAAACACATAAAAAAAGTTAAAATATTGACTAATTTTTAAAATATATTTTAAAAATTTAAAAATAATATATACTTTCGCATGATAAATTTTAAATAATACATTTATGAAAAATCTAAAATTATTAGCTATCGTATTGGGAATGCTATCTCTGTCTTCATGTAACAGAAATGAAGAAGAGCAAAATACTCAGCAACCTAATAAAGAAAATCAAGCAATGCGTTCATTAGGCGCTGTATTAGTAGATGAGAAAACCTACGATTCATTTGCTAAAGCTGATATAGAAGCATTAACAATGAAATTTAAAGGCAAATCTGCAATTGCAGCAGCAGCTACGATTCCATCAAGTTACAGCATACCGAACACCCCTCCAATACTAAATCAGGGACAGGAAGGCTCATGCGTTGCTTTTGCTACAGCGTATGCTGCCGCAAGTACTCTGGAACATAATTTTAAGGGGATAACTAATCCAAGAAGTCCAGAATACGTATATAATCAAATAAAATTAAGCGACTGCCCTAATGGAACTTATATATCCCGTGGATTAAATTTAATAAAAGATCAAGGAGTCTGCAGCTGGAACGAAATGCCCTACACAGATGTTGAGTGCTCTACACAGCCTAATACTACTCAAAAAAGTGCAGCGAGTACGCATAAATTTACAACATGGGCTACTGTAGATAATACAAATATCGATAATGTAAAGACCCTTCTAAGTATGAATTTACCAATTATCATTGCCGTTACGGTAGATGGAAGCTTTGATAATTTAAGTTCAGCAAACAATTGGATATGGAAAAGCCATTCTGGTGCTGTAAGAGGTAAGCATGCCGTTTGCATAGTGGGTTATGACGATGCTAAACAAGCCTTTAAAGTACAAAATTCCTGGGGTACAACATGGGGAGACCATGGATTTTTCTGGATAAATTATGCATTCTTTGCTAAGACTACCGAGGGAGCTATTAATGAATCTTATGTAGCATATGTACAATAGAAAAAGAGTATAAAATTAATCGTGGCCGGGGATTTTATTCCGGCCATTTTTTATGGTCTTTTACACCTGAAAATTTAATTTTATAAGTAAATTCTGATCCACTCTAACTTTTGGATGTTTGTAAATAAAAAAACGTATGCCATTACTGACATACGTTTTTATGCTATTATATTACAAAACACGGTTACTTCCAGCCTCCGCCTAAAGCCTGATAAAGCTCTACGGCAGCTTTCATTTTACTGTATCTTGCATTGGAAATGTTCAATTCTGCATTCAATGAATTTACACTGGCGTTCAACACTTCAAGATAGTTGGCCATACCATAGTTTACCAATTCCTGAGAATAGTCAACCGATTTTTTGTAGGCATCCAACTCATGCTGTTTTAATTCAATAAATGAATCCTGTACAGAGAAAACTCTGATAGCATCTGAAACTTCTTTTCCGGCAGTAAGCACTGTTTTTCTGAAGTTCAGATAAGCCGTTTCCTGATTGGCAAGACTTACGTCATAGTTGGTCTGGATCTGTCTCTTGTTCAGAATTGGCTGGGCAAGTCCTGCTACTACATTGGCAAACAATGAATTTACACTGAATAAGTGGTCAATATCTACAGACTGAAGCCCTCCACTCCCTGTTAATTTTAAAGTAGGATAAAACTGTGCTTTGGCTGCATTCGTCATTTGGAAAGCATTCATTAAGTTAAATTCTGCTCTCATTACATCGGGACGATTAGCCAGAAGCTGGGTCGGATATCCCAGTTTTAAATCAATCGGAAGTTTTTGTCCTTCCAGGGTAGATCTTTCAATAGAATGAGAAGGCTCACCCATTAAAAGGCTCATCGTATTTTCAAGCAGCTGGATCTGTGTATCAATATCAATCAATAATGATTTGGCATTGAAAACAAGCGCCTCGCTTTGTTGTACGGCTACTTCTGTTACTGTTCCGGAAATCTTCAGCGCTTTTGTAGTTTCTAAGTTTTTCTCACGTACAGCGATGGTTTCCGTGATAATTTTCTTCTGGGCATCAAAAGTAAGCAACTGATAATAGGCAGAAGCAATGGATGAAACAAGGCTGCTTTTTACTGCTTTATGGGCAGCAACAGTACCTAAATAAGTCGCTAACTGCGCTTTCTCCTGCGCTTTTAATTTCCCCCAGATATCAGCTTCCCATCCGATACTGGCTGTAATGTCAAACTGGTTCACATAACGTCTTGATCCGATAATCTGTCCAAACTGCGTATTGATAGACTGGGTCTGAAACGTATAGTTGGGTCCTACAGAAAGTGTGGGCTGATATGCCGCTTTGCTTTGCTTCAGATAAGCTTCTGCAGAATTAATACTTTCCAGGGCAATTCTGATATCAAGATTGTTTTCCAGCGCCTTAGAAATATGCCCCTGCAATATCGGATCAGTAAATATTTCTTTCCATGAAATATCTGCGATACTGGCACTGTCTGAAGGAAGCATATCTGTACGGAACAGCTTTTCGTCTACAACGTTCTTCGGTCTTTCATATTCTTTTCTTGCCATACAAGATGAGATGGCTCCGAGTATGAACACTGAAAAAGTGATTCCTTTTATGATGTTTAATAAACTCTTCATTATTTTTAATTAGAAGTTAGAGTTTAGAAGTTAGAAGTTAGTTTTTAGACTCATCTCTAATGTCTAACTTCTAATTTCTTAAATCTTAATTTTATTCTGCTAAATTGATATCTTCTTTTTTGATAGGCTTAATTTTTTCCTGTAATGTTTCAAAGATGACATACAATACCGGAATAACAAATAATCCTAAAACCGTTCCTATCAATAGTCCAATTGCTGCACCTGTTGCAATAGATCTGTTACCTACTGCACCAATTCCACTGGCCAATACTAACGGTAATAAACCGAAGATAAAGGCAAACGATGTCATTAGAATTGGTCTCACTCTGGCTTTCGCTGCATTGATAGCTGACATGACAATCGTTTCGCCATGATGCCTTCTCTGAACAGCGAATTCAACAATAAGGATTGCATTTTTCGCCAGTAGCCCAACGAGCATGATCAGGGCAATCTGGAAATAAATATTATTTTCCAAGCCCATTATCTTCTGCCCGAAATAAGCTCCCATTACCCCAAGAGGAAGGGAAATTACAACAATCAGCGGAAGAATATAACTTTCATACTGTGCAGAAAGAATAAAGTAAACAAAGACCAAACTCAACCCGAAGATCAGAAGAGTCTGAGATCCTGAATTTAATTCTTCCCTGGTCAACCCGGTAAATTCTACCGCATAGTTTTGATTCAGCGTTTCTTCAGCAACCTGCTGTACAGCGGCAATAGCATCACCGGAACTGTATCCGTCAGAGTTGGCTCCTGTCACTTTCACTGAAGTAAACAGGTTATAACGGCTTACAGATTGTGGTCCGTAGGCTTTTTTCAATGTTACAAACTGTGAAATCGGAGACATGATCCCTGAACCTGTTCTTATATAAAGTTCGTTCAGATTTTCAATATTCTTTCTGTTTTCAGGAAGAGCCTGTACCATTACTCTGAACTGTTTCCCATACTTGGTAAAGTCAGCGGTATAAACACCTCCGATATACCCTTGCATGGTTGCCAGAATATCATTTACAGAAACTCCAAGCTGCTTGCTCAGAGGAACATTAATTTCCATCTGATACTGAGGATATTTTGTATTGAAAGAGGTCTGTGCAAACTGAATTTCCGGTCTCTGCATCAGCTTACTGATGAATTCATTGGTTTTATTATCCAGATCAGCATATTCTCCACCTGATTTATCCAGCAATACCATTTCAAAACCGGCACTGTTACCAAATCCTGGTACACTTGGAGGTTGGAAGAATACCACTTTTGCATCAGGTACAGATCCTACAATTCCAAATAATTTTTTGGTAATATCTTCAGAAGTCTGACCATCTTTTTTTCTTTCTTCGAATGGTTTTAGCTTTACAAAGGCAAGACCGTTGTTACTTCCGTTTCCGGACAAGAATCCTCTCCCTGTAGAAATCGTTACATTCTGAACTCCCGGAACTTTCAATGCTTTAGCCTGAAGCGTTTTCAATGCATTATAAGTTCTTTCCATAGAGGCTCCCGGAGGAAGCTGAACATCGGTAAAGATAATTCCTCTGTCTTCCGTAGGTACAAACCCTTTCTTCATACTGCTGCTTGCCCAGAATAAAATACCTCCGGTAATAGCGAAAATAATAAGGGTTACCCATTTATGTCTTAACAGAAATACAAACCCTCTTCCGTAACGCTCAGTTGTAGTTTTAAAAGCTATATTGAACTTATAGAAAAATTTCTGTAGAATGTTTAAGTTCTTGTACTCTGCATGATGCGCTTCGTGAGGTTTCAGGAATAATGAACATAAAACCGGGCTCAACGTTAATGCATTAATTGCTGAGATAATGATTGCAATGATCAGCGTAATACCAAACTGTTGGTAGAATACCCCAGTAGGACCCGTAATAAACGTCACAGGGATAAATACCGCTGCCATTACCAGGGTAATAGAGATAATAGCCCCAGTAATCTCATCCATCGCTTCCACCGTAGCTTTTTTCGCATCGGAAATACCGTGCTCCATCTTCGCATGGACGGCCTCGACGACCACAATGGCGTCATCCACCACAATACCAATGGCAAGTACCAATGCAAAAAGGGTCAATAGGTTTAATGAGTATCCGAAAAGATTCAGGAAGAAGAACGCCCCTACAATAGATACCGGAACTGCAATAGCCGGGATCAGGGTAGATCTGAAGTCCTGAAGGAAAATATATACAACAATAAATACTAAGATGAATGCTTCGATCAGGGTATGAACTACCTTTTCAATAGAAGCTTCCAGGAATTCATTGGTATCAAAGTTAAAGGTATATTTAATTCCTTTCGGGAAAGTACCTTCTGCCGATTTCAGATAAGTTTTGATATTTTTAATAATCTCCTGTGCATTGGATCCCGGAGTCTGGAAAATCCCCATACTGATGGAAGGATTGTTTCCGTTTTCCCCGATTCCCGTGTAAGACTGACCTGCGAGTTCTACCTTAGCAACGTCTTTCAGCATCAGGTTTTGTCCGTTTGCAAGAGATTTAATGATGATATTATCATACTGTTCTTTATCGTTGAATTTACCTACATATTTGATGATATATTCAAAAGAACTTCCACTGTTCTGGCCGATTGAACCTGCAGCCGCTTCTCTACTCTGCTCGTTGATAGCATTGGTAACATCCGTAGGAGTCACACTGTAGGCTGCCATTTTTGCCGGGTCCAGCCAGATTCTCATCGAGTAGTTTTTACCTCCGAAAACGTTGGCATCCCCTACACCATTTACCCTTTTCAGGTTTGGAATAATATTAATATTCAAAAAGTTCTGAAGATATACGTCATCCAGATCTTTATTTTCAGAATAGAAAGACATATACATCAGGGCACTTGTCTGCTGCTTCTGGGTAACAACTCCCGATCTCGTTACTTCGGATGGAAGAAGTGGTGTTGCTCTTGCGACACGGTTCTGTACGTTTACCGCTGCAATATCCGGATCAATTCCTTGTTTAAAGAAAACCTGGATTTGGGCAGAACCGTCATTTCCGGCACTGGAAGTAATATAATCCATTCCTTCCACCCCGTTGATCTGCTCTTCCAAAGGCACCACTACACTTTTCATCACCGTCTCAGCGTTGGCTCCCGTATAGTTTGCGGAAACACTCACCGTAGGAGGTGCAATGTCCGGATACTGTGTAACCGGTAACGAGATCAGTCCTAGCACACCGAGAATCACAATCAAAATTGAGATTACGGTAGATAAAACCGGCCTGTTAATAAAGTTTTTTATCATTAGAATTTCGGTTTTATTGATTGAACAAGACTATCCATTTTGATGGGCTTCGGCTTCACTGCTGTTCCCGGTTTCAGACCTCCGATACCAGCTGCAACGACGGTTTCGCCTTTATTAACTCCTGATTTGATCAGAGCCATATTGTCGATTCTGTCAATAACGTTGATTACAACGTTTCTTGCAATATCTCCTTTTTCTACTTTGTATACATAAACAATACCTTGTTGTTCGTAAGTAGCACTTTCAGGAACTACCAAAACATTGTCATAACGTTGAGGGAATCTGATGGTTCCGCTGTTACCGTTGCTCAATAATTTCTGAGCATTGGAGAACGCAACTCTGAACTGAATGGTTCCTGTAGTAGGATCAATCTGACCGGTAATGGCTTCAATTTTTCCTTTTTCAGGATATAGGCTTCCGTTTGCTAACTGCAGTTCAACCATTGGTAAGTTTTTGATTTTCTCAGACATAGAAGCCCCAGGAGCTTTTTCAAGGAAATCAAAATAAGCCTTTTCATTCATTGCGAAATAAGCAAAAATCTCAGAAGTATCAGAAATCGTTGTCAGAGGAGTCTGATCAGATGGTCCTACCAAACTTCCGACTTTTAAAGGAAGTCTTCCGATCACCCCTGAAATAGGTGCACGAATGATGGAATATTCGATATTGGCTTCTACTCCTTTATAATTGGCTTCAGCCTGTCTTTTGGCAGCATTGGCCTGCTGTAACTGAGCCTGAGCCTGAGCCAACTGAGCCTGAGCAGTCTGTAATTGTACGTTACTGATGATATTTTTCTGAACCAGAGGTTTTAGTTTGTTTACTTCAACCTGCGCAGCATTTACAGAAGCCTGAGCAGCAGCAACACTGGATGCAGCAGCACCGATTCCGGCTTTGGAAGCTGCGGCGTTTTCATTCAGAATATTGGTTTCCAGACGGAACAAAGGCTGCCCTTTGGTAACATATTGTCCTTCATCTACCAATACCTGGGTAATATACCCCTGTATTTTTGCACGTACATCATTGTTTACCCTACCCTGAATGGTAGCCGGAAACGTCTGATAACCCACTATATTTTTCGACTCCACGGAAACAACCGGATAGGGCTTGGCACCATCCTGCTTCGGAGCTTCTTTTTTGCAGGCAGTTAGTGAAAACGCTGCAAGGGAAAGTATAACTAGCTTATTATTCATTTTATAGTTTATTAAGAGATTCCTGTATATTTTCTATGTTTTTATTTAAGAGTGCTTTGTAAACTTCTATTCTTTCATTGTATCCATCGTCTTTACTTTTTTTAAAATTGTTTAAATCATCTAATAGTTTTAGTTCGTCCTGCATTTTTTGGACAATTTTCTCGAATCGTATTTTTTTGTATTCATCATTGATGAAAAAATATCGTTTGCGCTCATCCATCTTATTATGATCAACAATAAGCTGGGCGTTCAACAGCAAAGAAATACTGGTGGAAACAGAGCTTTTGCTGGCGGATAATACTTCAACAAACTCGTCAAAAGTAATTCCTACTTTCTCATAGTCAAAAAGAAGGTAGGAATAAATTTTCGATGCTAAAGGGGGTAAGCTGAACACGGTGCCATAGAATTTTACGGCATCCTGAAAAATTTTCTCATCAATTTCTATACTTTGGTGCATAATATAAAAATTTTGAACAAAAGTAGAAATTAGTTCAGAACCAAACGAACAAACCTGATAGAGTTTATAAATACAGGGCGTTTTAAAAATTCAATGAAATAGGATTTAACTTTTGGCTTAAAATATAATCTTCTCAAAAGCTTTTCTCATTCCGTCTCTTAAAAGAACTTCTCCACAATAAGAATAACCTCTGCCTTCAAGGATTTTCAACATAGCAATATTGTCATGGTTCGTATCTACTTTAATACTCTGAATTCCATGGGATTTTGTAAATTCTTCGATATGGTCAAAAAACTTTTTCACCATACCCTGTCCTGCAAATTTTTCATCTACAGCAACTCTGTGAACCACTACAAATTCACCATCGCTCAGCCATGCGCCTTCAATAGTACTGTAAGCAGGTTCATCATTTAAAATCAAAGCTGCATACACAGCAATCTCTCCATCTACCGTCAGAACATGTCCGAATCCTTTGGCAATATCACTTTCTACGGTTCCAAGATTAGGGTATCCGTTCTGCCATTGGGTGCTTCCATCCTGTCTTCTTCTTTCGATAGATTGCTGGATGATTTCCCAAATAATGTTTCTTTCTTCAATTTCCGCTTTTCTTAGCTTAATCTCTGGATTCATGTGGTAAAATTTGATTTAAAAATTAAAAAATTAGAATAACTAATAATTGCAAGAATAATTTTTTTTAATCGTTTGTAATTAATTAAAAAACCGAAAACTAATAAGATTAATTTTCGGTTTGAAGTAGTAAAATTTAAAATTATGAAATTGTTTATTGATTTTCACTTTGTTGAAGGTAAGCATCAATAATTTCAAATGCTTTTTTTTCATCTTCCAAATCTACCATTACCTTCAGCGAAGTAGCTGTTGGGGTTGTAGTAAATGTAAGATAGTTATTTTCAACGGTATTTGTAATTTGAGCGTCATCCAATTTAGACTTAACCAACTGAATTTCTGAAGGATTATCACTTACATAAACTGATACTCTCGTACTTCTTTCCATATTCTAACTGTTTAAGTATCTAAATATACGATATATTTTTTAAAATTACAAATACCGGGTTTTAAATTTTATTAATCTTGTTTTCAATTTTATCTAAAGCAAGTTGGATTTCTTCTTTAGTAACATTCAGATGAGGTCTGAAACGAAGAGACTGATCTCCACAAGGAAGAATAATCAATCCATCGTTAAAAAGCTCATTCATCAGGTGATTTCTCTGCTCTGCAGTTGGAAGATCAATAGCACACATTAAACCTCTTCCTCTTGCATTTGAAATTTTTTCAGGATACTTTTCAGCCATGGCTTTTAAGCTTTCTAATAAGAAATCTCCAACTACTCTTGCATTCTCCACAAGGTTTTCTTTTTCGATAACTTCCATTACCAGTTGGAAACGAAGCATATCAATAAAGTTTCCTCCAAATGTAGAATTGATTCTTGAACTTTCTCTGAAAACATTGTTTGGAACTTCATCAAACTTCTCTTTGTTGGCCAAAACACCACAAACCTGAGCTTTTTTCCCGAAAGAAATGATATCCGGTTTTGCTGTAAAATGCTGGAAAGCCCACATTTTCCCTGTAATGGCAATACCTGTCTGAACTTCATCAAAAATAAGTAAGATTTCGTTGTCATCACAGATTCTTCTTAATCCTAATAAGAATTCATCTCTGAAATGATTGTCACCTCCTTCAGCCTGAATAGGTTCAATGATGATACAAGCCACTTTATCAGGGTTCATCAGAATAGCCTCTTCAATCTGAAGCAGCGCAAGGTTTTCATTTTTGATGGTTTCTTCAAGGTTCTCTTCTGTAATCGGGAATTTTAATTTTGGATTTAAAATTCTCGGCCAGTTGAACATTGGGAAATATTGGTATTTTCTTGGGTCAGAAGTATTGGTTAAGCTTAAAGTATAACCGCTTCTTCCATGGAAAGCCTGTTTGAAATGGATACAAATTCCTGCTTCCGTTTCCAGTCCTTTTGCAAAGTTTTTGCGGGTTTTCCAGTCGAAGCAAGCCTTCATAGCATTTTCAACGCCCATAGTTCCTCCTTCGATAAAGAACGCATATTGTAATTCTTCCGGGATAACCACTCTTTCGAATACTTCAAGGAAATGAGCGTATTCTTCTGAGTAAACGTCAGCCAAAGTAGGTTTGTTTACAGCCATTCTTCCTAACCACTCTGATCTTTCTACAAGATAAGGGTGATTGTATCCGATGGATGCTGATGCAAACATAGAGAACATATCCAGGTATTCTCTGTCTGTCAATTTATCATAAAGCCATGATCCGTGTGATTTTTCAATGTCCATCACAAAATCGAAACCGTCTGCAAGAACATGTCTTCCTACTGTTTCTTTTACTTTATTTGCTTTTATATCTAATGTGTGTTCCATAATAAATTTGTAGTGTGATTTAATAAGTGAATGTTCAAATGGCTCAAAGAATGAAACATGTAACCATTCAGGTTATTAATTTTTTTTGTTTTTTAAGTGCTTTAAGTAAAGCTTTTATAAATCGAATTTAATACCTTGTGCTAAAGGAAGTTGCGCGGTATAATTTATAGTATTGGTTTGTCTTCTCATATAATACTTCCAGGCATCAGATCCTGATTCTCTTCCTCCTCCGGTTTCTTTTTCACCCCCGAAAGCTCCACCAATTTCAGCACCGGAAGTTCCGATATTTACGTTGGCAATACCACAGTCTGAACCAGCATGGGAAAGGAATAACTCTGCTTCTCTCAGGTTCTGAGTCATGATAGCAGAAGATAATCCCTGAGGAACATCATTCTGAATAGCGATAGCTTCTTCTAATGTTTTGTATTTGATAAGATATAAGATAGGTGCGAAAGTTTCGTGCTGAACAATCTCATAAGAGTTTTTCACTTCTGCTACACAAGGCTTTACATAGCATCCGGATTCGTAATCTTTTCCTGTTAAAACGCCACCTTCAACAACGAATTTCCCGCCTTCTTTTTTACATTTTTTGATCGCTTCTTCGTACTGGTTTACAGCATCCGTATCAATAAGTGGTCCTACATGGTTGTTTTCATCCAATGGATTTCCGATTTTCAGCTGCCCGTAAGCTTTTGTTAATCTTGTTTTCACTTCATTGTAAACACTTTCGTGGATGATCAGTCTTCTTGTTGAAGTACATCTCTGTCCTGCAGTTCCTACCGCTCCGAAAACAGCTCCGATGATTGACATGTCGATATCAGCTTCTTTAGTAATGATAATCGCATTGTTTCCTCCTAATTCAAGAATAGACTTCCCGAATCTTTCTGCTACTTTCGAAGAAACCATTCTTCCTACTCTTGTAGATCCTGTGAAAGATACCAGCGCTACTCTTTTATCATCTACTAATTTCTGTCCGATTTCGTGGTCTGATACCAATACACTTGAAATACCTTCAGGAAGGTTATTTTCCTTCAGAACTTCCATCATGATATTCTGGCATGCAATAGCACAAAGTGGTGTTTTTTCAGACGGCTTCCAGATGGTAACATTACCACAGATCCATGCTAAAGCTGTATTCCAAGACCATACAGCCACCGGAAAATTGAATGCAGTAATGATTCCTACTACTCCAAGCGGGTGGTATTGCTCATACATTCTGTGTCCTGGTCTTTCAGAGTGCATGGTGTACCCCTGAAGCTGTCTTGAAAGTCCTACCGCAAAGTCACAGATGTCAATCATCTCCTGAACTTCACCAAGTCCTTCCTGCAATGATTTACCCATTTCATAAGAAACAAGTTTACCAAGGTCATCTTTATATTCTCTTAATTTTAAGCCCAGCTGTCTTACGATCTCTCCTCTTTTGGGAGCCGGGATCAGCCTGAATTCCTGAAATGCCTTTTGAGCAGTTTCAATTACTTTGTCATAATCACTTTCTCCGGAAGTTTTTACTTTAGCGATCAACTTTCCGTCCACAGGAGAAATGCTTTCTATCACCTTTCCTGAAGCGAAATATTTCCCGCCTGTTGAGGTACCTTTGTTCTCTTCTTTAATACCTAAATTTTTCAGCGTTTTTTCGATTCCGAAATCCTTTACTTTTTTTGACATAAAATCTTACTTTTCGTTCTCTCTAAAGATAAAAATATTATGTGAACCTCAAAACTTTAATTTTTAATACGCTTTTTATTTGGACTAATTATAAACATGCTTATCTTTGTAGAGTAATCTTTTTGATAATCACCAATGGAAAATTCACAAGAAAACAACTCAAAGCTTAAAAAGTGGTTCAAGCGTGTGGGATGGGCAGGATTAGCTTTCTTTACCATTAAAGGCTTGATTTGGCTCGTTATATTCTACGTTGGAGCAGATAGTCTCCAGAGTTGTATACAATAAAAAAGCAGAGAAAATTTCTCTGCTTTCTTTTTTAGGCGAAGGTTAACTGAATTGTTATTTCTTTATTGAAAAGCTAAAAAAGGAGGTCTTTTTTATACTTTCTGTAATTTTAAAAAGGGGAAAAATATTCGATTTCTGTGCGAGTATTTCCCAAAAAGGTTATTTTCCCTGTTTGATCCACCCTTTTAAACTACTCTTTCTTCTTCCTCCCTGCGTTGACAAGGCTCTGATGCAACAGGAATTCTATCTGTCCGTTCACACTTCTGAATTCATCATTGGCCCACTTTTCAAGAAGTTTATAAGTAGACTCATCTATCCTTATCACAAAGGATTTTTTACCTTTGCTTTCCGAAGAGTTCTGAGCTTTTTCTGATTTCATTTTCTAAATTCTCTAACATTATTTCTAACTATTTTAGCGCAGAAATATCTTCACTAAAATCTAACTGTTAATTTTTCACTTTTAATTGTAAAGTGTTCCTGCATTTAATATTGGAGTTGCCGCTTTTTCACCGCAAAGAACTACCATTAAATTGCTTACCATTGCAGCTTTTCTTTCATCATCCAATTCAACGATATTATCTTCTGAAAGTTTTTTCAATGCAAGGTCTACCATTCCCACAGCTCCTTCTACAATTTTGGTTCTTGCAGCAACGATTGCTGTAGCCTGTTGTCTCTGAAGCATTGCTCCCGCAATTTCCGAAGCATAAGCCAGGTGCGAAATTCTTGCTTCCTGAATTACAATTCCTGCTTTGGAAAGACGATCTGTAAGCTCCTGTTCCAAAATAGAATTGATTTTATCACCTCCCTCTCTCAATGTAATCGGAGCATGATCATCTTCTAAATTATCATAAGGAAAGCTCATCGCTAAATGTCTCACAGCTGCTTCACTCTGCATTTTTACAAAGTCTGAATAACGCTCTACATCAAAAGCAGCTTTGTAAGTATCTCCCACTTTCCATACGATTACAACGGCAATTTCAATAGGGTTACCCATTTTATCATTGACTTTCAAAGTCTGACCTTGTAAATTTTCAGAACGTAAAGATATTTTCTGTGATGAATACAAAGGATTGATAAAGAATAACCCATTCTCTTTTACACTCCCTACATACTTTCCAAAAAAGTTTAACACTCTTGAATGGTTAGGCTGAATAATCATTAACCCTTTTAAGAAAAAGCACGAAAGAAGAAAACAAAGCATAGCGATAGCCACATAGACGATACTTTGATCTACTCCACTAACAAAGAAGTAAACTGCTGCAACAAACAGAGCAAGGCAGATGACCAGTGTAAGATAACCCGACATGGGTTTTAATGTTTTTTCCATGATTGAATTTTTAATTTGATATTATTTTGATATCATAAAGATACTAATGAATTTTGAATTATGAATGATAAATTTTGAGTTTTTTGAATGAGCTGCAGATTTCGGGATTCGGGTATTTTTAACTGACGCAAAGTTCACGAGGTTAATTTATTAGGATGCATTATATTTTTGTTCGCAAAGCCACTTCGTTTAGCTGCGACCAGTAGTTTCTTTGCTTAGTGAAACGCCTTTGCGAACGACAACTCATCAACAAAATCATTGCGAACCATAGCGTTTATAAGAACACAAGTTCTTTACATTTTACAACACTTTCAGCTTAAATAAACACTTCTTCTCTTGCTGAGTGAAACGCCTTTGCGAACGTTCTTTCATCATAATATACATCATTGCGAACATAGCGTTAAAACAACTCATCCCAAAGTCAGAAACAACAGAAATAAAAAAATCCCGGAAAGTAAATTCCGGGATTTTAATTGATATGTTCAATCTTTTATTTCTTCGTTAAAGCTTTAAACTTGATATAAGAAACCGCTGATAAAAGGATCATTGTACCTACTCCAATGTATACCCATGCCGGTACTGGTACCGGATCTCCTGCTGCATACGAGTGAAGTCCGCTTAGGTAATAGTTTACCCCAAAGTAAGTCATTACCATTGAGCAGAACGCAAACATCGTTGCTACGTGGAATGCCCATCTGCTTCTCAATCCAGGTACTAATCTCATGTGCAATACAAACGCGTACACCATGATAGAGATGAAAGCCCATGTTTCTTTCGGGTCCCAGCTCCAGTATCTTCCCCATGATTCGTTTGCCCAGATTCCTCCTAAGAAGTTTCCTACAGTTAAAGCAAACAATCCTATGGTTAATGACATTTCAGAAACGATTACCAATTCCTTCAATGTAGTATCATGGTGAATTTTATAAGTTTCTTTATTGGATATAATATAGAATACCAATGAGATCACTGCAATGATCATCGACAGTGCGAAGAATCCATAACTGGAGGTAATAATTGCTACGTGAACAATTAACCAATATGATTTCAATACCGGAACAAGCGGTGTAATCTGCGGATCAAGAGCTGAACCTCCGTGAGCAAATCCCATCATAATCACTGCTACCATAAATCCGGCTGCAGGAATTAATGCGTTTGAGTTTCTATATAGTAATAAACCAGCAGTAATACCTACCCATGAGATAAAGATAATCGCTTCGTATCCGTTACTCCACGGTGCGTGTCCTGAGATATACCATCTTGCGACAAGTCCTAAGAAATGACACAGATATCCTACTAAACCAACCGCGATGATTACTTTAATTACTTTATTTAATACTTTATTAGATTTAAACAGCTCAACAAATCCTAAGATTAAAAGAAGTCCTCCAATAATAGTATAGAAAATCAACAGTTTAAAGTTAATATCTGCTTTATTCATGAAAACCTCAAGATCAACTTTAGATTTAGCAGGAACAACAGCTTTACCCCATTTCTGCTGGTATTCTGAAAGCTTCGCCAATTCTGTATCTGCTTTGCTCCAGTCCCCTGTTTTCTGTGCTGTAAGAGCTTCTGCAAAATAAGGACCCATTACCTGCTGAGATTCCATATCCGGTTCGAATTTCTGGTCTAACCATGAATGCCACGTGTGATTAGCATCATTCTTCACAGGAACAATTCTCATAAACTGACCGCTGAAGAATTCGTTGAAGATCTGCACTCTTTCGTTTACAGCAATTACTTCTTTATCATAATTCGTTTGTTCAGCTGGTTTTTTACGGAATGCAGTATTGTAATCGTGCTCCAGAATATAGGTAAGATTACCGTTTGCATCTGCCGGGAAAAGGTTCATTAATGAAGTATACCCGTCTTCGTTTGCTTTGGTTTTATTTTTCAGTTCATCACCACCTTTAGGTCCCACTTTGATCATAGGAACCATCGTCCAGCTTGGTGTGTCTGTATTGATAGAAAGGAACCACTGGTTAGCTGTAAGAGACTTTCCGTCTGTTCCTTTGAATTCGTCTTTTTTGTATAATTTTCTTAAAACATCTAATGCTTCTGTGTTGATAGGAACAATTCTTCCTTCAAAACTTTGTACCAGAAGGTATCCGAATTTATCCGCATGCTCTTTGCTGATTTTGTTTCTTGCAATGATCTCATCCGGAGAAATAGATCTCATTTTACCCATTGGCGTTGCCAAAGAGTTCTGCTTTGGAGCAGCACCGTCAAGCGGCTGGGCAGACGGAGCTGGAGCATGAGAATGGTTGTCTCCTTCTACATGAATGTGTTCTCTGCTTCCATCAGTTGTTCCATGAGTTTCAATTTTTTGAGCATTTAACCCTAAACTTAAGAATAGTAAAAGTACTGCTGCTGCTTTCTTTTTGTTAACATCAGTCAGCATTTTATTCAGTTTCCAGAAGTGAGTTCCTTTC
Organism: Chryseobacterium sp. CFS2; assembly: GCF_036543225.1. NCBI lineage: Bacteria > Pseudomonadati > Bacteroidota > Flavobacteriia > Flavobacteriales > Weeksellaceae > Chryseobacterium > Chryseobacterium sp. CFS2. The sequence goes on from NZ_JAZHQU010000003.1 coordinate 398,817, forward strand.
CAGAAGAAAATCACAAACATTCCTAAGAATAAAAGTCCGTATCCGATATAGGAAATCAGAGTTCCCCAGTAATCGTGGTTTACAGAAAGAACAGTTCCCATTCTGTCCGGATCAAAACTAGACTGGAAGAAACGATATCCTTTATGGTTAAGAACGTGGTTCATATAAATTTTATAAGGAGTTTCTTTACCTTCATCAATGATTTTCACATGGCTTTCGTAAGCACTTGGAGATGAACTTCCAGGATAAGTTTCCATTACGAAATCATCTAATTTCAGAGCGAAAGGTGTGTTGTATACTTTTGGTCCGAAACCTACCATAATGTTTAATCCATCCATAGTCACCTGCTTGTAAGCATTTGGGTTTCCTTTTTCAACAGAAAGGTCTACAATTTGTTTTGTTTTTGGTCCCTGAAGCTCAATCTGAAGCATATCCGGAACATTAGCATCTTTCTTTCTGTCTCCTTCAATAGCCATCAGTCTTCCTTTTTTAAGACCTTCAGGAACTACCAGTTTCAGTTCGTTGATCGTATATAAACTTCTTAATGCCAAAGGCTGGAATTGATCTTTCGCTGTACTTCCTGTAGCCTGAGTCGCCATGGTCATATAGCTTGCATCAACAGGAGTTTTAATGAATAATTTTCCTCCTTCGTTTTTGAATTCCACTGCGCCTTCAATCGCTCTGTTGAATGTCACCAAAGTTCCGTTGATGGATTTTGTTTCCCCCGGTTTGATGTAAATATTTTGTCTTCCTGTATTTCCGGTAGAAACCAAATGAAGATACTCAGCACCGTTTGGCTCAGCGACAAGGCTGTCTTTTTTTCTTTGAATGTATTCCTTTGCAGACACTTTCACTTCTTTTCCGTGGAAGTCATAGGTTGCATTGAAATCTTTGTGTAACGGAGACATCAGATAAGGAACATCCTGATAGTTCAGCACATCACCTTTTTCTTCGATCTGAATTTTAAAGAAATTTTTATCGGTTACGATTTCGTTGGATGTTTCACCTTCTCTGATGTGCATTTGTCCTTCAAAACTGATATATCTGGTGATGGCACCACCGATAAAAATAAAAATAAAGGCAAGGTGGAAAACAAGAACCGGCCACTTATCTTTCTTCCACAACCTGTATCTTCCAATATTTCCTATGAAATTGAGAATCAGTAAGACCATGATCAGTTCGAACCATTTAGCCTCATAAATTAATGCTTTTGCTGTAGGAGTTCCGTAGTCGTTTTCTAAGAACGTTGCATAAGCCATCGCGAATGCGTACACCAGCAACAATACAGCCATTGTCCTGGTTGAGATAAGAATATCTTGGAGCTTCTTCATGATTTATTGTACTTGACATGCAAAAATAAGCATGATAAACTACAAAGAGCTTAAAAAAAGCTGTTTTTTATCACTTTGGCCTCGGTTTTGCTTATTTTGAAACATTCTTAATAAGCCTGAAAACATTGGGAAAAATTCAATTCCGGAAATCAACTGAATACAGATTTATAATACCTATCTCAATGATTGAAGACTTCTATTCAAAAATAGAACAATAACGACTAATCATCTGATTATCAAACAACAAATGTCAATTGTGTTTTTTCAGAAAAAGAAAAGACAATAAAACAATTTCTACAATGGTACTTTTTTTCTGATTTTGCTTAAAAATTCATGAGTAATTCCCAGATAAGAAGCAACCTGCTGCTGGGTAAGCTTCTGTTCGAGTCCCGGATATTTTTCAAGGAATTCAAGATACCGTTTATCTGCTGTTTTGCCAGTTAATGAAAGAATTCTTCTTTGCAGGGCTACCGAAGATTTTTGATTCATGATCCTGAAAAGCTTTTCTATCTGTGGCATTGTTTCGTACAGATATTCTTTATCTTTTTTAGCAATCATCAAAACTTCACTGTCTTCCAGGGCTTCAATATTCAAAATGCTCGGAACATTATTGATAAGGCTGTCTATATCGGTAATCCACCAGCCTTCCACAGCAAAATATAAAGTCTGCTCAAATCCTTTTTCATTCAGGTAATAGATTTTGAAACAACCATTCAGAACAAATCCTTCGAAGAGGCAGCAATCTCCTTCTTTGAGAACAACTTCTTTCTTTTTAAACTTTTTGTATTCAAATGGCTTTACAAACTGTTTAAAATCCTCTTCCGAAAGGTTGATATATTGACTGATATTTTTAAGAAGTAAATCGGACATTATTTTGTTTAAGTCAAATAAAGGTATCAAAATTATTGACACCTTTATAAAATTAAGTTATGTTAAGTTATTGTTGTACTAAGCAGTAGAGCTCCAATTTTTATTGGGTAAACGCAAAGGCGCAAAAAGCTCATAATACATTGTAATTATCTTTTAGGCGCAAGAAAATCGAAGATTTTCAGCAAGTTGAACTGTTTTAAATTTTATCGGAGATAAAATCTTTGCGACCTAAAAACCGCTTATATTTCAAAAAAAATCTTTGCGTCTTTGCGTTTTTAATATTTTATTTTCTCACAGATTGAGCTGATTTTTCAAATGATTACCTATAAGATTATCAAAAAATCTTTGTGCCTTTCCATTTCCCCGATAGCTTATTTTAAAAGTTCATGAGTATTTATGACCCGTGCATAAAGATTTCCAAGAGCAGATACTCCGGCCAAAGTAGCCCTTTGTACTTCTGCCGCCTTCACCACTTCCCCATTCAACTCCCGGTTTCTGGTTGCTGTTGCATCTCCGATAATTGTATTCGTAAACCCAAAATCAAAAGCAGCTCTGGTAGTTGCCTCTACACAAACATCCGTCATCATCCCTGTGATCACCAGATTTTTGATTTCCTTTGACCGAAGATAATCCATCAGATCCGTTTCTCTGAAGCTGTTGGGGAAATGTTTAATAATTATTTTTTCATCTTCGCGAGGTAAAACCCTAGGATTGATTTTAGCACCCTCCGTATCCGGAAGAAAAAAAGTAGCTCCATCATTGGTAGAAATATGCTGAATATGAATAACAGGAAGATTATTTTTCCTGAAATACTCTAAAACTTTCCGGGTGTTTTCTCCAGCATGTTCGGCATTTTCCAACATCATTTTTCCTCCCGGGAAATAATCGTTTTGTACATCGATAATTAATAGTGCTGTGTTTTCCATTTTTTGTTTTTGTGCGTTCATTGTAATCAGTGAAATTATTATCAGACCTAGAGTCAGAATAGTTTTGAATGTATTTTTCATGTCTCAAATTTTATAGGTCAAAATTACACAGGCTTCTCCTCCTGACCTTTGAACTAGTTCAAAAAAACACCACTGATATATTATAATATCCATCAAATTTTGAATATTGCTACTTTTTTTCATTTACATCAATTTAAATAAGAAATTTTATTATCTTTTTTAAAGAATATAAATATTAATCCGTTAATATAATTTAACGGTATCAGATTTGGATAAGCAAAAAAAATAGCCTTATTTTATTGTACTGTAAAAGAAAATATTTTTAAGGGGAAAAATTTAAATAACCTTTATAAAAGCGGGATTACCAAAATGTTTTTTGGATAAAAAAGATTCATTTAGTGTTGAATAAAACATTAAATTTGCGACATTGATATTATGGATAAAAAGACACAAAAAAAACCGACTGAATCGCCTGAAAAAGGCAGAATCTTATCTAAGCCACGTATTTTTTTCGGGCTTACTTTTATACTTTTATCGGCTGTTCTTGCATTCTCATTCGTCTCTTATCTGATGAACTGGAAGGCAGATCAAAGCCAGGCTGGAACGATGCTTGACAAGAGTATAAAATCTTCAAATATCTTTGGCAAGGTAGGTGATTGGCTTGGGAATATTTTTATTTTTGAAAGTATTGGGATTGCTTCATTTATCATCGCTTTTTTACTTCTTGTTGTGGGTACACTGATCCTGAAAAAGAAGATCTTTAAGCCCTGGAAAACTATTGGTCATTCTTTATTTTTTATCTGCTGGCTTCCTATCTTTATGGGAGCACTTACTAAAGGACAAGGGGTTTTAGGAGGTGTGTACGGATATCAGATCATGGATTACCTTAACTCTATTATTGGAACGGTAGGTTTGTGGACCGTTCTCGTGGCCAGTATCCTTTTATATTTTATTCTTGAATTTAATCTTCGTCCAAGCTCTATCAAAGCAAAACTGGATAAGATCAATGAAAATACTATTGGAAAAGTAAAATCTATGATGCCGGACTCTAATGATGATTTCGAGGCCGATGAGGAATTGAAAGAAGAAGCAGAGGAAACAGCATCCAGAGTTACAGTAACTGATGTTACAAACCACTCTGCCAATAATCCGATTAATACAATGAAAGAACCAGAACCGGTAAGCACTCCGAAAGGATTTCCTGAAGTTCCGGTTTCAAGCGAGATAGAAACGATTACTACTCCCAACCATACTTCTTTTGAAGCAGAACCGAGGGATGTTTCCCAACCGGTAAGTTTAAACCTTTCTGCAAAACCCATTGTTCCGGTTTCCAGTCCGGAGGAAGCATTTGACATCAGACCATCTGCTCCGTCTCCAGTGGCAACTCCCGCACCTGCACAGGAAAACATTAAATTCAATGTAGAAGTAGCTCAGGTAATTGATGTTTTGGACGATTCTGATAAAAAGTCTCAGGAACTTGTAGAAAAGCACGGATTGTATGACCATAAGCTTGATCTGCCCAATTTCCAGATGCCGCCTGTAGAATTACTGAAAGATTATGGAAATGAAGAAATTTCTATCAATAAGGAAGAATTAGAAGAAAATAAAAATAAGATTGTTGGACTTCTTAAGAATTTCAACGTTGGAATTGCAGAGATCAAGGCAACAATTGGTCCTACTGTTACGCTGTACGAAATTGTTCCTGAAGCAGGAATCAGAGTAGCAGCCATAAAAAAACTACAGGATGATATCGCACTGAACCTTTCTGCATTAGGGATCAGAATTATTGCTCCAATGCCTGGAAAAGGAACTATCGGTATTGAAGTGCCAAGAAAAAATCCTACCATGGTTTCCATGCGTTCTGTGATTGCTTCTCAGAAATTCCAGAATACGGATATGGATCTTCCGGTAGTTTTCGGAAAGACTATTTCCAACGAAATCTTCATGGCCGATCTTTCAAAAATGCCTCACTTATTGATGGCGGGAGCTACAGGTCAGGGGAAATCTGTGGGTATTAATGCAATTCTTACCTCTCTACTTTACAAAAAACACCCAAGCGAACTGAAGTTCGTCATGGTAGATCCTAAGAAAGTGGAACTTTCATTATACTCAAAAATTGAAAGACACTATCTGGCAAAATTACCGGATGCTGAAGAAGCAATCATTACGGATACCAATAAAGTAATCAATACACTGAACTCTCTTTGTATTGAAATGGATACACGATATGATCTTCTTAAAAATGCTTTCTGTAAAAACTTAAAAGAATACAATAAGAAATTTACCGAGAGAAAATTAAATCCTGAAAACGGTCACCGTTACTTACCTTATATTGTATTGGTAGTAGATGAGTTTGCAGATTTGATCATGACCGCAGGAAAAGAAGTTGAATTACCCATTGCCAGACTTGCTCAGCTTGCAAGAGCCGTAGGGATTCACCTTATTGTTGCCACACAAAGACCATCCGTGAACGTAATTACGGGTATGATCAAGGCCAACTTCCCGGCGAGAGCTGCCTTCAGGGTAATTTCCAGTGTAGACTCCAGAACCATTCTAGATTCGCCAGGTGCAGATCAGCTGATTGGTAAAGGGGATATGCTTTATTTCAACGGAAACGAGATCTTAAGACTTCAGTGTGCTTTCGTAGATACTCCGGAAGTGGAAAGACTGGCAGAATTTATCGGAGAGCAGAAAGGCTATGCTTCAGCGTTATTGCTTCCTGAATATGTTTCCGAAGACTCTACAAGTACAGTAGGTACTTTTGACCCGAACGAAAAGGATGCTTTATTTGAAGAAGCAGCAAGGATCATCGTTTCTACACAGCAGGGATCTACATCGATGCTTCAGAGACAATTGAAACTGGGATATAACAGAGCCGGAAGAATTATGGATCAGCTTGAAGCAAGTGGTATTGTAGGAGGTTTCAACGGAGCTAAGGCAAGAGAAGTTCTGATCAGTGACCTTCATTCTTTGGAACAGTTTTTGGAAGATCTGCGTAATTAAAGGAAAAAATTGAATGATTTAACCTTTCAAAATTAAAAATGTCTAAAGATTATTAAATAAAAAAATGAAAAATATTATTTCAAAAGTTATATTAGGAAGTTTTGTTGTAAGTGCAGTAGGTATGGCGAACGCTCAGAAGATTGATGCTAAAGCTAAAAAGATATTGGATGATATTACAGCCAACTACAATTCTAAAAAGAATTCTTACTTCAAATTTTCTTTTGGAAGCGGTCTTAACGGGCAGGTGGCAAAAACAGAACCTGGTATTTATTATGTTGCCGGAGAAAAATACAAACTGAAGATCATGGATACAGAACAGATCTTCGACGGAAACAAAATTTATAATATCAATGCGGATGATATGGAAGTAACCATTGCAAAACCTAACGGAAACAGCACCATGTTCTCCCCTATCAACTACCTGACGACCTATAGAAACGATTATAATGTAACCTACAACGGTAAGAAAATGGTCAATGGAGTTAATTCCGATTTTATTAAACTGACTCCGGTAAAAGCAAACGGAATAAAGTATGTATACCTTTTTGTAGACTCTGCGAAAAAACAAATGGTAAAACTTGAACAGCATGGCAACAACAAAGATGTTGCGGTAATCGCTATTAAAGAATACAAAGAAAACCAGGAGTTGGATCCTAATATGTTTATTTTCGACAAAAATAAGTTCAAAAACTACATCATTACAGAACTTTAAAAAGCTGAAAGTGAATTCGCAACCACGCAAATTTCCTTTTTAAGTTAAAAAAATAACAAAATATAAAAAGCCACAAGTAAACTTTGTGGCTTTTTGATTAATTTTGGCGCATGTTAAAAATACTAGACCGATATATCATAAAAACCTTCTTTGGACCGTTTTTCTTTATATTCAGCGTATTGTTTTTCATTTTTATTGTAAACATTATCTGGGTTCAGTTAGGACAATTTATGGGAAAAGGATTAAGCTACTGGCAAATCCTTAAACTACTCTTTTATCTGGGGGTAAACGTAATCAGTATGGTTCTTCCCCTTACGATCCTTCTGGCGAGCATTATGTCATTCGGTGAATTTGGAGAACGTTATGAGCTTGCAGCAATGAAAGCCGCGGGAATTCCTCTGACCCGAGTAATGATTCCCCTTCTTGGAATTTCAACGGCACTTGCCATCATGTTGTTTTTCTTCTCCAATAATATTATCCCGGATTTTCAGAAAAAGGCAAAAAACATGCTTTTCAATATTGCCCAGACAAAACCGGCCATCAACTTTACTCCCGGACAGTTTATTGATCAGATTCCCGGGTATATGGTGAAGTTTGACAAAATATACGGAGAAAACGGAGAGAATATTGAAGGTGTTTTTGTGCATAAGAAAGCAAACGCTTACGAAAATCAGCAATCTGTGGTAGCAGAAAAAGGAAAATTTGTTCCGGCTGCCAACAAGAACTTCCTAAAGCTTGTCCTTTATAACGGATATGTTTTTGAAGATGCTTTTGCCGGAAAAGGTGATAATGTAAGACTAAAACAGCCTGATCAGGCTATTAAATTTGATACATTGGTTTCTCACTTTGACATCAGTGAAATCATCAATAAAGCCATCGAAAAAGAACAGATTACGGATGACTATCGTTTCCAGACCTATAACCAGCTTGACGGAACGATTGCCAAAAACAAGAAAGATAACAAACAGTTCTTTGATAATATCGGGGCGGAAGTTCTTAACCAGACCAATTCTGTCATTACCTATATGGATAAGGGCAACAAGCATAAAGTAGCGCCCAAAACCCAGATCAAACTGGATACCGTGAAAGGAGAAAAAAAGCTGGAAATTATTTACAATTCCTACAGCAGGCTTGATAATCTGAAATCAACACTGGAGTCTAAAAAGAATGAATACAGTTCCAATGTAAAGTACTTCAGTAAAGTGGTGATTTACCAGCAGAGAATTGTGGCCTATTCCGTAACCTGTATTATCTTTTTCCTGATTGGGGCAAGTTTAGGTTCCATTATCAGAAAAGGAGGAATGGGACTTCCGGTCATCATCGCCATTGTTATTTTCATTGTCTTTTATGTCATGAATGTTGGGGTGGAAAATATGTCCTGGAGCGGGAAAATGAACCCTTATCTTGCGGCGTGGCTTCCCAACCTGATCCTTCTGCCTTTTGGAGTCTGGATGACGTATAAAGCCCTTACAGATTCACAGTTATTTGATGCAGAGAAATACAAAGCATTATTCAAACCGATTACGAAAAGGTTTACAAAAAGTAAAGAACATCAGAGATATCAATAAATCTGCTATTGAAATAAAAGAAAGCTCCGGAGAAATTCCGGAGCTTTTTTATACGATTTTATATTGATAATTCATGCTTTTAATTTTTTTGTATTTTTATCAGCCACCAAAGTATCTATCATATGAAAACCTTATTTCTGACAGCAGGTCTGCTTCTTATTGTTTCCTGTAAAAATGAAAAAGAGAAAACTTCTTATAAAGAATCCGTTTCCAGGGATAGTCTTGTGATCAAAAAGGATTCAATGCAGAGCAGCACTGAAGAAGACCCTATTGCTGAGATCAAAAAAGAATATGCTGCCCTTCAGGCTCAGTTGGAAACTAAAAAGCTGAGTTCTTCAAAATTCAATTATGATTGTAATGACGAACCTTCAGGGGAAGTTACTTTCTATTCTGACAAGGATGGAATTAAAGTGATAGAACATTTTTATGCAGAACACAGTCATTTTTCCGGATCTGAAAAGTATTTTATTAAAGATGGAAAGCCATTTTTTATTTTCAGACAAGAGACCGTGTGGAGTTTTGATGGTGGCACTCCTGAAAAACCAGTGACCAAAGATGACATTACAGAAACCCGTATCTACCTTCAGAATAATCAGCCGCTGAAATGTCTTGAAAAGAAATACAGCATAAAATCCGATCAGAAAGAAAAAACAGCTCCTGATACTATTCCGGGAAAAGAAATTCAGTGTAGTGTGGATGAAATCCTTAAGAGCTACCTATCTCTATTAAAACATAAAGACCAGAAAAGCTCCATACAATGTTTATAAAAACAAAAGAGATTGACCTTTGAGCCAATCTCTTTTTTATATTTTAAAACTGATAAACAAAAGCATTAATATTCATTCCTGCTCCTACGGAAGCAAATAAAACCACATCATTTTTGCTGATTTGATGATGTTCCAGCTCATCCTTCAGAATCATTGTCAGCAAAGAAGGAATAGTAGCCACGCTGCTGTTTCCCAGTTTATGAATGACCATAGGCATAATGTTTTCCGGAACCGGTTTTCCATATAATTGATAGAACCTGCTCACGATGGCTTCATCCATTTTTTCGTTCGCCTGATGAATAATAATTTTATTTAACTGATCAATAGAATATCCACTGTTGTCAAGACATTTTTTCATGGCATCGGGAACATTGACAAGGGCAAATTCATATATTTTTCGGCCGTCCATTTTAATGTATCGGGTATCCGGACATCTCTCATTGTTATAAGATTTTCCAAAATACAGATAATCTTTTTCTTCCAATGTATAAGAAGCTGATAAATGGGCTTTAATCCCGGAATCATCATTCTGATTCACTTCCAGAACCGCTGCGCCTGCGCCGTCAGCATAGATCATACTATCTCTGTCATGAATATCCGCCACCCGGGAAAGGGTTTCTGCTCCAATCACCAAACATCGTTTCGCTATACCGGACTTAATAAATGCATGAGCCTGTATTACCCCTTCAATCCATCCCGGACATCCAAAAACAACATCATAGGCAACACAGAAATTATTTCTGATTCCTAATAAATGTTTTACCCTGGCGGCAAGGCTGGGCACCATATCCGACTGAACTGTTCCGAAACGAACATCCCCGAAGTTATGGGCAAATATAATATAATCTAATGTTTCAGGATCTATTCCTGCATTTTCTATTGCTGAACGCGCTGCAATCAATCCCAGATCTGAGGTGACCTGTGTACTGTGCGCATATCTTCTTTCTTCAATGCCTGTAATCTTTTTTAGCTTATCCGTAATGGAGGCATTATCCTCTTTTAACAATATCCCTTCTTCATTAAGAAAAACATGGTTATCAAAAAATAAATTAGTTATTGTTTCCGATGGGATATAATTTCCTACCCCGATAATTTTTGTCATCATTTTAGTATTCGTCTCCTGTTTTTTAATTAGACCTCAGGAATAATTTTATTAAATATAATGAATGAACGTAAATACTTCACAATATAGTATGGAATAAGAATGCATTGCATTATAAAAAGTTAAATAAAATAGCAAAAAAAACAAAAAAAGAGGTCTCCCATTGGAAACCTCTTTAGTATTTTCAACAGCTGGAAATTATACTTTCATAATTTCAGCTTCTTTTGTCTTAAGATGCTCTTCGCAAAGCTTAACGTATTTATCAGTGTAAGTCTGAATTTCTTCTTCTACTCCTTTCAATACATCTTCAGAAACTCCATCCAGCTTTTTAAGTTCTTTCAAACCATCCTGCCTTGCATTTCTTACCGTTACTTTAGTGTTCTCAGATTCTACTTTAGCCTGCTTTGCAAGTTCCTTTCTTCTTTCCTCAGTTAAAGGCGGAACATTAAGGATAATGTTTTCTCCATTGTTAGAAGGTGCAAAACCTAAGTTTGAGTTGATGATCGCCTTTTCAATCGCATTGATTGCAGTTCTGTCCCAAGGTTGAATAGAGATTGTCATTGCATCCGGAACAGAAACATTCGCAACCTGGTTGATAGGAGTCATTGCTCCATAGTATTCTACCATTACATCCTGAACCATTGATGTAGAAGCACGTCCTGCTCTAATTCTTTGAAATGCGTGATCCAGGTGCTTTACCGCTGCATCCATGTCTTGTTTTACAGATTCTAATATAAGATCTAATTCTTCCATTATTATATTAAAGTTTGATAAATTACACATATTTTCATATCCACTGATAATCAAATAGTTAAGTTTTCTAAATAGCCTGTTTTTAAGCTGTTTTTTACTGTTTTTTTACTATTTTTTACTATTCAGTGCTGCAAAAATAATGATTATTTCCATATTTTGGTAAGACTGGCTTCTGTATTTTCATTTGCAAATCCTTTTTTGTTAAAAAACAATACTTAACAAATTAATTATAAATGGTTGTTTTTATTTCACTTTCAAATGCCAAAATCGAAAGCTTCTAGATCTAGGTTTTGTGTTTATGTTGCTTTCTTCTTAGTAAATATTAATGTAGTATTTAATAAAAGTGATTTTACTTTAGGAAATTTTAGAATCTAATCCATCCACCATTCTAAGATACTTTTCACTTTTCCATTTCTTATGACACTCATTTTCCAAAAATTCCAATATATTTATACAGACTTCAAAAGATTTATATAAGTACTTAAAATCACAAGGTAAAGACTCTCCTTCTTTAGCTCTCTGTAATTCTTCACCTACTTTCCCTGTATAAATTTCATTCGCAATCCCTACACCATGTACATAGATATCTCTAGTTGATTTTAATTCAATATAATTTTGATACTGCTTACATTCTTTAAGATCTACTCCTGAAATATTTTTAAACTGTTCTATAAAGTCTCTAGGACTTTTATATGAAATATCATTAATTAATTTTTTGGCAGCATAATGATGTAATTCTTCAAGCGTTTCGACTTGAAAAATTTTGGGAGTTTCAATTTTCACTTTATCTCCAATTTTTTTGGGATACTCTTTTACAATCTCTAATATTACATCAGAAAACATCACCTCCATAATTGTTGTAAGATTAGCTATTCCATCTATGGGAATGCCCACCCGACAATCTTCGTTGATAAAATTTAAATAAGAATTGATATTGCGTTCATTTCGAGACCTCCATACCCCATAATTTTCAGTATATCCTATAGGATAATTGGAAATAATAGTTTTATCGGGGCTCATAAAAATTTTGTCAAAGTAACAATTTAAAGCCTCTTCTATTACATGCATTTTTTCTGCCAAATCTAATATCTTAAAAAGCTGGCTTTGTATTTTTTCAAAAAGTTTGTCTCCAAATTCCATAATTTTTAGTTTTTCTCAAATAAACTAAAGCCTCCTTTAGAGAGACTGTTATATTTCTTGATTATTTATTAGTTATTTAAACAATTTTATTTCTCAACTACTGCAAGAAATCCATTACTCCTCCTATTGCGAGCATTGCTTGTTTCAATATAAAAAGTTAACCAGATTAAGGGGTAGCTTTATTTTTGGAGTTTGATTGTCCAAAGAAATATCCAAGAATAAGTAAGAAAGCGGTTTCTACTATCTTAATTGGTTCTCTACCAATAGCCATCATCCAGATGATGCATACTGTTAGAATGAACAAAAGAAATCCTCCCAAAATAGACGCTATAGATTCTTTACCGAGTATTTTAAGCCAAGTATCGGTTTTCTTATCAAAAAGATCTGCTTTATGTTTTTCAAATTCTATGTCACTTGTAAATTTTGTATTTCCACTAGTAATTTCTAACTGCAATCTTTTTAGCTCTTCTAATTCTTCATTTTTTTGTTTGAGATCTTTTATTTCATTTAAAATATCTCCTTTTACATCACTATCAGGCATTGTATTAACTAGATCCTCAATTGACTTTACTTTTTGTCCCTGTTCAATTTGACGAATTTTATTACTTACAAAATCTAACATTTCAAGCAACTTAGATTCCATATGAAATTTAAAACCAGCAAATTTAGGACGCTCTTGTATGAGTTTAAAATTAACTTCATTCTTATAGTACAATTCATTGTCCGAAAGAAAATCTTTACTCATTATTAGCCGACTTATGAGAAATTTCTTCTCTTTTAGTTGTTCTAAATTTGACGATTCTAGCAACATTAAATCCAAGCCCTTTCTTTGCAAAACGTGATTAAATGTCTCATTTGATAATTTCATGAAATAATCTCTGGCTTCATCGACGGTTTCAAATTGTATAGGTTTTTCCATTTAATTGTATTTTTACTGCAAATATGAAAAGCGCCTCCGATAGAGAGTCGTTCAGTTATAAACGTAGCTTTTTATTTATACTAAATCTTTTCTTCAAAGGTTTTAGAAAAAGACTTTTATAAGAAATTTTTTACTCGTTATTCAGTATTATGGTTAACTTGTTTAATACGGTGGATATGTCGTCATAAGATACATATTTTTGCTGATCAGATGTTAATACTGCACACATGTCTGCCCCGTGAGGGATAATTGCTGTTATTTGATTCACATTGATATACACAAATTCGTGCTCTGCTGAAGTTCTAATTTCTATAAACATAATTATTAATTTTTAGTTTTCTCAAAGATAACAAAAGCCTACAAAAAGAGACCGCCATACTCCATGGTTTGTTTTTACTTATCTTTTCTACCAGTCTTTACTGGATTCGTGTTTCTTGTTCATTGCCTCTTTTAAAGAATTTATAACTTTAGGAACAGTTACGTTGATAAGGTCTTTAATTTCGTTCCACCCAGCTTTTGGTCCATTTTCAGACTTTTTATCCATAGTAATCAAGCCGTATGATGTTATTACACCTTTACCGTCAATTCCACATGGTGTTCCTTCGTGATTGAATGAATTTATAGAATATTTATACCTGCCATCTTTAACATACAGGTTTATTTTATAATTAATATAGCCCTTTGCACAGCTATACCCCAAATAAAATACTTCGGGATCATATCTTATTGTTCCATTCCCCGTTACTTCTCCTGTATCTTTATCATCAATTACAACAGCGTCTTTTTCGCTTTTAAAATTGTTTGCAACCCAAGTCCTAGCTCGATTATACAATTCAACTTTTGATATTGCAGGATCTACACTAACCACTTCTTCATATTTCAATTCCTGCCCAGAGAGATTCGCAATCATAGCGAAAATCAAAATTGTAAAAATCTTTTTCATGCATTAATTTTCGACAAATATAGAAATATTCTAAATACGCATTTTTACGGAAACCCGTATTAATACTGATTGCACAATTAAAATGTTTTGCTATGTAAACTAAATAATTCATTTAAAATTGAAATATATTACTAAATTAGCAATTAGGATATGATAGGAAGTTTTGCAATGCCCTCGGTATTATAATTAGTATTTTTGAATTCACTTTAAATTTTTAACAATGAAAACACTAAAACTAATTATTCTAGGAGTCGCAGCAACAGTACTACTCCATTCATGTTCTAACGACCGAGACGATGAAGCTAGACAAAAAGCCATCGAAGAAGTCAAAAACAGTAACCAAAAAATTAAGTTAAACAAATCGGAATTTCAGAGCCGTAATGGTGAAACACAGACGGCTAATGATACTATTATAATACGTAGCGGAAATAGTATTTTATCTGAAGACCCAATTACAAATTCAGACCCGTTAGATGGAGGAGATCCAACAACTATCACACCACCCAAAAGGTAAGAATAAAATTATCCTTTGGAAAATTATAGGCTCGATATTAGTTATCTTATCGGGCTTTTTGCCGTTCTTAGACAATATTATAGTTTGGTTTAATCCACCTTTTGCAGATTACCAAAATACTATTGGTGGATATTTAAGAAACGATTATTGGTTACTCTCACTTTATTATACAACAGTTTCAGTTATACTAGGACAATTTATGAATGCTTATAAATTGACTTTTTTCTTTCCACTATTTGCATCTATATATTGTTCATCACTGTATCTATTTCAATTTGTGTGGGGTATAAAATTAGAGCCAGAATGGCCGCATAGAATCGGAATGATATTGATGATGATTCCAGGTGCATACATCGTGTACAGACTCGTAGAGCATATAAATAATTTAAAGCTTGAACTTGAAATTCAATATAACACAATAGAACAAGAACGTAATCGCCAACTGAATAAAGATGCAAAAAATAAATAGAGAACAACGCAGACTTATTAGGCAGCTTCATTATAGAAATGAGGAATATTACGATCGTGGCCTAATTGATTATGATGAATACATTGATAATAATTACCTTTTACTAAGGCGAGTAAGATTTTCCAATATAAACGACGAGCAAAAAATAATACTTGCGGAATCGATTTCTTTTAACTACAGTCTGGATAAGTTTAGACTGGGAATAAAAATAGCTCAATTAGGTTTTAATTAATTGAGCTTTTATCTTCTCTTTTTTCTTTATTATCAGCTTTTAATTTAAAATGCCTTAATATTGGCGCTAAAGATATCTCCATAGTTAAAGATAATTCTTCTACAAGATCCTTTAAGTTCTCATTTTCTTCGCGCAGCTCAATATTCTGTTTATGGAGATAATTCAATTTTTCTTCAATTGGAAGCTTTTCAAAAACGTACTTTTTAACATCACCTGAAGATATTACACTCTTTTCCCAGGACTCCCACTCAGGATAAAGATTCTTTATTTTTACTAAAGTTTCTTCAGGTATAGGAATTTTACTAATAGCCTGCGAGAAAGCAGACTCACTCTTATAGCCTATTTTTAACGCAAAATCCTTTTGATTCTCTACCTTCTGCAAAACTTTCAAATGAGAAATAAATCGTTTGATCGAATTCTTATCCATTGTAATAGTAAATTTTCATATTGATTATCAATGATTTATATTTTAAAGATAAAGTTTCTTTATCTTTTTATTGTTTCAAAATAAAGTTTCTTTATCTTTGTAAAACAATTACAACATTAAAGAACTGTAATTGAGTACGAAAATACAAATAAATAAAACAATGATAAGAGTTAAAGAAACTATTTCACCGGTCTTAAGTGAATTTCTCAAAGAATTTACGACAAAAGATGATCGGGCTGATGTAATAAACAATGTTTCTGGTGTTGGTACTTCTACTTTACGAGATTTAGTATACCGAGTAAATCCAGTTACCTATAACAGCCTGCCAGCGTTAAAACTTTTACTACTTAAAGCAAGTGAAAATGCTGACGCTAAAATTAGGCAGGCCAGAAGCTGCAAAAAAGAAGTAAAAAAAGTCATCGACTGTATTTAACTCAAAAAAACTCTCAAAATCATGCAAACAATTATCTCAATACCTCATTTAGAAAATATTGCTTTTCAAAGGCTTGAAAACGAGAACTTCATTACGGGTGAGGTTGATTTCAATCCAGTTTACGGGGTTTACACTGGCTATTTGCAGATAACACCAACTATTTGTATTGATTTCACAGACTCAAAGTTCTGTTTGGCTGAAGAAGGTGAAAAAATAGCTGAAATAAGCCCAGAACTTGAGAGAGCAGTTGAATGCTATTTGATGTACAACTACTCTACTTCTGAAGATGATAGTGAGTATGAGTTTGCAGATATGAGAATTAAAATGACAAAAGAACACTAAAACTGAGACCATGAACAAATACAACTTTAAAAATCGCAATAAGTACATAAAACCAAAATTCGACAAATCTACAATAGTGCCTGACACAGATAAGTCATGTGCAAATTGTATTCAATCAAAAACACACAGTATCGACAAGAAATACGGTGTTTCATATAACTGTGAACTAAAAAAATATATGTTCTTCAGCTATTGGCGACAAACACAAGCCAGAAATTGTGATTCATTTAAATCCGAATAAAACACAATGAAAACAATCTTAAATCTTTTGATAGCCTCATCAATACTTGTTATGATGAATGATTGCGAAGTAAATGCAGGTAGAGCTGCATTAGATTACTCGAATTCAATTTATGGTCTTTCAGGCCTTGTTTTCTTCGGGTTTTTTAGACTGTACTACAAACATTTCATTGAATTTATAACACGACCACAATGAGACTAAAAAACAGATTTAAGAATCGGTTTATATCACATCACAAATACATACAGTGGTTTTCAGCTCATGACTTTAGAACATCAGTTGTTTGCAAACTGGCGAAAATAGAACGGTATAAAAATCACGAACAATGGCAGATCCAAACTACATAGCCGCTAAAACTTTTCTTAATCTTTTACCTGATGCTGTTAAAGTAAAATTATGTAACCAAGTGCTTGCAGGCGTTGAGGATAATAAAAAAACGAAAAAGCAGAGGGTGAAAGATTATACAAAATGGTTAGCGAATAAATAAACATACAACATATGGACAATTCACAATTAAAACTATTACAAAAACCTTTATCCCTTAAATGGCGAGTAAGAAGTGCTTATCCAAATAAGATCAATCCAACCCACGTAATGCTGGTAGGTTATATCGACAGCCGTCAAGTTCAAGATCTTCTTGATGAAGTTGTCGGAGCTGAAAACTGGCAAGACGAATATTTTGAATGTAAAAATAAACAGTTCTGCAGGATCGGTATCAAGATTAATAATGAATGGATTTGGAAAGGTGATTCCGGTGCAGAAACATCAACAGAAGCTGGTAAAGGTGAAACTTCAGATGCATTCAAACGAGCAGCTGTTAAATGGGGAATCAACAGAACAGCTTACAAGGTTGGCGAGGTAAAACTTCCATGTAAAATGTACGAATCCAGACCATATCCTGTAGATGAATCGGGTCGATTCCTGAAGGGTGAAGGACTTTATTCAGAATGCAACAGACTTGGGAAAACTGAAGATTTAGAGATAGAATTTGATCAATCTTTTGAATCAATGGCGCAAATAGCAGAAGCAGCCAAGGCAAATAAAACTTCCAAAAGAATTACTAAACCTAAAGTAATAAAACCATGAGTATCTACAAAGCATTAAGCCCCGAATTACTTGAAGAACATAAGAGTAATTATATTATTTCATCATGGTCTTATTCAAAGGTTGGTCAGTTTGCCAGAAATGAGAAAGCTTTTGAGATGATCTATATTTATGGATATCAATCAAAATCATCAGCAACCACAATTGCTGGTAAAGCATACCATGAGGCACTTAAAGTTTATTTCAAAGCTTTTCAAGAGTATCTAATCTTATCGTTGCCTGAACTTGAACAGACTGCCTTCGATTTTATTGATGAAATTCCTGCCAATGAATGGAAGATTCAAAAAACAACTCCCACAGTTGAAGAAGCTAAATTAAAAGCTACAAAAACAGTAACTGCACTTCTAGGAAATTTTTATCAAGAAAAAAGCTCTTATGAAGATCATATAGCCAAAGTTTTAGATGTAGAAATCTTTATTACAGATTATCTCACAATTAACGGTGTAGACATTCCTATTCCATGCAACATGATGATCGACCTTGTTGTTGAGACCCATGAAGGTACGGTGGTGGTTATAGACCACAAAAGTAAAAATGTGTTTTCAACAGAAGAGGAACTTTCTCTATCAATAGGAAAACAAGCCATCACATATGTAAAAGGCTATGAAGCATTTTCCGGTGTTGTAGTTGATGAAGTTTGGTTTTCGGAGAATAAGTACTCTAAAAACAGCAAAGGAGGAGCACAAATAAACATGTATAGGGTTATACTTGATAATGACACTCGCAAGCTATATGAAGCACTCTTATATGAACCCTTAAAAAGAATGATTGATGCTGTTGCAGATCCGGACTATATATATCTGATCAATGATAATGACAATTTTGTAGACAGAGCTGAGCTATACGAATTCTGGGCAAAAACACTTATAGCAGAAGTTGATGATTTTAATGTTGACGACAGTAAAAAAGAAATTATCCGGAAACGAATGCGAAAAATCAGAGATGCTTCCACCAAATCAATCACTCCAAAAGTTATTAAGCAGTTCAAAAATAATGCTGCCTCATTTATTCAATATGATTTAAATACAACAGACATGGAACCACAAGAAAAAGTAGAACATATTTTAAGAACATTTGGGATTGTAACCCAGGTTGCCCATACTTTCAACGGCTACTCATCAAACACATTCCTTTTAGAAGTTTCCGCCGGAACTAAAATTAGCTCGATTCAAGGTCACAAACTAGATATTGCAAATGCCCTCAACGTTGCTAATGTTAGAATTCCAAAAGACTTGAAAGTTCACGAAGGGAAATCCTATTTGGAGGTTGAAACAGCAAAGAAAAGAGATAAGGATTTACTTTGGAACAAAAAGGAGCTAATCGGTAATAAAATACCACTTGGCAAAGATAATTTCGAAAAGACAATTTACTGGGACTTAGATAATCACTCTACCCCACATGTTTTAATCTGTGGTGCAACCGGTTCCGGAAAATCAGCATCCCTAATTTCTACAATTGAATATGTCAAGCTACTTAAAGATGTTCAAGGCATTACCATTTTAGATCCCAAATATGAATTCTTAAACTATTCTTCAGACAGTAAAAAGGTCAAAGTATATAACGAAATTCTTTGTATTGAAGAAAAGATGGCTCAACTAGTTGACGAAATGAATGCACTGGTTAAAGCTGGTAAAAAAACGCTTAAAGTTATTGTTATTGATGAGTTTGCAGACGCTGTTGCAGCATCAAGAAAAGGAAAAGAATTAGATGTATATGAAAATGTTGTAGTTGGAGTTTACAAGCAATCTACGGCTGAAAAAATGATGGGAGTTCCAGCTCAGAACAAAACTGTAAGACAAAAAACAGGCGAACTAAAAAGCCTTGAGGAAAACTTAAGAATTCTTCTACAAAAAGGAAGATCTGTAGGATATAGAATTATTTCAGCAACTCAGAGAGCCTCTACAAAAGTTATTACCGGAGATGCAAAAGTAAATTACCCAGTTCAGATATGCTTTAGAGTTCCAAAGGAAATAGATAGTCGAGTTGTATTAGATGATGCTGGCGCTGAAACTTTAGCTGGTATGGGCGATGGTTTGATTAAATCTCCTGAATATGCTTATCTTGTAAGATTCCAAGCTTTCTACAAACCACAACCTGTGAATGCTTAATCAAATGCAAAATGGCAATTATCCACCATCCCAACAAAAATCAAAGTCCGAAGGTTTACGACAAAGAAGACCACCACAGATTCTGGCTCTGGTATTTAGAAGTAACTCACAGACAGCTTACGAAATCCGAAATGGAAAGCACACGAAAGAATTTTATATACGACATGGATTACTACCTGTCTCTTCCGAATCCTAGTAAACACATAGAAATACTGTAAGCATGAACATACAGCGACGCATAAAAGATGTTATTAGCCATATTGACTGGCTGCAAGAGGCGGCAAACAAGCATAAAGAAAATGGCAAAAAGCGATGTTTCAATTTGACTTGTGAAGTAATAAAGGAAAACAAGCTCATCCTAAAAGTTCTTAGAGAAGATCTGAAAAAACACAATAAGATATTATCCTCAAAATTTCGACATGAATAGTACCATAAAAATCAAAACAGGTAAATGTCTTGATTGTCCCCCGGAGGCTCCTTACCGTCCCCTTATAGCAAAAAGATGCCAGGCACATTACAAAGCTCATAGAAATCGAGTCAATTCTGAGAAAAAGCCCAAAGAACTCAAAATCAGAAAACCACTTCCAAAGGTATCAAAGAAACGAGCTGTAGAGAATGCAAAATATACCGTGAATAGATTGGAATTTCTGGGTAAACCTGAAAACAGAATATGCCCAGTAACCGGTCAAGAGACAACAGATATCCACCATAAAATGGGTCGCGTAGGCTTTGCAGATCAGTGGGCGAGAATTAATAACGTTCCTCTCCTACTTGACATCAGATTTTGGCTAGCTGTCTCGCGAGATGGCCATAACAAAATTGAGATGAATCCCGAATGGGCCAAAGAAATGGAATATTCACTTAACAGACTTTAATATGAAAAAGTTCAAAAAACGAATAAACATTGAAAATGCCACGAATTTCAAATTAGAGTACTACGAAGGTGGAGGCGAATTAAAGTCCAAAGAATTCAATTCCTACAAAGCAATGGAGCAGTTCCACAATAGACAAACCGATTTTATATATTTAGATTTTCATCGGTACGCTTTCGTAGATGGTAAATGGCATCGCTTTTTGAAATTGCGTTCTCCATTTG
The DNA here is from genome assembly GCF_036543225.1 of Chryseobacterium sp. CFS2. Lineage (NCBI taxonomy): Bacteria > Pseudomonadati > Bacteroidota > Flavobacteriia > Flavobacteriales > Weeksellaceae > Chryseobacterium > Chryseobacterium sp. CFS2. The sequence continues at coordinate 419,838 of NZ_JAZHQU010000003.1, forward strand.
TTTTCCAAGAAGAATTGGACTTTATAAATAAAACATTCTCTGAAAAGAATGATTCCAAAAATCTTCAAAAACATGTAATTGAAGATAATCTGCTTCAATATCAGAAATAAGACTAGACCTTGCAACTGGATCCGGCAAAAATTGAATGAATGTGTAAAAGTCCGGATACTCAGAATACCTTACAGGCTTACCGTGCCTGGTAAAAATTACTCTTGAATTTATTAATAACATAAAATGAACGTATATGAATTATCCCGCACGTTTTGGAACTGGGCATTTGAAAATCCAGATTTAGTAAAGCCAAATCATTCTGCCATGTTTTTCTTCGCTATTGAACATTGCAATAGGCTTGGCTGGAAAGAAAAATTTGGATTCCCAACAGCAATGGTAATGGATGCAATTGGTATAAAATCCTACAAAACATTCATTACAACTTTGAATGAATTGGTAGAATGGGGTTTTCTAAAAATGGTTGAAAAATCAAAAAATCAGTACTCAGCAAACATAATTGCTCTGGTATTTTTTACCGAAGCAAATGCCAAAGCACTTACCAAAGCAAGTCAAAAGCACATGCTAAAGCAAGTCAAAAGCACTGACCAAAGCATATGTGAAAGCACATACCAAAGCATTGCTAGTATAGATATACCTATTAACAATAATACTTATTTACCTAATAACAATATTCTTTTAGAAAAAGAATCAAAACAGGAAGAGGTAGAAATTGAGGTTTCTGAAGAATTTTTCCCCGAACCAACCCCAATCCAAGAATTGGTAAAAGAAGCCAAGGAAGTCCTTAAGCAACACACGGAAAAAAAAGGGAAACCGGAACCTCCAGATATAGAAACTTTCACAGAGTTCGCTAAGGAAATATACCAGAATGAGTTAAAACTCGATTTTTCGCTATATGAATTCGCTATACGGGCTAAGTACAACAGTTGGCATGATGCGGGTTGGAAAGACGGCCACAAAAAACCTATTCAAGCGTGGAAAAACAAACTCAGAAATGTAATCCCATTTTTAAAACCAATTTATGGAAAATCAAATAGTAACAACGCAAACAACGGATCTGGTTACAACCGAACAGGTGGAAATAAGATTGATGGGACAACCCAACTGCTTAATGGAGAAATCCGTTATCTCGAAGCTACCTGACATTGTGAAGAAAGAGGTTTTGTATCCATCCGTCAAAGACAAAGTTTTCGGAATGGCAGAGCGGGAGAAAATCAGTAAAAAGCTTATAGCTGCGTTTCAGATGAGCTTTCCAAAACTTGAAGGAATTGTTTATGAAACCGGATTAAACCCAACCGAGGTGGCTATTTCAGAATTTGGAGCTTATCTCAGAACTTTTCCCTACCACCTTACTGGTGAAGAAATTCTCGAAGCCTATAGAATGGCATCTAGAGGTGAGTTGAAAGATTTTTTAGGAAATACAATTGAGCTTTATCCAAATTTAAAGACAGCACAGGCTGGCAAAATTCTAATGGCCTATCAAGATTTCAAATGTGAAAGCCAGCAGCATACTCTTGGAATTCAAAAGTTGAAAAGATTGATCAATCCGGAAACCGAAAGAACTCCGGAGGAAGCTAAGGCTGAAAAGCGTAGAAACTGGGAAGTTTTAACACAATCAGTAAAAGAAAACAAAGCCTGTGATCATGCTTTTTTGTTCTACGATCTGGTTTTGAAAAAAGGAGGATTGAGAAAGTTTATTTCGGATCCGATTGCTCAGAAAATCGTGATCAAGAAGAAAATGTTTTCTATCCTACAGGCTGAACGCGTGAAAACAAAATCAGCAATCTTCAATCAGTTTGAAATAAAACATCTGTCTGAATACTTCAGAGATCCTAAAGAATTCCTGCACAAAGAGGTAAACTTTGCATTTGAACGTCTGCAGGCAATGGCCACCACCCTGGTAAAGAATGATTTAGTATATAATTGGATAAAAAAAGAAATAAGAAAAAACGAAAAGAAAAACCAAAAGTAACCAATCATGAAAACAATAATCTTTAACCTCTTTTTGCTCTTCACTTTATACTCATGCTCTAGTGAAACCGAATACGATGAAATAAGTCCTAATTACCTAATCACGGTTAATTTTAAAACAGGACAAGTAAAGGAAGGCAATTTAGAGCTGAAGCAAGCAGACACCGAGACAACAGATATTTGCTTGAAAATAAAATCTGGGCAACTACTTCCACCTGGTTATTCTTTTAATGTTCTGTGTATGGGTGGTGACGGCAAAGGAAATAATTTCATTTTCCTGCAAATCAGCAATGAGCTTAGTACAAGCTACATTTTGATGACATTCAATGAAGCGACTACCCTAGTTCATTTGATACAAAATTATCACCAGGCAGATTGCTTAAATCGACGGATGCTAGTTGAAATGAATCTGAAAAACAAAATAAAGAATTAAACTAATGAAAGTTAAATACATTAAAGTATCCGTATCTGATATACTTCCAGAAAATGATGGTTTGTATATGACAAACTTAGGGTCGTTAATATACTCAGGCATAGAAAGAAAGTTCTACACTGAAGAATCATTGGAGATAGAAGGAATAGAATGGTTTTTAAAGGAAGTCCCCGACTATGAGGATGAGATGAAGGAGATACTGGAAGAGTGTCAGCTTCAATTGGAACATTTGAATTATCCAGTGCAAAGAGGAACTACAAATTCTGTTCTTTCAAGACTTGGAACTTTACTAACCAAAATAAAAAACAACAATCATGAGTGAATTTAAAGGAACAAAAGGGAATTTATCAATTACAGGAGAAAAGTACTTTGTTATTGATTGTCGTGATAGTGGGACAGTTAAAACCATTGCAACGGTAAATACTACATCAATACCTATAGAGGAGGCAAAAGGTAATGCTACTATATTCATTAAATCTTACGCAATGTTAGAGATATTGAAAGAAGTAGAGAGATCATACTTAATGTATGCAGGAAACATTCCTTATCAATTATTTGAAAGGATTGAAAATATTATCAAAGTAGCCACAGAGCTTAAATAAACGGTCCTCCTTCCGTATTCTAAAGGGGAAAACAACAACAATTTAAAGTGCAAAAACAGTTGATGTAAAAGCGTCAAAGCACCCTACTTATGTCAAATTTAAAAAAATATAACAATGGAAAATACATTAGAAAATAAAGCAAAGTTCTTCCGTATTCATTGGAATAAGGATGTCTATAACATAAAGCCAGCTTGGTTATATATGAATCCAATTTCATCGATTACGGATGAAGATTTACACTTTGTAGCTGAACTATTTGGATATACTAAAATCTATAAAGAAAATATTCAAAATGCTTACTACAGAGCCCGGCAAATTATAGACAGTATTGAATATCATCCTGACTCACATTGTGACCTTATCAAGTTTTTACATCTTTTTGATTATCTACGTTCAAAAGGTTACGCACTACCATGGATGGGATTATCAGTTGAAAAAATGATTGAATACGGATGGATTAAACTTAAAGAAAACTAGCCATGAGTCACCAAGAAAAAAAGATAAAAATATCCGCTTTTGAATATGCAATTCTAAGCGTTGCACACCCAGAAGGCCTTAAAGATTTCAAAAAAGAAACTGAATCTGAAAGACTTGAAAAAAGAAAGGAAAAACTTACAGAGGTCTCATCCCGATTAAGAATAAAAACCACTGAATAAAAATGGAAAAGCACCAAGAGAAACAAGAGATCTTTGATCAGTATGCACAATCGCATGGTTATCAAAAATGGGAGGATCTGGTAATGTTTAGCGGGTTTACTTTCTCCGCAAGATTAGCGTTAATAACACATATGTACGCTGCCTGTGATCTCGTACAGGAGGAACAGCAGAAACGTATTGCGGAGAAAGAAGAAACAATTTCCGGTGACGACTTTTATTTCAGTGGAGTTTCGGTAGAAAAAATCATTAACCCCGAAAACAAAATATCATGAATATACTAAACCTATGTGCAGGTGTTGGCGGTAATGCAAAAAAATGGGCAGGACACGAAGTCACCGCTGTAGAAAATGAACCTAAAATAGCAGATGTGTATCAAAAAGTAAATCCTAACCACAAAATAATTGTTTCTGATGCTTATGAGTACCTTAAAGAAAACTACGAAAAATTTGATTTTGTTTGGATTTCTCCTCCATGCCAGAAGCACTCAAGGATGATGAAAGCAACCAGGCATAAAGTCGCGGATTACCCGGATTTCAAACTTTACGAAGTTATTGTATTTCTCCAGCATTTTTTCAAAGGTAAATGGGTGGTTGAAAATGTGGTTCCATACTATGAGCCTTTAATAGTTCCAACAAAAAAAATAGGCCGTCATCTTTTTTGGTCAAACTTTGAAATTAAAGCTGAAGAAGTAAAGCAACCTAAGGGCTTTATAACTAAAGCAAATTTGCAAGGGAAAAAAGAAATGATGGATTGGTTGGGTATTCACTTTGACGAAGTTATCTATTACAAAAAAAATCATTGCCCGGTTCAGATATTACGTAATTGTGTGCATCCGGATTTAGGAAAACAAATACTTGATTGCGCAGTATGAAAGCACTAGAAGAACTAACCCGGGAGAAACGAAAAAAAAGTAACGTATTCCTGCCGTCGGGGAAACGATAACCTTTAAAAATTTAACTATGGCTGACAAAAATAAAATAACCCTTGTTTTAACAAAAATAGAATTATTAGCCTTGACGGATATTTTAGACTCTTTTTCTGCTTTGACAGATAGCATTGATGATGACGGAGTTTCCAAAAAAGATTTAAAAAAGATAGACAAGATGTTGCTTAAAAACGGATGGAAAAGAGAATACAGTTAACCAATAAAAAAATACAATGAATAAAGACGAACTTTTAAAAATTTACTCAGCTTATCTGCAGTTTGACGTAACAGTAAGAACAGCACTTAATACTGATTTTATATTAAAAGGAATTTCTTTCCGGGGATCTCTGCAGGATAAGTTCGGAATAGACTTTACTAATATACAACGAGGAAGGTTACACCTGTGGGATCTATCCTATCTAACAAAAGAGATAGAACATGATGGAGAAAGGTTTGTGCCGATTAGGAAGATTTACGAATTAAACGGATGGGAATGGGATGATGAGGAGGTAAATGAAATTGATGAAATAGGAATATGTTCTGATCTAAATCTTCTTACTTATGCCACTGCTCAGATATTATTATCATGGCACTTCAATATTTTTTCACTCCCAGAATCCGAATACATCAACAAAGCAACTTTAACAACCAATAAATAAATTATAAAATGGAAAAACCCAAGGCTATTACCTGGAAAGAATTAAAAGAATTTGTGAATTCAATTCCAGAAGAACAATTAAAAAAATAATGTTTCAATCATTGTTGGTGACGAGTCTCCGGCAAGAGATCTTAATGAACCTTTCTTTTCAGTCGGTGATATTTACGTAAATAAAGAAGACTATGAAGATTGTGGAACATTGGATGAATTAAAAGGCCTGTATGGAGAAGAATTCGTTCAGGATGATTATTTGCTAACGACAAAACAAGGCACAGCGTTTCTGTGGATGGATTAACCAATAAATAATAAAGCAATGGAAGAAGATATAAAATTATTAGATCAGTTTGCTGGACATGCATTACAAGCATTAATAGCAAAATCCCCATTTTTTGACGTAAAGGGAGAACTGGGAGATAAAATAGAGGTTAATGACTTGGCAAACTTCAAAAGAGAACTCACAAAAACTGCATTTGTCTATGCAGAATGGATGTTGATAGCAAGAGGCGAAGCAATTGAATGGATTAAAAATTCACCAAAATTTAAAGATTAACCCCGTGCCATCTTATGGTGGCACTTAAAACAAGAATTATGGAAACATTATACGTAATATGTTTAATCTCAGGAATGCTATTTATCGGATTTGGCATTTCAACTGCAAATGGATCTGACAAGGACTCTAAAGGGGAACTAGTGTTATCCATATTAACTGCTATTTGCGCTATGGTTTTTATATCCGCATTATTTATAGCATTAATTCTTAATTATTTCACTGGAAAATAAACAAAAATTAAATATGAAACCACAAGAATTACGTGTTGGGAACCTGGTATATGTTCCTGGACTATTTGAACCAAGTGCATTAGTAGAGCCTGTAGAATTCATATATAGCAATGGAGAAATCGGAACCAAAAGCACAGAAGCACATGCTTCATATTACAGGCCCATAGAGCTAAACGAAGACTGGATTTTGAAGTTTGGATTTGAGAAAACAACACCTGATGGATGGATGTGTCTCAATATCTGCAATGATTGGACTTTTCTTTATTGGCACAAAGGCGTGCTTGAGTTGTCCGTTAATCGCCATTCAGTAGTATTGAAACATATTGAATCCGTCCACGAATTACAAAACTTAATATTCGCCCTTACTGGGGAAGAGCTAACAATAAAAGAACAGCCATGAAGCAGTTACAATTAGAATTAAACAAAAGACTCCTTATTGTGGAGATGACAGGAGAGTTTGATACGGTAGATGTATTTTTCTGGAATAATCAGCCGGTAGAGAAAATTTGTGAAGGCTCAGAGCTTACAGAGAATGTGGCGAAGAAATTTGTCCGTTTTGTTGGAGGCCCATGGAGTGCTTATGTAGATTATAATAATGAAAAGAATTGGATCAGCTCTGCTTTAGAATCCTTTATTTCCGCCATAGAATCAAAAGGCTACCATTGGGGAGAGAATCCGGTGAAAAGGCCAATTGAAGACAGCTCAAAACAAGCAAAGTGGCAGATAAAAGCTTTTAAAGAGCAAGAGAAAGAATGGTGGGAATCCGAATCCCGGACCTTCAACCCATCAAAATGTATAATATTTGAAATACTGTAAGTTATGAAAACTGTAAAAAATAAATATATCATTCAAGATCCTGATGGAGAATTAGTATTAATGACATTGAGACATGAAAGAAAAACATGCATTGCTAATTTCCTTATAGGTAGTGCAATGACATGGAAGGAAGTACAGAGAATTGGCTGGAAATGTTTAAAAGTAAATGTGAATTTTGAAATACTGTAAAGATGAATATAATTGATCAAGCGAAAACAATGACTGATTCAGAATACAAAAATCTTTCTTTCAATGATAAGTTTGATATTCATGGCATAAAGTCAATCCGAAAAAGTGAAAAGTATAATGACGTTGATCTAGAACATAAAGGAATTGTAATTCCTAGACCTGGAAATCCTGATGCTTTCTGCAGGATCAGGATATTAGAAAATTTTCAAATAGACATTGATATTAATCCTTATAAATTTGTGGGTAAACTTGGTATGAATAGTCTTTTTGATTAATTACGGAAATCCACAATAGAAAAATCCCTCATATCGAGGGATTAAATCTAAAAATCTGGACATTCTAATGTATTGGTGTCCCAATAACATTGAGGATTATCAGAACCTGGACAATGCATTGGTTTAGAACCAGGGGGGCATAATTTTTGACCGCCATTAATGTTTCTTAATTTCTCCTTAGGGATTCTCTTTAAGTTTTTCATTGTATTAGTTTTAATTGTTAACGCTCAAATATAACAATTAATCCCTATCAGGAGATTTAACATAATAAAATAATCATTACGGATTTCCGTAAGCATAATTTATTCATCCTAATTAAATTAGTTATATGAAAGAATTTATTAGAGACTGTTTGCTATTCCAGCACAAGGATAAGCAGATTAGGGCAGCCGGTCTTTTTATCTGGTTGAGTGTAATTGGATTGATCACTTTCTTCTATTGTATATTTTTTTAATTATTAAATTTGCTTTAAATAAATTGTTAATTTTTGAAAACTATACTTATGAACGGGGACTTTACAGTTAATCCAATGAATATATTTCCTGACCAGGTAGAAGGAGAACAATTTTCTCAAACTGTTTTATTGTACGATAAAGATTTAGATAATTTTGATTTAGGTTACTATGACTTTGAGATTCAGGAATGGCAGGCTTTGGGAGGTTTTCAAATGGAGCTTATTTGCTGGTCTTACGTATCTTTGCCTACTGATTTGCAAGTTTCCGGATTTGATTCCGTCAGTACTAATTAATTACGTGAAACTCAGGGGGCGCAAACGGTATTGACCATAATGTTTATGACCCTATTTTAAAAATGATACCAGAACAAAAGCAAGAATTTTTCAAACGGCTAATCCGGGAAAAGAAAATAGTACAAATTAACCATCTTAATGGCATTTCGTTTACGCTGCCAAAATAAAGCCCCTGCATTTACAGGGGTTGTTTTATTTTTTCAAAGCGCAGTAAAAGTGTTCGTACTTATATGTATTGTCAATATTGATTAGATGGCAATCAAAAATAATATAGTCTTCGTGTGCATTTTCAATTTTCTCAGGATTAACAGGATATTCGTTCAAATACTTTTTTTTAGAAAAATAATCTCTACTAAGTATTTCTGCATCCTTTTCTTTGCTAATTTCTATAGCTGTAATTGATTTCATTCCTTGAATGTTTACTTCTAGCTTAAGTAAGTTCATATTATTAATTTTAACCCACAAATAACCCACAAATAAGTGACGTACACAAATAAAAAAAACTTTTTTAAGCCTTTTTTAATGTCTTTAGCCAATATTCTTCTTTCTAGGCAACCCTATCTCATGCTCTTGTGGATAAGGTTTCCGGTAAGTCATACTCACATCTTCTTTGATTCGCTGCTGAGCTTCGTACTTTTTATCTTCATCATGAGAGTAGCGAGGATCCGGAACGAAAGGCATTTTCGCCATTTTGGTAATTGTGATGGTAGGAAAATGAAAATCTACTTCTACTATCCCTAAAAGTAAATAACACCCGCCTCCCTGAAAAGGATATTTTTCCAAGCTATCAGGGAAATGTGCAGTATCAAAATAGTTTCCTTCAACATCTATCCAAGTTCCAAAAAACATTGTGCCTCTTTTAGTTGGAACATGCTTCCTTGAGATCAGATATGCCAGCATCTTAACCTCTCTTTTATGGTATTTAACGAGATCATTAGCCATAACAGAGCCTCTGTACTTTGTCTGAAGTAGATCAAAAGGGGTGCTGGAAACCGGAAAACTTAATATTTCAATTTCGTCAAAAGCATCTTCAAAGACATTTCGTTTCAGCTCCGGAAATTTAAAATCCTTTACAGGTTCTTCAAATAATGTTTGAAACCTTCGTTCTGGCTTAAAATCTCCTAGTAATACTCTCGCTTTGAGAAGCAGTTCGTTTTTTGGAGTTCCTGTAAATCTAAATGCTCCTATAAATATGAGAATCTGCAGTGTTTCAATACCTACAGGGGTTCTTTTGATGAAATCTTCCATTGATTTATAATCTCCACCTCTCCTTCTTTCCTCCGGAATAAATTGGGCTATTCTGGACTCAACTTTTTCTAAAAGCATTAATCCTAAATATATGTCTTTATCATAGATTGTGGTTTGATATTCACTCTTATTGACACACGGAGGAAGTATTTTCCCTCCAGACACTTTAGCCTCATGAACATATACTTCAGTTCTATAGAAACCTCCCATATTATTTATTGCTGAAACCATGAATTCCAGTGGATAGTATACTTTGAGATAAAGGCTCTGATAACTTTCGACTGCATATGATGCTGAATGTGCTTTACAGAAAGAATATCCGGCAAACGACTCTATTTGCCTGTATACTTCCCTACTCAACTCTTCAGAATGCCCCAGATCTCTACAAGATTCAAAGAAATGATCTTTTACTTTCTGTAGTGCTTCCAGTGATCGATACTTGCCGCTCATAGCCCGTCTAAGAATATCGCCATCTGCAGCAGATAATCCTCCAAAATGAAGAGCAATTTTTATTACGTCTTCCTGGTAAACCATAATTCCGTAAGTCTCTCCTAGTTGTTCTTCGAATACTTTATGGAAATATTCAAATTGTTTCGGATTGTTATGTCTGAAGATATACTCTCTCATCATTCCGGATTGAGCAACTCCTGGGCGTATAATTGAGGATGCCGCAACCAACACTTTATAATTATCGCACTTTAACCTTCTTAGAAGCCCTCGCATTGCCGGAGACTCAATATAGAAGCAGCCAATGGTCCTGCCCTGACTTAAAAATTCATTACAGACATTTTCATCCTTTGAAAGTGTAGTATTCTTAATATCTACTTTAATACCTCGTTTCTCTTCGATTAATTTTACCGTATCATTAATGGTACCAAGTCCTCTCTGTGAAAGAATATCGAACTTCTCGAACCCGAGTTCTTCAGCAATATGCATGTCCCATTGTACAATCGGGAACCCTTTCGGAGGCATCTCCAATGCCGTGAAGTTTGTCAGCGGTTCTTCAGAAATCAAAATGCCACAGGCGTGCATACTTCGTTGATTGGGAAATTTCTCCAATAGTTTCCCATACTTTTGAACCTTTTGTACGATTTCATCTCGAAATACTCTTTCAGGGTTTTTGCTCAGTTCGTCCAGCTCTTCTTTCGGCAACCCGAATGCCTTTCCAACCTCCCTGATAATTGAGCGGTATTTGAATTCAACATTTGTCCCGCAGAACGCTACGTGATTCTTTCCATATCGATTGAAAATATAATCTAAGATTATATCTCGTTCCTGCCAGCTCCAGTCTATATCAAAATCAGGAGGACTCTTTCTGTTCAGATTCAGGAATCTTTCAAAATACAAATCCAGCTCCAGCGGACAGATATCTGTAATCCCTAAGCAATAGGCAACAATACTGTTTGCTCCACTTCCCCGTCCTACATGCATAAATCCCATGCTATTACTGTATCGGATAATATCCCAGGTGATAAGAAAATAACCACTAAAATTCAACTCATCAATAACCTTCAATTCTTTATCAACACGAGCCCTTGCTTCCAGATGATTCCTTCCATACCTTCTTTCTAAACCAGCATGAGTTAGCCGTGTCAATAGTTTTAAATCATCGGCTTTTGTACCAGTATAATGCTTTTTGTTTCTTGGTGTAGAAAACTCAAACTCAAAGCTACATTGAGCTAAAAGTTTTTGTGTATTCTCAATGATTTGTGGATAGTGCTTATAGCTTTCCATTATAGATTGTGGAGCCATAAAATACTCTGACTTTTCACATGTCTCTTCTTTTGGGAGTAATGACAATAGTGTATTATTATCAATAGCTCTTAAAATACAATGTAAATTATATTCCTTTTTAGTCGCAAAAGTGACCGGATGTAGAATAACCATTTTTGAAATAAGGCTCTTATATTCTGACCGAATTAATAAATTTAATTCCTCTTGCCTTATTCCTATGTATTCATTTTCATTTAATGAGTCTGGTTTGTTTTGAAGAGAATAAATAATAAAATTATGTTTAAGATCTGGTTTTTCAGGTAAGTCAATACCTTCACAATTATATTCTGTCAAAATCTTATTTACTTCCCCTAATCCGGCAAATTCCTTTGCCATGGTGACATACAACAAATCACTACCTTTCCGGATTTCAACGCCCGCAATTGGCTTTATACCGTTTGATTCACATTTCTTTTTAAATTCATAAACTCCGGTAATAGTATTAATGTCTGTAAGCACAAGTTCTTTGACTCCCAAATACGAAGCTTGAGAGACTAAATCATCTATAGATAAGGTTCCGTATCTTAGACTATGATATGAGTGACAGTTCAAATACATATCTGCGCATTAATGTAGAAAGTCAAATCCTACAGCTCTACCAACCGCAGCACTCCCGAACCGATTCTTTATATTATCCATTGCCTGATAAAGACTCATTAATTCAGCAGTATCTTCAAACAAATTCATTTGGTAGCTGCCATGTACCAGATCGGTAAATCTCAATCCAACAAGCCTTAATCGCATACGCCTTGAATATATCTTATCAAAAAGCTCTAACGCAACCCGGGACAGTGTATGATCAGCCGAAGTATATGCAACACGACATTGTTTCGTTTCTGTATCAAAGTTTGCATATCTTATTTTGACAACAACTGTTGCTGTCAGCCATTTTTCTTGGCGCAATTGATGTGCTAAATCTTCAGCCATTCCGGATATGAGTCTTCTCACTTCATGAATGTCCATAGTATCACTGCTGAATGTTCTTTCTTTTCCTATTGATTTTCTCTCTGTATAAGGAACAACTGGAGCGTCATCATTTCCGTTTGCTTTTTTCCATAAATCGGCACCGTTCTTCCCGATCATCTGCTGCAATACTTCAACAGGCATATCCGAAAGCGTTCCTATTGTACGAATCCCAACACGGGACAGTAGTCGAAACGTTGCATCTCCTACTCCAGGCATTTTCTTTATAGGTAAAGGGTTTAGAAATGAATGAACACCTATCGATGGAATTTCCTGATGTCCATGTGGTTTCGATTCGCCAGTCCCGATCTTACTTACTGTCTTATTAATCGACAGAGCATAGCTGATTGGAAGCCCCGTTTCTTTTTCTATCCTTGCCCCTAATTCGTTTGTCCACTTATAAGCTCCAAAGAATTTGTCCATTCCGGTCAGATCCAGATAAAATTCATCAATGGATGATTTCTCCATAACAGGAGCTTTCTCTTCGATAATTTCTGTTACAGTATGTGACATTTTAGAATACAATTCCATATCTCCTTTGACCACTCTGGCTTGGGGACATAGTCGTAAAGCCATTCGCATTGGCATGGCAGAACGCACTCCAAATTTTCGGGCTTCGTAGGAACAAGATGAAACAACTCCCCTATCTCCACCGCCTATTATCAGGGGAATTCCGTTGAGTTCAGAGTTCACAAGCCTCTCACAGGATACAAAAAAAGTATCCAGATCCATATGTACAATCGACCGTTCCATTTGACAAAATTAGATATATTTTTAATCAGTTTTTGCAATTTATATTGATATATTTTGTATCAAATATTACACAACAAAGCAAAACCCTTTATACGTCAGAACTTGACGCATTAAAAAGTTATCCACAAAAAAACCTCTCAAGGGACTGAGAGGTCTAAAAATATAAATGATTAATTAAATTTATTTAGCATAGAAAAATATACCTTCGTAAACCCATCCATTACCTCCTCCGCCTAATTCATTCCAATTAGTTGTATATAAATGTCCATGTTTTGAAGGTCTATAATACCTGTAAACTGGTGTTGCATCAGGACCGTAAGCATATCCTATTAATTCTTTTTGTTGATAACCTAGTGCCGCAACGGCAGGAATATCATGGGCAAAAATTATTACATTATCTCCATTGCCTGGGTGGACCATGCTGTAAAGAGGATCAATATGACCTAAACCAGACTCTCCTGCTAAAATAAATGCTGTTCCTTCATCTCTCCATCCAAGCGCCGGAAATCCAGGTGGCAATTGATTAGGCGAACCAAAGTAATGTTTCATCAAAGTATTGCTGTAATAACGTGTGATAACTCTTTCCCAAGTTTTGGAAGCTTCAACACCTTTACCTGTAGTGGATTTATTAATAAGTTTTGTTTCATTTTCTACTTGAATCTCGGATTCCTCTCTTGCGCATGATAACAATGTTAAAGCACAAGCGGAAGCGAAAAGTAATTTTTTCATAGTTATGATAGTTTTAGTTCGCTGCAATTATACGAAAATTATACTTATATATCCTAAATTAGTGAATAAAATGAATTAAAAATCCCCGAATCTCTCCGAGGATATATTAATTACTAACTCATTCATAGAAAATGAGAAATCAAATATAATATTTTAAATAAAAAATCCCCGGATTTCTCCAGGGATAAATTAAATGTCGTTAAACATTCAAAAAAACATTTAAATATAGCAATTTTCTGAAATCATATTTATGAGTGAGATCATAAAAATACCTCCCGAGCAACTGGGAGGCAAAAAGTGCAAAAAATGAATTATAAGTTAAATGATGTAGTGTTAAATAAAAATTCTCTTAAAAACTTGTTTTAACATTAACAATGGGCATGCCAATAACATCACTGTTTAATGAAATTTAACTTTTTGTGGTATCGATTCTATTACGAAACAAAAAACCTCCCGCAGGAGGTCCTTCTGTAAAATCAGTCGAAACTTGAATAATTCAAGCGTACAAATATAAAAAATCCCCAGAAAGATCCAGGGATTGAAACTAATTACGAACTCGTTAAGACGAGAGTATTTTGTAAATATATTTCTTTAAGCAAAAACCTCCCAAAGGAGGTTCAAAAGCTTTATGTAATATTCTGTTTTTACAGATGAATAAATATACAATATTTCTAGTCAGAAATTTATGACCTCAATCATAGTACAAAAGGCATCAATCTTACTAAATTTGAGAGTCTTATTTAAATTTTCATTCTGAAACCCAAAAACTTTTGCCTCCCCAACTTTTAGGGAGGTTTTTTAATTTTTAACATAGATAATAACTAAATAAAAGCCCCTCAATTGAAGGGCAACATAGATTAAGTAGTTGATAATTCGAGCTATCAAGTACTCAAATATACAAAAAACCTCCCAGGGCATTGGGAGGCATAAAAACTTATGTTAAAAATTTAATTAACAATTCAAAATTATTAAATCCCATTCAAATGAATTATGATCAAGGTCATAAACAAAAATCCTCCCCGTAGGAAGGACATTAAAAAAACTTTGTTGTACTTTTTGTTTGCAAAAACTCCGTAAATATACGGAGATTCTGTAGTAATAACTCTACGGGAAACCGTAACGATTGATTTTGAATTGTTTGTATATTGGTAGCTTAACAATCAAAAACAATAAACCATGCCTAAAAACGAACAAGGACAAGTAGTTTGTATTAATGCTGGTACCACTGTGAATGGTAACCAAAATCATCCAATTGTTAAAGTGGAAGGAAATGCAGTAATGCCAAGAGGAATAAGAGGACAAAACGGAATGACAGAGGTAAAGATTGAGGAAGTCCAAACTTTTGATGTTTATATTTGCAATAACTGCCAATATACTGAATTGTACAAACTGCCACAGTAAGCTAATCCCCACCTAACAGTGGGGATTTCTTTACTTTTTAGTGGTAAGATATTTTTCCAAAAATGCTTTTTTGTACTCTTCAGCATAATTCTCTGCTTCTTCTTGTGATAACTCTCCAATATGGAACTTTTTAGCGTCATTTTTTAAACCATCCTGTTTTTGCCCTACTGAATAATCTTCTGCATAAATCCATTCATTTATTGATGGAGTCTGTAATTTAATTGTCTTGTTCATTGTAATATAATTTTGTTAATCAAAATTACGAGGAGTAAACCAAATATTTCTCCTCACTTCTGATGATATTTTGTTAAATTTTATTTTGAAAACTTTTTATAAGATGCTTCCATTTTCTTATCATATTCATTTATATGATAGTTCCTACCATTATATACCCGGGCGAAATCAGCCCATCTTTTGTTCCTAAGTTCATCATCCAACTTATTTGCTTTAATAAATTTAACGAAGGCTTTTAGCTGTTCACCTTCGCTTTTGTACATAGCATTTATAAAATCTTGTAGAACTGGGAATCCGACTAAGCTATGATTGAAACCCATTATCTGGAATTTACCCCATGATGCAGATTTTAGAGCTGCATTACGGTTCAATTTCGCTGCCTTGTCAAGTCGTAAATGTTCGTCTTTTGTATATCCACCTGGTCTTGGATTCGAAATATCCGGATTACCTGCAGAATATTTTCCAGATGTAAATTCATGAAACTTATGACGTTCAAATAATATTGTCGGTCGTCCATCAGCCTGAAAACCTCCTTTTGGAGCTTCAACTTCACTCACTGCTTTTATAGCTGCAACTTCACAACCTAATTCTTTGGCTGCATTTATATAATCTTGTTCTGTTAATGTATTCATTTTCTCTTTAAGTATTTATAAATTCCAAATATTACGATTCCAACGACTCCCAAAAGAGACAGGACAATCCACAATCCGGCCTGAAATCCAGTAGATTTTATTTGCCTGGTTTTCTGTTCGAATTCAGTAGCAACTTTTTTAATAGTTTCTTTCGACACTGCTGTCTTTGCCAGATCCTGGATAATGTTTGTTTTTTCTTCGTTGGATGTTTCTTTTTTATCTTCTTCCGACTTCCGGTAGTGATTATTAATGTAGTAGTCAGCCGTGCCCCGGATAACAATACTTTGTAGAGTATCTCCGGAAACCACATTATGAAAGATCAGCGGGTTTAATGTGTCAGATTTGCCTTTAATGATTATATCTCCGGAAAAATCCTGAACCTGTTTTTTAACTGTCTGATCAGTCACTTTTTTAGTGGATTCCTTTACCGTCTTTTCTTTCACTGAATCTAGTTTTACCCGTTCAATTTCTGTTCGGCCTTCCTTGCTGTATAAAGATGCCTTATGCTTCGTCCTACATCCAAGTAACAAACTACTCAGAAGGATTATTATCAGTATTTTCGGTTTCATCACTCTTGTTTTTAAGGTTCAAATCTCTTATATCTAAAGTCTTATTGAACTTTTCGAATTTCTTAAGAAAAGCTAGCGGAGGAAATTTTCCATCCGTTATAATTCCAATGTTAACTAAAGCATTTCCGGCGGGGTAAATAAAAATCATGATCTTACTTGCAACTTTGAAGTATACACTATCTAGATCGGCATCTGAAATTATCTGTATGAATGCCTCCGTTAAAAAGTAAACGAGAATTACAAGTCCTATTTTTTGGCAGAAACCCGTGATCATCTTCTTGGGGGAAAATGTGTGTAGTTTCATATGCTTCCATATACCGGCCACAAGATCAGCGATTAGAGCTAATCCCAAAACGAAAATAAAAACATAGCTTTCAACGTACCAGCCCGTAAGCCTTTCCGATATTGAAAATCCCACCGCCGGAACTGCTGCCAATTGAAAAGAAGCCCAAGCCTTACCCCCGATTCCTCCGGAGTGAATTGTCATTAAGTTGTTTGTTATAAATTCTTTCATTTATTATGCATTTATTAGCCAATGAAAAGTCCGTTCTGGAAATAACAAATTATTCCTCCAATTGTTTTTTGCCCTGAAAACCCTTCAAACAGTTGTCCTCCTAAAGCTGTCACATATACTTTGAACCCTTTAAATCCATTACCACCGATGTTATTTAAAAAGATAAAACCATCATTAACGGTTAATGCGTTATTATTACCTTGTGGACCTGTGGCGCTTAATTCTAGAGCTGTGTTACCGACATTGTTCCCTGATGCCGAAATCGACGCCCCCGTGTTTATTACGTTACCGGCATCTTTTGATGAATTAATAATGAAATTACCTATGTATTGACTGTTTGGGTGTACATCATTAGAGATCATTAGACCATCAACCAGGTCTCCATTAGAGTTTACGGTCCCGAAAAGAATTTTACCGGTAGTGCTGGTTAATGTTGACGTCGTAATGTACCAACCGTTTACCCCGCCTATTGTTCCGGTATTCGCATCAATATTACCCTTAATCTCAGCATTTTTGGAGATCATTTTTCCATTTTGAAGAACTTGAAACACCGCATCATTTTTATGCGCATAATCTGCTCCGGCTCCGAACCGAATACTATCACCTCCGGCATCTGTAACAGAAGAGATAAAAGCGTTTCTTTCTGTTTCATTTCCGACTTCAATTACCTGAGACATAAGCAGTCCATTATCAATGGACGTAAAACCGTCTGAACCGTCTGTGAACTTAATTTTACCTTTGATTTCTTGCGTATCTAGGTTGATTGTCATTTGGCCATCAAGTGATGAAATAATACCGGTTCTTATGAGCCCACCATTGATAGTTGTTGTTCCAACTGTAATAGATAGAACGCGAACACCTTCAACCACAGAGTGAAGAATACCTATTAAGAAATAGTAATCATTCGCATCAGAATCAAACTTAATTTGTTCTTGGCTGAAAACAATTGCGCCGGTTTGATCAGTTTTTGAACATTTCCCATATACGTATCGGAACTGATCGTCTGGAATAGTTTCAACATTCTCCGGAATCATCCACTCTTTGTCGAATGTCTGAGAGTAGATGACTCCAGGATTAACCTTGATCTTATTCTTGTTGTTTTCATACATCACATAGAACACAACACTGCAGCTAATCTGCTGACTGCGGGCACCAACTGAGATCATATTTGTTTCAATTGAATTCGGGCGGATGTTTTCGGGGTTGAAATAATCATCCGTATCAAAAACCAGATTCTTAAGCTCTTCTGTTGTTTTTAGACCAAGCTTTGAATAATTGATCTGCCCTAAATTGGTGATTGATAATACATTTTTTATTTCTTTTATTTGAAGGGCAACCTGTGAACTGTACGCAATCTCGTAAGAATCAGCAATAACAATCTTCATATCAAAGGGATTGAAATACCCACCTTTTATGAAATCTGTAGTAATTTGATTAACTCGCAAAACTTTGTTAATTCCTAAAACCTGATCATAAACCTGAATGTAATCACCTATATCAAACTTCCCTACTCCTATTTTTTCCATATAAGCCGGATCAACATTCAGATCGTAGGAAACTTTAGCCTTTAGGTTAAGATTAAATTGCTCGCTTCCTTTAATGAGCAGTTCATTTTCTGCACTATCGACATAGCTTTTAGGCATTACAATATCCAATAATACATATTCATCACCTAAAGCAAATTGAAAAGCAGTTGACGTTTCATCTGGGAAGCTTTGTCCTTGATCATTTTTGAATGGAATAATTTCAAATGTTTTTGTTGAATGGTTATATCCTCCTTTTTTTATTTCGAATTCGTAACCCGCTAGATTACCTGTATTAAAATGGACCTTTGCAGAAGTTCCAGCAATTAAATATTTCGTCGTCACTCCGTCGGATTCTTTCTCGTTGAGATCAAAATCCATTGTAGAATCTGAGAACTTGAATTTCGTATCTCCTAAGGACGTTATCTTTCCGGTTCTGTGTGGGTAAATTTCATCAAAAGTGATTGATCCCTCTTTTAATCCAAACGCTGCTATTGATCCGGCGTCTTCCAAATAATCAGCATTTGGCAATTTTAATCTCTTGCTGAAATTCCTGTATTCGTTCGGAATGTTATTTGTTCCTCCAAAAACATAAAGCCGGTTTACAATATCGTTGTCGTCAACATTATTTCGCGAAAGAGAATAAAGCCCCTTCCCTTTTCCGTACTCGAATTTTAATGGGACTTTCTTGCCATAGTCTCCGGTATGAATAACATATTTCCCGTTTTCGTATTTAATCCAAAAATCAGTTTTGAATTCATTGCAGATCTTCTGCATGGCTGAAAGACAAGTATCATCACCGAATGTTATTGTCTTCGTTTCTCCATTGACAAAGTTTCCTAGCTCCCAATTTCCAGCAAAACGCTTCATGTTATTTTTCAGAGCAAGCAAGAAAACTTCAATGGTGCCGATCAATGGAAATTCTAAATCTGGACCGAATCCGGTTGTGTCAGCATTAAAATACTTGCATCGCATCATGTCAAACATTAAGCCCTGAGCTGTAATATTGTACTCGTATGAGGTATTGCTATTTTTCACCAATGCCGGCAATGTATTGATACGATACACAGAGTCAAAGAGCACGAAGTAATCATTGATCAAAATATCCAGCTTTTCTCGGGAATTTAGTTTGATCGAAACCGAATCATCCGAAAGCATAACTCGGTTAAGTGTTGCAGACTCCACAGAACGTTTCCCTCGCTCAATCAAATTGAACAAAGGAGATCCGTTTCTGTATAGTGTTATGTTATTCATTAATTCAAAATATTGTTTTGAGGGAAGTCAAATCTTATTCTGTTGTCGTAGGCGAATTTGCAGATGGCTTCAATCATTTCTCTTCCTTCGGTTGATGATTCTCTTCCTTCGTGATAGAACATTTCAAAAACATTCTTAGTGTTATAGTTGTTGTTCTCAGTCTTAAGCATAGTAAGAACAGCAGCTGCATTAACCAAATCTAATCGTGGAGATGTTCTGACAAAGTAAAAGCCCATTTCATAATTATAGTAATCATCACCATTTCTTACTGCCGTTTGTTCAGCTGTGGTTAACCCCGAATCGTCGGGCCTTGTGTCGTCTGCTGCCAGAACACCTACCAAGCCATATTTTTTTAATTCTGTGTAGAGAGTCTTATTTCCCTTGAACTTAGAAAATCTAGGCATGTTATCAATAGTTGAATACCCCGCAAAACGATTTATCTCATTAATAATTCTGGTGTAATGCTCCACACCATCAGTCAACGATATTGTAGTATAGTCTGTAGCATCATCGACCCCATGGAATCCAATTTTCAACCAACTAGAATTTGCAACAAATTCCGCTTTCCAGGTTGCGGGCATCTGGGATAAATTGAAAGTGACACTACTATTTTGATAAAAGCAGAATAAAGAGAAACAGGCTCCGTACTTATCATGCATTTCCTTATAAACCGCAAGTCGGGCATTATCAAAAATAGATGTTGGATTTGTTGTTGCGATTTCCCTGAAAACATTAATTGAGTCGTCAACAGAAATATGCAAGTATGGAGTCTTTCTCTTTTTAAGTCTAACCTGGTCAGCTTGCCAATACTGAGTATTATCTCTAAAGCCGACAATTCCTTTAAGAACTCCGCTTAAAGCTCCTTGTGCTTGCAAATTTATACTTCCAACAAAAACATTATTCAGATAGGCAATGATGTTTAACCCGCTTCTGAATAGCCTCAACTTATCTCCTATCTTAAGAATGGTTGCGGTACCAATTGAAAGAGTTCCCACGCTCGTCACTCCATATCGGTTCATGACATATACGTCAAATACAGAACTGGAAGCTGCAGTTTTTATTAATTGGAAACAAGCATTTCCATCACCAAACCCTAGTCGGGCACTTCCATTTGAAGCAATATCTTTTACGGTTGTTTCAATGATGCTAATGTCCGGCTCATTACTGGATGCAAAATTTAAATGTGTGACTGAACTATTGCCGGTCATAGCAATTGACTTATAATCAATAACACCTACCTGATTAGTAAAGGAAAACTTTTCAGAGAATTCATTGCTATCAGTTGCTTTTGCAGTTTCAATTTTTTGAATTTGCGGAGTCGCTATGGTCCCTTGTAATTTTTCCGCCTTGAGGTAATCTCCAGCTGAAGACCCCTGAGTAATTTTCAATGAGCTATTGTATGGCGATGTTGCAGGCGATGCCCCCACATCCGTACCACTTGCAACCTGAATCATGTAATTATTACAAGTCGGAGGAGTTGTGAATGGGAATGTTGTTGCTGATCCACTCGCTAAGTAGGATAAAAATGTACTCCCGTTGTAGAAGAATACTCGCATGCCAGATGAATTAGAATCCATACCATACCCTGTAGCTTCATAAGCCGTTGAGCCTGTACTAGTAATAGGTAACGTTCGAATCCAGTTCAGTGATGTATTTGGTACGCCTGTAGTAGTATTAATACCTCCCGCTGCCAAAGTGAAAGGAATATTTGTCGAACCCAAATTAATTAGGCTTTTATATCGGTCATATACAGAACCACCGCTTACAGCATTTGGATTACTTGCCTCTACAACTCCATTCACCGTGACTTCTGGCATTTTCGTTTCTGACCTAGTCCAAACAGAACCTTTCTTATAAAACATAGTATTGTAGCCCGTCTTAGCCCTAAGATTCCCTGCATTTGGATAGACTTTACCCCAGTCTGCGGTACTATTCGGATCTGTTGGTTTGTCGTCATTAGAAGAAATTTCAGGTTTGTAACTTCCATCTTCAGTTGGAGCTGGATCAGTAGGCTTAATTGTTCCTTTAAAATCCGTCTCAATACGCTGCTCAACTTCAGCAATTTTGGTATTAAATTCTTCCGTAATAGACGCTGTTTTATCATCTACCTGTATCTTAGTATACGCATTCCCTTGCATTGACGTGTTGTCAATAGTAGCAATATTTGCAGGTGGAATTAAGTCCGTTACTGTAATATTAACTTGATCTGCCATTTTTATATTTTTTCCCAAATTATTTCAGCTGGTGTTTGAAGGTTTTTCATGTCTTCAATATTTCCAGCAATGATTATTATTTTTTCTTTCCCTAACATGTTCTGCCACTCTCCTACGACCTCGGCTATTTCAATACGTGGATTAATGTATTCTATTCCAGGGATCTCATTTCCATCTGAATCCAAAACTTTATAAATGAATTTGCCATAGTCATCCATATTAACCGCCTTTAGTACTGATATTAAGTTCTTACCAGTTATTCCTTCGTTAATTGTGCTTACAGCAACAGCTTCATATGTGTTGTCGAGCTTTCTGCCGATTACATAAAGTTTTATATTTTTAGGTAACTCTAAGTCAATTTCTACAGAAAACTGATAAACGGTTGGATTTTCAGGAGTATAGTTTACTTCGAAGTATTGATTGTTTACACCGCTTGCGCTTATAATTGACAGTCCTGAATTCTCATACGATGGTATTGAATAGTCTTTCGTAAGACTTACATTTCCGCGGCCGGTCTGCTTGGTTCCATCTCCGAAGAAAATCTCAGTTTCAGAATCTATTTCGTAGGAAAGCTTGAAGGTGTCAAGAGTGGTCTTTATAACTCTTTTTATTGGATTTGGCTCAATAAATTTAAGTGAGAAGGTGGCGAACATTTCTCCATCGCTAAATTGTTTCTCCGGCTTTACCTCATCTTTCATATACACTTCGTATGGAAGTGTTTTGAACCCAAATGGCTCTATATGTACTCTCTGCGTTCCGGGTTTTGAAAACTCGCCTATAACAAATACCATGAAAGCATCAAATAACTCCTGCCAGCTTTCACCCCGTATGAAACACTTCAATTCAATAGTTCTTTCTTTGAATTTTGGTTTACGAAGATCCGGAGCTATACCGTGATACTCCGCCCAATCATACTGAGTGATATTTTTTGACTCCAATAACCCGACAAGCCCAAGTGAATCCGAAACATACACTCCGAAATCTTTGAAAGACTTACCGTTTAAAGAATATTTTACTTCACTCATTTTTTGAAACTGGTTTTTGTGATTCTTACATCACCTGTACTTTTTACTCTTCCCCCGTACTGGAATACCTCTACTCTTGCATTTTCCAAGCTGGTAACTTCTAATTCAGCATTGTCCAAAACATTTACAATAAGGATTGCATTTTCTGTTGCTGTGATCTTTGCCTTTGTGTCGTGTCTTAGAACCAGCTGGGAAACAGTAAAGCCATTATATACCATCTGTATGTCCGACTCTCCAAAGAATGCAGCTTTTACAAGGTTATTAGGCATTCCTCTGTAATCCGTGAATATCCCATGAACCTCACTCTGCCCTCTGAACTTTCTCAATACATTAATCTTCGGAAAATCATTCTCCATCGACCAATCGTCCCCATCGAAATACATCGAACATAGATTCTTTATCGACAAATCAGAATTCATCCTCTCGTCACATTTTCGCGAAAGACCGATTCGCTTAGCTTGTATGTATATATCTTGTAAATTCATGATTATGGAATGCCGGCAAGACCGGGTTTGATTTTATTGTTTAATTCAGCCATATCCTTTCTGATCTGGATTAAATTGCTGGTATTGCTTTCAATTTTTGACAGGAGAACTGTTTGTGCATTGGCTACAGTTTGATTTCCCTTCATAATCTTTAGTACTTCAGATATGTTTATTCTGACTGCATTGAACTGACCTTCCAATGCTCCAGCTGTCTTTTCGGTAATTCCTTTGATGTCACCTTTTAAACCTTGGGCTGCCGCGGTAGTATTTTCGAAAACCTCTTTAATTGATTTAATGCTTTCTAGAAACGCTTTATATCGTGGATCATTTTTATAGTCTTTTAACTTATCAATCTCCTCCTGGGTCAACCCATCAAAAGCGCCGTCAATATCAGTATTAGCCAACTGGGCTTTAAGATCATTGATTTTTTGCTGAAGTTGCATTCTCTTAGCTTCGAGGACTTTTACCTCCTGAAAGTTTCCAGATGCATTAATTTCAGCTTGTGTCTTCTCAATTTCGGCCTGCGTTTCTTTAATGGCCTGTTCAATCTTACTTTGATCTCCTTTTCCGTATCCCATTGAAGCATAAAGGTTGTCAACCATTTCTTTTACAACCGGCTCCAGATACTTTATCCTTAAAGCGTTGACAACAGCATTTTTCATAACATCCTCCACCACTTTATCAAAAGATTTCGCAGCGTCTTCACCTTGTCCAAATGCCTCAATTAATGAGTCTGCAAGTTTCTGGGAAAGTTCTTTGAATTCTACAGTAGTAACACTCTCTTTAAACTTTGTCACCAAATCTTCTATCTGGCGGTTTATATCGTTCATCTGTTGCTCGTACTGCGAAATTTTGTCCTTATCTGCCTTTTTCTTACCGAACTCTTTATCACGCATATCATTAAGAACCTTTTGCTGTTCCTTAAGGTTATTAATCAATTCTTTCTGCCTGGAAATTGATTCTTGACCTGCTGTTTTTTCAATCGTCCTTTGAAGATCTTGATATGTATTTTTGAGGCTTTCAATTACTCTTTGCCAATCTTGAATTTGCTTTTCACGAGCGTTATCCCCACCAATTAAGCTAGAAACAGCAGCAATCGTCTGGATTAAACCTCCTGCAGCTTGTGCATAATTTTGTTTAAAGTATCCTTGTACTAGATTTGAAATACCTTCTCCCAACTGTTCAACATCTTTCAATGTTTTTTTAGTTGACTCAGACATTGTACCAAGCGCATCACCTAATCCAGTTGTAAATCCGATAATGCCTGATACAGCACCAGCTGTGGCTTCAACAATTCCTCCAAAAGCAATTCTTGTATTTTCTAATTGCTCATTATACTGCGGGCTATTCTTTCCAAACTTTTTCTCTACATCATTTAATTTTTTCTTCTCAGCTGTGTATTTACTAATTGCAATTCCGATGGAGGCAAAAGGATCTTTGTTTAATTGATCATCTATCTTTCGTAATTGATCTTGAATTACTTTTAATTGTTCTGCTCCTAATTTTTCGCCCTCCGCAGACTGTATGTATTCCTCAAGTGCCTTCTTTAATTTTCTTAAAGCACTAGGACCTACTCTTTCTAAGTCACCAAAAGCTTTAATAAATAAGTCGGATTTTTGGAAAACTTCCAATGAAGCTTCAGAGATTTCCTTTGCTTCATTTTTGTATGAAATACCTAATAGCCTAAGCCTTTCTTGCTCTGAATATGAAGAATTTTCACCAATCTGCTTCCTTATTTCCTCATATTTTTGCTTAATTACTAATGCCTTTTGTTCAGCAGTTTCCTGTTCATTAACAAATTGTATTGCAATTTCCTTTTGCTGTTGGATTATTGATCTTTTTCTTTCGTCTAAAAACCTTTTCTGAGTAAGGAACATATCTGAATTACCCCTTTCATTTTGGTAAGCATCATCTATAGCCTTTTCTATGGCTTCGATTTGATCAACATACGACGGCATTAACTTTAAAGTGTTCTCAAATTCTCTTTTAAAAATTTCGATTGGCTCTTCAATTCCTGTTAGAGTATTTTTTGCACTTTTAAGGTTTAATAAATAATCATAATCTGATTTTGTAAGTCTTTCGCCAGCTATTGCGCGATCATTTAAGGCAAGTATTTCGTTGTCTATATATTGAAGAAAACTATTGGATCCTTTAAATAGCCCCTGATACATTTTATCAGCTTCGTCTTTACCGAAATATTCAATTGACTTGTAGTAGTTTTCCCATTGCTTTTTCGCTAAATCAAATTTCTCTTGTGATGTTTTGTAGGAAATTTCATCATATTTTTCTTGAAGAGCAGCTCTCCTTTTGTTTGCATTTTCTAACGAAATGATTTCTCCTGTCAAAAATGGATTCCCTTGTTTATCCTTATCATGGCCAAACTTATCAAGTTTCCTAATCTTAACCATACCATTTTGCATGACTGCGATAGCATCATCTAACAATTGCATTTGTTGCTGAATTTGTTTTGGAGACCCTATTGGAAATATTTCAGCAATTTGATTTTCTTCCTTCTGCTTTTTGGGGCTTACAAGATTTCTAATTCTTTCGATTTCAGCTTCGTATTCATTCCATTTTTTAGATCCTACAACAGTTTTTTTCTTTAAGGCTTCTAATCGTTCTATTTCCTGATCATACCATTCTTCAGTAAATTTTGCAGGAGAATATGGCTTTTCTTCTGTAATAGAACTACCACCGTTTATGTCAAACCCCTCTTTAACCGCTTTTTTCACGTCTTTTATTGCGTCTGAAATAGTCTTTTTTAAAGCTGCGATTTTCTCTTTTTTTTGATTCTCTGGGTTAATAGACCAGTAATCATCATTAAATGGATTGAACGCCTGGCCAATTGCTTCTCCCCATGAAAAAGTCTTGACATCTTTTTCTAGACTCTTTAATTCTTCTTCCCATCTTGCTATTTCTTGTACCTTAAGCATTGCCTCGGCATTTCTCTCTAGTGTTTTATTATATGCCTGAACTGCTTTATCTGCTTGACCAGTTCTTATTGCTTCAACAGAGAGACCTTTAATTCTATTTTCAGTAAGTCTATTAAGCTGATTTACCATTTTGTTTGCATCATCATATGATGTGCTTTGATCCTTGATAGCCTTAATAAGAGTTTCAACTTTAGTTTTTTGCTCGTTAACAGATTGATTGGTTCGTTTTAGATTCTCGTTATATTCTTCCTGAATTTTTTGCAGCTCAGAGGTTGCAGATGCTGCCTTGTATATGCTGTAGGTCAAAACACCAAGAAGAACTATAACAGTTGCATATGGGTTAGACATTAAAGTAGCATTTAAAAAAGCCTGCGCTTTTGCTCCTGCTAAACTTGCAAAAGTTTGAATTCTTTGAACAGCAGTAAGTCTAGTTGTTGCAGTTGCATTGGCATTTTTTGCAGCTATTTGAGCTGTTTCCGCTGCAGTTGCAGCAGTTTTCTCCGCAACACCTACCGCTTGTGCCGTATTCTCTAATTGTTGTTTTGCCGCATTGAATTCTGTAGAAACTGCTAAAGCTCTTTTTCTAGCAATAGAAGCGGTTTCTTGAGTCGCAATAACAGTATTTTGAGCGGTAGATACTCTTTTCTGGGCTATTTCTATTTCCCTGGCAGTACCAGTTGCCTGAATTGCTGAAAGCTCCATTCTAGCTAAGGATAATTGTACAGCCGCTTCTTGAGCTTTTGCTGTAGCAGTAATTCCGGATTGAATCGCGGACTGCTTTTTAATAGCCAATGATGAAACTTCAACTTGTAATGCGGAATACTTTGCTCTTGTATTAGCTAGTTCGGCAGCTGCTTCTCTTGCTGTCGCTTCTGCCTGTCTTTGGGTTACCAAAGCTCTACCAAGCTTCATTTTTTCCGAAATTCCAAGAAGTGCAATTTCTGACTGAATAGTCATGTTGTACATTCGGCCAAGAGCATCGGTTGTAATTACTGCAGCTTTATATAATCCATAAACAGAAATAAGCTCAAGAATAGATTTACTTACTTCTCTATAGTTTTCGACTAAGTGTGATAAGTTATTTATTCCTCCAGAAAGAAGAGATTCATTACCTGCGCCAATTTCATTAAGCATTAATTCAAATTCATGCTTAAGACGATTCACAGCTCCAGTAAGGGTTGTTGCCTGCTTTCCAATAAGATTATTGAATTTCCCTCCTTCAGTGGTTAAAGCATTCATTGCCTTTTCTACTTCAGGGAAACCAACTTTACCAGCCTCGATAAGACCTTTCATTTCAGTTTCATCAACATTCATGACCTCTGCTAGTTTTTCCATTAGCGGAATACCACGCATTGTAAACTGTAGAATATCCCTAGTGTATGCCCTTCCCTGAGTTTTCAAAGTTCCATAAACATAGGCTATATCTCCAATTGGCGCTGAAACACCAGATGCTACATTTCCAAGCATCTCAATATCATGTGTAACTTTATTTACATCAATACCATATGCTAATAGTTGTTTACCAGCTTGTCCGATCTCGGAAAGTCTAAAAGGGGATCTTAAGGTCAAACCTTTCCATTCTGTCATTAGCTGATCCATTTTAGACTTTGAGCCAGTGATAGTTTCAATGGCATTTTCCATCATCTGGAATTCACCTCTAACTTTGATGACTTCCATTGTAAAGCCCTTCATTGCATTAAATGAAAAATAACTAGCGATACCTACGGATAGGCTTTTAAATGCAGAATCCATATTTTGGGTTTCCTGGATGGTGGATTGGCTAAGACCTAAAATATCTCGTCTCATAGAATCGATGTCTCTACGAAATTGAGTAGTATCTATACCTGCTCCAAAATATAAGGCTCCGTTATTGGTATTCATTACTTGTATTGCTGTAGTTGTGCGATTAAGTCTTCAGAGTTCTGTTCAGTCATTTTGACGGACTTTGTGTTTGATTTTTTATCGTCATCATTATCGTCTTTCGACTCGTATTTAGGAGCATCTATCAGCATTCGCTGTACGATACGCCAGTCTATATCCCAAAGCAGGTAGTCTAAAGACCATCCGAAGTGGTGGCAGATTTGCCCCATTGCTCCGTAGATGGTTTTGAGTCCGGTTTCTCTATCGGCATCGCTTTGGTCGGACGGTTCCCGTTCATTAATACCGTAGAGGTCATAAAATTTTGATAGTTTGAGAATTTCAATAGTTCGAGTGAGAATTTCATAATCTCTTCGCTATTGAGAGAGTTTAGGAAGTGCCATTTAAGCAACCATTTTGGCAACTTGCTTTCAACTGCAACTGCCACGGCTTCTGCTAAAAGGCTTGCATTATCTCTTACTGCTTCATATTGTGCCGGTAGTTGAATAGAAAGATCGTTATTCGACAGGGCTTCTTCATCTACTTTGATCTTAATGGAAATCCTTGATATCCTGAGCATTTTGCCCATTGGAAGTTTTCCGATGTTCCAAGTCTTTTTCTTACCGAAAAAGGTTGTCTCAAAGCTGTAACCTTCACCAACCAACAATTCTAACTCCTCCTTCTCTAATTCAATGTTTTCCATATAGAGCTTTATTAAAAGGACCTACCCGGAGATAGGCCCATGGTGATTGTATTATGGAGTTGTTAGTGGATAGTGTGGATTATCGAAGTTTGAAACGCCTTCTTTTTCACATTCAAGCACTGTTACTGAAACAATTAAACCCAGCAATGAATCTTTACCCATGGCATCAGAAAATCTTCCTGAAACTAAAGCTCTTGGCACATCGAATCCATGCCCAAATTCAGGGACTGCCTGAAAAGACATTTCCTTTGGGATTATTCTTTTAGGTGGGGTATACTTTTTTGTTGTTGCATCATAGGTTCCTCCCCAAACTTTAACAAATGCAGGTCCGTCCGCGTCGTGAACTTCAAATTCAAAACCCAACGTTCCTTCTTTTTGCCTAACATAGAATGGTATATCCGAAGCCTCCTCTTTGAATTCAACTTTATCTCCTTCAGTGTGGTTAACTTTGAATGAACCCTCCTTGATTTTCCCAATATTTTCAAGTGCACTACCTAGACCTCCATCAGATCCAACCGCTCCCAATTTGACTAATGCTAGTCCATTATTAATTGATGACATTGTTTGTATTTTTTTTAGTTATATGCTTTTAAATTGACTCTGAAATTGATGTATGTAGCCTTCTCTGCTTCCTCGGTAAAAGAATTATGATATACTACCGATAGGTTAAAGGCTGGTCTAAAAACCTTCTCTAATAGAGGATAAACAGCTTTAGAAATCGCATCTTCCCTTACGGTATTTGGTAAGTACTGATCAATGTTATTAATCTTCTTAAGCAACATTGGAACATAACAGTTGACGTTGAACACTCCATCCTGTAGAAAGGAATTATCCATAGCTAGCGAATTGATCACAATATCTTCCTTTGTGCTTCCAATTGGCCGTTTATCTCTATAGACAATACCTGATATTAGATTTAAGATATTCCCCTCAATCAGCAGATCTGATATCCATTGCTTACCTTGGTTTACCGTCTTCATCTTAATTGTCTTAAAAGGTTTGGAACTAATGTTTTAGCCATTTGTTCCGCACTTGTCAGAACATTACGTCCCCGGCTTTCAACCTGTGAGGCGTATTTCATTCCTGCGACAACAACAAGAGCGATAGCTGGTTGTTGGGTCATAATTTCTCTAGCAACAGATTTCCCGGTATTAGTTCCTTCTCCGTCCCCAGTAAAGTTTTCTTCTACAATCTTTCCATCCAAAATGATAACATATCCTGTAGAAGATCTTAAGTTTCCGGTTATGTCTCTATAGGTGGCATTCGTTCTTGCTTCATTTATTACCTATTCTGCGCAGTATTTTAGAATCCGGATAACTTTACTAGTAATTTCCTTTTGAGCCTCCAGAAACCTCTTTTCTATTGCTGAATTATTTCCTGTAAATCTTAGAGCCATAACCTAGAGTGTAGTTGTTCTTTTTTAAATAGCCTGTTATTTCCTTCAAGCCTTACATTTCCTTCCTGATCAATAACTCTGATTAATCCACCTGTGGGAACTTTTGGACAGTTTTTCGGTAAGTAAACCACGGCCCCATACACATAAACCTCACTATCTTCAGTTACGATCTTGCTACCTCGTCCGTTTGCTTCGTCACGGCATTTAGAGAGATTCACCCATTCTTCTGAACCATCGGACCAACTTCCGTCACTTGGATTGTAAGTTGATTCAGCTAGTTGATATAGCCAAAGTGTGTAAGGAAATTGCTTTATCCCCATTTTGCAGTAATATCAGTGATTGTATTTTCAGAGAGTAGATCAGGCTTTCCAAGTTTCCTTGCTATCATTGAGTAGTATTTCATGAGAGTGGCTTTATCATAGGAGATAGAATAACCACCCTCAGAAATACTGGAAGGCATGTTAATGATGTCGGGGATTACGTTATAAAAGAAATTATCTAAGTTTATATCATTCGTTATGGTTTCGGATGGATTATGGTTCACGCGGCCTAATTCTGCTGCAACCATACCATCGGAATACTCAACCGACCAAAGAGAAAATTTTTCTTGTATGTACTCCCCGATAGTCATTATGCTAATTTCGTTTTCAGAATTAGAGATTTTTTAACGTCATTGAATACCGGAATAGCGAAAGCCGTTCCTTTCGTTGACATAATCTGCGGATCTTCTGTCCCCCATGTTTTAACAAGCAAGAAATCGTCTTTTACCTCTTTAGAGATCTCAATTCCCGTCTTGATATTAAACTCGTCTGATACAGTGTATTTTGTAACACCAATGATTGGTGAAATTGTCAATGTGATATTTCCTTGTACCCATCCAGAAACGGCAGTCCTCACGCCCGCTTTACTTTCGGTTTGAACGAATGAGTCCCAAACCTTGAATACAGGAAGTCCTTTAGCTGATAATTCAGAATTCAATTGAGCAAGCGTTACAGAAGGTAATATAGTACTAGGAGTTACAGGAATACCAAGTACAAACATCTTTGTATTTTGGTTTCTCAGTACTTTGTTCAGAGTGTCTGTTTCCAGAGTTACGGACATGTAACGATTTCCTGTTTTTCTTGCTTCATCTTGTAATGCCTGAATCTCTTCAATTGGATCTGCTGTAGCATCTGCAAACCAGTCTTTCTGAGCATTCTGTACGACAACTCCGTAATCAAGGGAAATATTCTTAACGCCTTCGTTATTTGCTGCTGTAGTAGTTACTTTTCCGGTTGATGCTAATTGCTTTGCTTCAAACTCCAAACGCGCATTGATACCGTCAATTACGAAAGGAATATCATCATAGATCATATTGATCATCTGATTCTTTACAGATGAATTTTTAGGGTAAGCTAAGGCTGCGGTTCTCAATTCTCTAATCTTAAACATATCTTCCTCATCCTTATCTCTTGCGATCTCCTTTTTAGTAATCTGCCCCATTGATTTCTCTACGAAGTCTCGACCTTTCCTGATCGCTCTCGATCCTAATGCAACGACATCTGCCATTACTTTTGCACCAGCTGATTTTTCGAGCATCGTATAGCTCAACCCCGTATTAAATTCTAATGGAAAGAAGTCTCTATAATAAAGTGATCCCAATGGATATGCCTGAACTATCGCTTTCCAATCATCAGTACTAAACTCCTGTACTACATTTTGTGCATTAATTTCTGCCATTGTTTTGTGATTTTAAATGTTAGTAAGTAGTGATTCTTGGAAGTGCAGCTTTTAAAAATTCAATTCCGGCTGATTCTTTATCTGGCAGAGCTTCCAGTCTTGCAGTAGCAGCAATAGCTACCGCTACTAATGGGAAATCGTCGATAACGATGTCATGAGTAGTAAGGCCGATTGCATTTTTCACGTTTGTAGCGGTGAAGTCAGCATTTACGACATTAAACATTCCATTTGATCCCGGAACAAGTAAAGTTCCCGCGGGTAAAACACCATTTGTGAATCTTGCAGCAGCAGAAGTTTTGTCTACGTGAACTCCACCTGGATAATGTGCTGTGATTTCATCAAAAACCACCTTTTGAAATCCCGAAGGACTAAGCTTTTGTATTTGTTTCATTGTTGTAGTTGGTTTTAATGAATGCTTGAACATCTGAAGAAACACCTCCCTCTTTTGCGACTTCTCCGAACAATGGTTTTACTGAAGAACCTAAAGCTCCATTCGCTACCGATTGCTCATAAGCGTCTGATTTGGCTTTCAAATCGGTTGCAAAAGCAGCAATTTCCTCATCATTTTGGAATGTTCTGTCAGTTGGTGATTGTGGGAGAAGATCCAAGTAAAATTTAGATACTTTCAGCTCGTCTAGTTTCAATTGCAATTTTTGAGCATTGGTTTGTGCTGTTTCCTTTTGTTGCATGGCTATGAGACTTTCCGCAAGTGTTTTACTGCTTTCGATCATAGCTTTTGCCCATTCAGGAATTTCATCTTTGCCCGCTTCTTTCTTATCCTCACCCTCCTTTTTTTCATCCTTCTTCTCTTCGGCTTTTCCTTCTCCAGATTTTTTAAGGTTTGTGATTTCAGTTTGAAGCGTTCTGTTTTGATCAGCGAAGGATTGATAAATTTTCATCTGTCCTTCAACCCCTGCAACTGCAGTTTCTACCTCTTCCTCTTTTTCAACCGTCTTAGCCAATGTTTCGGCCATGACTTTTAAAATTGTTTCACTTAACCCCAGATTTGCGTATTTGGTTTTAAGTTCCTTTAGGATTTTTTCAAACATTACTTAGAATTAATTATTATGCTCAAAAGTACTTTAGTTAATATTGTATAACAATAATTAATATTGTAAATTAGCATAGTTATATAAAGTATTACTTTAATAAGCAGTTTTAATTACCGTATGAATGAATTACTAAATAAAAGAATGGCAGATATGACGCTCCGGGATGTAATGGAAGCATCTCATCTTGTAGAATTAGCAAAGTCGATATCTATTACCTTGGATGAATTCTGCCGGATCATAGGAAAACCCAGAAGACGTGTTTACTCCCTAATCGATAATAAATTATTACCTGAAGAATTGATTATTGGAGGGTATGAAAGTAGAAAGCAAAAAACTAAAATAATGTTCCATACTCAACAAGTGCTTGAGTGGCTTAAAAAATAACTTTAACTCAAAACAACTAAGGAAGCAAATCATCTTTTAAAGCAACCTGAAGAATCTTAGCTTCATATAACTTAAATTTTAAATATGGAAACAAACGAATTACGCTTAGGAAATTATGTAATGGATAAAAAAGATGAAAATTTAGAATGTGTGTACCTCCTTCAAGATCTCGGAGATCTGGTATACATTAATGATCTTCATCCAGACAATTGTATGCCTATTCCATTAACCGAGGAATGGTTGCTGACGTTTGGTTTCACTCTTATGCCAGAAAGCGAGTATACTTTAAACACTTATGAAAAAGAAGAATTCCAACTATGGAATAAAAAAGGCGATTTTTCTGAAATTGTATATTTGAGCAGCCGCGATACAATTGAATTAAAGTCGGTCCACCAATTACAAAACCTTTTCTTCGCACTTAAAGGAAAAGAGTTAACTTTGAAAATAAATTAATAGAATATGGAAAACAACGAATTAACTAGACTTATAATGCTTTCTTTAAAGCAAAGTCAAAAAATGCATGAAGAAATTGTTAAAGTTTTAGATTTAGACATCAAGGATGAAAAGCTTCATTTAATGAGAGTTTATTCAGAACAAAATAAGACTTTACTTAAACAAATTGAAGAAATGTTGCAGCACTAAAATTTAAGCCCCAATTAAGGGGCTGTATTTGTTGTTTCTAGTATTTTTTTAAAATTAATAATATGTGTTAATGAATCCGTTGAAGCTACCTTGCCAGACATAATATCTTTGATCATGTCAATTATTTTGCTTTCAAACATTTCGATTGTCAATTGGTAAGAAAAGAAGGTCTGTCGTTTTAAATACTGAACTTCTTTTTCATTAAAGTAATCTGTAAGTAAATTTATGGCAGGCTCATCCTTATGCCAATGTTTAAATTCTTTAAAGGAAATTCCTGTCATTGTATTATTGGCAATCCTACCTAAAAAAATAGTGTATACATTAAGCGACACATAAAGATCGTCTCCGAGAAAGGGGCGTTCACAGAATATTACTTTTTTAAAATCCTGTATTTGTATAAAGATGGAATCGTAATCTATACCTTTTAACTGATTTATTATAAAAATCGAACTTTTAGTTGGATTATCACTATTTAAATCTTCAATTTCTGCCTCAGTAATACCATCATATACAAATGCTATTGTTGGAGATATTTTACACTTAACACTTTCTAGGCTAACCCATACTTTTTCTATTGCTTCAAGTCTTCTTTGGTGACTTGCACTATAATTATCCTTTTGTATATTAATTAAATTGTTTAGAATTGAGGTTTTTTCAGATAATTCACTTTCTAACTTTTTTAGCTCTGTATCTGTTTTTGCTCTCCATTCATTGTTTCTTTTATCGGCCCATCTTTGGGCTGCAAAACCTACTACTCCAGATATTACTGCCGACGACCCTCCGCATATTGCCACAACTCCCTCAATTGATATATCCATGATTATTATGTTTTCACAAATATAACAAAAAAGCCCTCTCAAAGAGAAGGCTAAAACTTAATTTATTAGTTCCGTTCCTGCTTCAACTAGGCCTTTTACAATATTTTTTATTAATTCCTTTTTACCTTCAGCCCAAAACTCTTTGATGAAATTTATTCCTTGTTTAGCAATCTTTGCAAATATTTTTGAAATATGTTCTGCAATCCACTTTTGAGGCCTTGTTGGTAAACTTTCCCTTACTTCAGTAATATCTGTAATAATAGTTTCAATCTGTTCTCTATTATTACCATCAGCCATATTAATCAATCTAGTGCTTACTTGCTCTAAAAGGTAGTCTAATTGCAAAATTTGAGTAGTACTAAAAGGACGTGTATCAGCATCTTCATCAACTAATTCAAAGTTTGTATAGAATTCTTCTTCATAAGATTCAAGTATTGGATCATCAAAGAATGATTTTACTTTATTATAGTTTTCAAGAAGTTGTATCCAAGAATTAAAATTATCTTTTAAATCCTTACTATAAATTTTTACAGCAAAAGCTTTTAGTTCTTTTTCGTTTTTTGGAGCTTGAACTATTGTAAAGAGCTCTTCTCCATCACTTATTTCACTTGATTCAATAGTATAATAAAATTTTGAACTTGAATCAATATCTCTTACAAACAATATGTTTCTCTCCCTATTTTCAATAGTAAACAATTTATCTTTTAGTCCTACAAATGGTTCTAAAGCCTTTAAAACTGAAAGGGGTATATTTTTCTTACTCATATTATAATATTTTGCACTAAAAATACCACAATCAAATGTATCCTACAATCTTTTTACTGAACTGCAGGCTTGGATTGCAATGGTATTTCTTTTTTGATTTCCTCTTGCATCTTATCCACGTCCTTGACCCAAGCGTTCTTCACTGTCAGCTTCCACTAAATATTTAAGGAAACTTCCAGACTTTGCAAGCTCCGTATCCAGGCAGACTTTCTCTCTCCAGAAATCGTAATTTTCTTTTCTATATTGCTCGTCATTTTCCCTGACAATAGGTTCTTTAAGATAAATAAGCAGGTTCGAAAAGCCGTCAAAAAGATTAGGATATAGATTTTGATCTGTATTAGTCAATAATCGCCCTATTCTGCAGGAAAGCTTAGAAAAGATATTCTTTGTGTAATTGTCATTATACAGGTGGAAACAGTAGTATCGAATTTCTGGATAGTCGCAGCCGAATATTATTTCTTCACAATACCCCATAAAAGATGAAGATAGAGCTACAAAGTCCAGCTCCATTTCATCGGTTAAACGGTTATATTCGGTATATTCCAGCGAGGTCACGTAATTTTACTTTGAAAGTACATTCTTTAAATTTTCAACAATATTATCAATGCCATCACTCACATTTAAATATCGTTTTGTCGCAAGCAGTGGATATTCAGTGAGTATTGATTTAATCTCAGCCGGATCTCCTAACATCAATGGTAATACCCTAACATCACCCGTGACTGTTTCAATATTTAAAACAGCTTCGAGTTCCGCATTTGTCCATTTTTTATCAACAAAACTTTTAGATAGTATAATTATTGAAAACCTTGATTTTGATAACCCTTGGTTGATTTTTCTTATTAGACTTTCTCCCCATGCAATTTCATTTGAATCATACCAAAATTTAATATTTTCGGCGGATAAATGTTGGCAAAATTTTTCTACAAATGTGTTTTTATCTTCGGATGCATGACTAATAAAAACATCATATTCATAACTTTCTTTTGGACTCTTATCTTTACTCACAGCAGACATTGTTTTATTGATAACTCTTTCTTCTAACAAATATAAATCTTTAGTTTTAAGTATAGCAATCAATATTAATACACTATCCAGAATTTTTAGTTGATCTTTTAAGGTTTGAACCATTTGAATAACACAATTAAAACGTCTTGTTTTCTCTTGAGCATGTAAAGCATCCTGCATTACTTTTTCATAAAACTCCTTACTCCCTTCCCAACTTTCTTCTATTTTCTTCACCCAGGAATAAAGGGTTCCGTATTCACCAGCATTATTTACAGAGGCTAGATCATATGAAAGTCCTCTTGCCATCGATCTTCCATAAGAATATAATAATTCAATACTACTGTAGTGTTTAACATCATAATGATAAATAAGATCCATATCCTCATTGTTCTTGTCATGAATCCAATTAGAATCCATTTCCCTTAGGCTTTCGGCCAAGAGTAACGATTTATGAAGTTCAGCTTCAACTGAGATAAAATCTTTTCTAATTTCCATTTGTTAAAAGTTTTTCCGAATATACATGTTTTACTTAATTAAATTACGATTTTCAATTAAGAAATACGGCTTACTCCTTCTTCTTTCCAGCATTTCTCTATTATCTGCTATCCACTGATTGAAATTATCAGGAGCTCCCGCGACGAAATTCTTAGAGGCTTCTGGAGACAAGTCCTGTCCATTGTTGATTTCGTTAATTATTTCTGCCTCTGATTTAAGAATCATTGTCCGGAAGCATTTACAGGAAACATGCCAGGAGGACCACTTAAAATCCTTTGGATAGTTTCCTTGTAGATCATCACACATGTCATAGACTTTATGTTGTGGGCTTAGGTTGATTCTTTGGCCTACAACATCATTGTTACTCATAATTCGGAGCTGTTCGGCTTCCCTGTATGCAGTATTGATCTCGTTTGATGCTAAACGAAGAGCATTTTTATGGGCGGAACGATACACTCCTTGTCCAGGATGAAAGGCTGCAGCATTTTTCGACAGGACCAAGTTCCCATGCTTATCCCGAACTCTACGGAACAGAGCATCAGGGTTATTAAGATTATATTTTATCTTTCTGGCTAGGTCTTGGGCAGAGATCCCTTCTCTTAACGCATCATCTATGGCAAATTCAAGGTTTTCCCTTGCTTGCTTGGAAATATTCCATACTCTTTCTGATATGGTAAATTTGCCCTTCTTTCGTTCTTGAAATGCTTCAAGAGCTGTTTTGTTTACAGATTGCTTTGAAATCTCTGTAATTCTTGATTCATAGGCTCCCGTTGGTATACGATCCTTGATTTTATTTAGATTCTCGATTAGAAGATCGCTGACTTTCTGGCTTCCATAATCCCATTCATATTGTGTGAAGATTTTAATCTGTGAAACTAGGCCGTCATTGTATTTATTTATAGCCTGACTTACACCTTTTGTTATCTTTCCGTAATCCTTAAATCGAAACAACTTTTCCCCTACCTTTAAACCAACTACAAGCAAAACAATTTCTCTCACTAAATCCTCATATAAAGCATTTATTGATCTCAAATATTGATTAATGCGTCTGATATGTTTTTCGTCTGGACTCATAATAGGTCATTTCCTGCTTTTTTCTCCATTTCAGTGTTGATCTCATCAAGCTCCTGCTCAACATCTTTCACTCCTGCCCTTTCCATTGTTGTTTTTTGGCTGAATAAAGGTTGGTTTCCATTTACCTCCATTAGCATACGGTAGAACGCAGCTTCATTGTTTATGATGTAAGGAGTGATTACCGGTTCAGCATCCAGGTCACTATTCCGGAAGGATGTATTCATTAACTGCAGGAAAGATTTCACAATTGACATTCTACGCTTAAGAGCCGGCACATAAACAGACATCTTATCCATTACCTTAAGGTGTGGTAACATGAAAAGGAAAGCAGCATTTTCAGTGGCCAGCATGTTCCCAAGTCCTTGTAACGCATCAGGAGAAATATTTACAGAATTGGTCATTTTGTAAATAATGCTTTCCAGATCTTCTTTTTCATTTGATAGAGATTCACTTGCATTTGGTGGTTGCACGAAATCAGCCGTGGCATTGTCACCTTTTAGTTGCAACACCTTCCCTGTTTTATCTTTGGAAAAACTTCCAGTAACTTCTCCGGTAAGCGCTAAAATAGGAGCTGAGAATTTTTTGTTTACTTCTCCCGTGTCGCTGGCTATTTCTTCGAGTCTTTCAATGGCTTTCTGAGCTTTTGACCATTCCACATTTTCAAATTGATAGAAGACAATGGGAATTTTGCCAATACTATTTTGATTTTCCGACACCAGGGCTATACCTCCGTTTTCATCCCTAAGAATAGCAATCCTATCTGCAGTGTATATCTCGTAGTACTTTACTTTTTGCCCTTCGATACGCTTTTCATATTCTCGCAAGAAAGCTACCATGTCACCCTGCTCATTAAAGTACGGATACATTTTGTTTTTATCTGGTGTAAGAACGTTCATTTTTAACCGAAAT
The DNA here is from genome assembly GCF_036543225.1 of Chryseobacterium sp. CFS2. Classification (NCBI taxonomy): domain Bacteria; kingdom Pseudomonadati; phylum Bacteroidota; class Flavobacteriia; order Flavobacteriales; family Weeksellaceae; genus Chryseobacterium; species Chryseobacterium sp. CFS2. Next base: position 458,971 of record NZ_JAZHQU010000003.1, read on the forward strand.
TGAGAAGGAAAGCCATAAAAATTGTTAGGCTCTTCACTTACCCACCAAAGTTCAGCACATTGTGTAAATCTGCCATTTGATTTAGCAATTTCACGATCCATGAAAATAACTTTCTCTTTATCTAGTATTTTGAGATATGAGTCATACATGGTAGAATCCTCAAGGTTGTTAGTATACTTAACCGGATTAGCATACAAGAATGTAACAGCATTTGCAACAATTTCTTTCTGGTAAGCTAATGGAATCCTATTGATTTTTTCAATTCTTTTACCTTCCTTTTTGTTGCCTGCTTGATCGGTATATTCATACTCTACAATGCGATCCGGATAATTATAAAGATCTGTCATTATCCTGTGCTTTGTTTCGTCCCATTCTGAGTTGAACTGCTCAATATTAGGCAGTTCTAAACCATTGTTTTTGAGATATGCTATTTTCTCTCCGATGGTCGGTAGTTCGTAATATTTCTCGTCCATTATATTAAAGATGCTATTCTGCTGAGGTTATTGTTTGGTGCTTCAGTAAGCTCTAACACAACATATCTGATAGGGTCAATAAGGTGATTCCAGTCGTCAATAGGTGTATTTGATTTCTTATCATGCCACACATAGTTGTTTAATTCTTTTTTGAGGTTTTTGCTGTCTGGATCCACTACCAAAGTGTAATCAAGCATTCTGGCAATGCCGCCACTGACTGATCCGGGACCTTTTTCCGCTGCAATTACATTGTTTCCCTTCTTCCGGAGTTCTTCAATAAGTCGTGGTTCTGCGGAATCGGCCACAATTAAAACTTCTCCCGCTATCTCCTTATTGAACTCGTAGATCTGGGAGGTTGTCATTTTAGTGCGATAGAGATACTCTTTTAGGTAGATCTTTTTCAACGATTTCTCAATGCATACTTTTATTAAAGTTGTTGGATCAACAGAGAATCCATAGTCCTGTCCGAAAATAGCCTTACCATTGTCGATGAATTCGCCTTCTTCCCAATCTTCAAAGATTACTCCTTCCGCTTTGCTTAACCACCCACCCAATATAGTGTGTAAGAAATATTTTGCTTTCTTTACTAATTTAGGGTCGTATTCAGCTTTCTTATTACCTGACAGCACTTTCCAGGTTTCATAGATTGACCTTAATTCTTCGTATTCATTCCAAGTGTCATCTGAAATAAATTCACGCTCGATATCGCGGTAAGTAGAATGAATATAGAGTACATTACCAACGATTCCGTTAAACCCTGCTTCTACACCTTTACCTTCAAACAACTCTTCATGGATCCAATGTTCTTCTGTTGCCGGATTTAAGGAGAGTATGGATAAATTCCTTACATCTAATGCCCTCATAGATTTTTTAATTTTATCCCAGGTTGTGAAGTCCGGCATTTCCTCAGCTTCATCCAGGATAAACACCGAGAAGTTCTTCAGCGATTTTAATGATGCAGTTTGATTTCCGGAGCCGGTCTTTATACCCTTGAAAACTATCTTACTTTCATTGTAGATTCCTCTAATGCTATCTTTTGTAACCTTGAATTCATCTGCGCAGTTAAGCAGTGAAAGTTTTTCTTCGAATTCTGGAATGATTGAGTCTTTTGCTGATGTAAGAGTATATCTCGTGTAAAGTATCCTATGGTTAAAGTCTTTGGTTGCAATGCCGGAGAACGTACCAATTGCGAATGACTTTTGAGAATATCTTCCTCCAGTGATTACAACAGTGTTTACAGAATAAAGTGGTTCACTTGGTTCTGCACTTAACCATTGGAATAAAGGTTCATACTTATCCGACAGGTTTAGAACTTCATTTTCAATCTTTTCCTTTCGCACCTTTTGAGAATACAATTGTTGTTTTACCCTTTATTTCTCCTGAGTGTTCTGTCTCCTGATATGTCATTGACAGCTTCTTTAATTCTTCAGGTGTTGCAATCAGTTTCATAAGTGCCATTTGCAGTGCAGGAGAATTACTCTTATACCATTTGGATCTCATCGAAACTTTCAACTCCACTCTGTTCTTTTCCAAGAGTTCTTTTAGCTCGTTACTTTCGTTACTTTCCAAAGGGAAGTACTTATAGAATGTCTTTTTGGATATTGGTAAGAAAGACACTACATCCTCAATGAAGAATAGCTTATGTTTTACAATCGCTTCTGTCGCTTTGTCATATATTTCTTTCTTCTTGTAAGCCATATTACTTACTTTTTACTATTCAACAATATTTTAGCAAGGTCCATAACGAAATACTCAGACACATATCCAGGAGGAATGTTTATTATTGAAGAAAGGTCTGTTATTTCTTCCTGTTGTGTAGGTAATGCCGGCATATCTAATCCTAAACTTTTATAAATTGATTCAGGACAAATAAAAAAGCAGCTACCTTGATCTTTATTAACAAAGATTAAATCTGAATTCCTCTCTGTTTTGACAATCCATAATCCACTTTCAGGATAATTTTCAGCTACTCTCGCCCCGTCAAGATCTGAAATTTCTATTTCTTTAACTTCTATAAAATGATTCATGCTTTATTATTTATGATTAATAATCTTCTGTACAGCTGTACCCCTTTAATAAAAGATCAGCCATTAGTTTATTCTTTTGAACTTCAGTAGTACACGTCACTTCAAATCTGAAGGTAGGAATGTATGTTTGCTCTTCCGGTTCTTCTTCCTCTGGAACATCTGCAGCAAACTTTAAATCTAATCCCCATTCTTCCAATAGATCAGAGTCCCATTCGTTTGCTAAGATTTCCCAATCCCAATCTCCTCCGGATACATTGTCTTTTATTACAAATTCGTTTTTTTGATCTTCAGTGAAATTACTCTCTTGTTTTACCCAACCTTCTGGAAAATAACCTTCAAATAATGGTCGTAAATAATTTAAGCACTCATCTTTTTGAGTATTTTTATAACCATTTTCCTTTAAAACACTTTCCGCATATTCTCTACCTAAATTTGATATTTCGACACAACTTTTGTCTCTCATATTACCTCCTAATGCCATGAAATTTTCATCAACAACTATTGGCCTATGGGACATCATTTGTGGAAATAAAATAATGCTTTTAACAAGCTTCTTGAACTTGTCGTCTTTTATCAACCTAGGGTTATTAGGGTTGACCTTTACTTCTGATATTTTGACTTTCTTTGAATACATTATTCGACAACCAATGTTATATTAATTCTTTTTCTTGTCTTATCTACATCTATTACTCTTCCAATCACCTTTCTTGAATCGGCGTTTTCCATACTACTATCAAGCCAGATATATTCGCCTTCAGCTGGAACAAAAGAGGATTCAATTTCTATAATAAGTTCACTTTTCTTGTTAACGATTTTGATTTTGTTCATGCTATTTCTATTTTGATTTAATATACTCTTTGCTACAACATTTTGAGAAGTGTTGAAAAGAAAACACTCCAACTGTTTTATATTCATTGTCTTTTAATACTCTACAGAAATAGTAAATTACATTTTCGATATAGTCAATGTCAATTTTCTCACAGAAACACTCTATTTCGTTTCCTGTATCATTATGAATAAATTTTACACTTTTCATACTATTGAAACTTTGATTTGTTCTTTTGACTTGTGACATGCCATCCACCGCATTCTCTGCAGTAGTACTTTCTCTTGGGAATATTACTCCTACTGCTGGCAGATTTGCACTTAGTAATAATGGACTGCGCTTCCCTTTCGTTTGTATACATGTATTTGCTGCAGGGAGTCTTCGTAGTATCAATTCGCATGCTCTGGAAGTTTTAAGTACCATTCTATTAATTTTACTATCCTGTTGAAATCCCACTGGAACTCCGCATAGTATCCAAGTTCCTTAAGTCTTGAAATTGTCTCGCTCTGCTCCTGGATATGCTTATTGCTTTTCAGTTCACCATTCTGCTTGTATGGGGACTCTATTTTCAACTCAATGAATAATCCGTGGTAATTTCCTTTTGGCAAGAAAATGAGTGGATCCGGAGTTTTAAATCCCGGTTTCTGAATCTGAGAATTTCGTACTGCCTGAAACTTTGTCAGCTTTAGACTTGCAATGGTGTCAGACATAAAAAATACTGAGGGATGTACTGCTCTTAAGTAAGCACACACACATTTCTGTAAGTCAAATTCAGGCTGTCTTTTCATATAAACCATTTAAACAAAACAAATTTATTTAATGATTTGATTTATTGCAATTTAAAACACACAACCTAATACATTACTTTAATAATAAAATTTTTAAAAACCGTTTTTATTACATGTTACGTTTTTGTTTTTTATATTTGATTTGGAATTAAGAACAAAATAGAATGACTTATAAACTCAATAAACTCATTGTCAAAAAAGAGAAACTTTTAAAAGAGTTGGAAGTCATCTATGAGCAAATTGCATTAGAAAAACTGATGATTGATGAAAATGTTACGCTTAGCAAAAAGAAAATGACATTTGAAATCCAAGCTAGAAACAAGTTTAGAATAAAATAACACGTCCGTCCTATAATGATATAAGATGTTTAAGGTGATTATTGCCGGAACCAGAACATTTGAAGACTATTCTTTGCTTAAGGAACGGTGTGATTACTATTTGCAAAACTATCATGAAATCGAAATAGTTTCCGGAGGAGCCAGAGGAGCTGACTTTCTTGGAGAAAGATATGCTGTTGATAGTGGATACAAGCTTTCGAAATTTACAGCCAATTGGGATTTAGGACCCAAGGCCGGCCCACTCCGTAACCGACAAATGGCAGAATACGCAGATGCTCTCATTGCTTTTTGGGATAATAAAAGTAAAGGTACTTTAAGCATGATAAACATTGCTAAGGAACTCGGATTAAGAATAAAAATTGTACAGATATAGAAAACCCGGGTATTGGGGACTGTGTATTTAAATCAAAATAAGGTTCCTAAATAATCTCTTAAGGGGATACTTAAGTCAATAAATTTCACTTTTAGATCCATATGGGTTTGCAATGGTAATATCATTTTATTATAACATTTTCGATCCTTAGAAATAAATGCATCTATTTCCCTATTTTTAATCTGTCCTAAAAGTTTTAGATCATTTATTATTACTTTTCTTTCGATATTTTCTCTAGTATCTTGAATATCCTTTAAAAATGTGTAATATTCGCCAGCAACTTTCGCATCACCATAGTCAAACTCCAAGATTTGAAAAGATTTAAGCATTAACAAATTTTGGGGATCATCAGCAACAGCATATTCACTGATAACTATTGTTGACAAGTACATTACAATATTTTTCTCGATAAAATAACGGTAATATTCTACTGTTTGCTCATGAAATTCATCATCAGATTTCAAAAGTCGCATGACAAAAGAATTATCTAGCAATACACTCTCTATATCTTTCATAATCCATCAACTTTTAAATCGTTTATCCACTTATCAAGATCTTTAATCTTACTTAAGTTTGTAGATGCTTTTTCAATCGCATTTTTTAAGATCTCAAAATTAAATTCAGGCTCATATGTAAGAATTTGTAATAGTTTAAGATCTGAAAGCTTACCATCATTTATGTTTTTCTTACCTTTTACCTTTAGTCCAAATATTTTATAAGTCTTTTGATCACCGTTTGCAATTTGATCTCTTGAAGCTGAAACCGTCAGATTACCATAATTCTTTGTAGTGATATGGAGATTTGGATTCTTACCTCCTTGTTGATATACCTCTCCATAAAGATAAAACTCACTTTCATAAAAAGCGGGCATCAACATTTTAAAATTTGTATTAGAATCGATTACCAGTGATTCTTCAGGAGATTGTGAACTCTTAAATTTAAAGATGAGATCATCTTTAATTGCCTTTTTTTGAATTTTGTCAATAATTTCCTGGCGCTTTAAATCCATAAATGAAATATCATTTCTTTTGGATATTTCAGAAGTTAGTCCATTAAATAAAATAACCGTTGAAATAGGCATAAAAAAGACATTTTTTGCTGATCCTTTTTGTAAGTCATAAGCAATATGTGGGCGAGATGCTTTTTCTTCTCTGGTAGGGTATAGAAACATTTCAAGATCGCTTATTAATGCTTTTATATCATTAATATCTAGATCTTTTGGAGTCATTGACTCATCAAAATTATCAATTATGATCTCTATGTATCCTTTTTCTTCCACATCTCAAATGTACTAATTTTTTTGATATCGGAGTTCATAATACCTGTTTAACTACCTATACAATAAACAAAAAAGAATTATTTAAAGTCCCTTGCTTTTTCCTTGATTGCTCTAAAATTAGTCAGTTCTAGTATTTGAGCATAGATTTCAGTGGTTATCGGAGTTGTGTGGCCAAACAGCTTTTGTACTGCTTCAAGACTTACACCATCCTCAATACTATCATTTGCTTTTTTGTGCTTATTCGAATACATATGCTTATTAATTCCTAGCTTTATCATTACTTCATTTTTCCAAACGTAACTGGCAGTATTTATTCCTAAAATATGTGGGCTTGGTTTAAAATCATCATGCGAAAAACAATCGTATTTACGTGTTCGACCAAAAACATAATAATCAGGATTTGATAAATCCATCAATGCAAAATCTTTCCTTAAATCCTCAGGAATTGGGATTATCCTTTTCCTATCAGTTTTGATTATCTCCGGAGGTAAAACCAATAAATCCCTGTCTCCACCTCCTAATCTTATCATTGAACATTTCATTAGCCTTACCTCTTTTGGCCGTAATCCAGTATGATATAATGTCTTTAACCAGATATTATAGTTTGGTAAAACTTTATTGAAATGCTTAACAACTTTTGTCTGCTCCTTTGGGGTCAAAGGAATGTAGGGTCTTTTCTTATCTCTTTTTAAAGATCCAATATCTGAAATTATATTTTCCTTGATGTATTGTTTCTTTTTTAAAATTCCGAAAAGAGAGCTGAGATTGTTTTTTTTAAAATTAAAATAAGTATTTCCCCAGGATCTCTCCGTTTTCAACTTTTCTAAAATAGTCTCCACGTGAAATGCTTTAAGATCTGATAAAGGTTCTTTATCCCATCCCAACTTGATGATCTCTTCATTTACAATACGTACGGTTGATTTATAGTTGTCTAAAGTATCTGGAGAAAGACCTTTTGCGGAAATTAACTCTAATGCCTTTTCAAGAGCATTACCAATTTTCAATTTTTCTACAGAGTATTCCGGAAGAGAGCTTTTCTTCTTTGGCCTCCACCCTGTCTTTAGTTGAATACTTACAGCTTTCGCTAAATCTTCAGCAGCGGATAAACGATCTTCAGGATCTGGGGATATGTTTATTCCTTTATAATACTTCTTGACCACCTTTTGTGTGTCAGTATTATATAAATATACATAATAGTCTCCTTTTTCGTCTTTAGGAGTGTAAATTCTAATTTCTAAATCTCCCATATAAATTAAAAATTTATTAGAGCTTGCAGGCGTTGAGAATTAGAATACTTTACTGTAATTTACTACTTACGTTTGTGGTATTTTGTAATCACCTGTATTTGTGAGGGTTACAAAACGCGTCTTATTTTTGATAAATTACACATCTATTAATTCAACTGAATATCAACTAATTAAACCAAAAAATACTGTAAACATCAGGGTTTTCTTACTGTTTTAAATTATTTTTTACTATTCAGTGCTGCAAAAATAATGATTATTTCCATATTCTGGTAAGACTGCATTCTGTATTTTGTGAAAACGTTGATATTTTTGAATAAGTTTTTTCCTTTTGTATTATACCAAGCATAATCATCTGCTATTATTTTACCTAGTCCATCAAATCCAAAACCTTTTCTTCGCACTTAAAGAAAAAGAATTAACTTTAAAATAAAAAATTATCAAATTAAAACTAATAATATGAAAATAGTGTTATTATCTACAATTATTAATGAGTTAGAGATTGTAATTGAAGCAATTGATTTTCCAACACCTCCCTTAGTTGGGGATTTTGTTGATATTATTGACTTTATGGATCAAAATCAAAAACTTATCTACAAAGCCTATTGCGAAAACAATGGTAAAAGCCAATTTGTAAACATTAAAAGAAGGTCTTGGCATACTGAAAAGGGAGAAGTCGTAATGTATCTACATTTGGAACACATAAATGCTTGATTCGGTCAACTATTATAGCTTCCGCATAAGAGACTATTACAATTAAATTTCTTTCAACTCTTGTCTCATATTTTTGATAAGTTCTTGTTTTATTATTTCAGCTTCCTCGGCTTCCCGTATTAAATTTTGTTGATTTAAGGTCATTAAATTTGAATCGCCTGATAAAATAATTGATGGCATTTGCTGAATTAGCAAGTTACTTTCCTTCATTATTCTCTCATATACTAATTCATATTTATTAAGTCCTTCAATTATTTGATCGCTAGCATGCAATTTAATCTCTGATGTCTCATGCTTAAGTTTATTGATATCTTGATGCGACTCAGATAAGATAGATTGAATGGATAATTGATACTCCTGTATTCCTCTATTGTACTCCTCATCTGACTTCGAATTGAGACAGCTTTCGGTAAATTTTTGTGTCATTTCCTGCATTTTCACCGCACTCTTCAATCCAATCTCTGAATTTAATTGGTCTAATTTCTGAAAAAAGCCTACATAAGAAGCCTTTTTGCTTTCATACTGATACTTTCTTTTCGATATATCTAACTCATGGTCCTTCTTTAGCTCTTCCAATTGTATATTAAAGTTAGCTTTTATTTTTTCAGTTTCTTCAACAAGCCTTTTATTATCCTTTTTTAATCTTCTATGTTTGGCTTGTTCAATAAAATGAACTGCTAGACCAGATATAATAGCACCTCCCACACCAGTAGAAAGACCTCTGATTAATTCAGGTGAGATAGTTATATTTTCAAGCATGATTTTTTTAGCTTTTCTACAAATATAACAAAAAGCCCTTTCAAAGAGAAGGCTGTTATTTAAATAGCCCGATAATAGAAATTACTACAGCTAATAAGCCTACGGTAATACCAATTATTGCTAATCTATCAGATCTATTTGAGGTACTATAAAAATCACAGAAGTCAGTAATCAGAAATATCTTTTTTCGAACAAATTCCCAACCTTGCTTTTTACTTTCTTCTAATTCTGAAAATAAGATTTCTTTGTAATCATATCCGCACATTACCATCCAATCATCATGCTGTTGTTTCCTTACTACATATTTCACTATCATAAAAACATCATCTATCTCTAATATAGTGATTTACTTTTGAACAACAAATAGTTATGTGTAATTTTTTCATTTTTTTGCTGGAAACTGGCGTCTCTTTCTATGACCGTCTCAACATCCAGATCACTATTTCACAATAATGATTGTTTTCGAATAATAGCTATTTCCAACATGATTTTGTGTACTTGCCTTTTCTTTGAAACAAGAAATTTGTTTTTACCTAAAAACTCAACAAAAGCAAAAACTTCGGGTACAAACACCTACCGAATATTTTGGTTATTTCTACTTAGTGTGATTTCATTTTTTCTAGCTTCCTTTACTATGTCTTTTAAACAGAACATTAGCAGGTATTTGAGTATAATATCTGGAAGGCAAACAGAAAGTCTCAAAGAAGACATTTTCTTATGAACTAAAAATTTAAAACTAATTTAAACCCATCACATCATGACAAATCCATCATTAGATGCCTATCAACAAGTTTTCGGTATGGCAGGTCTTGCCAACCGTGCCGGAGGCTACAACGGTTTTGGTATCCAGCTGCAGCAACAGCTTCAGTATGATTTATCCTATTATTTTAGCAATGTTCCTCCGGTTAAAATAATGGATCAGAAAACACCTTCCATAGCTAATCCTTCAGCCGTATCGGAATTAGGAAGCTGGGATTTGGTCTGGGGGCCAGCCCTGATCGAAGAGAAAAATGAAAAGGGAGTTCCTACCGGAGTTGCAGATAATGCATTATATGTCGTTAAGTCTAATGCTGTCGCATTTCCCGGAGGACCTACATTGCCTACTTATGTTGTAGCTATTGCTGCTACCAATCCTTCATCACTTTACGATTGGGAAACAGAAGATTTTTCAGTTTCAGAAGTGGTCAACTGGACCACTTATAACCCTTCCAATTTCGCTCCGTCATCTTATAATGGTACAGATCCTTATATTTCAAAAGGGACTGCTACCGGAATTGGTATACTGCTGGGGCTTACAAGTCCTCAATCTGCCGCTTCACCTAATACCACACTGCAACAGTTTATTGCCAGCTTAAATCCGGACCCGAATACAGCCATCATATTTTGTGGACATAGCCTTGCCGGAGCATTATCTCCTACCCTTGCCCTTTATTTGAAAGAGAATAAAGATCTGGATGCTTTCGGGATAACGCTTGTATATCCTACTGCCGGACCAACTCCCGGTGAGGCTGCATTTGCCAATCTGTTCAACAGTAAATTCCCGCCATTGCCTTCAGGGTGGCAGCAACAGACAGGCACTTACCAAAGCTGGAATACCATGCACTGGAATGATCTGGACGTTGTTCCCCATGCATGGCCGGTATCGGAACTGGCAAAAATCGCAACTATTTATGGTCAGGCCCCTACTTATATGACGGCTGCTTTATTAAACGCTTTACAAAAGATGGCAATTAGTGATTCTTCAAATTCAGGAGCCAGCTATACAAGAATACAGAACCAATCGCTTCCGGGGCAACTTCAACACTCAAGTGCCTCCTCGATTAGCATCAAAACACCGCCTGAGTCTTTGCAAGACTATATGCTTCAGTTATCCGTACAGCATGTGGGAATGTATAATGGTATTCCTGCGGCAGGGTCTAATCCACAAGTGAATGGTCTTATTTTAACACAGCCATTACCAAAACCAGATCTGAAACTGGTACCTGGAGTAACTGCTGTTACGGAATTGGAGATGATTCTTAAGATAATAGATCAGATCATTGGGTGGATTTCTTCCCGTTATGTTTTGGTTGAAAAAGAAAATGCCACGCAAAATGCCAGTGTGGATAAATAATTAAGATTAGTGTTAAAAAGAAAACACCTGTCACAATAATTATTGCAACAGGTGTTTTTATATTTTCAGGGGTTACATTGATTATAAATCAACCAAAGTACCTACATTTTCTCCGTCTACGATTTTTTCTAAATTTCCATCCTTGTTCATATCGAATACAATGATTGGCAACTTATTTTCGTGGCTTAAAGTAAATGCAGTCATATCCATTACTTTAAGATTTTTCTCGAATACTTCATCAAACGATAATGAATTGTATTTTACTGCATTAACATTCTTTTCAGGATCACTGTCATAGATTCCGTCTACTCTTGTTCCTTTCAGGATGACATCAGCTCCAATTTCGATGGCTCTTAATGTAGCAGCGGTATCTGTAGTAAAATAAGGGTTTCCTGTTCCCGCTCCGAAGATTACTACTCTACCTTTTTCAAGGTGTCTTACAGCTCTTCTTTTGATGAAAGGTTCAGCCACTTTATCCATTTCGATAGCAGACTGAAGTCTGGTCTTGATTCCTGCATCTTCCAATGCTCCCTGCAAGGCCATCCCATTGATAACAGTTGCCAGCATTCCCATATAGTCTCCCTGCACTCTGTCCATTCCTTTGGCAGCTCCTGCTACACCACGGAAAATATTTCCTCCTCCAATTACGATGGCAACTTCACATCCTTTATCAACTACTTTTTTGATCTCAGCAGCATATTCCTGCAGTCTATCGTTGTCAATACCGTATTGTCTGTTCCCCATTAATGCCTCACCGCTTAGTTTCAGAAGGATTCTTTTATATTTCATCTTTTATTTTTAGTAACTTTTTATTAGTACTGGTTTCCCCAGAATTTGATTTTGCAAATATAATCATTAAAAATATTGATAAAAGAAAAATATTTAAATAGAAATAATGTAAGAAATATTTTGAAAAGTACGAAAAAGGATTATTTTTGCATTAATTATAAATTGAGTTGAAGAAAATTATCATTTTTTCATTATTTCTATCAGGAATTGTTTCTTATGCGCAAACAGGAACAAATGTTTATCCGTTCTTAAATGTGCCTGTATCTGCAAGACAGGCTGCTTTGGGTGGCGATGCAATTTCGATAAGAGATTATGATGTTTCCTTTGCTATTGCAAACCCTGCCCTGTTAAACAAAGATTCTGATAAACAGCTTTCTGTAAACGCAACGGCTTACCTTGCCGATTCGAAATACGGAACTATCGCTTATGCCAAAGACTTTGAGAATGGCCACATGGCTACCATCAATGCTAGGTATATGAGCTATGGAAGTATTCCGAGGACTGACGAAAGCGGTTTCGAAAACGGAGAATTCAAAGCTTCAGATGTAGCCATTGGCGCAGGCTATGCTTACCAGTTTGAAGAAGACTGGACGATTGGTGGAGGTCTTAATTTCGTTACCTCAAAAATTGACAACTATACTTCTTCCGCCATCTCAGGAACAGCGGGAGTTACCTATCATAATAAAAAGACCAAAGAAGTACTTTCCCTGGTGATGAGAAACTTTGGTTTCCAGCTGAAATCATTCAACGGAACAAGAGAAAACCTTCCGTTCAGAGTTGATCTGGGATATACCAAAATTATCAAGAACTTCCCTCTTGCAATCACCATTACAGCACATGATCTTCAGAAATTTGATATTTCTTCAGAATATAATCTGGATGGACAGGAAGTAAAAACCGGAAGAAAAATTGCAGACCACTTTTCATTGGGAGCAGAATTGTTTCCGGAAAAGAACTTCAATATCCGATTGGGTTATAATGTGAAAAGAGGAAATGAGCTGGCTGTTGCAGATCAGAGAAACTTTTCAGGACTTTCTGCAGGATTTGGAATTAAAATTTCCAGATTCCGTATTGATTATGCCCACGTAAGGTATCACAACTCTTCAAATGTCAACCAGATAGGAATTTCCATGGATCTTTCCAGCCACAGAGGAGAGTAATCTTTTCAACTGATTTTTTTAATTATTCCGAAAATTTCTTACTTCCTCTTGATTTTTTAAAAAAAATCTTGAAATTTGCAGTATGAAAAAACCTGTAATTGCTATCGATGGGTACTCGTCTACCGGAAAAAGTTCTATCTCTAAAATCATTGCTGATAAATTGGGACTTATTCATATGGATACAGGAGCACTTTACAGAGGAGTTACCTGGTACGCTCTGCAGCGCTGTCTGAATGAAAATGGTGAAATTGATCTGAATACATTATTTTCTTCTTTTGATCAGATCAGACTTGAATTTAAAAACAACAACGGAACCCTTATTCTTTTCCTGAATGACACAGATATCTCTAAAGAAATCCGTACTAATATCGTATCTGACAACGTAAGCCTTGTTGCCAAACAGAAAGAAGTAAGAGACTTTTTGCTGCAGTCACAGCGCACTTTGGCAGAGAAAGGCGGCGTAATTATGGACGGACGTGACATTGGGACAGTAGTTCTGCCAAATGCGGACTATAAATTCTTCCTGACTGCCAGTATTGATGAAAGAACCAACAGAAGGTTTTTAGAACTGAAAGGCCTGGGAATAGAAGCCGATAAAGAACAGGTAAAGCAAAACCTTATAGAACGCGACAAGATCGACAGTGAGCGTGAAATAGCCCCATTAAAGCAGGCTGACGATGCTATCGTGATTGACAATTCTGAATTAACCAAAGAAGAAACCATAGAACTTATTTTATCTCACATCGAAAAGATTTAACAATTTTTAATAGGCATCAGGCCTCCTTTGGTATACAAATTGCAAGTTTTATTACTGTAAAAACTAATCTATTATTAATTATTAAAAAACTTAAAATGTCTAGAAAAGGAAATAATACAGCAGGTATATTGGCAGGACTTCTTGCAGGTGCTGCGGCAGGTGTAATCTTAGGAATGTTATACGCACCGGAAGAAGGTAAAGAAACCAGAAAAAAAATTAAAAATAAAGCAAATGATCTTAAAGATCAGGCTAAAGATAAATACGGAGAGGTTTCTGAAAAAATGAAAGACCAGTACAGCAATATTTCTTCTACTTTCAAAGAAACTGCAAACAGCGTAGCACATACTGTGAAAGACGGATATGATAAATACAAAGATCAGATTGTTTCCAAAACTGCAGATTTGGCAAAAGATGTAGAAGCGGAACTGAATGATCTGAAAAAATAAAATAAGTAATTTATCTTTTTAAGTAAATTACGGAAAGGAACTTTTGTGCGAAAGTTCCTTTTTTTGTAACTTTAAAAAAAAACAATGATAGAAACTATTAAAGAATACGCCTCCAAGAGAATAGATCTTCTGAAAATTGAAGCGACTGAAAAGTCGTCTCTTTCTGCTGGGCTCATTACTTACTTTGTAGTATTACTTGTTGCTTTTGCTTTTTTTATTATCCTTTTCAATTTTGGAATTGCTTTCCTTATTGGAAAAGCACTGGATAATTACTCATATGGATTCTTAATTGTTGCTGGATTTTATGCGTTGGTAATGGCATTCGTTATTGCCTTCAAAGGTAAAATTGTCAACACTGTTGCAGATCAGGTTATTAAATTTTTAAATCATTAAACTATGGGCAGAAAATACGAGAGCATAGAAGAATTAAGAAGAAAGAAAAAACTGCTTCAAGGTGAAATAAGTGATCTGGAGAATCTTCTTACCTTCAAAAACACGAAGGAAAGCCTAAGTGCATTTACCAATGGCTTAAGTGACCAGTATCTTCAGGAAAAAGTAGATGAAGACGGTGATGAAAAAGTAGTTCTGAGAAAGGATGTCATTGCGAAACAACTTACCTCAGAGGTAAAAGATTTACTGATTAATAAAAATACGGCTGTAGGAATTGCCAGCTCTGCTTTCAAGGGGGGAAATATTACAGACAGCCTTGTTAAGCTTGGTGTTACTGCGATCGTAGGAAACTATGCCAAAAAGAATATGAAAAGCTCCAACTGGAAGAAAAAACTGATTGGCGCAGCATTGATCTACCTTGCTCCTATTGCGCTGAAATATGTCAGAAAAAAAATGGAGGTCTATCAGAAAAACAAAAGTGTTTCAAGTATGGAACAACTTATATAAATGTTAGAGGCTAGAAACTAGAAGTTAGCGTATACTCATCAGTAGTTTATACTCAATTCTAACCTCTAGTTTCTAACTTCTTATTTTGAAAATAACTGCCCTAAAATAATCCCGGCCGCCATAGATACATTCAGGCTTTCCGTAGACTGGGATTTTCCAAACCTCGGAATGCTTATACTTTTTTGTAACAGCTTTTCCGTTTCCGGTCTCATTCCGTTTCCTTCATTCCCCAAAATAAGATTCATCTTTTCCGGTTTCTCAAAAGTATAGATGTTCTCCCCTTCCATATCTGTTCCTATGTTTACATTTTCTGTTGAAGAAAGATATTCCACAAGATCAGTATAAACGACATTCACTCTGGTAAAAGAACCCATTGTTGCCTGAATTACTTTCGGATTGTATACATCTACCGTATCTTCACTACAGATAATCTGTTCAATTCCGAACCAGTCTGCCAGACGTATTATCGTTCCTAAATTTCCGGGATCCTGTATCCCATCCAAAACCAGCTGTATCTTCTTATCTTCCCATTTTTCTTCTTCTGCAAGATAGCATACCGCTACAGAATCTTTTGGTGTTTTAAGAAAACTAATTTTTTTTAATTCATTTTCAGAGATATGGGTCACAAGAGTATCAGTACGGTCCAATTTTTGTGGATCGGTTGACAATATTTCTTTAACTTTAATGTTAGAATTAAAAAGTTCACAAATGATTTTATTACCTTCAACCAAAAACAAATTGTATTTTTGTCTGAACTTCTTTTTATCTAAAGATTGTAAAACTTTTATTGTATGAGCTGTAAGCATTATAAGAATTCTCCTCAAAAATATTATAAAATTATCTCATTTGCAACATTTGTTGGTCTCCTTTATGCTTGTAGTACAACAAAAAAAGTTCCGGAAGGCGAATATCTGCTTACCAAGAACAGTTTAGAGTTCCAGGATAAGAGAGAATTTTTCGATGAAGAACTGAAAGATTACATTCAGCAAAAGCCTAACAAGAAGCAATTTCTTTTCATGCCATTGAGTTTACTGCTCTACAATATGGCGGATACGAAATACGATACAATACTTAATGAATATATGACCTATCCCGGTGAGATGAGAAATCAGAAACTGAGAGACTCTTTATTCCTTAAATATAATATGAAAAGCAGTGTCGGAAAAAGTCTTCTTTTCGATCGTTTACTGCACAATTGGGGAACACCACCGGTAATTCTTGATCAGACAAGAAGTGAAAAAAGTGCGGAGTCTATTAAGAAAAGGCTTACCTACAGAGGATTTTGGGATGCTGATGTAAACTTTAAACACACATTGGATTCCGCGTCCAAAAAGGCATCTGTTAATTATTCTATCAAACATAACGAGCCTACACGCATCAAGGATTATTTCTATAATATTCCGGATCAGGGGATCAAAGGATATTACAACTATAACCTGAACAGAAGCCTTGTGAGATCAGGACAGATTCTTGATCAGACTGTTCTGGAAAGAGAAGTAACCAGAATTACCGACCTGATGAGAGAATTTGGTTTCTATAGATTCAATGCCTCCAATGATGAGGTTTATTTTGTGGCCGATTCTCTTAAAAGCAGAAAACAGGTTCCTTTAACCCTGGAAATTCATAAAGACTCTCTGGATACTCCTTATAAGATAGCCACTTTTGGAAATATTGACGTTGCTATTGTGGATGAACCGGGCGATTATCCTAAAAATACAAAGAAAGACAGCTTAAGGAGAATAAGATTCCATACGATGAATGATAAATACAAACTGTCATCAATATGGAGGGCTATTATTCCGGACAGTAAAAAAGTTTTTGACCAAACGAAACTGGATGTAACCAAGAGAAACATTTTAGCGATGAATAACTTTAGCATCGTTAAAGCAAGAGATTCTCTGAGACAAGGTGGAATGACTTCTCCTAACGACAGTATTGTTGATGTGCTATATGTACTGAAACCCCTTCCGAAGTATGAGCTTAAAGTGGGGACAGATATCAATTATTCTCAGGTTTTAAATCTGGGGATTTCTCCTTCTGTTGACCTTACCACCCGAAATGTCTTCAGAGGAGCAGAAAACCTTTCTACCAGCCTTTCAGGGACATTTGGTTCTATCAGAAGTACAAAAGATATCAGTAAAAGAGTTGCGGCATACGAAATATCAGCTCAGGCATCCCTGAACTTCCCCAGACTGCTGCTTCCTTTTAATTATTATAAGTTTATTCCAAAACGATATACGCCTACATCATCTATTTTGCTTGGGGCATCCATACAGAACAATATCGGTTTGGGAAGATTGATTTTTAACACGGGATTAAACTACCAGGCAAGTGTTAATGATCAGGTATATCATAAGCTTACTTTATTCAATACTCAGGTCAGCCTGACAAAAAACAAAGATGCTTACTATGACTACTTTGTGAATGACGGAAGAGTAAAAGATGAGGTTTTCGGGAATTATTTTATGTTTAACCCAGAAACCGCGCAAACCGGACAAGATTATAGAGATGGAAAGCTGAGTGTAGATGAGGTTTCTAAAAAAATCATTGAGAATGACGCTTACCGTGGAAGTCTCAATCAACAGGGAAGAGATCTTTTAACCGCATTTACCGGAACATTGGTGAACAAAGACAGACAGACGCAGGATGTTCTTATTTCTTCCATGATCTACAATTTTGTTTATAGTGAAATTGGAAAGAAAGAATATCCAAATGCCTTTTATTTTAACGGAAAAGTGGAGCTTGCGGGTAACATCTTAAGTATATTCAATAAAAAAGATAACGGCGGAGGTATTGTTACAGGTCCGCAAGGAACTATTTTCGGACTGCCCTATGCACAGTTTGTAAAATTTGATATTGATACAAGAAAATATTTCAAGTTTAACGGAAACCAGACATTGGTATTACGTCAGTTTATCGGGGTCGGAATACCGTACGGAAACTCTCAGGATATGCCAATCATCAAGTCTTATTTCAATGGAGGTTCCAATGATATCAGGGCATGGGTAGCCTTTGGAGGGTTAGGTCCTGCTGATTCTCAGGTGGATGAGAGAGTACGTACCTATATGACCGATAACTTAAAGCTTACAACCAATATTGAATACAGAATTCCATTCAATAAAACGTATGAAGGAGCATTATTTACTGATATCGGAAATACATGGAGTCTTCGTAATTATAATGATGGGTATGGAGATGAATTTAAATTCGGTAAGTTCTGGAAACAGGTGGGTATCGGAAGTGGTTTCGGACTAAGGTTAAATATTGCCTATGTAACAGCAAGAATTGACCTTGCATACAAGATCTATGACCCGAATAAACCTGAAGGTGACCGATGGAGGTTCAAAAACATCCAGCCTTTCAAACCAACAGTTAATATAGCGTTCGGATATCCTTTCTAATCCGGAGAAACACCCAAAATAAAATACACTACAGCAATCACACGGGCGAGGATTTCCCTCGTCTGGTTTCTGTAGAAGCTCTCAGGTTTTGTGACATCCTGCGCATCAAATCCCAACGCATTCATATCATTATTTCTGGCAAAAAACAATGCCCTTAGATTGTGGTATCCCTGGGAGACGATAATGACATTTTTCTTTTTATAAACATCCTTACAACGGAGAATACTTTTATAGGTATTAAAGCCTTTCGGATCTTCTACAATAATATCTTCCGGAACGCCTTCCTGATTAACCAGATAATTCTTCATGGCACCCGGCTCATTATACCCCTTACTCTTCTCTCCACTCACGATAATCTTTTTGATTTTCCCGTGATGATAAAGAAGCGCAGCGGCATCCATTCTTTTCGTAAAATAAGGATTCGATTTTCCGGATCTCATTTTTGGAGATGTGCCCAGAACGAGTGCTATTTCTCTTGGGGGAATTTTTGAGATTTTAGTATAGGTTCTCCCGTTGGTAAGCCCGAAAACCCACACATTACAGAAACATATCATCAGAATTCCTAATTCCAATGATATAAAACCCAGGTTAAATATGTTCCTAATGACTCTCAACTAAGATCAAAGTTAAGCTTTATTTTTTTACTTTTCACTATAGACATGCAAGCCAATATATGCCCCTGCTCTTCTTCTTTTTCGGTAAGATACTCATTTTCCAACAGTTCCACTTCTCCTTCCTCTAAAGAACATTCACAACTTCCACAGATTCCTGACTTACATGAATAAGGAACCGGAAATTTCTGAATAAGAAGCTGCTGAAGGATTTTATCCTTATTATCAGCAAGATGTGTCGTATATTTTTTTCCCAGCATGGTAAATTCCACTTCTATATTTTCAATCAGAGGAAATTCTTTTTCTACAGGATAAATATCATCATTAAATTCTTCAAAAAGTTCAAAATGAATATTCTTTTTCGGAATTCCGTGGTGGTAGCATGCGTTGGCCAATGTCTTGATCATTTCTCCTTTTCCACAGATCAATACTTCATCTACAGCATCCCAAATGGTAGATTCTTCATCTGTATCATCCAAATGAAGGATCTGATTGATGATAAGATGTAATTTTTTTTCGTCCAGCCTGCCGTAGAAAAACTGATCTGCAGTTTTTTCCTGTGAGAAAAAATAAAATATCTGAAGTCTGTCATCACATGTTCTGGCAAGATTATCCAACTGCTCACGATAAACGAGATCTTCTGAACTTTTATTTCCAAAAAATAAAAACAATCTTGTTCGGGGTTCATTGTGAAGAATATTTTTAAAGTGGCTCAAAATAGGAGTAATTCCTATCCCAGCAGCAAAAGCTACAATAGTCCTGAATTCACTGGGTTTAGATACAATGGTAAACCTTCCTGCAGGTTCACTCACCCACAGTTCATCACCTGTATTATAGTTTTGAAATAACTGAGAAGTCGCGCCTTCAGCAGAATTTATTTTGATCCCCAGACAGATTTTACCTTCATAAGGAGCTGAAGTCATTGAATAATCATTAATAACCTCTTCCCCATGTGATTGAAATCGTATGCTGACGAACTGCCCTGCTTCAAACCTGAAATTTTCCTTTAAATTCTCAGGAATATCAAACTCCAGAGAAAAAGTATTTTTGGTCAGCTCTTCCTTTTTCGCTATTTTTAACGGATGAAACTGTATCAGTTTCCCTTTATAGATTTGTTGTTCCATAACTTCAATTCAAAAATAGATAAAAAATAATTTATGAAGAAGATAATTTTATCCACGTTACTTCTTACTGCATTGTACAGCTGTAAAAAAGAAGGTCAGAAAACTGAAAACACTGTAACTGCAGACTCTGTTTCCGTATCTCAAAATACAGGAAATGAAGGAAGTGCAGCCATTCCCAAAGAATTTTCTCCTGAAAATGTAAGCCGGCATTTAGCAAAAAACAATGATACTCTATATGTAACCAATTTTTTTGCCACCTGGTGCGGTCCATGTATGAGAGAGATTCCAAGTTTTAAAAGTAAAATGGAAGAATTAAAAGGAAAACCTGTAAAGTTCACTTTCGTAAATCTTGATGAAAAGGCAGATTGGGAAGGTGCTGTTAAAAACTTTGCTACTGAAAACAAATTGGGAGGCAGCATTATCTTACTGGATGGACAAAAATTGGATCAAAACTTTTTCCATAACAACTTCAAGCAATGGGATGGAGGTTCTATTCCTTTTACTTTCATGAGAAAAGGAGATAAAACCGATGAATATCTGGGAATGATGACAGAAGATGTATTGAATTCAAAAATCGATTCTTTCCTAAAATAAAATAGACTGAACTCTTTCTGAATCATGTCAAAAAGATTTAAAATCCTGTGTTTATTATTCGTGATTGTCATTATTGCAAGCGCTGTCATTAATCTGAACACAGGATTTTTACATTTAAGCTTCCAGGATTTCTTTCAGGACTCTGCCCATAATCAAATTGCAGAAATCCGTATCAACCGTGTTCTGGTTATGATGCTGGCCGGAATTTCAATTCCTACCTCTGGTTTTCTGATGCAGGAATATTTTCAAAATCCGCTGGCAGGACCTGATATATTAGGAATCACTTCGGTTGCCAGCTTATCGGTTGCCTTTTACATTTTCTTTTCCCATAACATTTTCCTTCCTGAATTTTTACAAAATAGTTTTCTTAGCTTATCTGCTATTGGAGGAAGCTTACTGTTAATGTTGATACTGCTTTCAATGTCTAATAGATTTCAGGACAAATCGTATCTTATTATTTTCGGATTTCTGGTTTCTGCCTTTGCCGGAGCTATTGTATCACTACTTCAGTTTTACGCAGAAAATCAAAGCCTGAAAAACTATATTTTATGGTCTTTCGGAGCGAATAATATGGTAACGAGAAATCAGATTTATGTACTGCTTATATTGGTTTTAATGGGAATGTTTATTTGTTTCAGGGCTATAAAACCACTTATTGGAAATTCTCTCGGCAATTCCTATGCACAAAGTTTAGGAGTAAACCTGAAGCAACTGAAACTCTTAATAATAGTAGCCTCTTCCCTACTTTCAGCCTCTGTTACGGCATTTCTAGGGCCTATTCTGTTTATTGGAATCATTGTCCCTCACTTTTGCAGACTCGTTTATAATCCTTCAAAATTATGGCAGCAATGGATTCTTAATATGTTTCTGGGAATACTGATTATGCTGTTTTTCTCAGTTATTGCAGAAAAAACACAGATCCCTCTGAATGTAATAAGCTCCGTATTTGGAATTCCTGTGATTCTGATGATGCTTTTAAAGCAGAATAAGGTTTAGATCTTTTTGTTGGAAAACGCAAAGGCGCAAGAAACTTTTAAAATCTACATATTTTTAAGACGCAAAGATTTTATCTCCGATAAAATTAAACAACGCATATTTTAAATATTTCAAACAAAAATTACCACAACCCCTTGCCGAAAATCTTTGATTTTCCTGCGCCTTAAAATATACGCATGGCTGATAAATCTCTGCGCCTTTGCGTTTATCCAACATCTTATATTAATTACAAATTATTTATCCAACAATTCATATATTTAAGTTCAACAAAACACCACAAATGACAGAAAATGAAATATCAAAAATTGTTTTTGAAAAGGGATTAAAAATTCATAGAAAACTTGGAGCAGGATTGTCTGAACATGTCTATGAAGAATGCATGTACTATGAATTAACAAGATCAGGATTTTTAGTAGAAAAGCAAAAGCTTCTTCCCATCATTTATGAAGATTTGAAAATAGACAATGCTTTTAAACTTGACCTGATGATTGAAAACAAAGTGATTTTAGAAATAAAAACCGTTGATTACATTAGCCCTGCTCATAAAGCTCAGCTATTAACCTATTTAAAAATGTCAAACTGCAAATTAGGAATACTTCTCAATTTTCAATCTGATGTTTTCAAAAACGGTGTCACAAGAATTGTAAACAACTTATAAAATAAACGGGATAAAAATTTGACAAAGTCAAATTCCTTGCGCCTTAAAACATTATTTTTGTAAAACAATTTGCACCTTCGCGTATAACCAACAAAAACATGCACCTACAGATCAATCAGGCAAATATCGGCTACAATACTCCATTAATCTCCAATGCCAATGCAGATTTAAAGCTCGGTGATGTAGGTCTGCTGATTGGTAATAATGGGGTGGGAAAAACAACATTAATCAAATCTATTCTCCATCAGCTCCCATTACTCAATGGGGAGATTTCTATTGGCGGAAAAAATATAAAGCATCTTTCTGTAAAAGAAGTGGCGGAAAATATTGCCATTGTCTTTTCAAAATCGGTTATTCCACAGCATTATACGGTTGAGGATCTAATTTCTCTGGGAAAATATATCTACTACCCTTTTTATTTTGAATTAAAAAAAGAAGACCGTGAAGAAGTTGCTCATATTATTGAGGAACTGGATTTAAATCAATACAGATACACCCTCCTGAAAAACCTGTCAGACGGAAATCTTCAAAAAGCATTTATCGGGCGGGCGATTACCCAGAATTCTCCTATCATCATTCTGGATGAACCGACTACCCATCTGGATGAAAAAAATAAAATCATTATTCTAAAAACCTTAAGAAAACTTGCTAAAGAACAGAACAAACTTATTCTGTTTTCTTCCCATGACTGGCGGCTGGCCAAAGAGTTTGCCGATAAAATATGGTATGTAAAGGAAAACCATTTGTATTCAGGGATTGTGGAGGATATTTTGCTTCAGCATGATGAACTTACCAACGCCTCGTTATTTCAATTCAACGAGACCTTTATTCCACCTTTTATCTCAGCACCGCAATTTCACAAGGAAATGCTGTATTCTCTGCTTCAAAAAAACTTCCAAAAAGACCTCTCTGACATTAATTTCAAGTTTCAGAACACTTTTTGGGTTATTACTAAAGATTCCGCTACCTATCAATGTGAATCTTTTGAAGAAATCATCAATTTAATCCAAAACATTCATTAATACTACGTTTTCTTTGATTATTCCATATACTATGCATGCATAGTATTATGCTAATCATACAATTTAATCCGTTTATTTCCAGGTTATTAACAAAATTTAACGTTAATAAATATTATGCATGCATAATATTTATTAAATTTGGGTAAAACCATTGGCGCAAAAATGATGGATAATAATAAGGAAAAAATAGAAAACGTAGATTTAATTTTAAAGCAGACCTGGTTGGCTGTTTCTAAAATGTACACAGAATTAGCCCAGGAACATGATTCCACAGCGGTGCAAGCCCTTACTCTTCTTAAAATTGATCCCAAAGAAGGAACCCGAAGTACCAATTTGGGTCCAAAAATGGCTATTGAGCCTACTTCTTTAACCAGAATTATCAAACTTCTGGAAGATAACGGATATATCTATAAGGAAAAAACAACCACTGATAAAAGAGAGGTTATCATCAAACTTACGGATAAAGGACTCAACTCAAGAAACATGTCTAAGGAAGTTGTTGTGAATTTCAACAAAAAGGTAATGGAAAAAATTGCCCCCGAAAAGCTGGATGCTTTTAAAGACGTGATGACTGAAATCATGAAAATAGCAAACGAATTATTAAATAACAGAAAATAAATTATGATGAAACCTTCGGGTTCATATAATCTTATACAAATAAAAATTTACATATGAAAAGAAGAATCAAACATGTAACGGTTCTTGGTTCAGGGATTATGGGAAGCGGTATCGCTGCTCACTTCGCCAATATCGGCGTTGAAGTATCACTCTTGGATATTGTTCCTTTCGAACTTACTGAAGCTGAACAAAAAAAAGGTTTGACCAAAGATGACAAGGTAGTAAGAAACAGAATTGCTTCCGAAAACTTTGAAAAACTTAAAAAAGCAAGTCCTGCACTTCTTTATTCACCAAAGTTTGCAGACAGAATTACCATCGGAAACTTCGATGATGATTTGCAGAAAATAAAAAACACTGACTGGATCATTGAAGTAGTAGTAGAAAGACTTGATATCAAAAAGTCTGTATATGAAAAAATTGAACAGTTCAGAAAACCGGGAACATTAATTTCTTCTAATACATCCGGTATTCCTATTCATTTCCTTACAGAAGGAAGAAGCGAGGATTTCAAAAAATACTTTGCAGGAACGCACTTCTTTAATCCGGTAAGATATCTTCCTCTTTTGGAGATTATTCCAACCAATGATACTGCTCCTGAAATTATCGATTTCTATATGAATTACGGAGCAAAATTCTTAGGTAAAACAACAGTTTTAGCTAAAGATACTCCTGCTTTCATCGCCAATAGAATCGGTGTATTCTCTATGATGGATCTTCTTCATAATGTACAGAAACTAGGACTTACCGTTTCTGATGTTGATAAATTAACAGGTCCTGTAATCGGCCGTCCAAAATCAGCAACATTCAGAACAGCTGATGTTGTAGGTCTTGATACTCTGGTAATGGTAGCCAACGGCGTTCGTCAAAGCGGTGCAGAAGCGAACGACTTCAATGATGTATTTGCCCTTCCTCCTTATATCCAGAAAATGATGGATAATAAATGGCTGGGCTCAAAAACAGAACAAGGTTTCTATAAAAAAGTGAAAAATGCAGAAGGAAAATCTGAAATTCACGGATTAAACCTTGATACTTTGGAATATGAACTTCAAGGAAAATCATCATTCCCTACTCTGGAATTAACAAAAGCTATCGATAAACCAATTGACAGATTCAAAGTTCTGATCGGCGGTAAAGATAAAGCCGGCGAATTATACAGAAAATCTTTAGGGGCATTATTCGCTTATGTGTCTCATAAAGTTCCTGAAATTTCTGATGAAGTTTATAAAATTGACGATGCCATGAGAGCTGGTTTCGGATGGGAAAACGGACCATTTGAGATCTGGGATGCTGTAGGCGTTCAAAAAGGTATAGAACTGGCAAAAGATGCTGGATATGAAGTTTCAGACTGGGTGAAAAATGTAGAGACTTTCTATAAAGTTAATGACGAAGGACAAAGTATTTATGTGGATAAAAATTCAGGAGAATACAACAAAATCCCAGGCCAGGATGCATTCATCATCTTAGATAACATCAGAAAAAACAAAACCCTTTGGAGTAATTCAGGGGCTGCTATTGAAGATTTAGGAGATGGTATCATCAACTTCGAGATCCGTTCAAAAATGAACTCTCTTGGAGGCGAAGTTCTTGACGGATTAAACAGAGCAATTGATTTAGCAGAAAAAGAATACGACGGATTGGTTGTAGGAAACCAGGGAGCTAACTTCTCCGTAGGTGCCAACCTTGCTATGATCCTTATGATGGCTATCGAGCAGGATTGGGATGATTTGAATATGGCCATCGCTTACTTCCAGAAATCAATGATGAGAGTACGCTACTCTTCTATCCCTGTAGTCGTTGCTCCTCACGGAATGACTCTTGGTGGAGGATGTGAAATGACAATGCATGCCGACCGAGTGGTTGCTGCTGCAGAAACCTATATCGGACTTGTTGAAACAGGAGTTGGAGTAATTCCTGGCGGTGGTGGTACTAAAGAATTGACTTTAAGAACTTCCAGAGAATTCCACAACGATGATGTTAAAAATAACAGACTTCGTGATGCTTTCATGAATATCGCAATGGGTAAAGTAGCAACTTCAGCTTATGAAGCCTACGATATGGGAATCCTTGAAAAAGGGAAAGACATTGTTTCCGTAAGCAAAAACAGACAGATAGCGGAAGCTAAAAAAGTAGCAAAATTATTAGCAGAACAAGGATATACCCAACCTATCGAACAGAAAGTAAAAGTTCTTGGTAAAGATGCATTAGGAATGTTCTACGTAGGAACAGACCAGATGTTAACCGGAAATTTCATTTCTGCACACGATAAGAAAATTGCTGATAAACTAGCAAATGTAATGGTAGGTGGAAATCTATCTGAACCCACAGTGGTAACAGAACAGTATCTGTTGAACCTTGAAAGAGAAACCTTCCTTCAGCTTTGTGGGGAGAGAAAAACTCTTGAGAGAATCCAATACATGCTACAGAACGGAAAACCATTAAGAAATTAATTTGTACAATGTCGGGTGTAAAATGTAAAAAGTATTGGCATGCATAACTTTAGGGATTTAGAAGTCTGGAAGAAATCAATTCTGCTTTGTAAGCATTATTATGTAATATCCAAAGATTTTCCTAAAGATGAGTTATTTGGGTTGACCTCACAATCAAGGAGGAGTTTATATTCTATCCCATCTAATATTGCTGAAGGAGCAGGAAGAGACACCAATCCTCAATTTTGTCAATTCTTGAACATTGCATTAGGTTCTTCATTTGAATTTGAAACTCAAATCATAATTGCTAATGATTTGGAATTTATACAGAAAAATGATTTTGATTTACTAATGACAGAAATCAGACATATTCAAAATATGATAATTAAATTAAAACAAAATTATTCAAAATAGAATCGTACAAGGTATTATGCAGTACTACTGAATAAGGTACAACTGACATTTTACATTATACATTTTACAAAAAATTACAAAAAATGAAAACAGCATACATAGTAAAAGGTTTCAGAACTGCCGTTGGAAAAGCTCCAAAAGGAAGTTTAAGATTTACAAGACCTGATGTCATGGCGGCTACCGTAATTGAAAAATTAATGGCTGAGCTACCACAATTAGATAAAAACAGAATTGATGACCTTATCGTAGGAAATGCAATGCCGGAAGCTGAACAAGGGCTGAATGTTGCACGTCTGATCTCTTTGATGGGATTAAATACGGATAAAGTTCCGGGAGTAACCGTAAACAGATACTGTGCTTCAGGAAGTGAGGCCATTGCGATTGCTTCTGCAAAAATTCAGGCTGGTATGGCAGATTGTATCATCGCGGGTGGTACAGAATCCATGTCATACATCCCAATGGGAGGTTACAAACCGGTTCCTGAAACAGATATCGCAAAAACCAACCCTGATTACTATTGGGGAATGGGTTACACAGCGGAAGAAGTTGCAAAACAGTATAACATTACAAGAGAAGAGCAGGATCAGTTTGCTTTTGAATCTCACATGAAGGCTTTAAAAGCTAATCAGGAAGGAAAATTTGCCAACCAGATTGTTCCGATTCCTGTAGAATATAACTTTCTGGATGAAAATCAGAAAATACAGACTAAAAAGTTTGATTTTTCAATAGATGAAGGGCCTAGAGCCGACACTTCTTTAGCTGGTTTAGCAAAATTAAGACCCGTATTTGCCAACGGAGGAAGCGTAACTGCCGGAAACTCTTCTCAAATGAGTGACGGAGCTGCTTTTGTAATGGTAATGAGTGAGGAAATGGTAAAAGAATTAGGATTGGAGCCTGAAGCAAGATTAGTTGCTTATGCTGCAGCCGGATTAGAGCCAAGAATCATGGGAATGGGACCTATCTACGCTATTCCAAAAGCATTGAAACAGGCAGGTTTAGAATTAAAAGATATTGAATTAATTGAATTAAACGAAGCATTCGCCTCTCAATCTGTTGCCATCAAGAAAGAATTAGGCTTAAATCCTGATATCTTAAACGTAAACGGAGGAGCCATCGCTTTGGGTCACCCACTTGGATGTACAGGAACGAAATTAACGGTTCAACTTCTTGATGAAATGAGAAAGCGCGGAAACAAATACGGAATGGTTTCCATGTGTGTTGGAACGGGGCAAGGCGCGGCTTCAATCTTTGAACTTCTTTAATTATAGATTTTAAATTATAAATTTTAGATGCAATGGGTTTCAAAGAAGACAATTTGATCCAAATAAAAACTTTTGATTTTGCCTTAAGAATAATTAAATTTTATACTGAGTGCAAATCTCAAAACGAGTTTATTTTATCAAAACAAATTCTTCGTTCTGGGACTTCCATTGGAGCAAATGTAGAAGAAGCTATAGCGGCTCAATCTAAAAAAGATTTTATATCAAAACTCTCTATTGCAAATAAAGAAGCGAGAGAAACAAGATACTGGCTGAAACTTTATGATTCTTCAAATCTCGTTCAAATTGAGATCAATTCATATTTAAAAGATATTGAAATGATCATTAATATTTTAACTAAAATCATTAAAACATCATCTGAAAATTTATAACAACAAAATCTAATTTAAAATTTATAATCTAAAATTTAAAATAATAACAAATGAGCAATATACTTAAAGGTGGGGAATTCCTAATTAAACAAATTCCAGCTAATGAAATTTTCTCTTTGGAAGAACTGTCTGAAGAACAAAAAATGCTTCGTGATTCTGCGAAAGAATTTATTGACAGAGAAGTTATTCCACAACACGATCGTTTTGAGAAAAAAGATTATGCATTGACTGAAGAAACAATGCGTAAATTAGGAGAAATGGGACTGTTAGGAATCACTGTTCCTGAAGAATATGGAGGTTTGGGAATGGGATTTGTGAGCACAATGTTGGCTTGCGATTATGTTTCAGGTGGAAATGGATCATTAGCAACAGCTTATGGAGCACACACGGGAATTGGAACTCTTCCTACTTTGCTTTACGGAAGTGAAGAATTGAAAAAGAAATACCTTCCGGATTTAGCTACAGGAACAAAATTCGGAGCCTATTGTTTGACTGAGCCGGATGCAGGATCTGATGCCAATTCAGGGAAAACAAGAGCAAAATTGTCTGAAGATGGAAAACATTACATTATCAATGGACAAAAAATGTGGATTTCCAATGCAGGTTTTGCAGATACTTTCACATTATTTGCAAAAATTGATGATGATAAAAATATTACAGGTTTTGTAATCAACCGTTCAGAATTAGAAAATCCGGAAAGTTTAACATTTGGTGAAGAAGAACATAAATTAGGTATTCGTTCCTCTTCTACCCGTCAGGTTTTCTTCAATGATATGAAAGTTCCTGTTGAAAATATGTTGGGTGAAAGAAACAACGGTTTTAAAATCGCTTTGAATGCATTAAATGTTGGTAGAATTAAATTAGCTGCTGCAAACCTTGACGGACAAAGAAGAATTTTAAACCATGCTATTCAATATTCCAATGAAAGAAAGCAATTTGGTGTTTCTATTTCTACTTTCGGAGCTATCAGAAAGAAAATTGCAGAAATGTCAACCGGAGTTTTTGTGAGTGAAGCTGGTTCTTACCGTTTAGCAAAAAATGTTGAAGATAAAATTGCAGAATTAGTTGCTGGCGGAATGGATCATCAACAAGCGGAATTAAAAGGAGTTGAAGAATTTGCAGTAGAAGCTTCTATCCTTAAAGTTTTCGTTTCTGACCTTACTCAAAATACAGCGGATGAAGGAATCCAGATTTATGGAGGAATGGGATTCTCAGAAGATACCCCAATGGAATCTGCATGGAGAGATGCCAGAATTGGTAGAATCTATGAAGGTACCAACGAAATCAACAGATTATTAGCGGTAGGAATGCTTATTAAGAGAGCAATGAAAGGTGAATTAGATCTTTTATCTCCTGCAATGGCAATCAGCAAAGAATTGATGGGTATCCCTTCATTTGAAGTTCCTGACTATTCAGAATTCATGAGTGAAGAAAAAGCTATTATTGCTAATCTTAAGAAAGTGTTCTTAATGGTTTCCGGAGCAGCACTACAGAAATTCATGATGGATATTGAGAAACAACAACATTTATTATTGAATGCTTCTGAAATCCTTAACCAGATCTATATGGCAGAATCTGCAATATTAAGAGCAGAGAAACATTTCTCTCCTGAATCTGTGGAAGCAGCTATGGCTCAACTGAACCTTTACAAAGCTGTTGAGAAAATCATTACTTCTGCTAAAGAAGGAATCGTTTCTTTTGCTGAAGGAGATGAGCAGAGAATGATGCTTTCAGGATTAAGAAGATTCACAAAGTATACCAATCATCCGAATGTGGTAGCTCTTACTGAAAAAGTAGCAGCTCACTATATCGAGAAAGGAGCTTATTAGTCTTTAATAACATAAATTTGATTCAGCGTCTCATTTTTTGAGGCGCTTTTTTTTTACCCGTATTCCCAATCTCCACCGTTGAATTTCAAGGTATTATATAAAGTTATTCAAAAAAAATTATTATTTTTATTATAAATTAATAAACACATGAGAATTCTATTATTTCCCCTTCTTCTTATTTCAGCAGCTTTTTCAGCCCAAAAAAAAGACAATATAGTTCCTGTTTCTAAGATTGATACCACAAAAATTGTTTCTAAAGGGAAGTTTCCAGGATCTTTTGCCCTTAAATCAGATCATTCTCAAAAAGAACTTTACAAGATATTGACCATTAAACCCAATGATACAATTCTTTACATGGCTTTAAAAGAGCCTTCAAAAGATTATTCACAATATAAAATTTTAAACGCGATTACACCCGATAAACTTCAGGTGGATCGGAAAAAGATAACGCCATCCAAATAAACACAACACAAACTAAAAAACTATTACCATGGGAAAATTTATTATCTCTAAAAGAATAAACGGAGACTTTCAGTTTAACCTCAAGGCGGGAAACGGACAGGTAATTTTAACCAGTCAGGGATACAGCACCAAGCCATCCTGCGAAAACGGAATCGGAACTGTAAAAACCAACTCACAGGAAGATGCCAAATTTGAAAGAAATACAGCCAATGATGGCAGATGTTATTTCAACCTTAAAGCCGGAAACGGACAGATCATAGGAACCAGCCAAATGTATGAATCTGACAACGGCATGGAAAACGGAATCGAATCTGTAAAAAACAATGCGCCACATGCTCATATAGAGGATGAAACCAATGTCTAAAAATCATCTGAAATATTCTTGATAAAAATGCTTTATTTTTTAAGGCATTTTTTATTTTTGTAGTCTATTTTTCATTAGAAATGACAAAAGAAGAATTACTGAATAAAGCAATCAAAATTGCCGATAAGGCTCATAAAGGACAAACTGATAAATACCATGCTCCATACATCGCTCACGTGATGCGTGTGATGAACTATGGTAAAACATTGGATGAAAAAATTGTTGGAGTACTGCATGATGTAGTAGAAGATCATCCTCTGGAGTTCAGCCTGGATTATTTAAGATCGGAAGGATTTCCCGAATATATTATTTTTGCCATCAGCTGTCTTACGAAGCTTGATCCGGAAGAAGATTACGATGAATTTATCAAAAGAACAGAAAGATCTCTCCTTTCTGTTGCGGTAAAACTGAATGACCTTCGTGATAATATGGATCTTAGAAGAGTAAACAGAGAGCTTACTCCTAAAGACATCAAAAGGTTCAATAAATATCTGAAAGCCTACCGTTATCTGATAGAGAAATATTAATCCGCACCCGGGAAATCGTAAGTTTTCGTGTGATGGTCTGTTCCGTCGATATTAATGTTTAACGCAAGGTAAACGAAATGTAAATTTTTATTTCCTTTTGCTTCGAATTCACGCTGCCACAGATATCCGCTCACAATTCCAAAATAATCATCGATCTGATAGCCGAAACCGCCGTAAACTCTGTTTCTGGCAAAAGTAGGCTTCATCGGAGAGACAAAGAAAACTTCATCATAGGCATTGGCAAAAACAGTTCCTTTTTTGATGGTTTTCGCATTTAAAGGAACACTTACATTCAAACGGTATCTGTAACGCATTCTCTGGGAAGTCTGATCTGTTTTAGGCTCATAGAACCAGCTTTTTTCAGCACGAAAACGGTTTTCGAACTTTACGATACCTTTTTTAATATCGATAACATCCTGAAGCCATACCCTGAACTCCTCTCTGCTTAGGCTATGCTCTTTATAGTTCACATATCTTCCCAATCCTACGAAAGGTTTGTGATTCTTGGTAAGATTATACCCTAATCCGCCTTTTATTTCATAATAATCAGGGTAGGTATAATCTTCGTTACCACGCATCTGCCCTTCAGCATAAAGGAAAAATTTAGGATGAAACTTATACGTTAGAGTCACTGCATTGAAGCTGGAAATATGTTCCTGTGCTTTAAAAAAAGAAATTCCAAGTAATAAACCTAAGCCTATAAGACGTTTCATAAAAAATTTTTGCAAATGTATATTTTTTAACAATTTGTTAATATTAACTTTTATTCATTTCAAATTAACATTTACTTAATATTAATTATATAAGAAAACCCAATGTGGAACCATCTTTGCGGCATTGCCACTCCAAATGCTTCCGTATATTTTGTATTGGTAATATTATTAATCAACACATACACTGAGTAGTCTTTTTTAGCAAAGCTTAGCTTCTCATCTACAAGATTATAGGTTCCCAGATTTACCCTTTCATTGTAACGGTAAACAAGCTCATTGGTGAAATTTTTCAGGAATTTCACTTCTAATTTGGAAACAAACTGGTGTCTCAGATTATCCAGAATATATCTTGAAACAAGGCCATCTTTTTCTTCATATTTGCTGTCGATATAAGTATATCCAACCGTGTATTTTAACCAATCTACAGGTCTATGGCTCCACTCTGCTTCAATCCCTTTGGTTTTAATATCTCCTACATTCTGGGCATACCATACTTTATCATTCAGGTCTTTTTTAACCCAATCAATAGAATTGCTGGAGTTTCTTAAAAATCCACTGACTTTCGCTAAGATTTTACTATCCTGATACTGATATCCTACCTCTGATGAAACAGCATTTTCAGGTCGTAAATCAGGATTTCCCTGTTCCGTTTTACTGATGTAATAAAGATCGGTAAAAGTAGGAATACGGTGTACTTTTGCGATATTTCCGTAGATTTTATTATTGGTATTAAAGTTATATCCTACGTCAAGCCCCGGATAGAAAAAATTACCTTCCTTAGAATAGTTAGCCCACGAAATTCCCGGACTGATGTTCAGTTTTTTATCCAGTAATGAAAAATGATGTTCAAAGAAAACCTGAGAAACAAAACGGTTTCTATTCCCTAAATTACTGCTTGCAAGAAACTCCTTTCTTAATTCCACACCAATTCCGGTTGTTCCTAATCCCCATTGATAGCTGGAATTGACTTCTCCTCCTACATTATTTCCGATGTGCATATTTCTGTAAAATTCCGGATTCCATCTGTCATAAAGGTACATATCCTGTCCTCTTCTCCAATATACATTTGAATTAAGCTTTAGCTTTCCAAAAGTCTGCTGATGGGCTACACTTACTATAGAAGCCTGTGTTTCCTCATACTGTTTTGTGGCAGCACTGGAAGCATAAAAACCATTGGCTCCGAATTTCTTTTCTGAAAAACCAGCCTGTACTTTTACATCTCCGTTTTTGATATTCAGTTTTCCCTGATAAAATACATTTCTGATTTCATAATCAGTATTGAACATGTAGCCTTCTGAAGAAGCAGAATTGGCCTGAAGAGAGTTCGTAAACTTCTCATTTCCAATCTGCGCATTGAATCCAAGACCATAGGTGCTGTAGTCTCCTCCATCTGCACTTATCTTCACTCTTTTTCCAGGAGTGGCTTTGGTAATAATATTGATAACACCGGCATATGCATTCTGACCAAAACGTCTGGCTGCCGGCCCTTTTATAATTTCTATCCTTTCTACGTCATCCAGATCTACCGGAATATTCATATTATTATGTCCGGTCTGGGAATCATTCATCCTGATTCCATTCAGCATCAGCAAAACCTGTTCAAAAGAGCTTCCACGAAAACCGATATCACTTTGCACCCCATTGGCTCCTCTCCTTCTGATATCCATGCCCGGTACCAGCTGAAGAATTTCGTCTATACTTTTAGCAGGCGAATTTACAATGTCTTCTCTGGTGATAACACTGATGTTCTGATTAGCACTTTTATAAGGTGTAGAGATAAATTTCCCCTGAAATTCAATGCTTTCAATATCTGTTGTCTTTTCCTGTGCATGTACCCAAAGTAAAGATCCCAGAAAAAAAGCACTTCCTATCTTTTTGATCATAATCGTTTCCGTAGTTTTTTTAACAGAGTCCAAAAGTAAGGGAGTTCACCAAGACAGACAAATGATAGTTGTCATAAAAAAAGATGCAACATAATGCTGCATCTGTGTGAGGGAGTAATTTTATCTTTTTCTCATTAAATGTGTAACTAGATCTCTGAATAATTTTCTCATTTCTATATTACATATTTACGGGTACAATTTTAAATAATTTTACAACATAAAACAATACTTAAATAAAAAAACACAACATATTTTTAAAATTTATAAAAACCACTGTAAAATAAACAGTAAAATAAAAATAAGTCCACAAAATATATTCATTTCTATCATTTTTTGAATGAAAAATTTGATTTCATCCTTCTCATTTAACGTTTACAATAATAATTTTTAACAATAAGATAAGCATAAAATTTTCACTAAAATTTCGTAATTTTGTGGGTCTTAATTTTACAATGAAAGTATTCTTTTTTTCAATATTTTTTATAGGCATTTTTGTAAATGCTCAGTTCACCTATCCGGATCCTAAAATATCTAGTCCTGAAGAAGATATAGAAGAAAAGGATGAGCTTATCAATTTAATTATTGGTGGGCAAAAAATTAAAGAATCCTATCAAAAAACAAGAGGAATAGAAAATGAGTTTAATATAGAAATTAGAAAGTATGATCTTCTTGGAAACATACTTTTTGCAAGTGACATAACACAAATACCATCTGATAAACCAACAAGAAAAGATGAGTATAAAATTCTTGTATCAGAAGGCAAAATTGCTTCATTTGAAGAAACGTCTCTTGATTTTCCAACCCATAAAAATGAGATATTCTATGACTCAAAAAATAATATTTCGAAAATAATCGGTAAAGGAAAAGAATTTGAATACCTATATGAAAATGGAAGATTGATAAAAGAAATTGAAAAATATTCTGGAGGAAAGACAATTAGTATTTATCAATATAATACTGCAGGAAAAGTGACTAGAATATCCAGTGAATATATTTCTTCCAAAGAAAAGCCATCAACAAGCTTTCATACTTTTGCATATGATATGAAGGGTAATATCCTATCAAATTTGCTGAAAGATGAAGAATCCATTATAGAAAAAAAGTATTCTTATACGGATAATCTTCTTACAAAATATACGCTTACTTTTAATGGTAATAAAGCACAAGATCGGCAATATGATTATGATGAAAATCGTAGGATAAAAAAAATGATAAAAGCATCATATAATCCAGATAAGAATACTTCTACAAGTACCAGCTCACTTGTTTTTAACTACAATTATAAAAATGGTTTATTGGCTGAGAAGAGTACATTATTTGATGGTAAAGAGCCCGCCTATGTTGAAACATTTTCCTATGATGACCAGAAAAGAATAGTTAGAGTCAACACTCAATCAGAAAATAAAGTTGTGGCCAATGTAAATATTAGCTACGGAAATAAAACAATCACGCTGACTGGTGATACCTACCAGGCAGAATATACTTTATATGAATAAACAAAATATGGCTAACACAACAGAAATAGATATAAAAAAACAGATTTTCGTTAAGAATGCACATCTTAACAATCTGAAACATATAGACGTCCTGATTCCGAAAAACAAACTGATTGTTATTACAGGAGTTTCAGGAAGCGGTAAATCCTCTTTGGCTTTTGATACTATTTATGCTGAAGGACAGAGAAGGTATGTTGAAAGTTTAAGTTCTTATGCCCGTCAGTTTTTGGGAAAATTAGAAAAGCCAAAGGTTGATGATATCAAAGGACTTGCCCCTTCCATTGCCATCCAGCAGAAAGTAATTTCTTCCAATCCGCGTTCTACTGTGGGAACTTCTACAGAGATCTACGATTATATGAAGCTTTTATTTGCCAGAATCGGGAAAACCTTTTCACCGGTTTCCGGAGAAGAAGTGAAAAAGGATTCGGTTTCTGACGTGGTAGACTTCATTAAAACTTCTAAAAAAGATACTTCTTTTCTATTAACGGCTCCTTTGGAATATGATGCAGACAATTTTAAAGAAACGCTGAATGTTTTAAAACTGGCAGGTTTCACAAGACTGGAAATCAATGGAAATGTAGCGGGTATTGAAGATCTGGAAAGCTTTGGATTTGCTCCTGAAAAAGGAATGGCAATCAATCTTGTTATTGACCGTTTCTCTTATGAAGAAGACGAAAGTTTTTTACAGAGGCTTGCCGATTCTATTCAAATGGCATTCTATGAAGGACGTGGCTATTGTTCATTAAAGAATACAGATACTGAAAAAGTAAAAGAATTCTCCAATAAATTTGAGCTGGACGGAATGGAGTTCCTTGAACCGAATGTTCATTTTTTCAGCTTTAATAATCCATACGGAGCATGTCCGGCATGTGAAGGATACGGAAAAGTAATTGGAATTGATGAAGATCTTGTGGTTCCCAACAAAACGCTGTCCATCTACGAAGATGCAGTCGTATGCTGGAGAGGAGAAACAATGAGCGAATGGAAAAAGGATTTCATCAAAAAAGCAGGTGACTTCCCTATCCACAAACCTTACCATCAGTTAACAAAAGAGCAGAAAAACTTCCTTTGGAAAGGTGACGGAAAAAGTAATTTCCCATGCATTAATAATTTCTTCAAAATGCTTGAAGAAAACCTCTATAAAATCCAGTACAGAGTGATGCTTTCCCGTTACAGAGGAAAAACCCTTTGTCCTACCTGTGAAGGATTGAGACTTCGCGAAGAAACCAGCTGGGTAAAAGTAGACGGACACAATATCCAGTCGATGATTGAGCTTCCTCTGGACGAACTTTCTCCATTAATCAACGGATTAAAGCTTTCAGATCATGACAAAGAAGTTGCCAAAAGGCTGATCTATGAAATCACAACTCGCCTTGAATTTTTATTAAAAGTAGGATTAGGATATTTAACATTAAACAGAACTTCCAATACCCTTTCGGGAGGAGAAAGTCAGAGAATCAATCTTGCCACAAGCTTAGGAAGTTCTTTGGTAGGTTCTATTTATATTCTGGATGAACCTTCTATCGGGCTTCACTCCAAAGACACGGAAAACCTGATTGAAGTACTGAAAAACCTTCGTGACCTTGGAAACACCGTAATTGTGGTAGAACACGATGAAGATGTTATGAGAGCCGCTGATTATATTATTGATATTGGTCCGGAAGCAGGCTATCTTGGTGGTGAACTGGTATTTGCCGGAGATTATAAAGATCTGAAAAAAGCCAACACACTTACCTCAGAATACCTTACCGGAAGACTGGAAATTGAGGTTCCGAAGAAGCGAAGAAAAGGCAAAGAATGGATTCACATTAAAGGTGCCCGCCAGAACAATCTTAAAAATATAGATGTAGATGTTCCCCTTGAAAGTCTGGTGGTGATTTCCGGAGTTTCAGGAAGTGGAAAATCTACTTTAATGAAAGAAATTCTTACCAATGACATTCAGATTCAGTTAGGAATGGGTGGTAAAAAAGGAGATTACGATTCCGTAGAATTTCCAAAAAAGCTGATCAAAAATATTGAACTGATTGATCAGAAC
The DNA here is from genome assembly GCF_036543225.1 of Chryseobacterium sp. CFS2. Lineage (NCBI taxonomy): Bacteria > Pseudomonadati > Bacteroidota > Flavobacteriia > Flavobacteriales > Weeksellaceae > Chryseobacterium > Chryseobacterium sp. CFS2. The sequence goes on from NZ_JAZHQU010000003.1 coordinate 496,778, forward strand.
CCGATTGGAAAATCATCCCGTTCAAACCCGGTAACTTATCTGAAAGCCTATGATGACATCCGTGATCTTTTCGCGAAACAGAAAGTAGCCAAAATGATGGGATACAAGCCTAAACATTTCTCTTTCAACGTAGACGGCGGAAGATGTGATGAATGTAAAGGTGAAGGTGTCATCAATGTTTCCATGCAGTTTATGGCAGATATCGAGCTTGAATGTGAGGTTTGTAAAGGAACAAGATTCAAGAATGAAATCCTTGAGGTAAGATTCGATGAGAAAAACATCTCTGACATTCTTCATATGACCGTAGATGAAGCGTTGGCATTCTTTAAAGACAATAATGAAGAGAAGATCGTAACAAAGCTGAGACCGCTGCAGGAAGTAGGTTTAGGTTATCTTCAGCTGGGACAAAGCTCTTCTACCCTTTCCGGCGGTGAGGCACAGCGTGTGAAGCTGGCTTCATTCCTTGTAAAAGGGGTAACAACGGATAAGACGTTATTTATTTTTGATGAACCTTCTACAGGACTTCACTTCCATGATATTCAGAAATTATTGAAATCATTGCAGGCATTGATTGACCTTGGACATTCAGTGATTGTTATTGAGCACCAGCCTGATATTATCAAATGTGCCGACTATATTATTGATATCGGCCCGGAAGCAGGAAAACATGGCGGAGAAGTTGTATTTACAGGAACTCCTGAAGATCTGACAAAAAATAAAAAGTCACACACCGCAAAATATATCAAGGAAAAATTGGAACAATAAAATACAATCGGCTGTTTTTAAAAACAGCCGATTTTTTATTTAGATTCTCTATCTTTATTAAAATTAACCCATTACAAAATTATTTTTTATGCCCTGGAATCCCGAATTATATGATCAATACAAAGATGTGCGTTACAAACCCTTTTATGATTTAGCAGCATTAATCAAGCCTGAAAACAATATAAAAGCGATTGACCTAGGCTGTGGCACCGGAGAGCAAACCTCCATTCTGACAGAAAAACTGGACGGCTCTACATTTTTAGGAATTGATTCATCAGCAGAAATGCTTGAGAAATCGAAAAAATTTGAAAATGACAACTTGCACTTTAAACTGCAGACCATTGAAGAAACAGCGCAGTCTGACCAAAAATGGGATCTTGTCTTCAGCAATGCCGCTTTACAGTGGGCAGATGATCACGAAACGTTATTTCCTAAAATCATTGGATTACTTTCACAGAATGGGCAGTTAGCTATTCAGATGCCTGTTCAGAAAGAAAATATCCTGAATCAGATTCTTACGGAAATGGCAGACGAAGAACCTTATGCTTCACAGCTCAATCATTTCAACCGTGATTCGCCTGTACTTTCAATGGATGATTATGCTCAAATTTTGTTTGACAACGGAATTCAGGATATTGAAATATTCCAGAAAGTTTATCCGATTATTGCAGATGATCATGAAGCGCTCTATGAATTTATTTCAGGAACTGCCCTGCTGCCTTATCTTGAGCGTTTGGAAAAAGAACAAAAAGAAAATTTCATTTCCGAATTTAAATCACGTATCGCTCAAAGATTTACAAAATATCCGGCAATCTATGCATTTAAGCGTATTCTGATGTATGGTCGAAAAAAATAAAAACTCTTATAAGAATTAAAAGAAGCTGTCTCAAAATTGTCATTCTGAATGAAATGAAGTATCCCATATCGTTGATTATTAACGGGATTCTTCCTTCGTCAGAATGACAAAAATCCACTAGCCAGATTATTGAGACAACTTCTTCTTTAAATATTCTTTATCCTTTCAGATTGTACAAAAACGGACTCTTCTGTATATATTCAGCAGCATCAATCTGAGAAACCAGAAATTCCGCAAGATCCGCAGCACTGATACTTTCGCCTTTACAATCTGTAAGACTTGTTTCAGTTGTAAACCTTTCTTCGGTAAGATGAATCAGTGGCAATCTTACCAAAGTCCAGTCCAGTGTACTTTCCACAAGAGATTCATACTCTTTTTGTTTGTCTTCCGTTGTTTCAGGATAATTCTGATACATCCATTCAGTAGCCATTTTAACGCTTTCATTTTTATGATCAGACAGAGTATTTACACTCAAACCGGTAGTTACTATATAGCGCTTCATTCCAAAATGGTTCATCGCTCTGATGATATTTTTTGCAGCATCACTGAATATAGACTTCTCTCCTTTTGACTGTCCTAAAGTGCTTATTACAAGATCAGTTCCTTCAAGCAATCTATGAACTGAGGTTTCATCTCTCGCATCTCCTTTTACAACTTCAATTAATGGATTTTGAAAGGTAACGTTTTCAGGGTTTCTGACTAAAAGTTTAAGAGAATACCCTTTCTCAAGGAGGTTTTGCACCAGATATTTTCCGGATTTTCCTGTTCCGCCGATTACGGCAATTTTATAGGTTTTCATATTGATTTTCTTTAAATATTACATATCAATAATCAATAGCTAATTCTACGCTAACGACCACTGATAAGGCAAATAACATATTGTCTTTGCTTTAGTTATGATATAATGAAGGTATTGGGTTCAGAAAATTGAACCTAAGATGTTCAGGTTAAAAAATAGCCTGACTCATAGTAATATGTATTACGAGATTTTAATGAATTAAAGTTACACTTTTTTCACCAGGTAAAAAATCAAAAATTTATGATTTCGACAACACTTTTGAAAAGAGAAAGTTTTTAACTTTGATAACCTTCTTACTATCAGTATATTTCCAAAAAAGCATTTACACCTATAAAATATATAAATATGGAACCATTTACTGTTAACATTCCTGAATCGGTGATCACCGATCTTAAAAACCGTCTGCAAAACGCCCGCTGGCCCGGAGAACCCGAAGGTTCTGATTGGAATTATGGTACCAACGAAAAATACCTGAAAGAACTTACCCACTATTGGATCAATGATTACAACTGGAGAATGCACGAACAGCAGTTGAATCAACATCCTCAATACACCGCTGAAATAGATGGAATTCTGATTCATTTTCAATACATAAGAGGAAAAGGAACTCATCCAAAGCCACTTATTCTTACCCATGGCTGGCCGGACAGCTATTATCGTTTTCATAAAATTATTCCATTGCTTACAGAAGGTGAACAGAGTTTTGATCTGGTTATTCCTTCTATTCCCGGATTTGGTTTTTCTGATAAAACAGCTGTCAGCAGCACCAGAGTGGCTGATCTTTGGAAAAAACTGATGACAGAAGTCCTTGGATATGAAAAATTTTGTGCTGCCGGAGGCGATATTGGCATGAATGTCGTAAAAGCACTGACTTCAAAATATCCTGATGCATTGGAAGCTGTTCACCTTACCGATGTAGGATATCCTATGGGACAGGAAGATCCGGCAACGATGAGTGAAGAGGAAAAAGCATTCGCACAGTTTGTACAACAATGGTGGTATAGCGAAGGAGCCTATGCCATGGTTCAGTCTACCAAACCCCAGTCTCTTGCCTATGGTCTGAATGACTCTCCTGTCGGGCTTGCAGGCTGGATTATAAGTTTTACCAATGCAGGAGCACCCCCGGAATTAATAGAAACAGCCTTTGGAGGGAAAGATGAAATGCTTACCAATATTATGATTTACTGGGTAACGCAAACCATAGGATCTTCTGCCAGAATGTACAAAGAAGATGCAGCGGCTTTATGGAGCGGAGCACACATTCATCAAAAAAGCAATGTTCCGGCCGGAGTACTCGTATTTCCCCGTGAAGCTCAGTTTCCCAAAGAATGGGCAGAACGTTTCGTAAATGTGACCAGCTTTAAAAAGATGAATGAAGGTGGTCATTTTGCCGCACTGGAATTACCTCATATATTTGCAGATGAATTAAGGTCATTCTTTTACTCTGTCAAATAAAAACAATCCATGAAGTACTCCTTTTCTATTCTTTTTGCCATTCCTCTTTTTATAACCAGCTGTACTTTACAAAAGAAAAATACTCAAAGTCATGATTACGAAGTAAAAGTGGATACTTTGACCTTTTTAGATCAGAGCAGAAACCGTAAGATCCCTGTTGCTTTTTATTATCCAGAAACAGATAAGAAAATTCTCAACCCACAGGTTATTATTTTCAATCATGGATATGGTCTCAATAAAGGCGGAGATTACCTTGTGTACTCTTATTTAACGGAAAAACTGGCTTCAAAAGGCTATTTCACAGTAAGCATTCAACATGAACTGGCTACAGACAGTCTGCTCCCTACAGAAGGAAATTTGCAGATGGTGAGAAGACCTTTCTGGCAAAATGGTTCGGATAACATTCTGTTTGTGCTCAATGAACTTAAAAAGACAAAACCGGAACTTGATTATAAACATCTGACCTTAATAGGACACTCCAATGGCGGTGATATGGCAGCGCTATTCGGTAATCAGCATCCTAATCTGGTGTATAAACTCATCACAATGGACAACCGGAGAATGTTTCTTCCGAGAACTTCTGTTCCTAAAATTTATTCTTTACGTTCCAACGATTATCCGGCTGACGAAGGCGTCCTTCCCAATGAAACAGAACAAAAAAAATATTCTATAACAGTACAACCCACTCTGATTAATCATGGTCATATGGACAATAAAGGCAGTGATGAAGAGAAAAAAAATCTTACATGATTTTGTTTTAAAATATCTTTCTGAACAATAGTTCCAAAGAATTCCACAAGTTATCCACAGCAAATTGTGGACAACTTGTGAATTTTAACATTAAATTCATATTTCGTATTAAAATTATTACTACATTTACTATGTAATAAAAATCGAAGTGGAAACTTTATTTGCTTTTCTTACTACTATTGAAATTGCAATTAAATTTGAAATAAAAATTTAAGCACAGCATTGTCGGCTGTGCTTTTTATTGTTGTCTAATTAAAAAAATGAGATGTATTTATCTACTGGATCTGCCTCTAAAGGGCAGATTCTTTTATCCATATACCCTTTTTAAATAAAGCTTTCTGAAGATTTTCGACTCGGTTAATATCTGAAAAAAGTATGTATGCAGCTTAAACTTTTACGCAAAGGTTAATTATATAAAATTTATATTCTAAAGGGCACAAAGATGTAATCAACTTTTGATTCTCAATAAGCAAACGTATAGCTTCATCAGAGACATTGCCGCTTTCCCGGCCTCCTTATTAATAAAGGAATTGAATCTTGTCTTTGCGTTTAAGAGAATCAAGTTTAGAGAAGTAAAGGCAGTGCTCCTTTTAAAAACTGGCCTCATAGTTCAATGGATAGAATAAAAGTTTCCTAAACTTTAGATTCAGGTTCGATTCCTGGTGGGGCTACAAATAGCCAAACGGCGCCAACTGGTGTATTCGATTTCAAGCCCCAATCATCAGTATATTAACGATAATATGCCCTGTGAATTATTTTGTCCCCTAAGAAGTAATTCGTTCTTACTCCTAAAGGAATTTTAAAGCATTTATCCGGCAAAGCTTCCTGATGAACCGAATTATTATCGAAGTAAACCCTGTGGAAAGGCAAACTTAAATACCCTGTCTGCTGACCGCCGTCTCACTAAAAATTTAAATCCCCACATAACAATACTGTATTTAATAGGGAGATTTTGCTCACATAACTCCACACAAGACATTCAACAATAATTCATTATTACTTAAAATTATCAATCTTTACAACAAAATAATTCATAATATGATGAAAATTCATTATTTTAGTAAGAGACTTAAAAACTAAAACCGGCGCAAATGTGTAAAATATTTATAGTTGATGAGAATATTTTCTTAGGAGAAATATTAGAATATCATCTTCAGCTAAATCCTGATTATGAAGTTCTCCCAAACAACAGCACAAAACTACATTTCAAACCTTTACAGCGAAGCTAATAGACTTATGCAAATCAAACATTGGCGTCCCCATTAATAACCTTGAAACAGAAAATAGTGAGATGAAAGTTGCCAAATTACTTTTTATAAACGAAAACCTCAAATCAGAAAGGAATGATGAAAATCTTGAATATTACGAAGTTCAGCTCGTCATAGGATTTGGAACCAGAAGTATTATTGAAAAGGAGAGCTTTTTTATTCTTTTAAAAGAAAAGTTCCCGAATGCAGAGATTGCCCTCTCTTCTTCGTCAGGAGAAATTTTCTGTAATGAAGTATATGACGGGGCAGTTGTTTTAACCGCAATCAGTTTTTCAAGATCTTCCTTAAAAACATCGCAGATTGACATTGAAGATTTTTCAGACAGTTATGATGCAGGAAAAAAATTAATTGAAAATCTGCCTTCAGAAGGACTTAGATGGGTATTCATCATGTCAGATGGCAATAAAGTAAATGGTAGCCAGCTGGTAAGTGGGCTTAACAGCAGCCGCCCCGAAAAAGTTCTGATCTCAGGAGGTCTGGCCGGAGATGGGGATAAATTTGAAAAAACAGTGGTTGGACTTAATCAGGTTCCCCAGCCCAATAAAATTCTTGCTGTTGGATTTTATGGAGAACATCTTGAATTATCACATTCTTCAATAGGAGGCTGGGAAAGTTTTGGACTTGAAAGGATAGTTACAAAATCACAAGATAATGTTCTTTACGAGATTGATAATAAAAATGCGTTGGATCTTTATAAAAAGTATTTGGGAAAATATGCTGAAGAGCTTCCCGGCTCTGCTCTGCTTTTTCCATTATCTCTTAAGTTGCCCAGGGATCTGTCTCCAGTAGTGAGAACGATTCTATCCATTAAAGATAACACAATGATTTTTGCGGGAGATTTACCGGAAGGAAGTCAGGTAAGATTTATGAAAGCCAATATGGATAAGCTTATTGATGCAGCAAATGACGCAGCAAACGAATGTCTTCAGATGACCCAACATAAAATTAAGCTAGGAATCATTATCAGCTGTGTTGGGAGAAAAATAGTATTGGCTGACAGAGTGTATGAAGAAGTAGATATTGTACGGGATGTTTTTAAATCAAATACGTCACTGATAGGTTTTTACTCATATGGAGAATTATCTCCTTTAAGCCCATTTGGCAATTGTGCTCTACACAACCAAACTATTACCATTACCACCGTTAATGAAATTGAATAAATATGGAAACCAAATTTCACAATTTACTCGAGAGACAGATAAATAAATATCTTACGGCAGATTGCAAAAATCATCCGCAATTTAAAAATTTTATTCACGCAGTTAATGAATCATACAAATCATTTGAAAGAGATAAAGAACTCATGGACCACGCTTTTAAACAAAGTGAAGAAGAATATCAGGAACTTTATCAAAATCTTAAAAATGAAAATACTCTTAAACAGGAATCTGTCAGCAATCTATATGAGTCATTAGAGATTATTGACTCCGATATTGAAATAAAAAAATCAGACGATCTTAAAGAACTATCACTGTATCTCTCTGAACAGCTGAAAAAAAGAAAAAGAGCAGAAGATTATATAAAGCAGCAAGAGGAAAAATACCGGAATATTATTGCTAATATGAATTTAGGGCTCATTGAAGTTGATAATCATGAGATTATCCGTTACGCTAATCAGAGCTTTTGTGATGTTTCAGGTTTTGAACTTGATGAAGTAATTGGTAAAAACCCCAGTGAACTTTTCCTGTATGGAGAAAATAATATTCGTTTTTTACAGGATCAGATAGAATTAAGAAAAAAAGGAGTCTCCAGTGTATATCAGCTTTCTGTTAGGAATAAAAGAGGTGAAATAAGATGGTGGGCAATAAGTGGAGCTCCCAGTTATGATGACCAGGGAAACTTATTAGGTTCTATAGGGATTCATCTTGACATTACCGACCAAAAAAAACTGGAAGACGAATTAAAACTGGAAAAATCAAAAGCCTTGGAGGCATCAAAGGCAAAGGAGGTTTTTCTGGCCAATATGAGCCATGAAATCCGAACACCTCTTAATGGAATCATTGGTTTTTTGCGTGAACTTAAGAGAAGCCGCCTATCGGAAAACCAGCAAGAATTTGTAGAAAACAGCTATAATGCTTCACAGCATTTATTATCAATTATCAATAACATACTTGATATCTCTAAAATTGAATCCGGAGAAATGTCTCTGGAAAACAAAAGTTTTTCGTTAAAAGATAGCATTCAAAAGGTTATTTCTATTCTCAAACCAAAAGCAGATGAAAAAAAACTCCAACTGATTACCCATTTTTCCTCTGATATTTTTTATGTTTTGAAAGGAGATTCTTTAAGACTTGAGCAGGTTCTATATAACATCATTGGGAATTCCTTAAAATTTACCAATGAGGGCCAGATCTATGTTGAATCCAAGGTCCTGAAAAGTTCTCCCAACCAACAAACTATTTCAATTAGTATTACTGACACGGGTATTGGAATGAGCGAAGAATATGTACGCGATATATTCAAAAAATTTAATCAGGAAGATAGCTCAATTTCAAGAAAATATGGGGGCACAGGTCTTGGAATGTCTATTACACGAGAACTTATTCATCTTATGGAAGGTGAAATTAATGTAAAAAGTGAAAAAAACGCAGGTACATGCATTGAAATAACTTTACTTCTGGACAGAGGTAATGAAGAAGATCTGGAAAAAAATGACTGGCAAAATGAACATCTTTCCATTGCAGGTACAAGAGTTCTGCTGGTAGAAGATAATGCCCTTAATCAGCTGGTTGCCGAAAAGTCACTAAAACATTTTAAATGCAGCATCGCCAAAGCTGAAAATGGTAAGATAGCCTTAGAAATGTTAAGAAGAGAAAAATTTGACATTATTTTGATGGACATGCAAATGCCGGAAATGGATGGTATCGAAGCAACTAAAATATTAAGAAAGGAACTTGCGATTAAAACTCCTGTGATAGCACTCACGGCAAACGCTTTTAAAACAGAAATAGATCATTGCATTAATGCAGGAATGAATGATTATATCACAAAGCCTTTTAATGAAGAAAATTTGCTGAATACAATTTATAAGTATGTCAAAATTCATGAAAAAACAGCAAAGACAGTGTCTGATACGCATGAAAGACTCTACAATCTGAAAAGCATACAAACCCTCAGCAGAGGTGATAAGGAATTTATGCGGAAAATGATCTCAGTATTTATTGCGCAGACTGAAACGACAATTCTATTGGTTGAAAAAGCATTTCAAGAAAAAAACTATAGCGAAATTGCAAAACTTATGAATAAAATAAGACCAGGAATACAGTCTATAGAAATAACTTCTATTGTGAACATTGTAAAACAGCTTGAAGTACTTGCAATGGAGCAAAATAAAAAATTCCCTGAATTATATTCCTTATTTGAAAAAATAAAAAAGACCCTTGAAAAAGTTGTGATTCAATTAAAAAGTGAGATTCAATAAATTTAAAACTCTTTATTGCTGATGATGAGAAATTTTTATTCACAGGTTTTCAGCAGTATCTGAAATTAGCTGTAAGTCCTGTTACCCCTGGACTTAAACCGCTATAAATCAATTTATTATAATTTTTTGATATTAATTATTTATAAGGCTATAAGTTTTTAATTATACCAAATTACACTGATCTAATGATTGTTTGTACATTCATAATTAGAAAAATAAAATGCCATCTAAGTGCCCCGTCAGATATAGATTTAAAATACTTTTATAAAAGACTGAAAAATAGTAGTAGAACTTAATACTTATGTTGATCAGTCCATATGGCAGCAATCGCTTACCCTGCTCAGGAGCTGGCGGAAGGAAGTCTTGCCTTTTAAAAAGACTCCTTTACAACTAATCAATTTCTGTTACAGTATTCTGAAACTTCATTAGTACGTACCCGAAAGCTGAACTTATCCGTTTTTCACCGATTGATTCTGCCTGTTCGCCGAAAATACAGATCGTTTTATAGGATTATAACTGACCTTTACATCAGGAAAAAAGCAATAATGCCAACTAAAATCTTATTATTATGAAAACAAAAATCGGAATTACAGAAAAAAATACAGAAGCTGTTGCAGAACAATTAGCAAAATTATTAGCAGACGAAACGCTTCTTTACATCAAAACAAGAAACGCTCACTGGAATGTAACCGGAGACAACTTCCACGCCAACCACATTTTCTTTGAGGAACAATACAGACAACTGGATGGAATGATTGACAGCGTTGCTGAACGCATGCGTAAAATCGGACATTATGCACCGGCAACTATGAAAATCTACCTGGAACTGACTCATTTAACGGAGTACAGCGAAAGAACAAATGACGGGCTCGGATACATGAAAGATTTATTAAGTGATCATGAAAGCATCATCGAATTCCTTCGGGGAAATATCACTCCATTTGCTGAAACTTATAAAGATTACGGTACCAGCGATTTTATTACAGGTCTGATGGAAACCCATGAAGAAATGGCATGGATGATCCGCTCCTATTTCAGATAACACAAAATAAAAAAGTTATAATTATATTTGTGTAAATCATAAACAACTATACCAATGAAAGCCTTAATCGTTGATGATAATGATATTGCAAGAACAACATTAGCACACCTCGCCAAACAGGTTCCAGATCTTTCCATTGTCAGCGAGTTTTCCAATGCCATAGAAGCTTATCATTATCTTCAGTCCAATTCCATCGATCTGATATTTCTCGATATAGAAATGCCGGAAATGACAGGGATTGAGCTTACGAAAACGCTTTCTGGTAAAGATACTATCATCATTTTCACCACCTCAAAAAAGGAATATGCGCTGGAAGCCTTTGAGCTTAATATTGCAGATTATCTTCTGAAGCCAATTATGCCGGTAAGATTTCTGCAGGCAGTAAGCAAGGCACAAACTATTCTTGAAAGCAGAAAAGAAAATGTAGAAATCACAAGGGATGAGTTTCTTTTCGTGAGGGACTCCAATATTACTAGGCGTTTAAAGCTGGATGATATTTTCTATGCGGAAGCCATGGGTGACTATGTAAAGTTTTATACCAAAGAAAAGATGTTTGCCATTCACGGTAAAATGAAAACAGCAGAAGAACGTCTTCCTAAGGATCATTTTATAAGAGTTCACCGCTCCTATATTGTTTCTGTCGGTAAAATTGACACCCTTCAGGATGGAGGTATTATGATCAACGGTAAATTCATTCCTGTGGCAGACGCATACAGGAAAGCTCTCAATATACGAATGAATGTCTTTTAGCCGTTACTGGCCATCAGAAATTCGATTCCTTTTTTGATCTCAATTCCCGAACATTTGAAGGTTAATCAACCTTTATCGGTATTTTATTTTAAATCAGACCGTTAATTATGAAAAATAGATCTTCAGTAATGGATAACAAACGATTCAGCTATTTTATTATCCTGACCTTTATTTCGGGCTCACTCCTATTGATAGCTGTTCAGCTCAATTCTGCAGGAAATACCAAGGCACTGATTCAGAATAACAATACCTTGCTGAGCGAATTGCGTTCAAGCAATCATTTACGGGAGATTGATCGTGATATTCTGGGAGTGGAAAGCAGAATCAGAGCTTCTATTGCAACGAATGATACCACCCACCTTGAAGGCATTGACAAAAAAATCAGCCAGATTGAAAATTTTCTGGATTCTCTTTCCAAAGACAATGTAAACGCTGAAGAAGAAAAGCTGATCCACAGGTTAAGTGTTCTTGCCATGGAAAAGAAAACAACCAAAGATAAACTCTTGCACCGTTATCTTTCTGTTGGAAACATGGACGATAATACCTCCATTGCCAATCCGCGTGCGAGAAAAATTTCTAATGAAATCACCAGCATTACGGCTAAAATATATGAAAGCAGAAAACTGAATATGGTTGAACTCAGCCAGAAAAGTGAAGAAATGGGACAAAAAGCAAGATTCTACGACATCTCATTGCTGATCTTACTTATACTGAGCGGTTCTGTTGTTGGATATCACATCCTCAGACAGTTTAAACGCCAGAGGTTACTCATAAACGAACTTGATATTGCGGAGAAAAAAGCATTGGTGGCGGCACAAACCAAAGAAAATTTCCTTGCCAATATGAGCCATGAAATCAGAACTCCTTTAAGCGGAATTCTCGGTTTCACCAATTTACTTCAGAAGCGCCCGCTGGATGAAACTTCAGCAGAATTTGTCTCTTCAATACAACGTTCCGGAGAAAACCTGATGTCCATCATCAATGACATTCTTGATTTATCTAAAATAGAAGCCGGAATGATGCGCATTACCCCTGGAATCTTCAGTATCAACGGGTTGGTCAATTCCGTAGAAACATTTTTTACTGAACGGGCCAGAGAGAAAGGTCTTACCCTCTCAAGTACAATTGATCCTTCCATTCCCGACACTTTGGTGGGAGATGCCACAAGACTGACCCAGATTTTAGTCAACCTCATCGGAAACGCGATAAAATTTACCCACCAGGGAAATATTGCTGTTGAAATCTACAGTAAACAGCAAACGGAGAAGGAAGCCGTTCTGGGATTTAAGATTTCAGATACAGGAATTGGAATTGACAAAGAAAAGCTCACCGAAATCTTCGAAAGATTCAACCAGGGAGAAGATTCAACCACAAGAAATTACGGAGGAACAGGATTGGGCTTATCCATCGTGAAAAGCTTAATCATACTGCAGAACGGAAACATAGAAGTGAGCAGTGAACAAGGCAAAGGAACTACATTTCACTTCTACATTCCTTACGGAATTGCTGAAGAACAGCTTACAGTACTTCCAGCTGTTGATCCTCAATATTTTAAAGATAAATCCAACACGCCCCTGAAGGTTCTGGTGGTTGATGATAATGTCATTAATCAAAGCCTGATGAAACATCTTCTTTCTCAATGGAATATTAATTTTCATATTGCATCGAACGGCCTTGAAGCAGTAAGCTATCTCAAAAACAATGCGTGTGACCTGGTCTTAATGGATATACAAATGCCGAAAATGGACGGATATGCAGCTACGCAGAAAATGCGGGAAGAACTCAGACTGGATATTCCGGTCATCGCAATGACCGCCCATGCGCTGGCAGGAGAAAGAGAAAGATGCCTGAGCCGTGGGATGAATGAATATATTCCTAAACCTGTTAATGAAGAAGAGTTGTTTATGCTGATTTCGAAACTCGGGTTTAAAGAAAAGAATAAAAACGAAAAGAAAACCGAAAATCCATCTTCAGGTTATCAATATATTGATCTCACTTATATGCAGACGGTAAGCGGTGGCGACAAAAGCTTCGAACAAATGGTTACCCAACAGTTTATTGAAAACATTCCCAATCATATACAGAAACTGACAACGGCTTACGAAAACAAAGATTTTCAGGAGGTAAAACTGTGGGCTCACGATCTGAAATCCAGCATTACCATCATGGGATTACATCCTCTGTTAAAGGAAAAAATTGATATTCTTGAAACAGCATCAGCAGAAAGCTCTGATCTCCAAAAAATACTGGCAGAAGTACAGAACGTTTTGCTGGAAGCCGTTTCTGAAGCTGAAGCATTTTCAAAAACAATTTAAAAATAAGAAAAAATGAATTTATTTTCACCCATACACATTCGCAGTCTTACATTAAAGAACAGGATTGCATTATCTCCTATGCAGCAATACAGTGCAAAAAACGGAGTTCCCGGCAACTGGCATTTCGTTCACCTCGGAAGCCGTGCTGTTGGTGGCGCGGGATTGATCCTTACCGAATGTACAGCCGTTTCAGAAGAAGGTCTGGCTACATTATCCGATGTTGGGATCTGGAACGAAGAACAGAAAGATGCATGGAGTAACATTGTAAATTTTGTACATGAACAGGATGCAAAAATAGGAATTCAGTTGTGGCATGCAGGGGGAAAAGGAAGCCTTAAGCACCCGAATGAAAGAATGAAGCCTCTCACTCCGGAAGAAGGTGCCTGGGCTGTAAAATCATCCTCTGCTCATGAGTTCAATGGAGTTTTTGCGGAAGAACTCACGATGGATGAGATCCGAGAAGTACAAACAAAATTTGTTAAAGCAGCCCTTCGTGCTGTTGAAGCGGGTTTTGATATCATAGAACTTCATGCGGCACATGGTTACCTATTCCATCAGTTTTATTCCGCAGTGATCAATAAAAGACAGGATGAATATGGCGGAAGTTTTGAAAACAGAATCCGTTTTCTTGTGGAAACAGTCCAGGAAATCAGGAAAACTATTCCTGCTGAAATGCCTCTTTTCGTAAGAATTTCTTCTACTGATTATATAGAAACAGAGGAAGCCTGGACTCTGGAAGACAGTATCAGACTTTCGGAAATCCTTAAAGAAAAAGGTGTAGATTTCATTACGGCATCCGGCGGCGGATTTACCAATGTAAGCAAGGATAAGGTATTTCCGGGATATCAGGTTCCTTTTGCAAAAACGATTAAAGAGCAAACCGGGATTTTAACAGGAGCTGTCGGAATGATTACGGAAGCAGAACAGGCCAATGATATTATTGCCAATGGAGATGCAGATCTGGTGATTATCGCCCGGGAACATCTTAGAGATCCTTATTTTGCGATTCATTCAGCCAGAACATTAGGGGTTGAAACAGAGATTCCGTGGCAGTATAAAAGGGCCTATTAAATTAACCAATAAAAAATCAGTTATGGAAAATCAAGGTGCCTCCGTAGTGATTACCCATCATATTCTGAATGGAAAACAATCACAGTATGAAAAATGGCTGGACGAAATTGTACCTGTTACTAAACATTCTGAAGGCTTTATTGATCTTCAGATTATTCGTCCGATTCCTGATCTGACTTTTGTATACACTGTCATTATCCGTTTTGATACCATTAACCATCTTAAAAGCTGGATGGAGTCAGATAACCGGAAAAAACTTATTGAGAAAGCTAATCCACTGTTCAGAAAAAATGACCACTACCAGATCAGATCCGGGTTGGATTTTCTTTTTACTATAGAACATGAAGGGAATAAAGTTCCGGTACGCTGGAAACAGTTTCTGGCCACCTGGTCAGCCATTTATCCGCTGTCCGTACTTATTCCTGCTTTGATAATTCCTTTTTTACGGTTTTTACATATTCCGGCCAATCATTATTCTGATGGATTCATCAATTCGGGAATCATTGTTTTTCTGATTGTATTTATCGTGATGCCCAATTATACCAGACTGATCAAAAAATGGCTGTATAAATAACCACATTTAAAAATTAACCACTATCAATCACTGTAACCCACAGTGATTTTTTGTTTTCAGGAACGTGCGCCCTGCTACCATTTGAACATCACCAGCTTATTCAACGACACTTTCCGCCTGTTTACCGAACAGCAGTCAAAATTAAAATGACCGGGTTATAGCTTTACATCATCAATAAGATAAACAATCAAAAATAAATTATTATGGAAATCTTACAAAATCCCGAAAACGCACTATCTCATTCAAGCGTAAACGCCATCATCAATGCACCCATTGAAAAAGTAAATATTGCAGACTGGCTGCTTAATCTGCCGGACGCCGAATACCAACGCTGCTCTACCCAGCATATCGGAGCTGCTATTTCTGTTACTTTCGATGGCAAACCAGTCTCTTTAAATGTGGAAACTATTGGGGATGCACTGATGGTTCAGCATTATGTTGCAGATGTTCACCGTCCTGATTACTGCCGCATGCTTTCTATATCTGATTCAATTACAAAAAACGGACGTACAAAAGTTCAGGTCTTATGGGAACTGAAGGTGACAAAGATTGATAAAAATACCTGTCTTTACACCAATGAAATTCATGCGACAGCCACACCTGAAATGTTTGAGTATCTGAAAGAACACGGGATCAACCTTGCAGATGCTGCTGCATCCAGACAAACAGCTTCTGATGCTCATAATCATGAGGAAACTCCAAACTTTGCAAAAAGTATTGAAAATAAAGCACTGACAGGTCAATATAACCAGCCTTTTTAAAAAGAGCCAAACCCTCTATATCTTCAACGACTCATTTTGCCTTTTCACCGAATGACATCAAGAAAAAGTAAAATTCAGGAGTAGCTTTACAATAGCAAAACAAAGAGAATTAATCACAAAAAAAATAATACTATGAATCCATCATCATTAAGTTTCAGATACGAATTAGAAAAAAAAGAACCGCGTACCAATGACGGCGGTACAACAAGAGGTGCTTCCGTAAAAGAATTCCCTGCTTCTGTAGGTATTGCCGGAGTTTCCATGAGATTACAGCCCGGAAGTATGAGAGAGCTTCACTGGCATGCCAATGCCGCAGAATGGGCTTATGTGATTTCGGGAACGGCACGTACAACCATTATTCATCCGGACGGACAGAGTTATACCGATAATTTTGAACCCGGCGATGTGTGGTATTTTCCGAAAGGTTATGGGCATTCTATCCAGGCTACCGGAACAGAGGAATGTCATTTCATTCTGATTTTTGACAACGGTAATTTTTCGGAAGACCATACCTTCAGCGTTACAGATTTTGTGGCAAGTATGCCTCCTGAAGTTGTTGCCCAAAATTTAGGGCTGAGCCTTGAAGAAGTAGCAGAACTTCCTCAGAAAGAAGTTTACTTTGCAGCAGGAGTTGTTCCGGACGAATTATCTGTGAATGCCACAGCCCGTCCTGAGGAATCAGATATTGAACTGACAAGTCTTCACCGCTATCCTCTGCATTCCCAGCAGCCAAGAATCATTCCCGGTGGAGGGCTGCAGAGACTGGTTACCCGTAAAGAATTTCCTATCAGCACCACAATGGCCGGTTCTGTACTGGAGTTGCAGCCTGGTGCTTTAAGAGAAATGCACTGGCATCCGAATGCGGATGAGTGGCAGTATTTTATATCCGGACAGGCAGAAATGTCTGTATTTCTGGCAGAGGGAGTTTCTGTTACAGAACGGTTCAATGCAGGTGATGTAGGGTATGTGCCTATGGGAGCCGGACATTATATCAAAAATACAGGAGATACAGTCTGTAAAGTGTTGATCGGATTTAATAACGGCACCTACGAATCCATTGATCTCAGCGAATGGCTGGCAGGAAACCCAAAAGATGTGGTCATCACCAATTTTGGACTGAAAGAGGGAGAAATAGAAAAATTTCCGGAAAAGAAAGTATTTATCAAACCTGGAAAATAACTTCTGTGCTTCCGGAAACAAAAATCCTGCTCCCTGACAAGACCGTCAGAACGCAGGAGAAACTGGCAGTATTCCTGGCCTTTATCGCAGGATATACCGATGCTACAGGACTGATACAATGGAAAACCTACGTTTCTTTTATGAGCGGCAATACAACACAGTTAGGAGCAGCAGTTTTCAGTGAAAAATATGATATTATCATCAGTTCTGCCATGGTAATCAGTTTTTTTCTGGCAGGGATTTATACAGGAACTTGCCTATCATTATCAAAGAAGTTCAGAAGCACAAAGATAATCTTCTACACAGTTTCCGGAATCATGATCCTTTATAGTATCACTGATTATTATGAGCATATTACCAATGGAGTGTCCATAGCTGTTATCGGTTTCTCAATGGGTCTTATGAATACCATTGTCACTTCAGTAGGTAACCAGAAGATCAATACCGATTTTGTGACAGGAACTTTAAGCAGCCTGGCAAGAACAGCTGCTCTTTTTGTAATGAGTGATCAGGCAGAGGAGCGGAAGGAATACAAAATAAATCTTTTTCATTTGTTATTCTTATGGATGGGCTTTCTCTCTGTGCTTCAGCTGCTCCTTTCCTGATCTTTTATTCAGGAAACTGGACACTGATCTTTCCGGCAGCCTTACTCCTCATCTGTGCATTAACAATACCAATTCCAACATTTAAAAACTAATCCTATGCTAGAAAAAAATACGGTTGCCCCTGATTTTACATTATTTGCAACCCCAGATCAGAAAATTACCTTATCCGAATTCAGAGGACGAAACGTTATCCTTGCATTTTATCCGGCAGACTGGAGCCCGGTGTGTAGTGACCAGATGGCATTATACAACGAAATGCTAAAGTATTTCAAAAAATATGATGCAGAGATTTTCGGGATTTCCGTAGACAGCAAATGGTGTCACCTTGCATTTTCACAATCAAGAAACCTGCACTTTCCGCTGCTTGCAGATTTTGAAGCCAAAGGAGAAACAGCCAAGAAATATGGTGTTTACAATGACGAAGAAGGAGAATGCAACAGAGCCCTTTTTGTCATCAATAAAGACGGCATCATCGAATGGAGCTACCTCTCACCCACCGCCATCAACCCCGGAGCAGACGGAATTTTGGAAGCATTGGAAAACCTTAATACAAAATAATTATGTCACTAAAACCATCAGTCAGTAATGCTGACCACACTCAGGGCAACTCAAATGCCAGCTTAGTCATTGTAGAATATGGAGATTATCAATGTCCTTTCTGCGGAGCTGCCTATCCGGTTCTTAAAGGGTTAATGAAAGAATTCGGAGATCAGATCAGATTTGTATTCAGAAATTTCCCGCTGTCAGAAATGCATCAGTATGCAAGACAGGCGGCTCTGGCAGCAGAAGCGGCAGCTTTGCAGGGAAAATTCTGGGAAATGCACGATGCCATTTATGAAAATCAGGAATTCCTGAATGACAGTCTCCCGTTAAAACTTGCAGAAAAACTGGATTTAAATATCCCTCAGTTCAAAGCGGATATCCATAAACAGGAATTAGCAGAAAAAGTAGATACAGACTTTGAAAGCGGTATCGTCAGCGGAGTGAACGGAACTCCTTCTTTTTTCATTAACGGAAACAAGTTCAACGGCGGTGCCGAAGACCTTATTCAGCTGGTACGTGAAAATACTGCCTATTAATCAGAAAAATATGTAAACAAAATCAATCATAACATTAAAAATAAACAACATGAGCACACTAACATTAAAAGACGGAACAGAAATTTTTTACAAAGACCAGGGAGAAGGACCTGTACTGATGTTTCACCACGGATGGCCATTGTCCTCAGACGATTGGGATGCACAGGTGATTTTCTTCCTGCAGAAAGGTTACAGAGTGGTTACCCACGACAGAAGAGGTCACGGACGTTCCAGCCAGAATATCTACAATCATACTATTGAGCAATACGCTTCTGATGCTGCAGAATTGGTTGAATTTTTAGATCTGAAGGATGTTGTACACATCGGTCACTCCACAGGCGGTGGTGAAGTGATCCGTTATGTTAACAAATATGCAAACGGAAGAGCTAAGAAAGCGGTTCTAATCAGCGCCATTCCACCGGTAATGGTTAAGAGTGAGAACAATCCTGACGGCGTTCCTATGGAAGTTTTCGACAATATCAGAGAACAGACCTTAAACAACAGAAACCAGTTTTACTATGATCTGACTTTCCCTTTCTATGGCTACAACAGAGAAGGCGCCAATATAAAAGACGGTGTTCAGAGAAACTGGTGGAGACAGGGACTGATGGGCGGAATTGTCGCACATTATGATGGAATCAAAGCCTTTTCAGAAACAGATTTAACTGAAGATCTTAAAGCTGTGGATATTCCTGTTTTGGTGATGCATGGTGAAGATGACCAAATCGTTCCTATTGCCAATGCGGCATTAAAATCAATTAAATTATTAAAGAACGGAAAGCTGATCACGTATCCTGGCTTTCCGCATGGTATGCCAACAACGGAACACCCTACCATTAATAAAGATCTGTTAGAATTTATCAGATCATAAGTACCAATTCTTTTCTAAACAACAAAGATGAACCTTTCAAGGGTTCATCTTTGTATTATTCAGCATGGCATAATACATTGAAAAGTGATTCTTATTCAGTTTTTATTTTCGAAAGGTCAATCCCTAGTTTTGTAAATTCCTCTGTTCCTTTATCTGTAATGTAATATTGCCGTTCGGCAGGATTATCCTTGGCAATCCAGCCCTTCTCTACAAATTGTTCCAGCAGAAGCTGCCCTAATTTCCCTCCAATATGCTCATAGCAGGGTTTGGCGGGTTTTCTTGCGGTTGACTTGTTCATATCCTTATATTTAATAGTGTTTCTGGTAGTATAGTTTTAGGAAATATCAATTCAAATGCAGATAATCCTTAATGGTTTTCAGAACCCCGAAGCTGTCATTGGTACATGCTTCAAAATTAGCGACTTCTTTTACATTCGGGTGGGCATTTTTCATGGCGTAAGAATATTTGGCATTCTTCAGCATTTCTATATCATTCATATAATCCCCGAAAGCCATTGTATTTTCAGGAGAAATGTTTAACGATTTCTGAAGGATTTTCAGAGCGTTTCCTTTATTGATATCCTTATTCATCACATCCAGCCAATGCGCTCCTGAAACAACTATTTCCAGACCAAATTCTTCAAATCTTTTAAGAGCCGGATACAGGTATTTTTCTGAACCATCAGCATGATAGACTGCTATTTTAAAAGCTGTATCATCAATTTTTTTCGTAAGATCATCTGTTTTCATATTTTCGGTATAATACTTTGAGAAAAAATCTACAAACTGCTGATCTTCGGTTTCATAATAAGCCATTTTTTTAGCGGATAATACAGCTTTGGCACCTGGTATTTCACGAACAGCTTTGATGATCTCAACAATATATTTGTATTCCAGCGTATCGGCAAAAAGTTCCTGATCTTTATAGATAACATACCCTCCGTTTTCGGCAATAAAACCAATCTCACTTTCTATTTCTCCGAAGTAATGGGTAATTCCCGGCATCTGTCTTCCGCTTGCGGGTACAAATACAATATTTCTTTTTTTCAGTTCTTTATAAACTTCTGAAAACTCAGGGCTCATTTCATGGCTGGAGTTGAGAAACGTTCCATCCATGTCCGTCACAATTAATTTAATCTGTTCCATAATTTTATTGGGAAAAGCGAAATTCTGTACCTGGCAGAATCATAATTTGCTTATTCTTTTCAAAGATATTGATTTATTATTTTTTCTTGTAATGAATGGTGGAAAGGTTTCTTAATATTGCGGCACTTTGTTCCGGGGTGATATCCCGTTGAGGCTCAGCCAGCATTTCGTATCCTACCATAAATTTTTTAACTTCCGCACTTCTGAGCAACGGAGGATAAAAGTGCATATGAAAATGCCATTCCGGATGTTCTTTGCCATCTGTTGGCGATTGGTGAATTCCTGCAGAATAAGGAAATGAGGTTTCAAAAAGATTGTCATATATCGTAGTCAAATCCTTGAGTACAGCGGCAAAAGATTCTTTTTCCTCTTCAGAAAATTCCGCAATATTTTCTCTTTTCTGTTTGCTGATAATCATTGTTTCGTAAGGCCACGACGCCCAAAACGGTACCAATGCGGCAAAGTGTTCATTTTCTGTGACGATGCGCTCACCAGCCGTCATTTCCTGCTCAAGATAATCTTCCAGTAATGTTCTTTTATTTTTTTCAAAATAAGATTTCAGCTGATCCTGGGTTTTCTGAACCATTGCCGGAACGGACGACTGTGCCCATATCTGGCCGTGCGGATGTGGGTTGCTGCAGCCCATAATGCTTCCTTTATTTTCAAAAATCTGCACATAATTGATATGGTCCAGAGCAGCCAGTTCATTGAACTGCTCCTGCCATACATCCACCACATTTCTGATGTGTTCCACAGGCATTTCCGGCAAGGTAAGGCTGTGATTTTCAGAAAAACAAACTACCCTGTTGATCCCGCGTTCCGGAAAAAGGGTGAAAAATCCGGAATGATTTTCAGAAAACTCAACTTCTTCATTCAGTAATGCTCCAAAGTCATTGTTAAAGACATAGGTTCCTTTATATTCAGGGTTTCGGTCTCCGTTAGCACGAATATTTCCTGAACAGAGATAGCAGTCCCGGTCATATTCAGGACGGTTTTCTTCTGCTGTTTCTTCTCTCTGCCCCTGCCATGGTCTGTTTGCCCGCTGTGGGGAAACCAGTATCCATTCGTCCAAAAGAGGATTGTATCTTCTGTGGGGATGTTTTTTACGGTCAAATGATGTATTCATTGGTGTATTCCTTTATCCCATCTGAAATTTTAACCTGATAAACTTTCATTTGGATATTAAAACTTTCCTGATATCTTTTACTGATATTTTTAATTACTTCCTCAGCTTTATCTTCCTGAATAAGGTTGATGCTGCAGCCTCCGAAACCGCCTCCCATGATTCTTGCTCCCAGCACCCCTTCCTGCTGTAATGTATTGTCCACCAAAAAGTCAAGTTCATTGCAGCTGACTTCAAATTCAGTGGACAGCCCGGCATGGGTCTCTGTGAGAAGTGTTCCCACATATTCAATATTTCCTTCCGAAATTGCTTTGGCCGCCATTTCTACCCGTTTAATCTCATTCAGTAAGTAAAGACATCTTTTGTATGAAACATTTCCCATCTCCTCTTTTACACTGTTAAGCATAGTTGTAGTAAAATCCCGGAACTTCTCTACTTCGGGGAATTTTTCCCATAAAACTTTTTTTCCATGCTCAACGTCTTTACGCCTTTCATTATAGCCTGATGTAAGATGAGTATGCTTCACGCAGCTGTCGAAAAGCAAAAGGCTGTATCCCTTAAGATCAGCATCAAAATATTGATGTTCCAGAGTATGACAGTCGAGCATAATGACCTTATTTTCCTTTCCGAAAACGGAGGCAAACTGATCCATAATTCCGCACTGAACCCCTGCAAAAGTATGTTCGGATTTTTGCCCGATCACTGCAATCTCTTTTTTTGATAACTGAAGATCAAAAAGCTCATTAAGGATATACGCAAAACCGCATTCAAGGGCTGCCGAAGAAGAAAGTCCGGATCCCATCGGGATGGTACTGCTGAAAACAATTTCCATTCCGCAAAATTGATTTCCCGGCTTCTGCAACTGGCTGAAAACGCCCAGAATATAGTTTGCCCACATTTGCCGTACCGGTTTTATTTCTGTTGTGACATCAAATGTATATTCTTCTCCGAGATCCTTGGCTATGATGGTACAAAGGTTTGTCTGGGGGAGTTTACGGACAGCAAAACAGATGTATTTGTCTATGGCAGCAGGAAGTACAAATCCATCGCTATAGTCTACATGCTCTCCGATAATATTAATTCTGCCGGGAGAAAGGAAAATGTGTTCAGGCTCTTCTTTGAATTCGGCTCTAAACTTTTCTAGGGTTGGGTTAATTAACTGTTCATGCATATCAATCTTATCTGATCAAACAGATCATGGTGATCTTAAGTATAAACTGCTGAATTTATAACAGAGAAATTATACTTTTTATAAATACTGTTTATAAGTGTTGAATATACACATATATTTTAACATATTCCAACATAGTGATTGATTTTAAAGCCCGAATGTAAATTACTCTATAAAATAGTTGAATTCTTTTCTGTACTGAGAAGGACTTTTTTGGATATATTCTTTGAAAGTCCTGTTAAAATAGCTGAAGTTATTAAACCCGGATTCAAAACTGACCTCAGTAATGCTCAAAGGTTGTTCTGCCAGAAGCTTGAGGGCATGGGTAATCCTATATTCGTTGACAAACTGTGTAAAGGTCTTGTTGGTAATTTTTTTAAAGTAGCGACAAAAAGACGGTACTTTCATATTGGCAAGATCAGCCATCTCTTCGAGGGTTATGGCTTCTTTGAAGTGATCTTTAACGTAATTGAATATAAGATTGATTCTATCATTGTCTTCAATCTGTGTCTGAAGATAATATTTCCCTGCATTTAAAATCCTGTAATCCTGTGTAACAGACAGTTCATCCAAAATTTTCAGAAATCTGCACAGTTTGTCCAGTGAGGAAGTTTCATGCATCTCAGTAATCTCATTCCCGATTCTTTTCTTCACCTCTTCCCCGAACACGATTCCTGCTTTTGATTTTTCAAGCAGCGCTGAAATTCTTTGCATCTCCGGAATATTCCAGATAGGTTCTCCTAAAAAATCAGGCTTAAACTGGATCACCATTTCATACTCATTATGGGTACTTTCATTGGTCAGTCCGCAATGCGGAAGATTGCTTCCTATCAGTGCAAGATCTCCTTCTGAAAAATAAGTGATACTGCTTCCGATCTGTCTTTTCCCGGAACCTTTACATACAAAAATCAACTCAATCTCAGGATGGTAATGCCAGACATGTGATTTTATATTCTCATTAGTCAGAAATTTAAGGCTGGTAAAACTGCTTCCTATAGTAGGTCTTACCGCCTCAAAAGAAGGATTTACATGTTTCATAAGCCAAATACAAATAATTTCATATGCAAAATTAACAAATAATACACTAATATCATTAAACAAGGTTAATATAGTACATCAATATGAAAATTTAATTATAGCCTGAGAATTATTGCTGCCATAGCTTTGCAATAATAATCCTAAAAACCTTAACCCATGAGCACATTATTAAAAGCCGTATTTTTTACAGGAGCTTTATTGGTTTCAGCAAATGTAATGAGTAAGGACAGAGATTTTTCCCTTTCCTTTGGAAACGTACAAGACAAAACCTTGAATTTTGAGCTTTCAAATGCTAAAAGTGTTTCTGTTTTTGTTTATAACACTGCACATGACGAACTATTTTTCGAAAATCTTGCAGATGGAGATCATGTGATCAGGACTTATGACTTCCAGAACTTTACGCCTGGAACGTATTATCTGGTAGCAGAATCAGAAGCAAAGATTGAAAAATACAAGATAAAAATTAATGCTGAGAATGTAATGGAGGTGGAAAAAACACCTGTGAACGCTGTGCATAAGCCTGAATATAAGATTTCCGGTCATATGGCCCAGCTTCACATGTCTGATGTAAAAGGACCTGTAAGCATTTCAGTATATGACCTTTCCAATACAACATATTATACTTCTAATAAAAAATATGCTGACGGCAAAGTGGATATCACTTTTGATCTTGATCCTAAAACAGCAGATCAGTATATCATTCAGGTTGAAGAAAACGGAAATGTTTTTAATAAGATAATTTCTCTCCGATAAAACGGAATATATAAAGATAGATTGACATATCGATCATTCCAAATTATTTTGGATTAAAATTTTACTTACAGTTTATTGTTTTGAGGCAGCTCCATTTCCTAACAGAAAAAGAGCTGCCTCATTTTTTAATTGTGATGGCCCATGTTCAGTTTAATCTTTTTCAGATCTTCCAGTTCGTGAACAGGACGTTCTATATCATAAGGAATAGGTTTTTGGGAAAAAGTCTGGAAATACAGCAGGCAGGCATCTTTCCACCATACCGCATCTTTTGACTGAATTCTGAGCCTTGACTGAACATCAGAAAATCGCTCTTTGTCTAAGTAAGGTTCCATTCTATCCCAAATTTTCTGATAATCCCTTACTTTTTTCACCCCTGAATCATACGTATAGCACAGCTCATCCCATAGGTTTTTTCCATCTTTCATTGTATAATCCCACGGAACATGATGAAACCAAAGAATAAGATTCTCCGGACAGGTTGAGATATTCCCGTATCTTTCATTCAGTGGTGGAAAATACTGTGAAACAGCATTACTTCCTGTTTTTGTCCTGTCAAAACCTAACCCTTCAGCATCAGCCTGATGGTAATAGACTGGTGACCAGTCCGGTCTTCCGCCTTTATAATCTCCCCATGGTTCAGGGCCGTAGTGATGACCTCCTGCAAAGATATGATGCAGTCCTAAAGGCATCATGTAATCCACAGCGGTTTCTCTGGAAGAAAGCATCATTTCTTTTACCGGATTCAGGAAGTTATGATCGTCTGTGAAGGTCATTTTAATCCATTCATCTGCAATCTGCTCTGAACTCAGCTCGTGATTCCATGCTAATCTGCCGAATGCATACCAGTTGGCCTGTGCAAAATGATGCCCGGTCCAGTTGGTATCTTCCCCGACATTGGCAACGGCTGAAATAGCTGAAATTTTTGCAGGTCTTAAGGTGCCGTCTGTAATTTTAGCAATCGTGGATCCCTGTCCGTCAGAATAAGTATCACTATCAAGTGTTTCCTTGAATAAAGGAGCCAGAAAAACAAGATGGTTTGAAAAGCCCAGATATTCCTGGGTGATCTGAAACTCTACCATTTCAGAAGTTTTTCTCAAAGCTCCGAAGAGTGGATTGAATGCTTCGCGCGGCTGGAAATCCACCGGACCGTTTTTGATCTGAATAATTACATTATCCCTGAATTTACCGTCCAGAGGAACAAATTCCTGGTAAGCCTGTTTGGCTCTGTCGTCTTTACTTGGACTGTAGACAAATGCTCTCCACATAACGATTCCGTTGTAAGGCTTCAGGGCATCGGCCATCATATTGGCTCCGTCCGCATGAGTTCTTCCGTAATCCTGAGGGCCAGGCTGGCCTTCGGAGTTGGCTTTCACCAAAAATCCACCGAAATCGGGAATCATCTTGTAAATTTCAGCTGCTTTATCTCTCCACCATTTTTGTACATTTTTGTTTAAAGGGTCTGAATCTGGTAATCCTCCCAGAACTTTCGGCGAAGAGAAATTCACCGAAAGATATACTTTAATGCCGTAAGGTCTGAAAATATCCGCCAGAACTTTTATCTTTTTTAAATAGTCTTCCCTAAGCATATTGGGAGAGGCATTCACATTATTTAAAACAACGGAATTGATCCCCACCGAAGCATTGGCTCTGGCATATTCTTCGTAACGCGGAGAAATTTTGCCCGGCAAATCTTCCCATTTCCAAAATGATCTTCCGGCATAGCCTCTTTCAATACTTCCGTCCAGATTATCCCAATGGTTCAAAACCCTTACATCGTATGAAGGTTTTTCAATAATATTTAAATGAGACAGATCTGCCTTTGTTTGCTGCAATCGTAAAATATGATATACTGCGTACAACAGCCCTATTTCCTTCCCTGCAGAAATAACGATTTTTTCGGACGTGGAAACAATTCTGTAGCCGTCCTTCAGATTTTTGTCTTTGTTTTCTGTACGTAGTTCTACAGTCTGCCCCTGCCAGTGGCTGCTCAGCTCTTTTCCGGCAATATTCAGGGTTGGACTGTTGCCTTTGGAAATAATTTTATCTGCCGATATTCCGTTTTTCGCAGGAAACCGAAGCCAAAGCTGACTCCCGTCCTCAGCAAAAACCAGTAACGGAAATATCAGAAAAAATAGAATGTTGAGTCTCAGATATCGCATTGAAAAATTTTAAATTATTAAAGATGATTATGACTGGTCTTCCAAACCTTCAATCGTCTTGATTTTACCTTCCTGATCATATTCCAGTTCAATCACTTTCATGCTTCTCAGCCATGTTTTACCGCCACTCGGAACGGAATCATGGAAAAACAGATACCATTTTCCTTTGAATTCCACAATGCTGTGATGGGTAGTCCACCCTACCACCGGAGTAAGAATTTTTCCCTGGAAAGTAAATGGTCCGTAAGGATTATCCCCGGTTGCATAGCAAATCAGATGGGTATCTCCGGTAGAATAAGAAAAATAATATGTACCATTGTACTGATGCATCCATGACGCTTCGAAAAAGCGGTGTTTGTCACCATGAAGCATAGGCTTTCCGTTTTCATCAATGAGGACAACGTCTTTAGGAGCTTCCGCAAATTCAAGCATATCATCGCTCAGCAGAGCCACCTTTGAATGGATTGCTGGTTCATCATTTTCAGGAATTACGGCAGATTCAAGTGCTTTATTATCTCTGTATCGCTGCAATTGTCCGCCCCAGATTCCTCCGAAATACATATAATATTTTCCATTATCCTCAAAAATGCAGGGATCGATGCTGTAGCTTCCCATCATCGGATGTTTTTCAGGGATGAAAGGTCCGTAAGGTTTGTCGCTCACAGCAACACCGATTCTGAAGATATCATTCTGATCTTTCAGGGGAAAATACATATAATATTTCCCATCTTTGAAAGCTACATCGCAATCCCACAGCTGTCTTCCCGCCCATGGAATATCTTTTACTGAAAGAACTACACCATGGTCTTTTATGTCTCCGCTGTCTACATCATCCATTGAGAAGACATGGTAATCATTCATGTCAAAATGGTCTCCGTTATCGTTTTCTTCAATTCCACTTTCGCGGTCGTGAGAAGGATAGATATAGATTTTATTTTCAAAAACATGAACGGAAGGATCTGCCATATAATCTTCCGGGAATAAATATTTTGATTTTTTCATTAAGTAAAAATTCTATTGATTTTAATTTTTCTCTGCCAATTTTATTATTTTTTGTACTACAGGTTTTTCCTGGTCTTTTCTGTCAAACAGTAATGGGTAATCTGTTCTTCCTTTCACCGGGAAATCGTTTTTCCAGGACTGCTTATCAGTAACTCCCCATAAGGTTACCCTTCTTATTTTATCTTTATGTTGTAAGAACAAGCCAAAGAAATCAAGGTAACGCTTTTCCCATTTCATTTCTACTTCTTTAGGAAGTCCTTTGGTATAAGGATTCATTTCTTTCTGATAGGCAACGGTATCTGAAACATTGGCAGAACTTCCCCATGGAGAAGGCAGCGCGCTAATTTCCAGTTCTGTAATATTAACTTTAACTCCCGCATTGGAATAAGCCAGAATTGCTTTCCCATATTCATCGATAGAAGGGGTATCCATTCCGACATGGGCCTGCATTCCCACTCCATCAATACGGATTCCTCTTGATTTAAGTTTTTCAACCATTGTGATGACTGTTTTTACCTTTTCAGGATACCATTCATTATAATCGTTGTAATATAATTCAGCATTAGGATCTGCTTCCTGCGCATACTGAAATGCCAAAGGAATAAAATCTTCACCCAGGATTTCGTAAAATTTACTTTTTCTGTAGGATCCGTCTTCAAGAATGGCTTCATTGACCACATCCCATCCTTTTACTTTTCCTTTGTACCGGGAAACTACTGTTGTAATATGATTTTTCATCCGTTGTTTCAATACTTCCGGAGAAACATCCTTTCCGTTGCTGTCTGTAAAAAACCATTTTGGAAGCTGGGAATGCCAGATTAACGTATGACCGATGATGAACATACTGTTTTTCATCCCGAAAGCAACAAATTTATCGGCATCATCAAAGAAGAACTTCCCTTCCTGAGGCTGCAGAAACATAGATTTCATACAATTTTCAGCAACAATAGAGCTGAATTGTTTTTTGATAATCGCTACTGCTTTCTTATCTGTACCATCAATCTGGGGAAGACTCATAGCGGTCCCGATATAGAATTTATCCTGAAATGCTTTTTTTAAAGTACCGTCGGATTTCTGCGCCGACAGCCCGGAAGCGGTAATAACCGCCAAACCAATTAAAATACGTTTCATAGTAATCGTTTTATTTTCTTCTTTCAGCCAGATCTTTTTCAATCTGAACTTCCATTTTTTTGTTGATTTTGTAAAATAAAAGCAGTCCGCAGGCAATGAAAAACGGAATGGACGGGAATATGCTCACCAACATTCTGGCACCCGTTGCCACAGTCTCGGGCTGAACAATATTTTCGCTTCCCTGTGCAGAAATATATCCATATTTTCCTATAATCAACGCTACAAAAGAACTTCCTATGCTAAGACCTACTTTTAAGCCTACCATCATGGCAGAGAAAATAATGGCTGTTGCCCTGCGGTTGTTCTTCCATTCCGAATAGTCGGCTACATCAGCAATCATAGCCCATAAAAGCGGTGTGCTGATTCCGTAAAAGAATCCGTGTACAATCTGTGATAAGAACATAATCCCCACTGCTTTCGGAGGATAGAATATAAAAGCAAGGATAAACAAGGTAGAAATGAATAATGACGCTATAAAAGTGTCCCGCTTTCCAAATCTGTCTGCCAATTTTTTAGAGAATGTAATGCCTACAATCATCATCACAATTCCTCCTGCGTTAAATAATCCGAATCCTGCAGACTTTGGGTCTTCCCCAAAGAAATTCATCCCTGCAGAATTAAAAAATGCTGTAATGGGTGATATAAAGTTCTTCAAGGCATTTTCATCCACATAGTTGTTAAAATAATATACATAAGATCCTCCTTTCATGGCCAGCGTAATGAATATAAATGCGGTCACAGTAAGCATAATAATCCATGGCCTGTTCTGGAATAGATCTTTTAAATCTTCTTTCAGACTTGACTTCTGTTCCGGCTTGGGAATGATTCTTTCTTTTGTGGTAAAAAAGGTAATCAGCAGCATAATCGATCCGATCACAGCCAGCCATGTCATAACGGTCTCAATTCCCTGTGCTTTATCTCCGTGTCCTACATATAAAATGATAGGCAGCATAAATACCTGTACAAAGAACTGTGCAAACATCACTGCTACAAAACGGTACGAAGAAATACTGTTCCTTTCTCCCATATCTCCCGTGATAACACCGCTCAAAGCAGCATAAGGCAGGTTATTGGATGCGTATAATAACAATAATAATGAATAGGTAACCGCAGCATAAATCATTTTACCCTGATAGGAAAAGTGAGGCGTGCTGAAGGCCAAAAGTGCTGCAATACCAAGCGGTACAGCAGTAAATAAAATCCATGGACGGAATTTCCCCCATCGTGAACTTGTACGGTCTGCCAGTGCTCCGATAAGCGGATTAAAGCCAAACCCGGCAATTAAACCTACGGTAAGGGTGAGGACAGAAGCATCTTCTGCTTTGAGTCCGTAAATATCTGTATAAAAATAGGTCAGGTAGGTGACTAAGGTCTGAAAAACAAGGTTGGCTGCCAGATCACCCAAGCTATACCCTACTTTTTCGATTACCGATATTTTTTGTGGCTGATTATCCATTGATTTTAATATGGTTTTCTATGTTAAATTAATTTTTTTCTGTTGTAAAAGGTGAAGCAGGAAGCCCGTTTTTATTTTTAAGATTGCCGTCAGGATTATCTGCCCAGTTGTAGCGTACATTAACAGGACTGCTGACCTGATCATTCCATACCCTAACTTTATTTCCTTTTGCTTCTGCTTTTGCCCATTGGTAGCTGCCATCTTTCTGCTGTATGGCAAAACCTTTAAGGCTTCCCTGTACCAGATCATCTGTACCAGGTTTAAAAGATAAAACAATGGTATTCCCTTCTGTTTTCATCGACTGATAAACGGGTCCGTCAGCTATGATTTTTTTGCCCTCCCCGATTTTCAGAGCCTGTAAAGCAAGCCTGTCACCTACTGCTTTTTTATTGAGCGGATGAATATCATTCCATTCTCCCAAATCAATCGTTACTGCAAGTCCTGAATAAGGAACATTAAGAGAAACCTGTCTCTGCTGTTCTCTCAGTTCTGCCCAACCACTATCCAGAGGTTCATCTTTTTTCTCCATGAAATTGGCCAGCTGTACAATCAGGAATGGCATATCTTTTTTGTTCCATTTTGAACGCCAGTCTGAGATCATTGTCGACAGCAAATCACTGTATTCTTTTGGAACTCCTGTATTGCTTTCACCCTGATACCAGATAAATCCTTTGACTTTATAATTGATCAGCGGGTTAATCATCGCATTGTAAAGCCCTACCGGTTTCCAGCGGATAAATGTCTGTCCGGGAGCCATTTTTTCCATTTTTGCTCCTATTTTATATTTCCACTCGCCTTTAAGGTCTGTTTTTTGTCCGTCGATTTCCAGATAATACTGCTTATCAGCGATAAACTGTCCTTTTCCGCTGCCATTGATAATTCTTACCATAATGATATTCTTTCCTTCTTTTAAAATACCTTTCGGAATGTCATACCAGCGTGGCGGATATTCATAGGTTACATTTCCTACTTTAATTCCGTTGATGTAAGTAATATCAGCATCTTTTATCCTTCCCAGATTGAGAAATGCTGTTTTCTTATCCACTCCTTTGGGCAGCATAATTTCTTTACGGAACCATACCGAACCCTCAAACGAGCCTTCCTGATCTTCCCACGATCCCGGAACCATCATGGTTTTCCATCCGGAATCATTAGCGTTATCTTTTTCCCAGTGCTGGTTGAAACCAATGTCACTCTGATCCAGCTCTGCATACCATGCCTTGCTTAATGATCTTTCCTGGGATTCTGTAGATTTTATCAGATCATCATTTTTCCATTTTTCTGCTTCAGTGAGATATTCCGGATATTTTTTCAGTGATTTTTCATCCATCCAGGCCTGAACCGGAGAGCCTCCCAGACTGGTATGAATGATTCCTACAGGAACTTTGTTTTTTTCATTCAGTTCTTTCGCAAAAAAATAAGCAACCCCCGAAAAATCAAGAATAGTCTGAGGATTGGTACTTTCCCACTTTCCTCCGTCAAGATCATTTTGCGGAGCTTTAAAATTATATTTCTGCGGAACTGTGAAGAATCTTA
This sequence comes from Chryseobacterium sp. CFS2, assembly GCF_036543225.1. NCBI lineage: Bacteria > Pseudomonadati > Bacteroidota > Flavobacteriia > Flavobacteriales > Weeksellaceae > Chryseobacterium > Chryseobacterium sp. CFS2. The sequence continues at coordinate 528,853 of NZ_JAZHQU010000003.1, forward strand.
TATTCTGATTATTGGCGTTTTTAATTTCATTTTCATACAAAGGTGTCAGCCTACGCATCGGAAGCTCCATATTGGATTGTCCTGAGGCCACCCACACATCACCAATAAGAATATCTTTAAGGGTAATTTCATTAATCATCATGGTATATGGACCTCCGGCATTAAGCTTTGGAAGCATAAGAGACCAGTTTCCACTTTGGTCTGCTGTGGCATTATACGTTTTATTGATAAACTTAATTGTAATTTTTTCTCCTGCATCTGCATATCCCCAGATCTTCAAATCCTGATTTCTCTGAAGGATCATTCCGTCTGAAACCAATGCGGGAAGCCTTACCTTTGCATGAAAACTGCAAATAGCTGCGAGAAAAAATAATAAATATAGAGTTCTGTTCTTCATGGAAAAAATCTGTTTTTAATGTTGGTTCAGCTTTATTTCTTTTCGTAATTTTCTGTCAGTAAACGGACTTCGATGACTTTAGCGGTCATGAGTTTTTCATCTGCAAGGAATTTTACAGTAAAATTTTCTTTATTCTTTTCTGAATCCGGAATCGGAACAATCAGATATTGGGGTAAACTTCCGGACTTTCCTTCCAGATTTTGGGTAATGATTTTTTTACCGTTGATCTCAATATTCAGCGTACGGCTGGTATTCGCATCAAAATAAAGCAGATAAAGGTATAAAGCTTTTTTTTCGTTATTTTTCATCTGGTAACTGAACCAGCCTTTAGCATCTCGGAAATGACGGTCTTCCAAATATCCTGTACCGGAATCTTTACTTTCTATAAAATGATCTGATTCCGGCTGCTGTTCTCCCAGCTGGATCTTATCTGTAGTAATCATATCCAGTTTTCTGGTTTCTGCTTCTTCATTTGCCCTTTGCTTCAATGTATTTTCTATTCCGTTTTTATCAGCCTGAGGCCAGTACAAAATATATCTTTCTGCCTGAATACTGTAAAACGGTACAAGATCTAAACCTTTCCCAAATTTTTCAGATGGATAAAGACCTGTAACGGTAAAGTTGAGCGGTTTATTATTCGAAGGCGCAACATGACTGACAACTTCTGAAGAATTTCCAAGGATAACGGGAATTTCGCTTAAAGGGATCTGAGGACCATGAGCAATATGGCCTCCTCTGCTGTCATCCGCAAGAAGCCCCTGCTGATTTTCTGTTCCGTATTTTGCGGCAAGCACCACAGGCCCGTATTTAAATGCATAATAATGGGAATGGTCAGGCAGCTGTTCTGCGAAAAGATGCATCGGTAAAATCATTTTCACGACATCTCCTTTTTTCCATTTTTTATTCAGTGTAAAATAGCCGTCGGAACTACGCTGTACTTTCTGCTGTTTTCCGTTGATCAGAATTTTTACTTCCGAAGGTGTAGTCCATGCCGGGCATCTCAGTTTTACGTCAAATTCTGACTTCCCTGCAGCATCAAAGATCAAAGTTGTTTCAGGGACTTCCGGGAATTTATTGACCTGGCGGAGCACTACTTTTTGCTGTTTCCATGTCAATGTGGAAGGAATAAACAGGTTCACATATAAATCCTTACCTGACCGGGCATAAATCATTTCCCCATATTTGGCGTGATTTTCCATTCCAGACCCTACACAGCACCAGAAGCTGGTCTGAGGCTGTGAATACACACGGTAATGTCCGGGACGCATTGGTGTAAAGTACACGAAACCTCCCTGATCATGATTTTCTGTGGAAAGAATATGATTATATAATGCTTTTTCGTAATAATCTATATAATATGATTCGGGCTGCGTTGCATAAAGCTCTTTAGTAAGCTTGAGCATATTGTAGGTATTGCAGGTTTCCGGACCTTCAATACTTTTTATCATACTGCTGAAATCATTAACAGGATTAAAGTGCTCACTGACACTGTTACCTCCAATAACTGAAGATCTTTTCTCTGTAATATTATGCCAGAAAAAATCAGCGGCATTACTCCAGGACGTATTATTCTCAAGATCGGCAATACGTTTATAGCCGATTACTTTTGGAATCTGTGTATTGGCATGAAGTCCTGTAAGCTTATCTTCTCCCGATAAAAGCGGTGTAAGAATAGCCTGATGGGAAAATCGGTGAGCCAGTTTCAGATACTTTTTATCATGAGTAATGTCATAAACATCTGCAAAAACTTCGTTGAGCCCTCCATGTTCACTGCGCAGCATATCCTGTATCTGCTCATCAGAAAGGTCTGAAACTTCATTTGCCATCCAATCCGTAAGCTTTATAAGCATTGCCTTTGCTTTTTCGTTTTTGGCATACCAATACGCATCGCGCAGCCCTGAGTACAGTTTGTGAATATTATATAAAGGTACCCACCGGTCGTTCAAACCGAAGCCTGAAGCACGAATATTTCCCTGTTTTATTTCTTTCCATATATTTTTCCCGTTGGGAATCCCTGAAATGTATCCGTCCGGAGAGGTATTTTGGCAGTGTTCCAGTTCATTGATCATATAATCAATTCTCTGTTGTATTGCAGTATCTCCTGTAGAAGCGTACATCAGGGATAATGCTGAAATGTAATGTCCTCCTATGTGCCCATCCAACCCTGTATTTTCCCAATTGGGATAATTATCTGCCTTAGGTTTCAGCCCGGCTTCTTTAAGATAAGGAGCCAGCAATCTGTCCGGTTCCATGGCCATGAGATATCGACGGTCTGCCATCATAGCTTTATTGAAAATACTTTCTGATAATTTTACAGTTTCCAAAGGGAAATAATGAATTTTCTTCTTCACCTGTGCAGAGGTGAATGCAGCAAAACATAATAAAATAACTGAAAGTTTTGGAGTCATGAATAAATGTTAATTCAACATTTCTAAAATAATGGAAAGAATCTATATACGAAACATTTTCTGAGTCTGAATCCATTATTTTTTCATTTAAAACTTCCGGTAAAGCCCTAAAAATAACAGAAAACACATTACCTTATCATAAAAAATAAGATAATCAGATCACAAAAAATCAAAGCGCTGAAATTATACGATTCCCTATGAAAATGACTTCAGGATATGTTTTGGTAGAAATTTCAACAATACAGCAAATACCTTATCGTATTTTTAACGTTAAGTCTTGTTTATTAATTATTATCAATATAAATTTATATTTTAACATAATTTTAACATTTAATTCATGTATGATTAACCTCATTTTAGTGATAATTTTCAGTTTTGCTGACTGTTTTAGTTCCCAAAATATCCTTTAGGAATAATTTTAATGAAATAAATCATTCAGATTAAAAAGTGTATGAATCACATTTATATAATATCATATCCATAAAAGATTTACCTTTGTAGTAAAATATAAAAGATGACTGAGGATTACTCCCAATATCCCAAACACCTTGTTGCTGTTGACTGTATCATTTTCGGTTTTGACGGCGAAAATCTAAAAATACTTCTTGTAAAAAGAAATTTTGAACCGCAGATGGGCGAATGGTCATTGATGGGTGGTTTTGTTGGCAGTGAGGAAACCTCTGATGAAGCCGCTAACAGAGTTCTGTGTACATTAACCGGTCTTGAAAATATTTATCTTGAACAGCTGAAATGCTATACGGAAATTAAGCGGGAGCCAACAGCCAGAATCATGTCTATCTCCTATTATGCACTGATCAATATTGAGAAAGATATTCAGATCAATGAGCAGTACAGTGCAGAATGGGTAGAACTGCAGAAAGCACCTGATCTTATCTTCGATCATAATGAAATGGTAAAGGATGCTGTAGCCAGGCTAAGGAGAAGAGCTTCCACAGGACCTATCGGGTTTGAGCTTCTTCCTGAAAAATTCACAATGAAGGATCTTCAGAATCTCTACGAAGCCATTTTTGATGAAAAATTTGATAAACGGAATTTTACCAGTAAGATCAACAGTATGGATATTCTTTTGAATACCAACAAAAAGGATATGACTTCGTCCAGAAAGGGATCTTTTCTTTACCGCTTTGACGAAAAAAAATACAACAAAAAAATCTCCCGCGGATTTATGTTTAAGATCTAATAAACAACTTTATAATTTTAGAAGAGAATTTGTAGAAAGTTAACAGTTTAGAGTGATATAAAATTCCACATACCCTTATTAAAAATCTCACTTTTGCGAGATTTTTTTTGTGTACTTACCGACAATTTCAAGCAAGCCAAACAGTTATTCCTGCTTTTTCAGAATGATCGTAATAAAAATTTATGATAAGGTTTTTTATTTTCTCCTACCACACGATAGATTATAATTAAATGGTTTATAATCGTATTTATGATATGTAATTTTTTGTTAATTTTTGATAAAATATTAATTTATAATTAATATTTTGTTTATTTTTATACAAAACTAATAACCATATTTGACAACAACTCAGATTTTCACAAACCTACCCTCACCTTCATGGGAAACCAGAAAAAGAGAGAAAAAGATTTTCAAATCAGAAACTGAGTAGAAATGATTCTATTGTTCTGTTAAAACCATTGTTGAAGAACCGGAAACAAGCAGTTGAGTAGTTTTAATAGAAAAATATAGCATCAATCCTCATTCACATCCAGCGTCAATAAATCAGAAAGTTTTACTTATCTGCGCAATACTCCTGTGCAGGATGGGAAACAAGTTATTGAAAGCTAAAAAATAAGACCAAACCTTTAAATATATCAATTATGAAAACAAACAAAATGTGGCTTTTTCTGGCCTTTCTGTTAATCATTCTTTCCAGCTGTTCTACGATGGATGAAAAAAATTTACTAGAAGAACCTGAAACCAACTTAAGTACCAGCATTAGTGCAAGAGCATTGGCAGCAACACCAATGCTGCATGTTGGAGGCAGATACCTTAAAGATCCCTGTGACAATAATGTTATCTTACATGGTGTTGCCATAACTCCCAGCCCATGGTTCAATGGCTGTCAGTATGGTGCCAATTCCGGCTACTGTACCTGGGATAATTACAATGTACAGGGTGCTCTGAACTATAATAAAGCTGTCATGAACAAGCTCAGCAGCGCTGCTGATGGCTGGTATCTCAATTACATCCGCCTTCATATTGATCCGTATTGGACCAATGATCCCGGACCGGCTATCCCTGAGAATGATATCTCAAGATTCAATTATAACCGTCTGGTTACTTATACAGATCAGGTGATAATCCCACTGATCAACCATGCCCGAAGCCTGGGAATGTATGTCATCCTACGTCCACCAGGCGTATGCCCAAGTCGTATTGCAGTCAATGATGCGTACCATAGCTATCTCAAGACCGTATGGACTTTTCTGTCTCAGCATCCCGGATTAAAGAATGCTGACAATGTGATGTTTGAATTAGCCAATGAACCTGTTGAAATCCTGGGAACAAATGGTACTTGGGGCAGTACAGGAAATGAACATTTTGCAGCACTCAAAAACTTCTTTCAGCCATTAGTGAACATCATTCGCAACAACGGGGCTAATAATGTTTGCTGGATACCAGGTACGGGCTGGCAATCACATTATCAAGGCTATGTCAATAACCAAATCACCGGTGGTAATATTGGATATGCTGTTCACATCTATCCTGGTTATTGGGGCGGCCTCACCAACTATCAATCCTTTCAGAACGCATGGAATATCAATGTTAAACCAGTTGCAGATATAGCACCAATCGCCATTACTGAAACCGACTGGGCACCTCAGGGATATGGTACCTTCGGCATCGGTACAACTGGTACAGCAGGCGGAAGCGGATTTGGCGCCAATTTAAAATATATTGTTGATCAGTCAGGCAATGTAAGCTGGAATGTTCTTGCCCCGGATAATCTTCTCCACAAAGGCGATGTTAATGCAGGAACCGCCTACAACAACGATTGGGAAGCATGCGCCGCACCAGTTAAACAGTGGTTCCAGCAATATGCATCCTCCAATTATCCTGTTGGAAACTGTAATACAAACAGCAGCCTGGTCAATAATGGTATTTATGAGATCGAGTTTCAGACCGATACGAACAAAGTACTTGATTTGAAATCCGGAGAGGACGCCAATGGCGCAGTATTAAGACCATGGACAAGGAATGGTGCTGCGGCACAGCGATGGGTCGCTATTGACGCAGGTAATGGCTATTGGCGTTTTGTATCCAAAGCGAGTACATCCAATCGCTGCATTGATCTTGCCAGTAACAGCAATACACTGGGAACTGCAATCCGGCTTTGGCAAAGCTATAGTAATGATGCACAGAGCTGGCAGGTAGTTGCCGCCTCCAACGGTTATTACAAAATCCTGTCCAAGGTGGATCCTACACGTGGCTGGGATATCCCCAACTGTACCATGGATGGCAATTCAAACCTACACCTTTGGGACTATTACGGTACTTCGTGTCAATTGTTCAAGTTCAAATATATTGGGATGAACTGATACCAATAAAAAAACAGGATGCTTTTTAAGCATCCTGTTTTTTTTATTGTATATGAAAAGTCAATTTTGCTTCGCAAGTTAATGGGGAATTTCTAAAATTGACAAGTGAAACGAATTCACTATTGACTATTTACTTTTACCAAAACCTTACATATAAGGCAGTCAGTAAAAGTAGTGTCATCACAATTAAAACCAAAGTTCTGTTATCTACTTTAAACATTGTTGCATCAATGGCAAAGGCTTTAGGATTCACCTTGGGACCTGCAAGGCTGATCAGTATCATGGCAATTATCGTGATAAAAAACGACCATCCCATATTGATCAGAAAAGGAATTTCGGTAATGGTATGAACGATTCCGTTTTCAAGCTTTTCATAGGTAAATGCTGTATACATCCAGGTTTCTTTGCCAAAAATATCCACAGCAAAGCTGTTGAAGAAGATTGCCAGAACAAAACCTAAGATAACACCTACTAAAGCAGCCGTTCCAGTTGTCCTTTTCCAGAACATTCCTAAGATAAACATGGCAAAAACTCCGGGGCTGATAAATCCTGTATATTTCTGAATAAACGTAAAGCCCCCTTCTCCCCCTATTCCCAAAACATCCGTCCATGTAAATGCTAGTGCGGTCATCATCGCAATAATAATCACCCATCTTCCTGTTCTTACCATCTGGATCTCAGTGGCATCTGTTTTAAGATATTTTTTATAGATATCCAGTGTAAAAATCGTTGAGATACTATTCACTTTTCCAGCCAGTGAAGCTACGATTGCTGCCGTCAATGCTGCAATAGCCAACCCTTTAAGGCCTGCAGGTAAAAATCCTAATATTGCAGAGTATGCTCCATCTTTCACTCCGTTGAATCCCGGAAGATGTCCCTTGGAATATAAAACATAAGCAGCAATTCCCGGAAGCATTACGATCACAGGCATGAATAATTTCAGAAATCCGGCAAATAAAATTCCTGTTCTTGCTGTTTTCAGATCTGCTCCCAAAGCTCTCTGCGTAATATACTGATTGCATCCCCAATAGTTCAGGTTTACAATCCACTGACCCGCAAAGTACATGGCAAGACCTGGCAACACGACATATTTTTGTACGTCAAGGTTCTGAGGCATTGCCAACGTAGTGGTGGTAGTTGTTGGCTTTTGAAGAATCAGCTTAAAATGCTGCGGGGCTTCATTGATCAGGGTATTGAATCCTGCCAGCGCATTTCCTACAGCAGCTCCGTTGATTCTCTGGTCTACAATCTGCAGCGCCATATAGACCGTTGCAAATCCACCAATAATAAGGACAGCCACCTGTATAACGTCTGTATATCCAATTACTTTCATCCCTCCAAGGCCGATTAAAAGTGCCATAAGCAAAAGGGCGATCATAATACCGTGAAGATGTTCTCCTCCCAGTAAGGTATCAATGGCTAGAGCTCCAAGGTAAAGAATGGAAGTAAGATTCACAATAACATACAGAAACAGCCAGAAGACTGCCATAATCAATGAAACAGATTTATTATACCTTCTTTCCAGAAACTGGGGCATGGTATAGATCTTATTTTTAAGGTAAATCGGTATAAACCAGACTGCGATGATGATCAGTGCAATAGCAGCAATCCATTCATAAGCAGCCACAGCGATTCCTACAAAGAAACCTTCGCCGCTCATCCCTATAAATTGCTCAGCGGAGATATTAGAAGCAATCAAACTGGCTCCAATTGCCCACCAGGTCAAAGACCCTTCCGCCAGGAAATAGTCCTTACTTCCTGTAGATTCAGATTTTTTCTTTTTATAGATCCATAGTCCGTAGGAAGCTACCACTACGAAATAGATCAGGAATATGATGATATCAATAGTTGCTAATTTTCCCATAGTTTACTTTTTAACCGAGAATTTATAGATGGTTTTCGACTGATATTTCTGTCCGGGCTTCAATTCTGTAGAAGGAAAAGAAGGCTGGTTCGGTGAATCCGGAAAATGTTGTGTTTCTAAGCAGAATCCAGTTCTGAATTCATTTTTACCACCAGTTTTGGTATCAAATTTTCCGTCAAGAAAATTTCCGGAATAAAACTGTACACCGGGTTCATCTGTGAAGACTTCCATCAATCTCCCTGTCCCCTGATGATAAACTTTGGCAATACTTCTTAAACCTTTTCCATTCAGGATCCAGTTGTGGTCATATCCTTTTCCTTTTTTCAGCTGATCGTCTTCTGCGCTGATATCTTTTCCGATAGGTTTTGAAACTGTGAAATCAAAGGGAGTTCCTTTTACGGCTTTCTGCTCACCGGTAGGAATCAGAGTTTCATTCACCGGAAGAAAATGTTCTGCATTAATTTGCAGTTCATGATCAGTAATCGTTTTAGTAAAATTTCCGGACAGGTTAAAATAAGAATGCTGGGTAAGATTCGCTACCGTAGGCTTATCCGTTTCTGCCTCGTAGGAAATTTCCAGAGCATTATCGTCTGTAAGGGTGTAGAAAACGGTTGTTATCAATTTCCCCGGATATCCTTCTTCGCCGTCTGCACTGGTATAGGACAATTTCAATGTTGGAAATTTTGCATCCTTTACGACTTCAATATTCCAGAATCTGGTATGAAATCCTTCTTTTCCTCCGTGAAGGCTGTTGGGTCCATCGTTTTTGTCGATTTCGTATGTTTTACCTTCCAGTGTGAATTTGGCGTTGGCAATTCTGTTGCCATATCTTCCGATCAACGCACCGAAATAATAGGGATTGCCATCGAAATACCCTTCGGGTTTTGTAAAGCCCAAAACTACGTCTTCATATTTCCCATTCTTATCCGGGGCTGTTAAAGAGGTAATAATTCCCCCGAAGTTGATAACCTCAACTTTCATCCCGTTTTTATTGCTTAAAGTGTATTTTTTAATAGAATCGCCTTTAGGCGTAACTCCATAGTCTGAAGTATGAACATGCTCCATTTTCCCTGAAATATCCTGTTTGTTATTTTCTTTTCTGCAACCGAAAATAATTAAAAATAATAAAATAAAAACGCCATTATATGTTGTTTTTTTCATAATTATTTACATATTTTTTAAAATTAATTAACGATAATACATTTCATTCCAACGAAGTGTATTTTTGAAATCACGCATTCTGGTATCTTCATCAATGACTAATGATTCAATTCCAGCTATATCAGCAAAATTTTCCAGCTGCTCTGCTGAAATATTTTCACTGTAACATGTATGGTGTGCTCCTCCCGCCAGTATCCACGCTTCTGCAGCCGTATATAAATCAGGAAGAGGTTTCCATAAAACTCTTGCTACCGGAAGTTTGGGCAGCTCTTCTGTAATCTCCAATGCTTTTGTTTTGTTGATCAGGAGTCTAAAATGGCTTCCAAAGTCCATCAGTGCAGCATTGAGAGAATCAATATTACCTCTGGAATTAAAAACCAGACGAACCGGGTCTGCTTTTCCGCCGATTCCCAACGGATGGATCTCACATGAAGGTTTCCCGGCAGCCAGAACAGGATCCACTTCCAGCATGTGAGAACCTAAAATGGAAGGATTGGAAGGGTCCAAATGGTAGGTATAATCTTCCATAAAAGCATTTCCTCCTTTCAGGCCCTGCCCCATTGTTTTCATGGCACGAACGAGTGCTGCTGTTTTCCAGTCTCCTTCGCCTGCAAATCCATATCCTTTCTGCATCAGTCGCTGTACGGCAATTCCCGGCAGCTGCTCCAGCCCGTGAAGATCTTCAAAAGTATCTGAAAATCCTTTAAATCCTCCATCTTTTAAAAATTTTTCAAGCCCCAATTCAATTTTTGCAGCGGTATGAAGTGAACTTCTGTTGGATCCTCCTGCCAAAAGAGATGCTGCCATGTGATAAGAAGATTCATATTCTTCCATCAGGCTTTTTATTTCTCCTTCACTTACAGAGTTGATAACTCCGACAAGATCACCGATTCCCCAGGTATTGACTGAAAAGCCAAATTGGGTTTCAGCTTCCACTTTGTCACCATCTGTAACGGCTACAAATCTCATATTATCTCCGAAACGGGCAAATTTAGCTCCCTGCCAGTCGTCCCAACCTGCAGCAACACGGCTCCAGTCACCAATCTGCTTCTGAACTCTTTCTTCTGACCAGTGTCCTACCACTACTTTTCTGCTCTTTCGCAGTCTGCTTACCATAAAACCAAATTCACGGTCTCCGTGAGCTGCCTGGTTAAGATTCATAAAATCCATATCCATGGTAGACCACGGAATATCTCTGTTGAACTGGGTATGCAGATGCAGAAGAGGTTTCTGTAAAATTTTTAATCCTCTGATCCACATTTTGGCGGGTGAAAAAGTATGCATCCATGTGATGATTCCTATACAGTTTTCTGCCTGATTGACTGCTGCAATGGTTTCAAATATTTCTTCGGTAGTTTTTACCGTTGGCTTTACAATAACTTTTACCGGAATGAAAGAAGATTTTTCAAGTTCTGCCACAATTTTTTGTGAGTGGTCTGCTACCTGAGCAAGTGTTTCAGGACCGTATAAATGCTGACTTCCTGTGATGAACCAGACTTCTTTGGTATTGAGGGGTGTTAACATAATTTTGTTGATCGTTAATAGTTGTTTATGTTGAAGTGTTTAGTGTTTAAATTCCTGTCCGTAGTAGGCATTCTTGCCGTGCTTACGTTCGTAGTGTTTTTTGATGAGCGAATCTTTTAGACGTTTTGCATCAGGATTGATCTGTCTGGTGAGATAAGCCATTTCAGCAATAGTTTCCAGCACCTTGCTGTTATAGACTGCTTTTTCTGCATTTTTTCCCCAGGTGAAAGGTCCGTGATTGCCGATCAGAACCATTTCTACTTCTTCCGGAGAGAGCTTCTTTTCTTTAAAGCATTCCAGAATCTGTATTCCTGTATTGTATTCGTAGTTTCCTTCGATCAATTCATCCCGCATAGGACGAGCACAGGGAATATCTGTCGTTAAATGGTCTGCATGGGTGGTCCCGAAAACAGGAATATCCATTTGTGCCTGTGCCCACGCCACGGAATAGATCGCATGGGTGTGGGAAATTCCACCGATATTTTTCCAGTTTTTATACAGATAAGCATGGGTCTTGGTATCGGAAGAGGGTCTGAGCCTTCCTTCAATGACATTGGCATCAAAGTCTAAAATTACCATATCTTCCGGCTTTAAAATGTCATAAGGAACACCGCTTGGCTTAATGGCAAAAATACCTTTATCACGGTCTACAGCACTTACATTCCCGAAGGTATAGACCACCAGCTTCAGCGCATCCAGCTGCATATTCGCTTCATAACATTCTCTTTGGAGTTCTTTATAAGTATTCATTTTGAGTATCATTCAAAAGGTTAATATTCAGGAGTTCTGAAGTTCTTTCCTGCTATTTTTCAATTTGGTATTGTATTCTACAAAATCAGCCAGTTTCTGGTATTGCTGCATTAATTCTCTGTAATGCTGTACTTCTTCAGCTTTGGGTTGGTATTCTGCTTCAAATGCAGAGCCCATTTTCATGCTTGCTTCCTGAATGGTAGGATAAATTCCTGCTGATACGGCAGCATAAATAGCAGCCCCTAACGCGGGAGTCTGGTCCGAAGCAGCAACAACAATCGGCATATCCAGGACATTAGCTAGTGTCTGCATGATAAACGGCGATTTCCTTGCTACTCCTCCGATCCCGATCACTTTATTGATTTTCACACCTTCCTCTTCAAAACGGTCAACAATTTTTTTAGCTCCAAAGCAAATAGCATTCACCAAAGCTTTGAAAATATGAGGTGCTTTTGTTCCCAAAGAAAGCTGGCTGATGGCCGCTTTAAGCTCCTGATCTGCATCCGGTGTTCTTCTTCCATTGATCCAGTCTAATGCAATCGGAACACTGTCTGAAAGAGGAATTTTTTCTGCTTCAAGAGTTAATTTCCTGATAAGTCCGGTCTCCATTTCAGCAACGAGCTTTGCCTTCTGTGCGTCTGAAATACTTTCGGAATACATCATAACCTGTTGAACAGGCCACATCAGAATATCTTTATACCATGCTAAAACATCTCCAAAGGCGGATTGCCCTGCTTCAAGCCCTATCAAGCCAGGAATTACGGAGCCGTCAACCTGTCCGCAGATTCCCTTTACGGTTCTATCCCCAATGGCTTCCCGTGAGGCCACCATAATATCACAGGTAGAAGTTCCCATGATCCTGATGAGCGTATTTTCTTCCACTTTTGCTCCCACAGCTCCTGAGTGGGCATCAAAAGTTCCTACGGCAATAATCGTTTTGGTGGAAAGACCTGTTTTTGCCGCCCATTCTTCATTCAGATAGCCTGCAATTTCATCTGAAGTATAGGTTTCCCTGTATAATCTTCTTCTAAGCTCTCCCAGAGAAGGGTCAAGCCTGTTAAGAAATTCTTCAGAAGGCAGGCCATCCCATGACTGGTGCCACATTGCTTTGTGACCTGCTGCACAACGGCTTCTTTTAAAGGTGGTAAGATCTTTATGATCTGATAAAAGATAGGTAAGATAATCACAATGTTCCATCCAGGTAAAAGCAGTATTCTTTACCTCTTCGTCTATTCTATTGATGTGTAATATTTTCGCCCAAAACCATTCTGAAGAGTAGATTCCACCTTCAAATTTTGTATAATCTTCACCACCCCATGTTCTTGCAAGAGTGTTGATTTCTTCGGCTTCCGGGATAGCGGTATGGTCTTTCCATAAAATCATCATGGCATTGGGATTTTCTTCAAATCCGGGAACCAGTGCTAAGGCAATACCATCACTATTTACAGGTAACGGTGAAGAGCCTGTGGTATCAATACAAATACTAACGATGTGCTCAGGTGGTATCCCGCTTTCTCTTACTACTTCTGAAATAGTCTTCTCCAGACCTTCCATATGATCTGAAGGATGCTGCCTGAAACTATTTGCTGAGGGATTACAAAATCTACCTTCTTTCCATCTCTGATAATAGCTGACTGAAGAAGTTATTTCAGATCCGTTTTCTGTATCGCTAAGAACCGCCCGTACGGAATCTGTGCCATAGTCCAGCCCGATAACATATTTTTTCATGGTTGTAAAACGTTTTTGATTGTTGAGATTTCAATTCTCCTGATGAGATAAAAACAAATATAAGATTCTATTTTAAATAAATGTAAAAAACACACTTATTTTTTATAAGCACATGTATTACAGTTTATTAAATCGCTTTCACCTTTAAAACCACTAAAGAATTAGCCGGGATTTCCGTTGAAATTTCCCCATTTTTGGTTTCAGAAATCTCCTCTTTAGGTTTTATGGGTTCAGCATCGAAATTATTTTCAGTAGAAAGCTGTGGTGCAGACAGAAGGATCTTAGTTATTTTCTTACCCATTTTCAGAATTCCAGAATTGACACTAACCGTTTTAGCATGATTATCAGTATTAACCATTTTAATAATGATCTCATTATTTTTAGCATCCCTCACTGCGGTAGCATATAATTTTTCCTGCCCGGATACCGCTTTTCCGTTGCTTTCTATTTTCAGTACGTCCGTTCCTTTATTGTTCGAGAATAATTTCTGAACATAATAATTCGGGGTTGCATAAGATTTCAGGTTATTAAACCAGATGAGATCGGGCGTCCACTGCCAGCCATCAGCATGGGCAAAAAGCGGTGCGTAGGAAGTCATATACACAACATCTGCATTTCTTTCAAGACCAGTCATAAAAGCGGCTTCTGAAAGGGCGGTCAGCCAGTTATTTTTATTATCTGGCTTTACCACTCCTATAGATTGGGCTGCATATTCTCCGGCAAAAACTTTTGGTCCGGAACGGTCATATTCGTCATATCTTCCGGCATTTTTCATAAACCATTCGGGTGAGTTGTAATAATGTTCATCTACAATCTGTGCATTAAGCTGTTTCAACTCTTTCCAGCCATATTCAAAGAACTCGCCATCGGGTGATGGTCCGCTTCCTGATATGATTTTAATATCAGGATATTTTTCATGAATCTCTTTTTCAAATACTTTATAACGTTCGATATAATCTGCTCCCCACTGCTCATTTCCCACTCCGATAAATTTTAAATCAAAAGGTTTTGGATGTCCCATTTCAGTGCGGACTCTACCCCATTTTGTACCGGAATCTCCGTTGGCAAATTCAATAAGGTCCAGAGCATCCTGAACATAAGGATCGAGATTTTCCATTTTCACCAGTTCTGCGGTATTGAACTGGCAAGCCATACCACAACTCAAAATAGGAACGGGTTCTGCCCCCAGATCCTCTGAAAGCTGGAAATATTCAAAAAATCCTAGTCCGAAAGACTGTCCGTAATCCGGTGTAAGCCTGTGCGGAAATCCTGTACTCCATTTATTGATGAGATATTCGCGGTCTGCAACATTTTCTATTGTTTTTTTCCACTGATAGCGTTCCGCCAATGTTCTTCCTTCTACAATACAGCCTCCCGGAAATCTCAAAAATCCGGGCTGCAAATCATATAACTTCTGAACGAGATCTTTTCGTAATCCTCCTTTTCTGCTTTTCCAGGTATCCTGTGGGAAAAGAGAAATCATATCCATGTTCACAATACCATTTCCTGTAAATGTGATCCGAAGTTTTGCTTTTTCAATGGTTTGCGATGCTTTGAAAACGGCTGTATACTTCTGCCATCCCTTTCCTTTGATGAGTGTGGAAACTGAAGAAATTTCCTTACCGTTTTCATCAACAAGACTTGCATTTACTGCAGCAATATTTCCAGAAACATTCTCCAGATTAAAGCTGAAATCATATTGTTCTCCCTGATGAAGGCCTATTCCTCTGAATCCTTCATTTTCGAGAATATAATTTTTATCATTCAGAACGGTAATTCTTGCGTAATTTTTATTGGTTTTGGCAGGGTCGGAATAAATGGTCAGAAACCCGGAATCAAGATTGGGGGAAAGCGTTTTTGTATTGGGTTGTTTCCATCCTGTGAAAGGTTCATCAAATTCAAAGCTCCGGTTTTTAATGAGTTCAGCATACAATCCGCCGTCTGCTGCAAAATTGATGTCTTCAAAGAAAATCCCGTACATGGTAGGTTGTATTTTAACAGGTGCAGAGGTTTCTTTCAGATCCAGATTAAAAGTACGGACCGTATTATTCTGAGCCGAAAAAAAAGCAGCACTGAGGGAAATTGCGATGGGAAATATTTTATTTTTTGTTGTCATAGATCATATATTTTGAAAGCTACTATAGGGGTTTCCAATTGTTCCGGATCAGTTTTATTTTACTTTTAACGGAATACTTTTCAACCCTGCATCATCAGAAGTTCCGCCATAAAAAACGGTATAGTCGCCAGGTTTTGAAACCAGATCATCTGTTTTTTCGTCATAGAAGGCAAATGAATCTTTGGAAAGGGTCAGCTGAATATTTTTTGTTTCTTTGGATTTAATGAAAGTTCTTTCAAAAGCCCTTAACGATTTTACCGGCGCCTGGTCATCATTATTTCTTTTGATATAGACTTGAACCACTTCTTCGCCATCCCTTTCTGAAGCATTGGTTATCGGAATGGTGATCGTTACATTTTCTTTAGTACCGATTGTATTTTTACTCAGTTTTGAATCTCCATAAACAAATTTTGAATAGCTCAAGCCATGCCCGAATGGATAAAGAGGTTTTTCCGTCATATAACGGTACGTCCTTCCCTGCATATCATAATTTTCAAATCCCTCGTACTTGCTTGCCTTTGAAAGAGCGTTGTCCAGTTGTTCCAGATTTTTATAAAAAGTAATGGGTAATTTTCCGGAAGGATTATAATCCCCTGCCAAAACATCTGCCACAGCAGTTCCTCCGGATTGTCCGCCATACCAGGCGTTCAACAAGGCATCGTAATTTTTATCATCCTGTTCCAATCCCAGCGCGCTTCCGGTGCAAAGAACAAAGACAACAGGTTTTCCGGTTTTCCTAAGCTCCGCCAACAGATCCCTCTGGACTTTAGGAAGGGCAATCGAAGTTTTGTCACCTCCTTTAAAGCCTTCTGCATTCACCATCATCTCTTCACCTTCCAGGCTTGGAGAAAGTCCGCCTGCAAAGACAATGACGTCTGCTTTTTTCACCTTTTCTCTCACCGAAGCAAAATTAACAGGGTCTTTTCTGTACACTTCAAAGGCTATGCTCACATATTTTCCTTTTTGTGTATGACGCAGTTCTATCTGATATTCTTTTCCTTTTTCCATTTTTACAGGAAACTCTGAAGGATGCCTTGCATCCGGTCCTTTTCTAATGGCGATTTCTTTTCCGTCCACGAAAAGTGTATAGATATCAGAGGTAGACGCAGAAAATATAACATCTCCTGTATAAGTACTTTTGAAAACCCCTGAAATGATCGCTGAGGTATTTTCTCTTCCTACATTGGGTGCAAGTTGGGTTCCTCCAAAGCTGTTGTAGCTGATGGCAGTTGAGTTTATGGAAGTATTGGCCGGCTGGCCTTTGAATTCATTGTTATTGAAGAACTCTACTTTCATTCCTTTCGCGCCGTTTTTCTGACTGATGAAATTCTGATAGAGTGACGTTCTGGACGAAGGATCTGTTACTTCACTTCCTTTTTCGTAGATGATTTCAGCCTTCGGGAATTTGGTTTTGATTCCGTCTAAAATCGTTACAATGGAAGAAGGCGTTCCGTTATAATTTCCCAGCTGCATCAATCCGTCATCAGCATTCGGGCCTACGACTGCAATTTTTTTAATACTTCTGCTGAGAGGCAGAATATTTTTTTCGTTTTTCATCAGCACAATTGATTTTTGTGCCATTTTCAGTGCCTGCTTTTTATGTTCTTCAGAATCTACTACAGAATATGGAATGGTATTCCAGTGAACGGAAGATTTCGGATCAAGCATTCCCAGTTCCAACCATCCTTTCAGGATTCTGCGCATCGATGTATCGATATCTTTTTCGGTAATCAGTCCACTTGCAAGGGATTTGGTTAAATTGTTATAAGTATCTCCGCATTCAAGATCTGTAGAATGTTTCAGGGCATCTGCAGCGGTTGTTTTTTCATCAGGATGGGTGCCATGGTATTTTTTTTGAAAAAAATCGGCCAGTGCCCAGCAGTCTGAGACCACCATTCCGTCATACTTCCATTTTCCACGGAGAATTTCAGTAAGCAAAGTATTGTTTGCACAGCATGGCTGGCCATCAAAAGCATTATATGCACACATTACTTCTCTTACATTTCCTTCCTGAACCAATGCTTTGAAAGCGGGAAGATATGTCTCATACAGATCTCTTTTTGAGATTTCTGCATTGTAGGAATGGCGGTTCCATTCCGGTCCGCTGTGTACTGCAAAATGTTTGGCACAGGCATGGGTTTTAAAAAATTTCGGGTCGTTTCCCTGCAAACCTTTTACTGCAGCAACACCAAGAACAGAGGTAAGATAAGGGTCTTCACCATAGGTTTCCTGGCCTCTTCCCCATCTTGGGTCACGGAAAATATTGATATTAGGGGTCCAGAAGGTGAGCCCTTCGTATCGTCCTGTTTTTTGAGCATCATCAAAAGACCTGTTGTATTTCGCCCGTGCTTCATCAGAAATCATTTCAAAAGTTTTAAAATGTTCCGGAACATCCCATGTGGCTGCCATCCCGATCGCCTGAGGGAAAACAGTAGCTGTTCCTGCTCTTGCCACTCCATGCAGTGCTTCATTCCACCATCCATAAGCAGGGATTTCCAAACGGGGAACTGCCTGGGAATTATCCATCATCATTCCTATTTTTTCTTCTGTTGTCAGTAAACTAAGAAGGTTTTCTATTCTTTCATTCACCGGAAGATCCGGGTTCCTGAAAGGGTATCTATAATGATCTTGCGCGAACAATAAAGGCACTGCCAGTATTGCACATAGGGTTAATACAATTCTTTTCATAAATAGTATGGTTTCAATAAAGTCCTAAAAAACTCTTGTGGCTTTTGCGGTTAATCATTTTCTAACCACAGATTTCACACATTTTCAAAGATGACTGTATGTATTTTTTTTATGCTTCTCTGTTTCAATCTTCATTTTTATTTCATCATTTGTATGGATATTGATAAAGCCATCATAACAATAGCTTATGATGGCTTTGGATTCCATTTACTCTTTGACAAATTTTTGTTTTACCACCGTATTATTTTTATGAGTAACCTCAATAAAGTAAATGCCAGCCGGGAAATCTCCCATATTAATCTGGTTTTTTCCCTGGTTTATTTTCAGTCCGGATCTGATGACGCTTGCTTTTGCATCAAAAATGGTGGCAGCAGCTTCTGAAAAATCAGAATCAATGAAAAGATCTGTTTTTACAGGATTAGGATATATTTTTACACCCTCTTTTTTAGTTTCCATAGAAATATTTCTGGTGATTAATGATCCGAAATTTAAAGGAAGAACGTTGGAAGAATAGGTATTCTCTTCTGTAAGATATGCTTTGAAAGAACCTATTGAAGGCTCACTTCCGGCTGTTACTTTATAGAAACCTGTTACTCCGTTTTCTGTTTTCAGCACATAAGCATTAGCCGGAACTTTGATACTCTGATAGACTCCGTTTATCTGATTGAACGTGATTGCTTTGGGTGTGGAAACATTTCCTGAACCGTTGAACGTAATATTTCCTGTTGCATTGATGATTACCGGAGTATTTGCAGGAATGATTCCGTTTGAAATTGTGGTACAGTTGATATTACTGGCATCGGGAGACATCATATAGGCAGTAACTCCGGATGGTATATTAGCCTGAAATGGTAAGATCAATACGTCATAACCATTAAAAGTACGGCTGTAAGAAGCGGTATTGGCAGTAAAATTAAAAGGTACCTGAAAATCCGTGTTCTGACCGGAAAGGACAAGATTTGAACAAGTTGTACCTGCAATCACATTATTGGCAGATGAGCTTACATTCGAATTTACATAATAAATGCTGTTGGTATTAGTACTCATAGGCTGCCAGTTATTGGAGGAAGTAACTCCTGATGTATTTCTGAAATCTACAGAAGTGTAATAGCCATTTTCAAGGGCATCCATCAGATAACTGTCACTTGCGGAATAAGTTCCTCCGAATTTAGAAGCAATTTCATTTCCCACATTAAAATAGACATCACCGAGATTAAGAGTCAGCACAGAGCTGTAGTTGGAATTTCTCAATCCTAAAATTCCTTTGCATCCATCTGTAAGAACCTGTCTGGAAATATCGAATGTGATATCAAAATTTCCTCCCTGGGGAAAATTAATCTTTCCATAATTATACGATTTCGTTACACCCTGGCTATTGATATAATATAACGTTGTATTGTCTGAATAGCTTTGTCCTGCTGTTGTATAGCTGTTTACATGCAGGATTAGCTTATTATACCTATCATTAAGCTGAAGATATCCGTTAGCCGCAGTCATATTATTGCTGATAAGAGGGCTTGGATTGGAGAATGTTACGGTTGTATTACTTATATTGAATCCTGTACCAAAGGCTGTACTGGTAGCAGTCTGGGTTTCAATTTTATTATAATGAATATCGCCGCCTGTCATCAGAGAAGCAGGTCTGTCACCGCTTTTATTAAAAACAAAAGTCATGACACTGGAAGGACTGATATCAGCTGTAGGCCTGAATGTTGCCGTACCGATTGAAATCGGTGTGCTTACCATATTGGATTGCATATTGGTAAGAACTTTTGTTCCTGAAGTCGTGTAAAAAGGCAGATCTACCTTTAAACTATACGTGTTCTGAGAAGGATTAATGACCATAAGAACCACCTGATTCCCATCCTGGGAAATATAGGATGAGCCTTGTAAAACACCGGTTTTGTCATCCCATTTGGCTTCTATTCTCGTTTTCCCTATTGTATATTTGGCATAATGTGAAAGGATATAGCCTCTTTTGGTCATTACTCCTGCTGCAGTTCCGTAAGTTCCGTCACCCATTAACCCATAATACCTTTTGGCAGAGTAATGGATCCATGCATTGATATTCCCTAATAATGCATTGTTGACACTGCTTGCGAAAGTAAAAGCATCTGTATTCCAGCTGAAATCCCGGGCCGGCTGGGTGGCTGAAGAGTTCCAGTTGATCAGATATTCTGTCTGCCAGATTTCTTTGTTATAATTCTGGAATTGTTTATAGGTAGACTGAATAAGACCATACTGATGTCCTCCGTATACTTCAAAATTGGCCATTGCAATAGGATCCAGCAAAGCACTGGCAAAATTATCCGTAAATCCTACACTTTCCGGAGCAATCACTTTGCAGTTGATGAGTTGTCCGTAATTTTTGATAAAATTAGTAATCTGTGCAGGCGTCCAGATACATCCCTGATACTGAGCCATTTCATCCGGCTCATTTTGAATAGAAATATAATCAAGATCTACCCCATTATTTTGAAGATAGGTGACAAAACTGTTAAGATAAAGCGCATAATCTTGGTAATTTTCCGGCTTTAAATATCCAATCTGCTGTACTCCATTGGCATCGGTATAGACAGCATTTACATGGTTATTGGTTTTCCAGGCTGCGGGCATTGTCCACGGTGAAGCAAAAATAGTAAGCCCCATAGATTTGGCGAGCTGTGCTGTAGCCAGTACGGAACTCCAGTTACTGCTGTTCTCGGGAATATATAATCTCATAATGTTATAACCGCCTTCACTGGAAGCACCCCAAAGCGTTTGAATTTCTGATGTAGACATATGGTTATAGGCAAACTGTGGACTGCAGACAAATCCTCCAAACCCTCTAATTTTCTGATAAGCAGTATTCTTGTCAATTTTTACCGTAGTAAGCTGTCCCTGCAGCATCAGACTGCAAAACAGAGCGATAGAATGAATGGTAACAAGACTTAAAATTTTTTTCATAATGTTTTGGTTTAAATATTTTGTGATTTTGTGTGTTCCCGGTGAGACAGTTAATTTCAATAACTATCAGAATCCGGCTTGGAATATGAATGTTTCATGGTTAAAGTATTGTTTGTGATAAGTACCTTGCACTAGTGAAGCATTTCGCTTTCGGGAGCGCCCAGGTAAGAAGGTTTTAACCCTCCGGTATTGATCAGGAGTTTTTCCAGGACAATGCCAGGCTCCAGCACTTTGAAGCGTAATGTGTGTTTTCCTGCCTGCAGAATTGAATGTTTGGTAACGGATTTAATGATATGTCCAGACTGCCATCTCCCCAATTCTCCTTTATAATGACCATTGAAGTTGACAACCTGTGGAGTTTCGTTGTCAAAAGAAATCTCATAACGGAGACCTTTATTGTGGTTAAAATTTAAAGTAGGAGCTAAAAGAAGTTCAACCTCAAACTCACCTTTGGATTCAAAATTAATCTCATATTCCAGCCAGATATTTTCTTCAGCTTTAGGATAGGCATTTTGTGGAAATGTGGTCACCCCGGATTTTGTTTTTCCGAAATCAGGAATCACTTCCCAGTGGATTCGGTCGGAATTGCTCATTCTTGCAAAATTTTCTGCCTCAATGGAAACATATCCGTTTTTCTCCTGAAATACATTTTCTTTGGAAACCTCAGCGTCAGAAACATAGATTACTTCAGGCATTATATTTTCTTTTCCGTCTGCCCAGCTTTTATATCCTATCCTCATCTGATCCATCATATGCTTCCATTTTCCTCCGGCAATCACATTATTGTATTGCTTATCCAGATAAGCGTTTCTTTCAAAGCATACTTTCACTTTATCTGCGTAGAAATTGGCTTCCGGATCTTTTTTCGCTGCCAGTTCTCTGTTTTTTGCTACCGCATAGTACATTTCATATAAATTACTGCATGCGTCAATCGGATACAAAACCAACTGATAATAGGCATCCTGGTATTCAGCAGGAATCTGTTCTTTTAATCGTAAGGCTTCTACTGCCAGAGCCCTGTAATCATTTAAAACAACTTCAAATTCATGATAATTTTCAAGGCTGTACGTTTTGCTGTCAAGGGTTTCAGGGGTTACTCTCCTGTTGTATTTGGCATAAAGATTAATCATCCTCGCAATTTCTTTTGCATGTTTTTCTCCAAACTGCTGAGCAGCCCATTTTTCAGTATATTCCAAAAGGTTTTTGGTATTAAACTGCTTTGGATTCCAGGCCATTTCCAGAAAAAAACTAATCGGAAATTCCATAGGTTTTAAATCTCCCACATTCACAACCCAAAGCTTATCTACCTTATGTTCATAAGAAAGATTCATCTGTTCCCAGACTCTCTGGATGGGACTTATGTTGATCCATTTGGAGTTTCTCGGTCCGCCCACATAATCGAAGTGGTAATAGATTCCATATCCTCCTTTATGCAAAGGTTTTGAAAGGTCCGGAAGCTTTCTTACATTTCCCCAGTTATCATCACAGAACAGCAGGATCACATCATCCGGAACCCGCATTCCTTTATCATAATAATCCTGAACTTCTTTATACAATGCCCAGACCTGAGGTGTTTTCTCTGCTTTTTTCCCCGTAACATCTACAATGATTTTACGCTGATCTTTTACAATTTTCTCCAGCAGGGAAATATTGGTTCCCTCTCCCATCGCTTCGTCACCGTCACCCCGCATTCCCACTGTAACGAGCTTTTCCCAGTTTTTGCTTCTTTCGAGTCCGGATTTCCAGAATTTTTGCAGTACTTCTGCATTTTTAGCGTAATCCCAGACATTCGGGAGGTTATTTTTTTTGATATACCTGTGCCAGTCGGTCTGTGCCAAAGCCATAGGCTCATGGTGCGAAGTCCCCATAACAATACCCATTTCATTCGCTAACGGCCCGCTCAGAGCATCATCGTCATAGAATGCTTTTCCCCACATTGCCGGCCAGATGTAATTTCCTTTAAGGCGAAGGATCAGTTCAAAAACTTTTTCGTAAAACTTGCTGTTTACTCCGCCAAATGTAGCTCTTGCCCAGCCTCCGAGTGAAGGTTCCTCATCATTAAGGAAAATTCCTCGGTATTCTACAGCAGGCTCACCATCTGTATAGATTCCTTTTTTGAAATATAAATTTTCTTTTTTCTCAACCGGAACATCTGCCCAGTAATACCATGGTGAAACACCTATTTGCTGAGACATTTCATAAATCCCGTAAATGGTTCCCCTTTTATCACTTCCTGCAATCACAATAGCCTCAGAAACGCCTGGAAAAGGATTGCTGACATTCTGAATGATATATTTTTCTCTTTTTCCGATTAATCCCCTACCATCAAGTTTTTTTTGCCTGATCAGATCATCAATAGCTGATTTTGTCCCAACAGTTCCAATAATAAGTAAAGGCGACTGCAATCCTGAAATACGGTTAAGAATCACAGGCTGCTCTCCTGTCACTTTCTGAAAATCTGTCTGCAGATTTTTCACCGCTCTCATAATCCCCTGATCTGTTCCGGAGCTGGTAAAAATCGAAAGGTTGATTGCTTTTTCCTTTAAAATGATATTTCCGGGACTTTTCTCAGGGCTGATAAACGGTTCTGCAGCATGAATCTGCATACAAAATCCAAATAATACCACAAGGACAATTTTTTTCAAATGATTCATAATCTGTTTTTTAATTTCAAAAACTTTGTAGTCTCTTTTACTCAATCCAAACCTATAAGGTCTACTTCTTTAATTTTTCAGTACAAAACCTCCTTGTGGCTGCATTTCAATGGTAAAATCTCCTTTAGCATTCATTTTCACTTCTTTCTCTGATGAGTTTCCTTTTGCATCGTCATTAATCAATCTGACTGTTTTCCCGGCAAACATCGGAAGCTTTATTTTCAGCTTTTGAGGTTGTTTTTCAGCATTTACACCAGCTACATACCATTGATTCTGATGCCTTCTCGCTAACACAGCATATTTCCCGGGATAGCCGTCTATGAAAACCGTTTCATCCCAAAGGGTCGGAACTTCTTTCATAAAGCTCAGCTGAAAGTCCGGGGTATCGGTCAGGTTATTGGGCATCATACCAAACATCTGAACCGGATTCTGAAACAGTACTGCTGTAGCCAGCTGAAAGCTGTCGGTGGTATGCCTTTTATTTTTATCCCTGTTAGATTCCGTTAAATATGTATTGAGAAAAGTTCCTCCGAATTCCATGCTTCCCACGGTATTTCTGATAAAAGGATGAAGTGTGGCAAAAAAAGCTTCCTGCTTACGGACATCTTCTGAGAAATAGAGCATTTCTGAGGCAAGAACAGCTTCACTACCTGCGTAATTCGGGTACATTACTTCCCAGCCTCTTGGTACTGTGGCTCCGTGAAAAATAATGGTTAATCCGTAATCATTGGCATCCGACAGAATATCTTCGTAAAGACGCATGGTTTCCTGTTTGTCTCCTCCGAAGAAATCCACTTTGAGTCCTTTTACACCAACATCTTTCAGCCACTTCATTTCTTTTTTCCGTTCAACGGATGAACTCATTTTATTTCTTGGCCCCATCGGTGCGTCATTGGCTGCTCCGTTGGAATTGTACCAAAGCAATACCCCGACATTTTTCGATTTTGCATATTGAATAAGCTCTCTCATGCGGTCTTTGCCTATGTTTTTATCCCAAAGTGCATCCATAAGAATAAACTGATATTTCAGCGCAGCGGCAAGGTCTATGAATTTTACCTGATCATCATAGTTCATACTTTTGTCCTGCCACAGAATCCAACTCCAGGTGGATTTCCCGAACTGATACTCCTGTGAAGGCTCATACATGGCATCTACCACATCAAAAGGAATGGTAGTCTCTACGATGGGTTTCAAAGAACTGCCCAGTGTAATTGTTCTCCACGGTGTTTTTCCGGGAAGTGAAATTGCTGCTCCGGTACTTCCGAAACCATTATTTTCTGCGATATTCGGATAGGCTACTTTATAAAGACTTTTTTCTGCTGTGTTTTCAAGATGAGAAGCACAATACGTACTGTTCACTCCTGTTTCTGAAAGCAATACCCAAGCCTCGTTTCCGATATGAAACAGACCAGGGAAAACATACCCGTAATCAGATGGTATTCCCAGTTCAGCATCTGCTTTATAACCACTTTCATAGCTTGGTGCCGTGCGGGCAAAACCTGTCATAGGTTTCATCATTGGTGAAAGAAAAGTAGTGCTTTGTGACGGGAATCTATAACCTGTAGTTTCTGACTTAACGATGGCGCTTAACCGATCTTTCATCGGTGGAATATTATAGCGGAAAGTAATATTATTGTTACTTACCTGAAATTCAACAACGATCTGATGCTGGTCTGCATTAGTGAAATTAACAGTTAAAGTATTCGCATTATAATTAACCTCATATTTTTTGATTTTTTTGTTCGTGTATTTTTTAGAAACGATATCTTTTTTGCTGTCGATAAATTTCAGATTCTTTGAAAAATCAGACTCGTTGGTTACTAAGCCCAACGGGGATTTTTCAAGCATTGTTTTTCCCTGAAGGATCACATCATATAAGGCTTTTCCGTCTTCTGAAAAAACATGAAGCTTCAGATCTCCATCAGGACTTGAAATTTCTGCTACTTGCGCAAAGCTTTTGCTGATCAGAAACAGGCTGAATACAATATATAAAACTTTTTTTCTCATAACTCATTATTTTCAAGAAAAGTCCAGTAATCGAAATACATAATGTCTGTTGAGGCTTTTCCATGGAATACAAAATACAGATCATGAATGCCGGTAATCTTTTCAGTAAGCTGAACTTTTACGGTTTCCCAGCGGTCATCTCCACCCGTCAGCGGAACCCTTACTGTTGCGGCAACCGGACCGTTCACAGCATCCAGATGAATAGTCATTGTTACATCACTGTTATGGGTAGTTCCCACCCTGGCAGAGAAACCAGAAGCTCCTTTTTTCCGGAAATCCACATTCTTTACACTGGTATAAGCCCCATTTTTCTTTGCTTTGATGAAAACACCAGCTTCTTTATTCTGATAGGATTTTACATTTTCTGACCAGGCAATCATTTCTGCCTGATTGAACGAATAAGGATTAACTGTTGCAATAGCTTTTGTAATTCCGTTAGTCATTTTAAACGGTGAAATAGAACCGTCTTTATTGAAGGTAAGTTCTTCCAGGCTTACCGATCTTGTAAAACCGCTTCCGCCAGGCAATGCACCATTGTGATAAAAGAAATAGGTTTTCCCCCGAAAATCAATAACACCTGGATGATTGGTGAATGATTTCCCTTCCGTAGGCATTACAATTCCTCCATATTTCCAGGGTCCCTGTGCTGTCTTACCTGTAGAATAGCCTATGAATTCAGGAAGCGGACCACCCGGCCAGAAAAGATAATACAGGTTTTTCCTTTTGTACAGCCATGGCCCTTCTTCATATTTTGAAGGTCTTTCCGGATTGGGTTTTCCATCCCTTTTGCCAAATGATTCTTCGGTCATCGGAACTTCTACAATATTTCCAGAATAGGAAATCATATCCTCATTGAGTTTTACATATTTAAGCTTGGGATTTCCCCAATACATATGTGCCTGTCCGTCATCATCCACAAAGACCGTGGGATCAATATCTCCCCATTCGCTCTGAACAAGAGGTTTTCCCAGCGGATCATGAAAAGGCCCAAACGGACTATCGCCAACGGCAACACCAATGGCACCTTTGTTATTGGTTTTGGACCACATCGGAACATAGATAAAAAACTTTCCGTTTCTTTCTACACATTGTGCGGCCCAGGCATCACGCTTTGCCCAGTCGAAGTCTTTATATGAGAGAATTGTCCCATGGTCTGTCCAGTTCACCATATCATTGGTGGAATATACTTTCCAATCGTTCATGGTAAACCAGGTAGAATCATCTTCATCGTGGGTGGTATACACATACAGCCTGTTATTATAAACCATTGGTGCTGGATCTGCGGTATAATTGGTCTGAACAATAGGATTCTGGGCAAATCCCATCGAAAATAAACCTATCAGAGCAATGAAACTTATAGATATTGTTCGGATATTCATAGAATCGTAAATTTGAATTTAAAACTTCAGCCTCATATTTATTCTGACTTTAGAATAAGGTTAAGATCTTCATGGTTTACAGGTTTGAAAAGCAGCTGCGAAAACAGATACAGATCATTCTTCCATACTTTGAAATCGTGACCGCCCGGTTCTACATAAAAAATATGCGGAACATTATTTTCTGTAAGATAGTCGCTTGTTCTTTTGCTGAAAGGCATTAGTCTGTCCTGATCTCCGCATGAGATCCAGAGAAGTTTTAATTCTTTAGCTTTGGATGGATCCGGAAGAAGAAGTTGAGGTTCTTTGGTATTTGGGGCTGCGGAAAAGGCTCCCACCCATGCGAACTTGTCGATATTTTCCAGTCCGAAATTCAGGGTCTGTCCGCCTCCCATGGAAAGTCCGGCAATAGCTCTGTTATTTCGGTCTTTTTTAACCGGGTATTTTTTTTCTACAAAGGGAATCAAATCATTCAGGAGATCTTTTTCAAAGGTTGCAAAAGCTTCTACTTTATCCTTTGCCATGATGTCTCCGGTTGCCCTGTCGTCCTTCATCGCCCGGCCGTTGGGAAGTACAACGATCATGGGAGAAAGTTTTCTTTTGGCATACAGATTATCTAGAATAATTTGTGGAGTTCCATTTTTAAACCACTCTTTTTCATCTCCGCCAATACCGTGTAGCAGATATAAAACAGGATATTGAGTGTCTTTTTTATATCCGGGAGGTGTATATATCAAAGCTTTGCGGATAGTACCAACCGTTTCTGAAGAATACTGTATGGTATCAATTTTTCCGTGTGGAATTTCTTTTTTCTCAGTATCAAAATCCTGGGGTACTTTTTTATCAAAAACCTGTGCAGAAATAAAAACTCCTGACAGCATGAAACCTAATGCTAATACAACTGATTTATTCATGATTTTTTATTTGTAGTTTTAACACTTATTATTTCAGATAAAAAAATAATATCCAAGCTGTTTAAAGTTTTATACTGATTATTTTAAACCACAAAAGGTTTAACACTTAAGTTTTTTTAGAGACAATCTTTATGCATAATAAGTACACCTAAGTATTGAGAAAATCTTTGATTTTCATCTTATATGAACTTTCTGCGGAACCATTTCAAACTTACTTAAGTGAACTCAAGTGTTTTTAAAATAAAAGCTTCTGTGACTTTTGTGGTTTAATACAGTTTAAACATCTGAATACTTATTTTATTTATCTGTTTATGGCAGACTTTTCCCTGCTAATTTTTGTTATTTTTCATTCTCTGGCTTTATTGACTCTGAAGAAATCTACATCTACGAAACCTCCGGTATTTTTAGTAGCATAATTAAAAACAGCGAATTTTGATCCCATAAAAAATCTCCGGTAATCGAAGATCATTTTGTAATCTTTTGCCATTTCCGTCCAGTTCTTCTGATCGGTGCTGTAATAAAAATCTGCAAGATCTTTCCCAAGGTTAAAATTGGCATCAATCCGGAGGAAAATCTTATCCGAATTGAGAGGAATCCGTTTTTTTTCTTCTTTTTTCACTCCTGTAATCGCTTTGGTTTTACTATCTAAGCTTACTTCATTGGTTGAAAAAACAATGAATTTTTCTTTACCTTCCATTACTATTGATAAAATCCCGGAATCCCCGTTGAAAGCACTGAAACCTGCCACATCTCCATCTTTCATTCCTTTAAGATCCATTGCAACAATTGCTGAAGAAGTCGGGCCTTCCATTCTCTGGGTCAAAGTATTGGGTGCTGCGTACAAATTGTCTACTACTCTGTTTGTTTTCAGTCTCAGAAAGCCTTTTCTTTCGGATAAAGACCATGCTTCATTCACAGGATTATGATTCCATTGCCACTGGATTTTCATTTTTTTATCAGAGAATTCATCGCTTTCCACCAGATGATTTTTGGCTTTGAATGGCGGAAGCGGAACCTCACCTTTCAAAGGAGCTTTTCCGTTATCTCCCAATACGGGCCAGTCATTTTCCCATTGTACGGGAAGCAGCAGCGGAACACGTCCTACTCCATTTCTGTCCTGAAAAATAAGAGAATACCAGTTTCCGTTTTTATCATCTATCAAAGCGCCCTGACCTGCGTAGGAAAACCCTAAAAAATTATCTTCCAGGATTACTTTTTTCTCGTAAGGACCTGTCACTTTATCTGCTCTGTAGACGACCTGACGGCGTTTCCCGTTTTTCGGCCAGGAAATCATCATCATATAATATTTTCCGTTTCTTTTGATGATCTGGTTTCCTTCAAGAAGTCCGGTTTCCGAAGCATCTTTCTGAAACACCTCACTTCCATCCTGATTTCCGATTACCTGCTTAAAATCAGAACTCAGTTCAAAAACTTTGTTGGAAGTGAAAACATATACTCTGTCATCATCATCGAAAAACAATGAAGCATCGTGAAAATGCCTTGTTCTTGTGATCAGTTTCCAGTTTCCTTTTTCAGGATTATCAGTCACATAGAAATAGGATTTGAAAGGTTCATCATTCGGAGAGAATAAAACGTAATATTTCCCTTTGTGATAGCGGATTGAAGAAGCCCATTGACCTCTTCCGTAAACGGTTCCGTTCAATAAATCATATTTCGGGTTGCCATTCAAAGTATCGAAAACATACCCGGACATTTCCCAATTTACCAGATCTCTTGAATGCATCACCGGAGCTCCCGGCATTAAATGCATAGTGGTACTGATCAGGTAAAAATCGTTTCCGTTTCTGGTAATGGATAAATCCGGTGCATCTGCCCATATGATTGGGTTTGTAAATACCGTACTTTGTTTTCCGGAAGGATTTACCTGGGCTGAAAGAAGATTCAGCCCGATAAACCCCAATAAAGAAACTATATAAGATTTTTTGATTTTCAAAATGTACAGTGATGTTTGGTTTTACTTTTTTCAATTTTAAAAGGAAACACTTCGACAAGCTCAGTGTGACATTGCTGATACTGACTTAATTCGGAACGATATCATTGGAAGAGGTGCTGTACAGCCCAATAAGGCTTCCTGTAAAACCTCCCGCAACATCAGTAGACAATATATCTCCTGAAACCGGTCCTCCAAGATTTTTATAGTTTTTACCGTCTATTGAGTAATTAAAGCTATGTTCATCTTTATCAGCAACCACCTGTAATTTAACTGGCTTGGATAATGATATTTTCTCGCTTGCAATTAGCTTTGATATTCCTTTTTCGGTTCTTTCCAGTACGATGTAGAAATCTTTATCTTTTTTTGTGATTCCGAAAACATAATTGAATGTTTCACTTTGATAACAGGTAATTCCTGCCAGCTCTTTTTCTGATTTAGGCTTAAAATCCAGGGTCACAGAGGTTTCAAATGATTCATGCTGTAATCTGTGGAACAATGCTGAAACCGGAGCTAATGCTTTGATATTGGTGACAAAAGGGTTTACTTTGACCCCGTTTTTTGTAACTGTAATAAAGCTTTCACGAGGTCCGCGCATGGCAATCCATCGGTAGTCAAGGTTTTTATCCGTCAGCTTATCAGCATAGGTAAAGTTTCCGTTGGGAAAAAATCCGTTTTGTCCATTTTGATTCTGAGTTCCTGAAGGTAGCTTTAATTTTGGTTTCATTGGAACCAGTCCATTTTGGAAAACAGGATATTTTCCGCTCCAGTCAACCGGAAGAATAAATGTTTCACGACCTTTGTTAACGCGATTTTTCTCGTTGGGACGTATTGCCAGAAATACTCCGTAATATTGGCCATCCGGTGTTTCTACCAAATCTGCATGGCCTGCCCAGTCTACCTTTTCTCTTCTGTCTTTAGGGAAATAACGCTGTGTCAGAATCGGGTTATTACCAGCCGGAACGTAAGGACCTTTCGGAGAATCAGACATAAAAATAACTTCACTGTGGTTCCCTCCGGTTCCTCCTTCTGCACACATCAGGTAATATTTACCGTTCTTTTTATAAATATGAGGACCTTCAATCCAGATAGGCTTTTGGGAAAGATCCACACCTCCGTTTACAATAATTTTATCTGAGCCCGCAACTACCTGATCTTTTTCAAGATCATAGTCCCACATTTTAATAACACGGTGACCATTGTACTGTTCGGTACCTTGTGGCGGAGCATCGTTATGAACAATATATGCTTTCCCGTCATCATCAAAGAAAATAGCCGGATCAATACCTTCAAAATTCAGTTTCTGAACTTCGCTCCATCCTTTTGCCGGATTTTTTGTTTTTACGATCATATTTCCAATACCACCCGCAAACTGGGTAGTAATCATATAAAAAGTATCGTTGTGCTTATTGTATTTGATATCCGGGGCATAAATTCCATGGGAAACGCCTGATTTTTCAACTTTAAGCTGCGAAGGTCTGTCCAGGACATGTCCTACCTGTTTCCAGTTTACCAGATCTTTAGAAGTAAAAATAGGAACTCCCGGAAACATTGAAAATGAAGAGTTTACGAGATAGTAATTTTCTCCCTTTCTGGTAATGCTGGGATCGGGATAACAGCCCTGTAAAATCGGGGAATAGAACTCGTCCGGCTTAAGAGGGTTGTCATTATATATTTTATCGTTTCCACGGTAGTTGAAGTCTGAGAATGTCTGTGCAGAAATAGAAGTCACTGATAGCAAAGCTGCTGCTGCAAGTATATTCGTTTTATTCCTGAAAAAAGCTAAGTTCATTATATTCTGTTTCATTGTTATTCTTTTTTATAGTTTTTAAAATGTATATTTTTTGAATAGGTGTTATTGTTCTTTTAACGCTGAGTCCGCAAGTTTTTTAACTACTATCTTTTGAGGTTCGCAAAGGCATTATACTCAGCAATGGGAATTCATATTTTATTATTATAATCGATTACAGATCATTATATATAGTTTTTATAAGGTTTTCTTGCGGTTGATTATTTTAATCAATCCCCAGGCTGTAACATAGGATATTCCGGCTATGAAGAATATAATGTTGTAGCCTCCGTTGATATTTCCTGATTTTTTAAAAGCATCGAGAACGATTCCGATAAAAAGCGGAAAAATGATTCCTGCTGCTGAACCAAGCATACCACCAAATCCTATTACAGAACTGACATAATGATTAGGCAGATGATCTCCGACCGTGGTCATAAGATTGGCTCCCCAACCTTGGTGTGCAGCTGTTGCAAAGGCAATGATGATTGTGATCATCCACATATTGTCTACATATTTTGAGAACATGACCGGAACTACCATTAATGCAAACACTAACATCGTAGTGCTTCTGGCTCTTCCGATGGCCCAGCCTTTTTTAATCAGAAATGATGAAATATAGCCTCCGCCAATACTTCCGATCGTAGTTCCGCTGTAAATAATAATCAACGGAAGCGATGGTTTTGTTAAATCCATTTTGAATACATCCGAGAAATACGCCGGCAGCCAGAACATGAAAAAATACCAGATAGGATCGGTTAATATCTTGCCGATGGCAAATGACCACGTTACCTTATATTTGAGTAATTCCGATAAAGGAATTTTGGTTTTTTCTTCTGTTTTTTCATTCTGATCACTTTTTATGTATTGCAATTCTTCCTTGCTGAGATTTTTTGTTTTTTCCGGAACAGTATAGAATTTCCACCAAAGGATAATCCAAACCATACCCAAAGCTCCGATCCACACAAAAGTCTGTCTCCAGCCGTAATGTCCAAGAATGAAAGGAACTAATAGCGGCGCTAAAATAGCTCCTACAGTTGCACCCGAATTGAAAATGCCTGTTGCCAGCGCTCTTTCTTTTTTAGGAAACCATTCAGCCACTGATTTGATAGCAGCAGGAAAGTTTCCTGCTTCACTGATTCCCAGTGTGCTTCTCGCAATAATAAATCCAATGGTACTTTTCACAAAACCATGTCCTATAGAGGCAAGGCTCCATACAATAAGAGAAACTGCATACCCGATTTTGGTTCCTACCTTGTCTATAAATCTTCCCATCGCCATATAACCAATAGCATAAGTCGTAGTAAAGGCCATGACGATATAGCTGTAATCTTTTTCGTCCCAGCTGAATTCCTTTTCCAGTACAGGTTTCAGCAAGCCCATTACCTGACGGTCAAGATAATTGATCGTAGTGGCGAGGAAGACGAGTGACAGCATCCACCATCTTATATTGCGGTTTTGAGGAGCCTGCATTTAGTTATGATTAAGTTGTTGTAATAAATTTCTTGTTTTCAGAATCAGTTCTTCTTCATTAAAATCCTTTCCGATAAGAGAACTTCCCAACCCCGCAGCTACAGCTCCGCCATTAATCCATTCTATAATATCTTCAAATTCAGCATGGATCCCTCCGGTGGGCATGAAATTCATTCCCGGGAAAACAGGCTGTATAGATTTGATATAGTTTTTACCTAAAGCGTCTGCCGGAAATATCTTAACCAGTTTTAAACCGTTCTGATAGGCAATATTGATATCGGATGGGGTAAAACAGCCCGGAATCAGAAGGATATTTTTTTCGAGAGCATGTTTTACCAATGATTCACTGATGACAGGTGTAATGATGAAATCTGCTTTTGCATGAGCATAATCAGCCATTTCCTGTATGTTTTTCACCGTTCCAATTCCTAATAGAAGTTCAGGAAATTCTGTACGGGAAATTTCTTTCAGCTTAGTGAAATTTTCCAGTGCCTGATGACCTCGATTGGTATATTCTATCACACGAATTCCTGCTTCGTATAAAGCTTTTACGATTTTTTCTGAGACTTCAAACGATTCGTTATAGAATAGCGGAATTATTTTCTGATCTTGTATTTTTTGTAGTATTTCACTCATAATTTTTCGATATTAATGCTGTCATCAATCGTATCTCCTTTTACGAAAAGCTTTTTAAAAGCAACTTTTGTCGCATCCTCAAGAATCTGCTGATCAGGATTTCCTTTTAAAATTCCATGAATTAAGGCGGCCATAAAAGAATCACCGCTTCCTACCCTTTCTTCGATTTTATCTGAACTATATTTTTCTGCAGCCAAAAGTTTCCCATCAGTAAATAAGGTGGCAAAATAATTGACCTGTTCGCCGTTTGTAAAGCGGAAGGTATTTGCAATTTTTTCCACAGACGGGAATTGTTTCCGGATTTCCAACGCTGTTTTTTCAGCCTGTTTCAGAAGATTTTCATCATCAAATTTCCCGTTAAGCTCATATTCAACAGGAATATTCAGAAACTGCTCAACAGACCAGATATTTCCCATAAGAACATTCACAAAAGGCATCAGCTCTTTAATTTTGTGAGGATCCTGGTTTTGCCAAAGCAATGCCCTGTAATTCAGATCGAGAGAAACTGTAATATTTTTGGTTCTGGCTTCTTTCATGATATGCAGACATTTACGGAATGTATGGTCACTCAAGGCCGGTGTG
Organism: Chryseobacterium sp. CFS2; assembly: GCF_036543225.1. Lineage (NCBI taxonomy): Bacteria > Pseudomonadati > Bacteroidota > Flavobacteriia > Flavobacteriales > Weeksellaceae > Chryseobacterium > Chryseobacterium sp. CFS2. Next base: position 563,381 of record NZ_JAZHQU010000003.1, read on the forward strand.
ATGGTACTGATATGCAACCATTTTACTTCTGAAAATATTTCATCATTACTGAAAGTTTCAAAATCCGATTGGGTAAAAACAGACGGAAAGCGGTCGTACACCACTGAAGCGTTCTGCATATCTCCATCAGAAGAAAGGTAAAATGTTCCTATTCTCCCTTGAGTTTTTTCTGCAAGGACTTCTATTCCTTTATTGTTAAGCTGGGACTCCAGCTGATTTCCAACGAAATTCTCCGGTAAAGCTGATAATAATTTCACAGGATTCTTCCACTGGGAAAGCGCTGCAGCCACATTATATTCAGCACCGCCAACATACATTTTCAGAGACTGCTCATTCACCCAGTTTCCTTCGGAATCCGGTGCAAAGTGGAGAAGCAATTCTCCAAAACATAGTATTTTCGTCGAGTCCTGCATGGTATTAGATTTCAAAATAGTTTTTCGTATTGTGATAACAGATATCCTGGATGATCTTTCCTACCCATTTTTCATCATCGGGCAGAAGACCTCTTTCCATCTCATTTCCGAACAGATTGCACAAAAGCCTTCTGAAATAATCGTGTCTTGAGAATGATAACAGGCTTCGGGAATCGGTCAGCATACCGACAAAAGTGCTGATCAGACCAATATTGGAAAGCGTGTTCATTTGTTTTGTCATCCCGTCGAGCTGATCGAGAAACCACCAGGCTGCTCCAAAGTGTACTTTGGATTTGATTCCTCCTTCATTGAAATTTCCGGCAAGGGCTGCAAGAACTTCATTGAATGCAGGATTCAGATTGTATATAATTGTTTTGGTCAGTTTTCCTTCTGTATTCAGTGCATCCAGCAAAATGCTCAATCTCTGTGCATAATAGGGTTCTCCAATAGCATCATATCCTGCATTAGCGCCCATTTTTCTGAACATTTCTGAATTGTTATTTCGGGTTGCCCCTACATGAAACTGCTGTACCCAGCCTTTTTCTGCGTACATTTTGCAAAGCTCTTTCAGCATATAGCCACACAATGCTTCCGGATCAGAAAAAGTTGAAAGATTACCTTTTAAGAATTCGGAAAACTCTTTTTCAAGGCTATAGTTCCATTTTGTAACATCTGGGAAATATTCAAAGCCATGATCGGCCACTTTTGCACCTGTTTCTGCAAAATAGTTGATTCTGGACTGAAGTGCATTCAACAGGTCAGAGACTGATGTGATTGAAAATCCACAGACTTTTTCAAGCTTTTTGATTCCTGTAAGATATTGTTCAGAATTAATGATATTAATATAGGTATCAGGACGGAAAGCCGGAAGAACGGCTGTGCTAAATCCACTGTTTTTTAAAGCCTTGTGATGAACCAGATCATCAGCAGGATCATCTGTAGTGCACAACGCTTCTACCTTAAAATTCTGAATGATGGATTGTGGTAAAAAGCCGGATGTCTGCAGACTTTCATTCATCTGATGATATACAGTATCTGCATTATTGGGTGATAAATATTCACTGATTCCAAAAGGATTTTTCAACTCCAGATGAGTCCAGTGAAATAGTGGATTTCGAAGAGTATATGGCACCACTTCTGCCCATTTCATGAATTTTTCATGATCTGAAGCATTTCCGGAAATAAACTGTTCATCAATACCAAAATTTCTCATGGCTCTCCATTTGTAATGGTCACCATCCAGCCAGATAGCAGTTGGAGAAAGGAAATTCTTATTGGCAGCAATAACATCCGGCTCAAGATGATTGTGATAATCAATCACCGGCATATCTTTGGCATATCCAAAATAGAGATTCTCTGCCTTTGCTGATTCAAGCAGAAACATTTCTCCGAAAACTTCTTTATTTTTAATGGAATTACTCATTATTTATTTTTACAATTCTGGATTTTAATTAACTTGTTTAAACTCTGCAAAACCACAAAAGTCACAAAAGCTTTATTTTAAAACACTTTAGCTCACTTAAGAAAGTTTAAAATAATTCTGCAAAAAAGTTCACATAAGATGAAAATCAAAGATTTTCACAACACCTAGGTGTCTATTTTAAAAACAGGGCCATGAATGAAACCATTAAGGCTTTGCTCACTGCATATGAAGAAATTATTTTATACTCCGCTAAATGCGCTGAAACCCCCGTCGACAGGAATCAGTGCTCCTGTAATGAAACTTGCAGCATCTGAACATAGAAACTGTACAACACCATTCAGTTCTTCTACTTCTCCAAATCTCTGCATGGGTGTTTTGGCCATTACTTTTTTACTTCTCTCGGTTAAGCTTCCGTCGGGATTCAGAAGAATGGCCCGGTTCTGATCACCAATGAAAAATCCTGGAGCTACAGCATTCACCCGTATTTTATCTCCGAATTTCAATGCCAGATCAGAGGCCAGCCATTGGGTAAAATTGGTAATTGCCGATTTGGCTGCAGAATATCCGGCTACTCTCGTAATCGCTGAATAGGCAGCCATTGAAGAAATATTAATAATGTTGCCGCTCCCCTGTTCTGCCATTGCTTTTCCGAAAACATAGCTCGGATAAACAGTTCCGTTGATATTGAGATCGGTAACCTCAGCCCATCCTTTCATATCCATATCAAAAAATGACTGTTCGGGAGATAAGGTTGCCGTCGGAATATTTCCACCCGCTATATTGAGCAGAATATCAATACGGCCATACTTTTCCTTTATTTTCACTGAAGCGGCTTCAAGGCTTTCAATATCCATCACATTGGCTTCTACAGCAAGTGCATCCCCACCCAAATCTGTCAGTTCTTTTACCCGGGCATTCAATGTTTCCTGGTTTCTTCCCAGCGCAACAACTTTGGCGCCGGCTGCTATAAAACTTTTGGCAAGGCTGCCTCCCAAAACACCTGAAGCCCCCGTGATGACTGCTACTTTGTTTTCAATACTAAACAGGTCTTTCATTTACTTTTTATTATTTTATTACAAACACAGTTTAATTTTTCTGTAATTCTGACTGAACGGCAGCCATTACTCCTTCAATCTGGCCTAATGCCAGCATTCTTCCTAAAAATGAATAACCGGGATTATAACCTTTGTCAATATCTTCTGTTAAAAGTCTTCCGTGGTCTATTCTCATGGGAAGATCAGGGTTTTCCTTTTCGAATACACGGATCACTTCAATCAGCTTTCCTCTTCCTCCCAGGTGATGAGCCTCGATGAAGTCACCATTTTCAAAGACATTTGTACTTCTCAGGTGAACGAATTTGGTTCTGTGGGCAAATTTCTGCGCCAGTTTTGGAACATCATTCTGAAGGTTGGCACTTAGAGATCCGGCACAGAACGTTAAACCGTTGTGAGGGTTATCAACGGTTTTCAGAAGCCAGTCAATATCCTCTTCATTGGTTACTATTCTGGGTAAGCCCAGTAGTGAAAAAGGAGGATCATCAGGGTGTACACACATCTGGATATTCCATTTTTCACAGACAGGCATTATTTTTTCGAGGAAATATTTCATGTTCTGACGAAGTCTGTCTTTATCGATTCCATCATACAATGCCAATAAACTTTTGAACTTTTCTACGGGATTCAATTCGCCTTCTTTGATATTTCCATTCACGAATCCCTGTGTTTTTACAATGACTGAGTCTATCAGGTCATGATTATCTTTTTCCGTTAAGGTATTTTTTAATTCTTCTACCTTTTGAAGGATTTCTGAGCTGTAATCCCTTTCTGCTCCTTGTCTTTGAAGGATATGAATTTCGAAGTAGGCAAACTTGGCTTTGTCAAAATAAAGTGATGATGAACCGTCTTCCCATTCGTGGAAAAGATCGGTTCTTGCCCAGTCGAGAACAGGCATAAAGTTGTAGCAAACTGTTGTAATGCCTGCTTTACCCAGATTTTCCAAGCTAGTGATATAATTTTCTATTAAAGAGTCACGGTCTTCACCTCCGTATTTGATAGCTTCGCTTACGGGAAGACTTTCCACAACAGACCAGCGAAGTCCGTGGCTTTCTATATAGTTTTTATAATCAATAATGGCCTCTGAATTCCAGATTTCTCCGTTTGGGACATCATGCAGGGCCGAAACAATTCCTTCTACTCCTATTTGACGAAGTGTGCTCAGTGCTATTTTGTCTTTTTTGCCAAACCAACGCCATGTTTTTTCCATAGTTTTAAATTTTAATTCAGATAAACAAAGCAGGTGCTTGCACACCCACTCTGTTGCTGATATGAATGTAGAATGAAATTAATTGTATCCTGGATTCTGATATTTTGCCTTAATATCTGCCGATACTTCCATTGCATCAATCTGGTTCTGAGGAATAGGTCTCAGATAGTGAAATGGTTTTATCGTTCTAGTAACCGTTTGCGGATTGTGATCTCCATAAGAAGCTCCTCCGATCTGATAAGTAGCTGCATAATCTCCCCACTTCTGAGTACGTACCAGATCATACCATCTGTAGAATTCTCCGTAATATTCACGGGATCTTTCTGCAAGAATATAATCAATGGTAATTACAGATGGTGTGGCTGCAGTCATTGCAGCACTGTTATCTGCTATATGAGCGGTATTCTGAGCATTGTTGAACTTCCATTTTCCGGCACGGGCACGGATAACATTGATAAGGTCTCTGGCTGTCATAGCGCCTGAAGCTCCTTTTACGGCTGCTTCCGCTGCAATAAAGTAGAATTCTGAGAATTTGGCAACGCTGAAAGGACGGGTTAATCCTGCATTTGGATATCCTAAACCGTTTGGATCATCAGTACGGTAAGTTCCGATTTTCCATAAGCCAGGATATACAATTCTGCTGATACCGTTCGGTGCAATTACCCAGTCTGCTCTTCCTGAAAGAGTTCCGGCTCCCACGCCGTTTTGTCCGGCTCCTGTAGGATAAGAAGGAGTCTGGCTGTCATCATTCAGGAAGCTTAGGATAGCGCCTCCCGGCTGTACAGGTAAATTATTGGCATTATAAAGTACAGGTACTGACGTTAATCCCGTTCCATTCTTGTTCCAGTTTCCTCTATAGGTGGTTACGAAAGTTCCGTCATAGCGGGAATCATTGGTTTTATCTGCAAAAGTATTTTTAATAACTCCTAAGGTAGGACACATACGAACCCATGGACGCCCCAGAGACTGAGCGGCTTCACGCTGCACACCACTTACTACATCTGCTCCCGCCCATGCTGTAGTTTTACTGCTTTTGATAGCAGTATAGTTCCAGGTTTGCATCCATGCTGCAAAATTATCCGGAGCCCAGCCTGAACCAAATCCTACGGGATCACTTTCATTATAGTAAGTACTAGACTGGGTATGGTCTGCATATAACATAGATTCGATATTTCTGTCATTTGAACCTACATTCACATCATAGAAAGTAGGCTGAAGTGCATAGGGTCCTGGGTTGTTGATTCCTTCCATTGCAATATCATAAGCCTGCTGGAAATACCACTGGGCATTGTGTCCGTCAGGATCATTTCTTGTCACTTCAGGATAAGTTGGAATGCCGTTTGGATTCTGCAGCCACCATCCATAAGTAAGATAAGCTTTGGCAAGCATCAATCTTGCTACATTTTTGGTGACACCTCCGGTTACCCTTGGTGAGGCAGGTAGATTTTCTACTGCTTTTTTAAGGTCAGCAAAAACAGTTTTTGTGTATACTTCCGGAACGGTATTTCTGGCAGAAGAGGTTGACGGCACAGTGTTGTATTTCAATTCTCCGGCCCCTAAATCCATGGGAACTCCTCCATAGGTCTGCACCAGCATGAAGTAGTAAAATCCACGAAAAAAACGGGCTTCAGAAACCATAGATTCGGCAATTCCGAATCCTGGACCTTTTTCAATAATACCATTGGCTGTATTGATATAGGGGAACACGGAATTCCAAACCATACTTGTAGGAAAAGTATTGGAATTGATAATACCGTTTCCGGACATATCCAATTCTTTAAAGTTACCATCTGCACTTTGTGCCCAGGTAGATTCGTCAGTTCCATTCTGGCAATTGCTCATAAAGTAGCCATTACCATATAATAACCTCATCTGTCTGTATAAGGCTGTAAACCCCTGATTAACTCCATCCGGTGTATTAAAATAATCAGCTGTATATATTGCTCTTGGCTGTTCATCAAGAATTTCACTACAACCTGTAAATGTTAAGGATAAAAAGATTGCTCCTAATAGTAGTTTTTTGTTAAAATTTATCATGACAGTACAGTTTTAAAAGGTTAAGTTAAGTCCCATTAAGTAATTTCTTGTGGAAGGGTTATTGGTTCCTATAACAAGCTGTCGGTTTTGATATCCGCTTACTGCCTGATTTTCATTTCCGAAAGAGTTTGGCTCCGGATCCATTCCTGAGAACTTATGATAAGGAGAAAATAATACAACGGGATTGGTTACCGTAAAGTAAATTCTTAAGCTGGTAATTTTCAGATCCTTTAAAAAGTCTTTATTGACATTATAACCTAATGTAATGGTACGAAGCTTAAGGTAAGAAGCATCAAACATGGCTAAAGTAGAAGAATATTTTGGATTGTCACCACTCAGATGGCGTCCCGGACGAGGAAAATAAGCCCCAGTATTATCTTCTGTCCAATAATCAACATCTACGTTATTTCCTCTTCCCGTTAATCTGTTAAGATAACTTGCAGATCCATAGATGGTACTTACCAGAATTCCCCCGTGCTGAAAAGCTCCTACTGTGCTTAGCTCAAAATTTTTGTAGGCAAAGCGCATATTGAATCCTCCCTGGAATTTCGGAGCAGTATCAAAGATCTGTCTGTCATCCGGACCAATTGCTCTTACCGGTGTTCCGTCAGCATTGTAACCTCCGGTGTAAAGAACTTTGATAGATCCTACAACATCTGCAGCAGTTCCCGGCTCAAGAATGTTCTGATAAGGATCGCCAGCCTGCCAAAGACCGATGTATTGATAATCATATAATGAATTAATATTATGCCCTACAAACCATAAGTTATTGACGTCACGTTCTGTTCCTGAAGCAAGCGATAAAATTTTGTTTTTATTGGTATAGAAATTAACTCCTGCTTCCCAGGTAAATCCATCCGGGTTATCAAAAATAACCCCGTTTAAAGAAACTTCAACTCCTTTATTTTCTGTTTCTGCTACATTGGAAACAATGGATGACCATCCGCTTGTCGCAGGAAGACTTTTCTGTGTCAACAAATCATAGGTATGGGTTTTGTAATATTCCACACTCCCCGTAAGGCGGTTGTTCAAAATCCCAAAATCTACTCCATAGTTTTGTGTTTTTGAATACTCCCAACCAAGACCTGGATTAGGTGGTTGATTTCCATAGATCCCTGTACTTCCTGCACTTCCGTAGTTATAAGGAGCAACGTTAAATCTTCCCATTGTAGAATATGGATCTACTGCCTGATTGGAAGTCTGTCCCCATCCGGCTCTGAATTTAAGGAGATTGATGACTTTGACATTCTGCATGAAGGATTCATTGGTAACATTCCATCCTAATGATAATGCAGGATAAGTATGCCATTTGTTGCCCGGAGCAAGCCTTGATGATCCGTCAGCCCGAAGTGTTGCGGTTAGCATATACTTGTTATCATACGTATACATAATTCTTCCCATGGCTGAAAGCAGGCCGGTTTTCCAATAAATTTGGTCTTCTGGTCTTACAGTAATATCAGCCTGAGGCGACTGCCCTAGGTTGTAATACTGGAAAAAGTCTGCAGGGACATTCTTTGCACTCATGTATGAGCTTGTATACTTATTCTGTTCTGCCGAATATAATGCTACAGCATTTACTTTATGCTTACCAAATGTACGGTCATAGGTTAAAAGGTTTTCCAATACCCAATGATACGTCTGATTATTTCCTCTTCCTGCCGCTGAAGGCCCCAAAGGGTTTGTATTAAAGACTCCTACACCTGAGTAATTTCCACTGTTTGAGGTACGGTAATCCAACCCTACATTTAATCTGTATTTGAGTCCTTTGATCGGAAGGCTGGCTTCCCCATAAAGATTGTTATAGGATGCAAATGCCTTGGTCTCGTCGATATATTTATCTCCCAGGCTTCCCAAGCTTCCCCTTGTATAAATCCATGTCTGATCGATACCGCCCGCTGTGCTCATGACTCTTTTCGGAGTTCCGTCCGGATTGTAAGGGTTAGCAATAGGAGAATAACCTAAAACAGCTCCCGGATTTACTCCGTTTCCTTCCGAAACTGAATAATTGGTATTGGTTGTAAAACCGAACTTAAAGATAGATCCTACCTGCTGGTCAATGGCCATTCGCAGAGCAAATCTTTCATAACTTTGAATTGGGATTAAAGCATTTTGTTTGAAGTATGACAGCCCCACATTATAATTTCCCCCATCTGTCCCGCCTGAAACCCCAATATCATGACTGGTCATCATCGCCGGCTTATAGTACAGGCTTTGCCAGTCTGTATTGACGCCGTTATTTTCATCAGCTCCGTTAGAATACAAAGGGGTTGTATTTCCTGCAGGAATTGCATAAGAACGTAACTTTGCAAACTGAGGACCATCCATCATCGGATATTTTGAAAATAAGGTCTGAACTCCCGTAAAGGTATTGTAACTGAATTTGGGTCTCTGCCCTTTTGCTCCTCTGTTGGTAGTAACAAGGATAACACCGTTTGCTCCTCTGGATCCGTAAATTGCTGTAGCAGAAGCATCTTTCAGGATGTCAATACTTTTGATATCACTTGAGCTTATATCTCCCAGTGATCCCACAAAAGGAATACCATCCAATACGATCAACGGGTTGTTATCGCCTGTAAGAGATCGTGTTCCCCTGATACGGATCTGCATAGCAGCACCCGGTTTAGTGGAGGTTTGCGAGATATCTACCCCCGCCGTTCTTCCCTGTAATGCCTGGGTAATGTTGGCAGAGGGTACTTCACGCAGGGCATCTCCTTTTACAGTGGCTACAGAACCTGTCACAGCTTCTTTTCTCTGGGTTCCATATCCTATCACAACAACTTCATCTATTTTATTTTCTTTAGCTACTGTATCTTTCTTAACCTGTGAATATGCTATGCCGGAAGGCAATAAAGTCATTGCAAAAAACAGTGCAGCTCTATTGCTTTTATTGAAATAAAATCGGTTCATAATTATTATTTTAGTATTAGTTGTTGAATAAAAGGCTCTTTAATAATTATTGTGTATAAAAAATCCTTAGTGTTGATAAGCCTTTTATTTTTAATTATATATACATATTCACGATCGCTTCAAACAATTCCTGTTTTCCGCTTTTTGGCTGTGGTTCGCCGATTTCGTGAGCGATTCTCTGAAGATCTTCCAATGTAAGTGAACCTTCCTCAAATGCTTTTCCATTTCCATTATCAAAAGAAGCATAGCGGTTTGTTTTCAGCTTTTTGTAATCTGAATTTTCAAGAATATCAGCCGCTGCAAGAAGACCTTTAGCGAAAACATCCATTCCGGAAATGTGAGAAATGAATAAATCTTCGGCATCAATAGAATTTCTTCTGATTTTAGCATCAAAGTTCACCCCTCCTGTTCCCAGACCTCCTGCAGGAAGCAGAACAAGCCATGCCTGAACCATATCATAATAATCAATCGGGAACTGATCCGTATCCCAGCCGTTCTGATAATCTCCTCTGTTGGCATCAATACTTCCTAAAAGTCCTGCATCTACTGCAACCTGAAGCTCATGTTCGAATGTATGTCCTGCCAATGTAGCGTGATTCACTTCGATATTCAATTTGAAATCTTTATCTAACCCATAATGTCTCAGAAAACCTATTACGGTTTCAGAATCATAATCATACTGATGCTTGGTAGGTTCCATAGGCTTAGGCTCAATCAGGAAAGTTCCTTTAAAACCTTGTTGGCGTGCATAGTCTCTTGACATGGAAAGGAAACGAGCAAGGTGATCCTTTTCACGCTTCATATCGGTATTTAAAAGGCTCATATATCCTTCTCTTCCACCCCAGAAGACATAGTTTTCACCACCAAGCGCTATCGTAGCATCTATTGAATTTTTCACCTGAGTTCCTGCACAAGCTACTACATCAAAGTTGGGATTGGTAGAGGCTCCATTCATGTATCTTTCATGAGTGAAAACGTTGGCTGTTCCCCATAAAAGCTTAATTCCTGTTTCCTGCTGCTTTTGTTTTGCGTATTCCACTATAGTCTGCATATTTTTCTCGTAGTCTTTCCAGTTACTGGCAGGATCTACCAGATCGATATCATGGAAGCAGTAGTAGCTAAAGCCCATTTTAGACATAAATTCAAAGCCTGCATCCATTTTGTGCATTGCTCTTGTTACCGGATCATTTCCGATATCCCAAGGGTGGTGAATGGTAGGTCCTCCGAATGGATCGCTTCCGTTTGCACATAGGGTATGCCACCATGCCATCGCAAATCTGGTCCAGTCTTTCATCGGTTTTCCCAGCACGATCTTTTCAGCATCATAATAGCGGAATGCCAACGGGTTCTTGCTTTCCTTCCCTTCAAACTTAATTTTTTCAATACCTGTAAAAAACTCTTTTGTACCTGTTAAAGTGTTCATATTTATTTGATTATTTTTAATTTATTTTTTTAATTTTTGCGTAGAGATTCCCTTCTCACTGATTCCTAAAAGTCAGTAAGAGGATGAAAAATGCTGTTGAATTTGTTCTAGATTATTTCGTTAAGATGATGTTTCCATCTGCCATAGGCTTCTAAATATTGTTCTTGTTTTTCGTGTTCAGGTTCTATTACTGCTATCTGTTCAAGTGAAGAAAATGCCTCCCTCGAATCTGCATAAAATCCTATTCCCATACCTGCCGCTCTTGCCGCTCCTACCGCTCCATCGGTATCATACAGTTCAATCACCGCGTTGCTGACACTGGATAATGACTGGCGAAAAATCGAACTTAAAAACATATTGGCATTTCCTGCACGGATCACCTGGATATCCATACCTATATTTCTCATGATATCCATTCCGTATTCGTACGAGAATACAATACCTTCCTGTGCTGCGCGAAGAATATCACCTTTTGAATGAATATTGAAGTTAATTCCATGAATTGAACAGCTTGTATCCTTATTTTCCAGCACTCTTTCAGCTCCGTTTCCAAAAGGAATAATGCTTAATCCTTTTGAACCGATAGGTGAAAGTGAAGCCATATCATTCATATCACCATAAGAAGAAAGAGAGGTAGCGAAATTATGTTTCAGCCAGGAGTTTAAAATTCCTGTTCCGTTGATACAAAGTAAAACTCCCAGTCTGATCTGCTCCGGTGTGTAATTGACATGGGCAAATGTATTGACCCTTGATAATTTATCATATTCAAGCTGGTCCAACACTCCATAAACCACTCCTGAAGTTCCTGCTGTGGAGGCAATTTCTCCGGGATTAAAGACATTCAGGGAAAGCGCATTGTTGGGCTGATCTCCTGCTCTGTATGAAATAGGGGTACCTTCTTTCAGACCTAATTCTTCAGCTGCTACCCTTGAAACTGTTGCCTGGATGCCAAAAGTGGGTACAATTTCCGGGAAAAAGCTTTTCGGAATCTCATAGTGGTTGATAATATCTTCCGAAATACAGTTGTTTTTAAAATCCCAGAAGATTCCTTCTGACAATCCCTCAATTGTTATTCCTATCTGTCCGGAGAGTCTCATGGCAATATAGTCTCCCGGAAGCATGATTTTATCTATCTTTTCAAAAATTTCAGGCTCGTTTTCTTTTACCCAGGCAAGCTTTGATGCGGTAAAATTTCCCGGTGAGTTTAAAAGATGTGAAAGACATTTCTCTTCTCCTATTGTTTTGAAAGCCTTTTCACCGTAAGGAACAGCACGGCTGTCACACCAGATAATCGATGGTCTTAAAAGATTCTGATCTTTGTCTACCAGAATCAGCCCATGCATCTGCCAGGTAATTCCGATTCCTTTTATATCTTCAGCATGTACTCCTGATTCATGCATAACAGCTTCATGTGCCAACTTCAGATTGGTCCACCAGTCTACCGGATTTTGCTCTGCCCATCCTGGATTTATAGCAGTGATTTTCATCTCTTTTTTGGGAGAAAATTCAGAAGCAATCACTTTTCCGCTGGACGCCTCAATGAGACACACTTTCACAGAAGAACTGCCAATGTCATAGCCTAGTAAGTACATAATTTTTAAAAGGGTTATTTTATAAGTTTTGTATTGTTTTTCTTGTAGATCTTTGCATCAAATCTGTAATACCTTGCTGCACGGTGAGATACATCTTTCTGAATTTCGTCCAGAGGAACGATATAGGGGAATGAAGATATTTTTTTATGAAAATTCTTAATATCAATATTTTTTTCATTCAAAGCACTGTAAAGCTGATAGAGCTGTCTTATGGTGAATCTTTTTGGCAGCAGCTCAAATATGATGGAGAAATCAGATTCAATCCATTTTCTGATCTCCATTAAAGATTCAGTGATAATTTTGTTATGATCAAAAGGCAATACCGGAACTTCATCAACAGGATACCAGTCTACGGTTTCATATTTTGTACTGTTGATCTTGTGATCTATTTTACAAAGAGAAAGATAAGCCACTGTAATAATTCTGTCTATATGATGTTTATATTCCTGATCCATCCATTTGATATCATGCGCATTGCTTGCTCTCATCGGATCTGCAAAACACTTAAATTGTTTGAGCACCATTTTTTTTATCCCTGTCAGTTCATGAAGTACTCTTTGTGCAGCATCATCTACATCCTCGTCGCTGAAAATTAAACTTCCGGGAAGTTTGATCTGTTTTTCCAACGGTACATCATCAACATGGCGTTGTACCAGTAATATATTCAACCGGTTTTCATGGTCGAATCCAAAGACAACACAATCTACAGAGACATAGGTATGGATAAAGTTCTGATTCATTAGTTTGTTAACATTTTGGTAACATTACAAATATAAAAATTCATCTGAATAAAAAAAATAAATCCACCATTATCTACTGCTTATCAACCAATTACATATCGAATTTTTATGATATCAATTGTATAAAAAATATGATAAGGTTATCATTAATTTTACACTTAGTAATTTCATAAAACATGAATTCACAATCAATTGCAATTTTACAATATGTCTAAAAAGATTATTTTTTTTTGAATAAATATTATGATAAGAAGAATTAATTTTTTTTTCATTTTGCACGAAAAAAAAATGTAAAAAGCACACTTTTTATTATTAAAAAAGAAGCAAATCATTGTTTTCTATTACCATTTTTTACACTCTAACTGCAAATAATTACGAAACGATCAACTTAAACAGGAATATGATATCATAATGTAAGCATGAAAACCGGAATATAATCAACGGCTTATTTGAAAATTTCATGAATACATTCTCAATAATATAAATTTTAAACTACAATCGCAGATAAAGAGGTTAGAGATAGTCTTGGATATTTTTATAACATAAAAAAACCTCCCGTGTCAATAGGGAGGTAAAAGTTCAAAATGAATTATAAGTAGAGTGATGTGGTGTTAAACAAGTTTTCTCTTCAAAACTTCTTTTAACATTAACAATGCCTGTGCCATATACATCACCGTTTAAAGAAATTTCGATTTTTGTGGTACATTTTGAGATCGCTAAGTTGAATTAAATTTTATAGTATTTTTATCTTCTTCACTACCTATCTATTTTTCTAAAACAGCCTGTTATGCAGTGATCTCAAAGCTTCTACCTTAAAGACTGAAGGAACTAATAATGAAATATTATTTTCACTTCCTCCGTAGGAAATCATTCGTATTGGAATATGCTTCACTGCTTCAGAGACAATAGTTGCATATCCGTGATTATTTTTCCTGAAATCACCTACAATACATATAATAGATTGCTCACTATCAATTTCAACAGCTGAAAAGGTGTTTAGTTCTCTTATAATTTCAGAAAGATTATCCGTGTGATCAATAGTAAGAGAAACAGCTACTTCAGAAGTTGTTATCATATCTATAGGTGTTTTGTATCGTTCAAAAATTTCAAAAACCTTTCTCAAAAAACCATAGGCCATCAGCATACGTGAAGATTGAATACGGATAGCCGTGATTCCATCTTTAGCAGCGATTGCCACAATTTGATTTTGATTGGTAGCCTCTCCAGAAATCAATGTTCCAACGGCAGATGGATTCATGGTATCTAATAACCTTACAGGAACATTATATTTTCTGGCAGGAAACACACTTTGGGGATGAAGAATTTTAGCCCCAAAATACGATAGTTCAGCTGCTTCATCAAAGCTAAGTCTGGCTATAGATTTTGTATTCTGTACATATCTCGGATCGTTATTATGAAAACCATCAATATCTGTCCAGATTTGAATTTCTTCTGTCTGCAATGCTGCTCCCAGCAAGGAAGCAGTATAATCAGAACCTCCCCTTTGCAGATTATCAATTTCACCCTGAGCATTTCTGCATATATACCCTTGGGTAATAAATAAAGTATCTTCCTGATATTTTGCAATTTCAACAGCTGCCTGTTTTCTTATTTTCTCAATATTGGGTTCCTTATCTTCATCAATTACCATAAAATCTAATGCTGATAATAATACAGAAGAAACTTCTTTTTCCTTTAAGTATAAATGAAAAAGGGTGGTTGAAATAATCTCACCTTGTGCAAGAATAATACGTTCTGCTGTAGAAGAAAAATTTTTATGTTTGAACTGATAAAAAAGATCAAAAACCTTGTCAATAAAAGCTAAAGCTTCCAAAATTCCTTTTTCAGTTTTAAACAACTCATTTACAAATTTTATATATTTTTGCTCCAGTCCATCAATATGCTTGTAGGCTGCTTCAATATCTTTGTTTTCATATAGCTCAGATAATTTCACCAAATCATTTGTCGTACCTGAAACAGCTGACAAAACCACCAGATGTTTATCTGATTGCTGAGATCTGATTATTGGTAATAATTGTTCGATACGTTCCGGACTTCCTACTGAGGTCCCTCCAAATTTCAATACTTTCATAATAAGATTAATTGTTAATTTTTATCAATAAAAAAAAGAGCCTGTCGTGATGACAAGCTCCTTTTTTATTTAATTTCTAACCAATAGGAAAATGACTCACGACGTTGGACGTAAGTACTGTTTCTTTCCTTTTTTTAAGTTAGATAATATCATTTTCTTTTTTTGCTGGGCAAATATACATTTTTTTGTTAATCTTTATAAAAAAGTACGAGTTAAATTTAAGATTCTCATCATGAGTTTTCAGATGGGAACAATAAAACGCAAGCAATTTCATTATGTTCTATTTTTAACCAGAAACACTGCAGTTCTCTACAAATTCTTCAAACTCCCGATCAGTATTTCGCATAACGGGGCCATGAACAAAGCAGATAATAGCAGGATTAAGTTTTGCTAACTTCTCGAGCGATTGGATATTTTGCTTTTGATCTGATGTAAATATACCGGGTGGAAGCCTCAAACCAACTCCTGCGGTAAGCAAATTCATATTTGTTGCCACATGTATAAAGATGTGAGGTAAATTTCTTTAAATGAATACGAAAAAATATCTAAAGAAAGCAACTTAGAAAGACAGGTGATAATCTTTAAGACTAATGAAGAACAGCAAAAATTTCTAAAAGATTTAGATATTAAAATCAAAGAAAGTAAAATTCATGATAATAATCCAATTGAGTTTATTCATAGATAGTGTTTCTCTGTTATTATCATTATTTTATTACAATAGGAATTACGAACTTTATTGATAAACTATTCCCCACCTAATAGTGGGGAATTATTTATTTAGAAAAAAACAAATCAGCCTCCGCTTTTCTTCTCCGGATCAGCCCATTCAAAACTTTCCCTCCAGCAGTAATATATCGTTTTATAAACCAATCTTTAATTTCAGAATCCGCTGCTTTTCTATTAATTAAAGAAAACAAAGTGTCAGATCCTCCGGTATTGTAAGTGTGAGATACAAGAGCATCAAATTGATTCTGCGTTAAAGCGACTTTTACTTTTGAATTCACAATCTTTTCATAAGTTGGTAAGACTGCCGCAAATAATTCAGCGCCTTTTTCTTTTGTGATTTCAGGATCTTTCATGGTTACTTTCTTTCCTCCCGGATAGCAAGTGTTGCCATATCCTATTGTCGGAATTCCGGCAGAATCCAGATAGGGCTTAGCGCTGAAGCCTTCAAATGATACAATCAGATTGATTCCTTTTTGTGATGTTTTCATTTATTTAGTTTTTTTGTTCAGCAAAATTAAAATTGTAAATCCCAAAACAGTGAGGAAAAACACCCATTTTAATTCTGGTATTATAAATCTCTTTTTAAGTAGATTATAGCGAACATTTTGTTGAATTTGCTCAATATCTGAATGTATTGAGGCTGTAACTTATAAACTGAATATAAAAACAAAAAAACCTCCCGAATCACCGGAAGGTATACTGTAATTTGTCAGAAATATGAAATTTTCAATGCCCAAATATAATAAGTGTTTATATGCCGAAGTATGATCTGAATCATATCGCTGACAAAAACCATCATAGAGATTGTCATGGATCTGCGTATCCTTAAAATCAATATATGTTAGGAAAATAGTTGCTGCTTTTCACTCATCATTCCATTTATATCAAATTAAATTGTACATTTGCTTTTCTATTATGCAAAAATTTCTCAGAGTCTTTTTTGTTTTCGCTTTACTTCTGATATTTGTTTCGAATGTCAGCGGGGTAAATACATGTCTTGATCATGCTCAACACGCCAAGAGTAAAGTGATCTATAAAAAAGGTTCAAAAGAAGAGAAAATCCCTACTTTTTCCCAGGACGATGAATGTCAGTGTGCTCTACATATGCACATGAATAATATTCTTCTCCCTGAGCCTTTGAATATGGATTTTGCTATTGATACGACCAATGATAACGAAATGCCACAACCTAAAGCCATTTCATATCGTTGTCTTCTTGACTTCTTCAGCTCCAGAGCTCCCCCATCCGTATTTTTCGCGGTAGCTTAATATACGCTGCCTTCATTTCCCGTATACAGATTCTATAAGTCTGTACTGTTATTCCGTGGATACCTGTGTCTTCACATAATTAAGGATATCCTTTTATTAATGGGCATTTTCATCGCCCGTACATCCCTTTTCATGACTACCAATAATTGTAATTATTTGGGAATAATTCATTGTATTTCCCTGAATTCTGTGAAACTTTTCAGCGTAAGTTTCCTCACCTCATCATCATTTTTGTATGCCCAGTCGCATTCTGAAGATTCTTTATCTACAGTGGTACAAACTGTTGAGATCATCGGAAGAAAGTCTAAAGATTATACTTCCGACTACTCTTTTGCCGCCACTAAGATTGCTATGAAAAATAAAGATCTGCCTTTAACGCTTAATACCGTTACCAAAGAACTGATCACCGACCGCCAGGCCTTCCAGCTTGGAGATGTTATGAAAAATGTGAACGGAGTTTCTCCTTCCAGCTATTATAACCAATATAACATTCGGGGAATCAGCCAAAATGAAGAAGGACAGATCATCAATGGAATGCGGACAAGGCAATATTACTTTTTGCAGCCGATGACTTCCAATATAGAACGTGTAGAAATTTTCAAAGGTCCCGCAAGTATTACCATGTCCAGTGTGGATCCCGGAGGAACCATCAATATGGTCACGAAAAAAACCCTGTCTAATCCTCGCCATGAGATCAGTTTATCAGGAGGCAGCTTTGATACTTACCGTGTTACAACAGATCTTACAGGCCCTTTGAATAAGAGTAAGACCTTATTATATCGTTTTAACGGAGCTTACCAGAATGCCCATTCATTCAGGGATTATGTCAAGAACAGCGGTATTCTGATCTCTCCTTCAATCACCTTTGTTCCCAATGAAAAAACATCAGTGAATGTAGAAATGATTTTCAATGATCTTTATGGAAATCTGGACAGAGGTCAGCCTATTTTCGGGGCGGTTGCAGGAAAAACAGATTTATACAGTACTCCAAGAACATTAAACCTTGGAGCACCCGATGATTTCTTTAAAACCAGAGAACTTATTATAATGGGAAGTGTTGCCCATCATTTTAACCCATCCATCAGCTTCAACGCTTCTTATATGAAGCAATACTGGAGAGAAAACCTTCAGGAACACAGAACTACCAATTCTTTTGTTCCCGATATGGATAACAAACCGGTTTCCAGCCTTGCCATGATGCAGTTTGTACAAAGAAAACAAAATTGGGCAACAGACAATATTAATGCTTATTTTAATTTTAAATTCAAAACAGGTTCTGTTCAGCATCAGGCTTTAATTGGCTATGACAGTCAGATTTGGGAAAAACGTAAAGACGGGCAGCAGAATGCAGCAAGAGGTTTTCTTTTAAAGAATGGCTCTGTGGTTTCATCCTACAATCCTGCAAAAGCTTCAGAGTATCAGACTGTCAATTACAATGGAACACTCATTCCTAAACCGAATGTCACTCCGTTTGATCTGAACCCGGGAGCGGAAAATTATCAGGGTACGGATTTTAATACCCTTAATGTGATTACGCCTCTGCCTTCTGCTCTTACCACTACTCATGCGGCTTATATCCAGCATCTTTTTACCTGGAAAAAGTTTAAAATATTATCAGGGATACGCCATGAATGGTTTCAGGACATCACTAATTTCAAAGAATCCAACGAATCTTCATTTCAAAACAACAAACTTCTGTACAGGTTCGGTATTACCTACAGCATGACGGATAACATCAATCTGTATGGGACTTTCCTTACCGGATATCAACCTCAGTCCAATACGGTAACATTGATGCCTAATACCTCCGGTCTTACAGGGTCTGCTGCGAGATTTAAACCTTTAACCTCAGATCTTAAAGAACTGGGAATCAAAGCACAGCTTTTTGGCAGAATCTCTCTGAATCTTGCAGTGTATGAGATCAACCAAAGAAATCTTATCATCAATGCCAATAATCCTTCAGAACCTGATGAGCTTATACAGCGTGGTGCCGACCAAAGCCGCGGATTTGAAGCCGAGTTTTCCGGACATATTCTCCCTCAATGGCATATTTACGGAGGCTACAGCTATATTGATGCAAAAATATTGGATGATACCCATCTGGACCTTGTGGGAAAAAGAAAAGAAAATACTTCTAAAAATTCCGTCAATATCTGGACACGCTACAATTTTTCAAATATTGAACTGATAAAAGACTTTGGAATTGGAGCAGGAATGCTTTACCAGAGTTCTAAAGTTCCATGGTTCACAAGAAGTTTTGAACTTCCCGAATATACTACGATAGATACTGCATTGTATTACACTCCGGCAAAGACTGTTCAGCTCGCTTTTAATCTGAATAATATCACCAACAAAGTCTACTGGATCGGAGCTCAGAACTACCTAAGGCTATTTCCGGGAACTCCAAGAAATTATTTACTAACCGCTACTTACAAATTTTAATATATGGCAATTTCAAACTTACAATTGATGGTGAGAAAAACCTGGCAGGATTTGTTTAAAGGAAAACAAAGCCTCCTCACCATGATTACTGTCCTCCTATTCTGTCTGTTGAGCATCAGCATAGGATATGCAAAATACACTGATTCCTTTTCAAAAATAAAAGAATACCGGAAAGAAGTACGGGAAAGCTGGGAACACAGACCTGATAAGCATCCGCACCGTATGGCTCATTATGGCTATCTGGTTTTCAGAATTGGGCATCCTTTGAATATTTTTGACAATGGATTGGACGATTATCTCGGGAATGTCATATTCCTGGAAGCCCATAAACAGAATACAGCGAACCTTTCAGAAGCCGGAAGTTCAGGAACTTTGGTCAGATTTGGAGCTTTCAGCAGTGCTTTTATTCTGCAGAGCATTGTTCCTTTGATTATCCTTTTCTTAGGATTTGGATTAATTGTACAGGAACGTGAAAATGCCACATTAAAAATCATCAGCGTACAGGGAGCTTCAGGAAGAGATATTGTCTGGGGGAAAGTCATAGGACTGTGGCTTTTTTCTTTATGTTTCCTGATTCCGGTAATTCCTGTGGTTTTGGCAGCTACACTTCTGTCAGAAACTACTGATTCTGCTGATATTGTAATAAGGCTTGCATTGATATTGCCTGCTTATATGATCTATTATTTTTTTATCAGCGCTTTGACCATTATTGTTTCGGCGAACCATAAAAGTACTTCTTCAGCATTGATCAGCCTTATCGGTTTCTGGCTTCTTTTCATTATTGTTTTGCCTAAGGGAATTCAGTTTGCCGCCCAGAACCTTTATCCAGCACCTTCCCGTATTGCTTTTGAAACTACGCTGGAAAAGGATATTTTAAAATCAGGAGACAGCCACAATCCTGATGATCCGCATTTTAAGAAGATCAAAGATTCTTTATTGGCAAAGTATAAGGTAAAAACAACCAATGAACTTCCTTTCAACTATGGCGGATTCGTCATGAAGGAAGGGGAAAAAATAAGTTCACAGATTTATATCAGACATCAAAAAGAACTGCAGACCATTTATAACAAACAACAAAACCTTACTGATATTTCAGGATTGATTAATCCTGCCATTGCTATTAAAAACTTTTCCATGATTGCTACAGGTACGGATTTCTTCTCTTATACCCAATTTCAAAAACAGGCAGAAGAATACCGCTATCAGATGGCTCAGCATTTAAATGACCTGCAAATTGAACATATCAGCAATGTAAAGCCTGAAAATGGAGGGCCACCCGCTGTAATCGACAAAGACAACTGGGAAAAATTTCCGGATTTTGAATATCAATATACTCCTGTTTTGTACAGTCTGAAAGAACAGCCAATTCCTGCTGCTGCATTGGTTCTATGGCTGGCTGTATGTGTTATTGCAATTGAAATAAGTGGAAGAAAATTAAAACTCATCTAAATGAATCGTTATTTATATACTCAATTTTACCGTAACAAGGCTTATATCATTGCATTGTTGTTTTTATTCATGGCTGGGATCATGGCCATTTATACCGGAAAAAAATTTCTGGATCGGAACGAGGATATCATTTCCAAAAGTGAAACATTTCAAAAAGAAAGCATTCAACGGAATATAAAATTCCATAAAGATGATCTGGGACTGGTTCTTTACTACATCAAATTTAATTTAGTGAATGAAACTCCCAGAATTGCCGCTTTAAATATCGGAATGCGGGATTTAAACCCATCTATCCAGGGAGTGACCATCCGAAATCTGGAGGAACAACGCTACAATTCTGATTTTTATAATCCTGCCAATGCGGCTGTCGGAAATTTTGACTTTAGTTTTGTCATTGTTTTCCTTTTTCCTCTGGTGATTGTGGCGTTCTGTTATAATCTGATTTCTGAGGAAGAAGAAAGAGGAACCTGGAAATTGCTTTCGGTACAAAGCGGAAATTTACAAAAGCTTCTGGATCATAAGATGCTTATCCGTCTTTTGGCTGTTACTGCGGTATATCTGGCATTAATGATCATCGCCTCAGTTTGGATAAAAATACTTTTGGATCTGTATTATATTGCTTTTCTTATCAGCGGATGGCTTTATCTTCTGTTCTGGTTTGCCTTATGCAGGTGGGTTATTTCTTTCCGAAAATCATCAGCTCAGAATGCGTTAATCCTTCTGATCGTATGGGTGGGCATTAACTTTATTATTCCGATGAGCAGTAATATTCTGATACAAAAGATATACCCTGTTAACGAATCTCTTAAAGCAGTGATGGAACAGAGAGAAGGTTATCACAATAAATGGGATGAAGCTAAGCTCCCTACCATGGAAAAATTTTACAAAGCATATCCTCAATACAGAAATTTCACCGTAGAAGAAAATGATACGTTCACCTGGACATGGTATTACGCCATGCAGCATATGGGAGATCTTGAATCTGCAGCATCTTCTGAACAGTATACAGAAAAAATGCAAAAACGAAATCAGGCTGCAGTTTATTTAGGTTATTTCCTTCCCAATCTTCATACCCAGCTTGTAGAAAGCCGTCTGGCAAAAACGGATATGAATAATAATCTGCAGTATGCCTCTGCACTCAAAAAATTCCATGAGAAAAAACGATTGTACTTCTACCCTCTTATTTTTTCAGGACAGACGGCAGAACCTATCAACTGGGGACAGCAAACCATACAGGTTTACAAATTATCTGCACCTATCCAATGGATACAGATTCTTCTGCCATACCTCATCTTCATCACTCTATTCATTATCCTTTCACAATACAAATACAGAAAACTATGTTAAAAACGATCAACCTACATAAAAAATACAATGATTTTACAGCACTTCATTCTCTTAATCTGGAAGTAAAGAAAGGGGAAATCTTTGCGCTACTCGGGCAAAACGGAGCAGGTAAAAGTACAACCATCAATATTCTTCTTGGGCTTATTAAAGCCACTTCCGGAGATGCTTTCATTCATGATATTTCAGTAAAAGATCAGCCTCAGAAAATAAAAAAACATCTGGCATATATTCCTGAAACAGTGCTTTTATATCCTCATCTTACCGGATTGGAGAATCTCGATTTTTTCTCCAAAATTGCTGGATTTAATTATGAAAAAGAAGAGCTTTCCGCATTACTCATGCGTACAGGATTACAGGAGACAGCTCACCACAAAGCCCTGGGAGGATATTCAAAAGGGATGCGGCAAAAGGTAGGTATTGCTATTGCCCTTGCCAAAGATGCAAAAGTACTTCTTCTGGATGAGCCTACCAGCGGACTGGATCCAATAGCAACAGCCGAATTCACTGAAATTGTTCGCCAGCTGGGGAAAGAAGGCAGAACTATTTTAATGGCTACTCATGATATTTTCAATGCAGTAAGTGTAGCCACCAATATCGGAATTATGAAACAGGGAGAGCTGGTGCAAAATCTACCTTCCAAAGCTTTTACCGCTCAGGAATTACAGGAGCTGTATCTGAAAACGATTTAATTTTCATATTAAATATCAATTGGTTGATGCCCGGTGACGTTTTTGTTACCGGGCATTTTTGATATTGTCTATTTATGTTAATCCTTTTTTGTATTCGGATAAGGCTCTTTCACGGGCAAAAGTGTGTTCGACGATTGGGGAAGGATATGCTGAGGTATTCCATTCCGAAAGCCACTTTTTGATATACAATAAGTCTTTATCAAACTTTTCAACCTGAGCTGTCGGATTAAAAACCCTGAAATAAGGAGCCGCATCACAGCCGGAACCTGCTGCCCACTGCCAGTTTCCGTTGTTTGCAGACAAATCATAATCATTAAGTTTTAAAGCAAAATACGCTTCTCCCCAACGCCAGTCGATCAACAGATGTTTACATAAGAAACTCGCCACAATCATTCGTACACGGTTATGCATATAACCAGTCTGATTTAATTCTCTCATTCCGGCATCTACAATTGGGTAACCTGTAGTTCCTTCACACCAATGTTTAAATTCTTCTTCGTTATTCCGCCAGTTAATATTATCATACTGCTTTTTAAAAGACTGATGAACCACTTGCGGAAAATGATATAAAATCTGCATAAAAAACTCACGCCAGATCAATTCTGAAAGCCATACAGCATTATGTTTCAGGGCAAAGGCTACACATTTCCTGATGCTGATGGTGCCAAAACGTAAAGCAATTCCCAATTGGGTTGTATGTTGTAAGGCCGGATAGTCACGAAATTGATCATAATGATCTATAATTGAAGCATTCAGAACTGGATGGGTAAAATTAATTTCCGTTTTTGTGAAACCAATCTCCTTTAGGCTAAGAATGTCTGTATATTCCTGTGGGAAAAGGTTTTTAAAGTTGGGCTCTACAGATTTATAATGTTCAGAAGTTAAGGTTTCCCTCCATTTCTTTGCAAAAGGGGTGTAAACAGTATAGGGTGAGCCATCTTTTTTAATAATCTGATCCTTATCAAAAATTACCTGATCTTTATAGGCTTTGAAGGGAATATTCTTTTCCTTGAAAAAATAATAGACTTCCTTATCTCGTTCAATGGCCTGAGGTTCATAATCTCTGTTGCAAAAAACACCTTCAATAATATATTC
Organism: Chryseobacterium sp. CFS2; assembly: GCF_036543225.1. Lineage (NCBI taxonomy): Bacteria > Pseudomonadati > Bacteroidota > Flavobacteriia > Flavobacteriales > Weeksellaceae > Chryseobacterium > Chryseobacterium sp. CFS2. Next base: position 587,287 of record NZ_JAZHQU010000003.1, read on the forward strand.
TTCGCACAATTTTCTTAATATTTCTATAGGTTTGCCATAGTAAGTATTCACTTTTGAATGGTATTTTTCCAAGGAAATATTGATAGCCGTCAAAGCCTGGTGAATATAATCCACCCTGCGATCTTCTTTATCTTCCAGTTTTTCGAGAATATCAGTATCAAAGATAAATACAGGCATTACAGGAGCATCAGATTGGAGTGCATGGTGAAGTCCGATATTGTCTTCCAATCTCAAATCACGTCTGAACCAAAAGAGGGTGATTGTATTTTTCATCGAAGTTCTTTTCAATTTCATTGATCATTTCTGTTTTAGAATTGCTTTCGTAAATACGGATAAATATACAGATTTTAACCTATAAATAATTTTAGTGATTTGTATTATTTGGCTTTATCATTATAATTTGTATGATAATATGAATTAAAATTTTCCGACATTTGTCCGGATTTTAAATGAATAGAAACTTACAGTAATGGAAGAATTTGAAGTACCGGTAACTTATAAAGGTAAAGAACTGCTTTTCAACGGAAAGCTTGCAACATTTTCTTACGGATACAAATTATATGTGGATGTGGAGGGCACTGAAGTCGTTATTGAACGTGATGATCACGGTGATTTGCGGGCTCTTTTGCCGGATACTACTGCGGAAAAGTCTATAGATAAAGGACTTATTGAAGCCATTATTGAGGTATTTAAAGAACTTCAGGTTTTATAATTCGTATTCTGAATAAAAAAGAGACCTTTCAAAAGTCTCTTTTCATTCAAATATATTTTATTTTGTTTATTCAAACACAACATAGTTCACCTTATCTACACCCGTATTTCCGGTTTTCTCATGATAGGCATACAGGACGAGTTCATAATTTCCCGGAGAATTGATTAAATGACTTCCTTCAAACAGATTGGTTGATACCCAAGACATCTCTATATTCTTCACAAACTTTCCGTCTTTCTTAAGGATTCCTTTTACTTCAATTTCATTGGAATTCCATACTCCATCTTTATCAATGACACATCCGCACATCATGACAATATTAGCCTGGAACTGGAAAAGCTTATCTTTAATACTATTCAATGCGATATACTGATGGGTTCTGGGTTTCAGAATATCAATAATATATCCGGGAATTTCAAGGATTATTCCTTCTCCCAAAATATGTTTCCCGGGAATAAGCCATAGTTCTGTGCTTACAACGGCCTGAGCCTGTTTACTGTTCAGAGGGGAAATAACTTCTATATTCACAAATGTAGGTTCGTCAATATCCACAGCAGCCATAAAACCTCCCGTTTGTGCATCGACAATTGAGCTCCCTCTGGTTTTAGGCGTTTTCATAATCAGATCAGTATTCCCAGTGCTTCCGGTTGTATTTCCTTCTGCCAGAATTCTCTGATTAAGTTTATTTCTAATGATAACATGAGCTCCACCTAATGAAGTTCCGATAAATTTTGCATCTCTTGCCTTAGCTCTTATCATGATTTTTGTTTCTGTTGCAGAAATCATAAGATTGGAAAAAAGAAATGCTGTGATGAGAATGAATGCTTTCATGATTAAGTTGATTTTAAATATTCTTGTTTAAAACGATGATGAAAAGATTCGTTTTTAAGTTCCTGATCAATACCATCCAGATAAGTAAAAATTGCCAGATCTTCAGATAAAACCTTCAGGATTGCTTTTTCACAACTGTCCCAGATCTGCTCCAGCTGAGGAAGCTTTTCAATGGCTTTGGGAGACAATGAAATGATCTGCTTCCGTTTATCCACACTGTCTTTTCTGATCATGAGATAACCATTTTCATTCATTTTTTTAACGATCACCACAACGGACGGATGAGAATACCCTAGTGGTTCGGCAATATCAGTAATTGAAATTTCACCCTTCCTTTTCAGCAGCATAAACACCAGATACCAATTCGGTTCCACATCGATCCCAAATTCTTTATAAAATTTACGAACATCATGAGACATTCTGTCACTGATTCTTTTCAACCGACTATCGAAAGCCTTATACCCTAGTTCTCTAATAAAGTCAAAATCCATCTGAAATATATTTGCTATAAATATATAAAAATATAAAGTCAACTATATAGTTAACTTTATATTTTTTGTGAATTAAGAATTTAAGATAAAAGTTATTTGAAGTTTTTCCTGTATTCACCAGGCGTTACTCCTCTGTATTTTTTAAAAAGTTTGGAAAGATGGCTTTCATCACTGAACTGAAGTTCATAGGCAATTTCACTTAGACGGACACTGCTGTATTTCAAATAGGTTTCCACCAGCTTTAGTCTGTAATCCAACAGATAATCCTGATAGGAAGTCCCTGTTTGTTGTTTAAAATATTCTCCGAAATAATTCTCGGAAATTCCAAAATGTTCAGCAATCTTCTGAATTCCTGTTTTCTCACGATCCTTTATGTTCTGCTGAATATATGCGATGATCTTCATGATGGAAAAAGCTTTCCGGTTTTCCTGGAGATCAGAAGTTTCACTCTGAATAATATTCCTTGCAATCAGATTGAGAAGGATTGACATACAGTTGCGGATAATAAGATAATCATCTGCTTTATTGTTAAATTCATTGACGATCTGCAGAATAAGAGTTTCTGCAAAATGTTCATCGTTTTTATTTCTGAAAACACATCCTGCCCTTGCGTGATAATTATTACTGATATACTGCAGCTTATACAAATTCTCACAGCTTTCAATACGATCTGCTTCCAACCGGATTTTATCAATAAACTCAACCGGACACTGAATACTGATAAGCCGCGCAGCTTTGCTTTTAAAACGATACACTTCCTGCTCCGGAATAATGAAAAGCTTACCCTCAGAAAAATTAATATTCCGCTCATCATACATAAGCGTTCCTTCTCCTTTGACAATATAAACGAATGAAAGAAAAGTCTTTGTCCTGAACATCATCTCTTCTTCTTTCAGTTGTATCTCCCTTACTTCAATCCCTTCAAGATGCATTCCTTTCATGATACACTCAATTTTCCTCCAAAAGTACAATTTTAACAGGACACAAAGCGGGTAATTTTGCATAAAAAAATATGAACACATATCCGAAACGGTGGCAGGCACTCAATTTTCTGATCGCAGGAGCATTTCTTTCACCCCTGGATTATTTTATTGTTAATATGGCCTTACCTTCTATTAAAAAAGCCTTCAATGCCAGTGATCATGAGCTTCAAATGGTCATTGCCATTTATGGACTCACCTATGCTGCGCTTGTTGTTTGCGGTGGACGCCTAGGTGATATTTACGGACGTAAGAAGGTATTTATTTCGGGATTATATACTTTCCTTTTTTCATCCCTAGCCTGTGCTTTTTCTCCGGATGTTACAGGGCTCATTATCTTCAGAATGTTCCAGGGCGTGGGGGCATCACTGCTGGCTCCTCAGGTATTAGCTTCCATAAAAGATCTTTTCAGCAGTCAGGAACAACCTAAAGCTGTAAGTCTTTTCAGTTCTGTATTTGGTCTTGCATCAGTGGTTGGGCAATTGTTTGGCGGAGTTCTTTTAAGCATGCAATGGGGACATTTTTCCTGGGAAATGGTATTTCTTGTGAATGTACCTATTACCGTTATCTGTATTCTGGGAATTCATTTTACGATGGACGACCTTAATAAAAAGGAACAGACAGGTATTGATTTTATGGGAGCTTTATTGTTGATTCTGGCATTACTCATGCTCATCTGCCCTCTTATTTTCGGACAGAAATTCGAATGGGCATGGTGGATTTTCGGGGTTCTTCTTGCAGGAATTTTATTATTAATTTCATTTCTACGCTATGAGAAGAAACAACTGCAAAAAAACCGTCCGATACTTATAGATCCTGCATTGCTGCAACAGAAACCCTTTGCACTAAGCCTTCTGATTATTTTCTTTTACAATTTCACAGCAGGTTTATTTATTTGCTACCCTTATTATCTTCAGCAGTTTCTTCATCAAAACTCCATGCAGACAGGTCTGGCAATAGTTCCTTATGGACTTGCCTTTTTCCTGGGACCTCTGGTGACTTCAAAAATAAAACTGACAACTTACAAAATGATGTATACAGGATTGGGATTGTTGATGGCAGGCTTTGTGATAAGTGCAGCAGCATTTTATGTTCAGCAAAAACCATCTTTCATTACCCATATTACATTATTTATTGCAGGGTTTGGACATGGTACTATTATGCCGGTCATGATGCGGACAGCCATTTCATTGGTTTCTAAAGAAAAAGCCGGGCAGGCTTCAGGACTGATAAGCATAGGCATTCAGATTGGAAGTGTCACCGGAGGAGCTATCATTGGAACACTATTTTTTAATCTGATAAAAATTCTGGGATTCAATGAAGCATTTGTAGTCGCTATAGGAATGATTGGTGTTTTTCAACTCATTGGAATATGGGCAGGAAGCAGATTAAGGAAGATCATTGATTAAAAAGACCATTTAAAATCAAAAAATACTATACATTTAAATATGAACAATACAGAAAAAATCATTTGGGAAATAGAAGAATTCCATAAGAATATTGAAAAATGGTTTCAGGGAAAATCAGAACATCAGGAAAGTCTTTATAAAGCGTTATTATCCGGATTTTCACCGGATTTCAAAATGATCACTGGAAATGGAGACACTGTTACTTTATCCATGTTTGGAGACTGGCTTCCCACCGTATTTGGAAAATTTCCGGAACGTACTATTCAGGTTGAAAATATTGAAGTAAATCATTCCGGGCATCATGGCCTTGCCACTTATACTGAAACCCAGGTTACGGGCGAAATCACGACCAAAAGAGCTTCATCAGCCGTTTTTCTTTTGAATGAAGAAAAAGCACTTTGGCTCCACCTTATAGAGCATTGGATATAAACAACATTGATATATTGAAAGTCAACAGCCCGGATATATATGATATTCGGGCTGGCTGACAAGTTTATTCAGACCAAGGAGAATGCAAAATACAGTCACAGAAATTTTTCCTTTCAAAATTCGGGATCATGAAGGCACAGACATCTGCTTTTATATTTCCAAAAGTGGTTTCTGTTTTATGTTCAAAGCCTCCGAAAAAAGTGGGAATAATTTTCTTTTTAAAATCATTTCTCGGAAAAGCTTTTATAATCTCTTCACGATGTTCTGTACTCAGGTTTTCATACCCTTCTCCCATCACGTCCAGTCCTACTCCTGAATACATTAAGGCAACTTCATTCTCTTTATGTTCTGCAATACCGATGGTGGTGTGAAGAGCAATGGTATCCCAAACGAGCTGAAGTTTATCCTGAGCAATCCCATGTCCTTTCAAAAAGTCTCGTGCCGCATTGGCACCATCTACCTCAAACCTCAGATCAGGACTGCTGTAATGAGAAACAAGCCCCAGATCATGAAATACTGAGGCCACATACAACAGCTCAGAATCATGAACTTTGTTTTCACGTTTTGCATTTAATGAGGAAAACAGGAAAACTCGAAGAGAATGATTGTAGATAAATTCTGTTCCGTGTTCTAACAGAAGTTCTGTGGCTTCTGTTGCAATTTTACTGTCCGGGATCATAATTCCGGCTACTTCTTTCATACGATTTACTGACATATCTTTACTTAATTTTATCCAAAGGTATCATGATTACAGATGCCTGAGAATATCAATAAATACCGATGACATGTCAAAATTTCGATCCTGTTTACATTCCAATATGAATGAAATGACTGCGATAGTTTGCCGGAGATATTTCTGTATTTTTTTTAAAGAAATGACTGAACTGTTCCGATGTACTGAAATTAAGCTGATAGGCAATGTCTTTTACAGAATGAGCGCTGAACTGAAGGAGTCTTTTGGCTTCCGCAATAATCTGTCCGTTGATGATTTCTTTTGCACTTTTATGGCAACACCGCTTACACAGTTCACTAAGTCTTCTCGGGGTAATATTCAACAGCTCTGAATACTCACTGACTGCATGAAGACTGTGATACTGACTGCTCAGCAGATCCATAAACTTGCGGTAAATAATATAATCCTGGCTGTCAAAAGTTTCTTCCGATACAATTTTTACATTCGCCAGTTTTATCATAATGATTTTTAAATAGGCCGCCAGTACATCCATTTGGTTGGTATAAGCCTCCGTTTGGTATTCTGCCAGTAAATTTTTAAACAAGCTTACAAATTCATCTGTTTCAGCCTGATCCGGTTTCAGTTTTTGATTTGCAGCGGCATTATTAAACAGCACAGCCTTGCAATTGCTGGCACTGGAAGGTACTTTTTCCCAAAAACAGTCGCCAAAGGAAATATAATAACCACGGATATCCGTATTATTTTCAAACCTGCAGATCTGACCTTTAGACAGTAAAAAAATTTCCTGATCTTCTATATCAAAAGAATGTTCGTCCACGGTCAGAATTCCTCTACCCTTTTCGATCATCAAAATATGGTGATAATTAAGTCTCACAAAATCTCTTGAATACGGTATATCATCCTCCAGCCGTTTTACAGAAAAAGAATGATCAATAACAGATTCGGTTAAAATTGCTGAGACCGGTTTCATGAAAGTAAATTTTAAATAAAGATAAACAGTATTTTGAAATGCAACATTAGTCAATGACAACAAGCCGGAACATGTCAAAAAATACTTAACAGATGTCAGAATTCCCTTGAAAAGAGAGTACGTATTACTTTCTGAAAACTTTCATCTGCCCGGCCATAATTGCCAGTAAAATCCCAAAACAGGCAAAAAGTCCATAGGAATATCTGAGATCAAAGCTTTCTGCAATATATCCGATAAGAGGCGGGCCCATCAAAAATCCTAAAAATGAGATGCTGGATACAAAAGACAAAGCAATACTTGGAGCTACCGTACTCACTTTCCCCACCGTACTATAAACGGATGGCACACTCAGAGAACTTCCAAGGCCAATAATCATAAAAGCGATGATGCAGATCCATAATTCCGGGAAGAAAACACTTAGAAAAAGTCCTCCGCTCATCAGGATTCCACAACACTGCAAAACAATCTTTTTCCCATACTTCTCAATAATTCTGTTCCCGATGAAACGACCTAAAGTCATCATTAAAATAAAACTCGTATATCCCAGTATAACAAGATTCTCCGGTGCTTTAACTATCGTTTGAAAATACACTCCGCTCCAGTCGAACATTGCCCCTTCAATCGCCATACTCAGGAATCCAATAACGCCCAGTCCCAACAATGTTGGATTCACAAATTTGAATATTGACCGGGTTTGCGGCTCTGCTTTATGGATAATATTAGTCAGATTTCCCTTGCTATAGAACCAAAGTATCCCAACAAGGATAAAAGTAAAAACAAAATGGTAAAAAGTTCCTATATGGAGATTGATCATTAATAAACCCACTACCGCTCCCGTAAGGCCTGCAAAACACCAGGCTCCGTGATACGAAGAAAGAAGTGTTCTTTTTGTTATAGATTCTATTTCAATAGCCTGTGTATTGATCGCTATATTGCACATATTTCCGGAAACGCCAAAGAAGAACAGAACAACGGCCAGCGTCCAGTAAGAAGGAGCTAACCCGATTAACAAAAGAAAAAAAGGATACAATAAAAAGCATCTTTTAATAATCCAGCTGCTTCCGTAGACACTGATCAATTTTCCGGCTAAAACCATTGTAGAAAGCTGTCCTATTGGCATGAGAAGCAAAAGGGTTCCCAATTCTGCTTCATTGATCGAAAGAGCATTTTTTATGATGGGAATCCGGCTCGCCCAGGAAGAAAAAACAAGCCCATGGGCAAAAAAAAGTAAGAAGCAGGCTGTCGGCATTTTTGCATTAAAAGATTCTCTCTCGTTCATTATAACAGGGTAATAAAATTCCTTTTGCAAAGTTAGATACGGACATGCATTAAAATCTAGTTCATTTTTGTCATTTTTATGTTCCATTTTAACCAATAAGTAGGAAAGCAGACTTCAATATGGTAGAAAATCACTGTGTTTTTGGAACACTGATCTTCATTTTTCATTAATTTCGTTCTATAAAAATAAACCATGAAAGAAAAATGGATTTCCTATCCAACAATTTTAGAAGGAGAAACGGTTGAGTTAATTCCTCTTGAAAAAGAACATCTTGAAGAATTATTTACTGCCGCTTCAGATAAAGAACTCTGGGCACTGATTCCTACAGACTGCTCAGATAAAGATCTGTTTTATAAAAGCTATGAATTTGCCTTGTCAGAAAGGGAAACCGGAAATCAATATCCCTTTGTAATCCGTCATAAAGAAACCGGAAAACTGATCGGCTCCACCCGTTTTTTTGAAATATACCCTGCAGACAGAAAGCTGGAAATCGGATGGACATGGATTACCAAGGAATTCTGGGGAACAGCCATTAATCTTGAATGCAAATTACTGCTTCTCACCTTCTGTTTTGATATTTTGAAAACAAACAGAGTACAATTAAAAACGAAAGACAATAACTTCAGATCGAGAAAAGCCATTGAAAAAATCGGCGGTGTATTTGAAGGTATTTTACGCAAAGACAAGGTTCTCAGTGACGGCAGTACAAGAAATGCTGCCTATTACAGTATTTTAGATGATGAATGGAATGCCGCAAAGCTTAAGATCGAAACTCTGATAAAAGAAAAACAGTCCACTTTATAAACAACAAAAGACAGTATAAAATCAATTCCGGATGGGAAAAGATATTATACTGTCAATTTTGTTAAGGTTTAAACCTGAATTCAGTTTATTTTTTTATAATTTTCTTTGAAACAAATTCTTCTTTCTTCCATGCTCACTGAAGCATACCTATTCCTTTAGAAAATCCCGATCTGTCTCTAATTAAAAGACTGTCTGTAACTCAGCGGTGTTTTATCGGTTTTCTTTTTAAACAGTTTATTGAATGACTGTGGGTGCTCAAATCCCAGAGCATAGGCAACTTCAGATACAGAGAACCCTGTAGTGGTAAGATATTCTTTCGCTTTTTCAATCAGTTTTTCATGAATATGCTGCTGGGCGTTCAGTCCGGTAAGATTACGAAGCATATCGCTCAGATAATGAGGAGACAGATGGAGTGTGGAAGCCAGAAATTCTACGGTAGGAAGCCCTTTATTTAAGGTCTCCTGTTGGTTAAAATAATTTTCAAGCACATGATCCAGTTTGGTCAGCAAATCATTATTGACTGTCTTTCTGGTAATAAACTGTCTCTTATAAAAACGGTTGCTGTAATTGAGAAGAACGTCAATATAAGAAACGATAACATCCTGACTTACTTCATCAATGGCTGTATTCAGTTCATTTTCAATATTATTCAGCAATCCTGTTACCGTAGTTTTTTCCTGATCAGACAAATGCAGTGCCTCATTGGTATCGTAAGAAAAGAAACCGAAGTTCTTAATATTCTTTGCTAAAGGATAGCTTCTGATGAAATCCGGATGTACCAGTAATGTATACCCGGAATATTCTGCATTTTCATCGGTAGAAAGAACCTGTCCTGGCGCTGTGAACATCATTCCTCCTTCATTGAAATCATAATATCCCTGTCCATAGCCCATTTTCCCGGTAATAGAATATTTATAAGAAATTTTATAAAAATTCAGGATAAAACTTCTCTTCAGCATATCCTTTTTGATACTCATTTTCGTATTATCCACAAGGCTTACCAATGGATGAAGCGGTTTAGGGAGCTGCAGCATACTGTGCAGTTCTGATATGGATGAAATTTTCAAAGGAACATTATCTTTCTTTTCCATGATATAAAATTATAAATTATTTGTTGGAAAAGACAGTATAAATGAGATTTACTTTATACTGTCTTTCAAAAACCTGATTAAATAAACTGTTTCCCAAACTGCTCTCTAAACACTTCATCACCTAGTTCAAGGCGCTGTGCATAAATAGCCTTAGCATCTTCTCCGGCCACATATCGAAGCTGTTTTTTACCATCCGTAGCAGCCTCATACACTACTTCTGCAATCTGTTCCGGTGTAGAAGCAGCCTCCATCATTCCATCCATTTTAGAAAATAGAGAATTAGTCATCTCTTCATAAGCAGGACTGGATGCTGAATCCAATGAACGGCTTACAAAATCAGTCTTGATTCCTCCCGGAGATACCGTTTTAATATCAATACCCAATGTATTAAGCTCAAAAGCCAAGCTTTCGCTCCACCCTTCAAGTGCCCATTTGGTAGCGTGATACGTAGAACCTAACGGGAAAGCAACCAGTCCTCCTATAGACGTTGTAGAAATGAACATTCCTTTTTTCTGTTCTCTGAAGTAAGGAATAAATGCCTGTGTAACGCGTATAACCCCTAATAAATTAGTGTCCAGCTGTTTTACGATCTGATCATCAGAAAGAGCCTCCAAAGGTCCTATAAGGCCATATCCTGCGTTATTGTAAACCACATCAATATCTCCAAGCTCAAGAGCCTGCTTCACGGTGGATTGTATCTGTGCCGGATTGGTAACATCCAGAGGAAGTACAGTTACGTTCTCCAAAGCTGTAAGATCGGCCGCTGCTTCCGGGTTTCTCATCGTAGCGATTACTTTCCATCCTCTGTTTTGAAATAATTGTGCAGTTGCTTTTCCTAATCCTGTAGAAGCACCTGTTATAAAAATTGTTTTCATTTTTCTTGGTTTAAAATTACAGGACAAAGTTCAGCATTAGAAGAAACGCCGGAGTTGCCAAAATGCGGTAAGCTGTAGCCAAAACGGATGCTGAAATACATTTGTTTTTTGTAAGTTTGTCTTCATCAATTTTTATGGCAGAATATATTCTTGATAACATCAATATCAGTACACTTTCCGTATATGATCTGCTGAAACATACTTCAGACAGTTCGTTTATCGGAATCAGGGATTTCCGTGATATCTACCCGGTTGCTATTGAAAACAATACAGGAATATTTACCAAGCAATCTTCACTACAGGATTTTCCGGTGGTCAGTATCAGCAAAATAGGCAGTTCGCTGCTTTGTACCTGTACGTGTGACCACCCAAAAGAACAGCTTTGTTCCCATCAGGCAGAGATTATCCACTGTATTATCGAGGATAAAAATTACCGCCTGTTTTTTGATGATATGCTCCGTAAAAAGATGTTTCTCCCTAAAGCCAAGGGATATGGTCTTGAAAATGAACCCGATCTGGATCACTATTTTCAGCTTGAATATACTGACGGGAAAATTGAAATACTCCCCAGAATCAAGGAAATGCTTCCCGTAGATGATGTGATGCTTACCAAAGATCTTCTCCCACAGCTTCCTTCTAAACTGGATGAGCTGGCAGTACTGGAAACCGGGAAAAAACAAATATTGGTCATCGGGAAGCACCGTTATTACAATCATATGACCTTCTCTCTGATGGAGGCAGAAATAACACAGACAGGAAAAATAAAGAACCCCGTAACTCCTGTAGATGCCATGCAGCTGATATGGAAAGCAGAGAAACCTGTGGACATCAAATTTTTTACAGCCATTACCTCTTTCCAGAATAATTACAATGAAGATTATAATCCATCAGAACTGGAAGCTTTAAAGCTCATTGTACAAAACCCCCGGGAACTGGAAGTGTATTATCACGACCGGGAAATTGCAGAAACCGTTTCAGCAAAGTCCCTTTCCCGAACTGAATTAAATACTTTAGATGCGGAGATTCAATTATCTGTATTTAAGAAAGATCCATTTTTTGAAATAACCGGAGAATTGCTGTTCAACGATATTTCTGTTCCTTTCAAAAATATTGTTCTCAGAAATGAATATTTTGTATATAACCGCAACACTTTCAGCTTTGTAGATGATCCGGACATGCTCAGAATCATCCGGTTTTTCAAGGCTAATAATGAAATTTTACTGGTTCATTCTTCGAAATATGATGCATTTATGCAGAACATTCTCTCTACGATAGAAGAACGTATTCATATTAATTACAGCTATATACAGCCTGCAACAAAAGTACAGCTTGAAGATAAAAATTATCAGACCGAAAGGGTTATTTATCTTCGTCAGCAGGAAAATTATATAGGAATTACTCCCGTTATGAAATACGGAAATGTAGAAGTTCCGGTGTATTCCAGGAAGCAGCTTTTTGATACAGATCAGAATGGAAATCCATTCAAAATAGAAAGAAATGAATCTGCAGAAGCCCGCTTTACTTCTTTGGTTATGCAGCAGCATCCTGATTTTGAAGAACAGATGGACGGATATCAGTATTTTTATCTTCACAGAGATAAGTTTCTGGATAACAACTGGTTTCTTGATGCATTTGAGACCTGGAGAAATGAAGGAATAATCATACTAGGCTTTAACGAATTAAAAAACAATAAATTAAACGCTCACCGTGCTAAAATCAATATTCAGATTACCAGTGGGCTGGATTGGTTTAATGCCAAATTAAAAGTAGGATTTGGTCCGAAAGAAGCTTCCCTGAAACAACTTCACCGTGCGATCCGAAACAAGAGTAAATTTGTTCAGTTGGATGATGGCAGCATGGGAATTCTTCCTGAAGAATGGATAGACAAAATATCCGCTTACTTTCATGCAGGAGAAATTGATGAAGAACTTTTAAAGATTCCGAAAATCAATTTTACGGAAGTTACCGCATTGTTTGAAAAAGAAGTCCTGAGTAAAGAAGTTCAGGAAGAACTTACTTCATATTCCACGAAATTTTCAAAAGTAAAAGACATTCCGGAAGTGGCTGTTCCTGCTGAACTGAATGCCGAACTGAGGGATTATCAGCATGACGGACTGAACTGGCTTAATTTTCTTGACGAATTCAACTTCGGTGGATGTCTTGCAGACGATATGGGATTGGGAAAAACCATCCAGATCATTGCTTTTATCCTGTCGCAGAGGGAAAAACGAGGCCATACCACTCATCTGGTTGTAGTTCCTACTTCCCTGCTTTTCAACTGGCAGGAAGAAATGAGCAGATTTGCTCCTTCTATAAAAGTTCTGCTGCATTATGGAGCTGACAGACCAAAGACAACGGCTCATATGCCAGACTATGAAGTAGTTCTTACTACCTATGGAATGCTTCTTTCGGATATCCGGTTTCTGAAAAACTTCAATTTCAATTATATTTTTCTGGATGAATCACAGATTATTAAGAATCCGAATTCAGAAAGATACAAAGCAGCACGCCTGCTTCAGTCCAGAAATAGAATTGTACTGACCGGTACTCCTGTCGAAAACAGCACATTTGATCTTTATAGCCAACTTTCATTCGCCTGTCCCGGATTGTTGGGAAGCAAACAATATTTTAAAGATATTTATGCCATTCCTATTGATAAATTCGAGTACAGCAAACGGGCGGTGGAACTTCAGCAAAAGATCAAACCTTTTATCCTCAGAAGAACGAAGAAACAGGTTGCAAAGGAACTTCCTGAAAAGACAGAAACAGTAATTTACTGTGAAATGAATACAGAACAGCGTAAGATCTACGATGCCTATGAAAAGGAACTTCGTGAATTTATTGCAGCCAATGATGACGATGACCTGAACAAAAACAGTATGCACGTTCTTACAGGGCTTACAAGACTCAGACAGATCTGTAATTCTCCTGTTTTGATGAAGGAGGGATATTCCGGTGAAAATGCCGTTAAAATCGAAATTCTGATGGAGCAGATCCTTGGCAAATCCAAAGATCATAAAATCCTTGTTTTCTCTCAGTTTGTTGGAATGCTGGATCTGATTAAGGCTGAACTTGAAAAGCACAACATTCAGTTTGAATATTTAACGGGACAAAGTAAGAACAGAGGGGAAAAAGTAGCGAATTTCCAGAGGAATGAAAATATCCGTGTGTTTCTGATCAGCTTGAAGGCTGGTGGTGTAGGTCTCAACCTTACTGAGGCAGATTATATCTATCTTGTAGATCCCTGGTGGAATCCTGCTTCTGAAAACCAGGCTATTGACCGTAGTTATCGTATAGGACAAACTAAAAATGTAATTGCTGTAAGAATGATTTGTTCCAATACTGTAGAGGAAAAAATACTTACGCTTCAGAAAAAGAAAAAACAACTGGCTCAGAATCTGCTTGCAACTGATGGGAAAAAGCTTCAAGGGCTATCTAAGCAGGATCTTATGGATTTACTGGAATCCGGTTCATAATACCACTAAAAGCGACTCAAATACAGGAATTCTATTGTTCCTAACATAAAAAAAACCGACAGGTCCTAGCCTGTCGATTAAAAAACAAAAATTGATATGGATATGATTTAGATATGATGTGTCTATTTCTTGATAATCTTTTCTGTGATGAGTTTTTGATTTTTTGTCTGAATTTTAATCAGATAAGTTCCCGGAACAAAACTATCCATAGAAACCGTTACTGAATTTCCTTCCAGCAGTTTTTGCCCGGACATGTTGTAAATTTCATATTTCTCCAATCCTTCTTTCATCTTAATTGTTACAGAATTTGGGGTAGGATTTGGATATATTTTTACATAGGCTGAAGCTTCTTTAGAAACTTCAATGGTTGAAAGACTCTCAGGCTGAATATTTAAAGTATAATCCTCTGCCTGACCAATAAACCAACCTGAAGGACACGGAAGATTCTTCAAAGCTCCCATCCATGAATTGGATTCATAAGCTTTTACCAGTCTGAAACGGGTTTCTCCCAGTTGTGCTCCTGCCGGAATGGTTATATTACCTGTTGTAACCCCGGATTGCTGACCAGAAACCGGATTGGAGTTATCCAGGTATCCAAGATTAAATTGTTCATCAGCATCAAACTGATTATTATGGTTAAAATCAATATAAGCATAGGCTGATACCGTATTTTGTCCATGTGTACCTCCTGTAACTGTTATCGGATAGGTATTTCCACGATTGACATTGTAAACCGTTGCTGTAAAGTTTTCAAGAACATCAGAATTCCCGTCGAGCGCACTGTTTCTAACAACTCCGGCAAATTCTACTGTACTGATCTCACTTACGGTCAAACTTGTAATATTTTCAGTACCGCAATAAGGAGCCGGGAAATTGGCGGTCTGTCCTATAATATTAACCGTATAATCCTCTGTCTGTCCCGCTCTTAAACTGGTATCACATGCAGTACTGATAGAATTTGGGGCTGCAGGATTAGAATACGCCTGAACATTTGTATTTTTAAGCACCCTCATTCTTGTACTTCCGTTGGCTGCAGTGGCAGGAATCGTTATTGTATTGTTGATGGTAAACGCATTGGCTGGATTGGCTGCTTCAAGTCTTCCAATATAGAAGCTTTCTCCGGCATCATCAAGATTACCATTCTGATTAAAGTCTATAAAAACAACTACATCACTTGGAAATGTGCTGGAAGGCCCAGTCACAGATATATTGTAATTACTTCCGGATTGTAAATCAGTAGACATTGAGGTAAAATTCTCATAGACTTGTGCGTTCCCGGACTGAACAGGAGATGAATTATTAATGTTCCCGAAAGTTACATGGCTAATCATATTGCTGTCAGCTCCATACTGAAAGGCCGGCATACAATACTGCGCCTGTGCATTCATCAGCGAGGCAAGTACAATACCAGAAAGAGTAGTTATTTTTTTCATTTTCTTTGTAAAATTTCTTGAGACAAATTTATATTTATTTAGAATGAATAAAAATAACATAGCAATGATATTTATCAGTTTAATAAAAATAACCAGTCAGCGCTCCGCCTGTACACATTTAATAATTTGATTTATTAATGGATAATCAATCCGTTACCTATGCAAAAAGATCTTTCTCAATTTTACTTCAAGAAAGATCTTTTTTAATAATAAGGATAAAAATTTAGGGTATTTACTGCTTTAGTCTATATTTTCAATAAGAATTGCGGAAGCACCTCCTCCTCCATTACAGATGGCAGCAATCCCATATCTTCCTTTTTCCTGACGTAAAACATTCACCAAAGTGGTTACAATTCTTGCGCCTGAAGCCCCAATCGGATGTCCTAATGCAACTGCTCCTCCATATATGTTTACTTTGCTCAGATCATAGCCCAGGATTTTCTGATTGGATAAAATCACTGAGGAATAAGCTTCATTAATTTCGAAAAAGTCGATATCAGACAAACGAAGACCTGTTTGCTTTAGCAACTTTTCAATAGCTACAGAAGGCGAAGTGGTAAACCATTCCGGCGACTGAGCTGCGTCTGCATAGGCTACTATCCTTGCCAGTGGCTTCAGATTATGATGTTCTACAGCTTCGGAAGACCCTAATATTATAGCTGCGGCACCATCATTCAGATTACTGGAATTGGCAGCGGTAAGAGTACCGTCAGTTTCAAATGCAGGCTTCAGAAGAGCTATTTTCTCAGGAATCAGTTTATCGATATCTTCGTCTTTATCAACGATTATAGTCCCTTTTTTTCCTTCAATGGATATTGAGATCAATTCCTTACTGAACTTGCCGTTTTTAGCCGCTTCCTGAGCTCTCTGATATGAAAACAGAGCATATTCATCCAGTTCCTGTCTGGTCAGACCATATTTTTTCACGCCTAATTCCGCTGCACTTCCCATGTGGAAATCATTGTATACATCCCACAGCCCATCTTTGATCAGTCCATCAATAAGGCTGGTATCTCCCAACTTTGTTCCCTGACGGAGCTTTACATAATGTGGAACATTACTCATGCTTTCCATTCCTCCCGTCATTACAATACTGTCCAGACCAAGCTGGATCTGCTGAGCACCCATCATTACTGATTTCATTCCTGAAGCACAGACTTTATTAATCGTTGTCGCATCCTTATCTACAGGAATTCCGGCAAAAATAGCAGACTGTCTCGCTGGAGACTGTCCCACTCCGGCACTGAGTACATTTCCCATATACACACTGTCTACATGTTCAGGAGTAAGTCCAATGTTTTCGTAGGCATCCAGAATCGCTATAGCTCCTAGCTGAGTTGCTGTAAATCCAGACAAACTTCCCATAAAACCACCCACAGGAGTACGTTTTGCTGATAATATAAATACTTCTTTCATTGATTTGTTTTTAATACCGATCGGTATATTTATAATTAAAAAAAATCCCTCTTTATTTTAGTAAGGAAATTATAACAAAGATAGAAAATATACCGATTGGTATATTCAAAATTAAAAAAAAGTCTTACTTCAATGGTAAGACTTTTTTATTTATGCTCTGCTCAGCTGATCCAGTTTTTTCAGCAGTGTAGGTATTCTGTAAGCACCATGCATCTGTTCTACTTTTACCTGAACTTCGTCAACGTCAATTCCTCTGGCAGTCACAAAAAGTGGCGTTTTACTTTCCCCACGGAATACACTTCTTCGCTGGGAATCCGGGGTTGTAAATTCATTTTTTGCAATTCCAACAACAGGGGTTTTATCGTCCAATACTTCATAAAGGTATCCTCCTAAGCCAATTTTTCCCTCATTATCCAGTGTAACATATCCATCCACAATGATAATATCTTCGGGTCTTAATGTTATTTTCTTTAAAAGGCTTACAATGCAGGGTAATTCTCTTTTGTAAAAGGCTCCACTTTCATATTCAGAGCTCACAGGGATCTGTTCTATAAAAGTTTCCACTTCTTTTTCAGATGACCAGTCTTCAAATGCAATACAGACCGTATTGGCATAATCTTCATAGTAGTAGGTATCGAATGCGTAAATCATATTTCTTTTCCTTAAAAAAACTCTCCGAAATGCCACAATATTCCTGAAGGATCATGTACAAAACACTCTTTTCCCCAATCCATCGTTCTTACAGGAGTAAGCCTTACATTTTCATATTGATCCGGAAGTCCTAAAGACACAAGTTCTTTCCAGAATTCATCAGTATCGGTTACTTCCATAAAGACCATTGTATTATCAACCCATTCTTTGGCATAATAATCCTGAAGATAAAAGCCAAGCTCTTCACGTATAAACAGTGATAATTTCGGTTCCAGAACAACTTCTTCAAATCCCAGATCTCTGTAAAAGTTTCTGCTGACTTCAAAATTTTGTGCTCCGATAAAAGGTCTGATAGATTTCAGTTTTGGTGTCATATTTTTTTATTTTTCCAGTCTTTATGGGTCAATTCAAACTTAATCTCATCTTTGCCATGCTTTCCTGTTTCCTTCCAGCCAGATTTTCTGTAGAAGTTTTCGGCTCTTGTTCCCGGTGAAGTACCCAGCCATACAAAGTCTTTATTCTGCTCAAAATACCAGTCCAGCATGATGTCATGAAGTTTTCTGCCAATTCCCTGATTTTCAAAATCAGGATGTACGAAGAGTGCCCATATATTATTCTCTTTAAGGTCTGCAATAGAAAAGCCAACAATCTGATTTTTCATCTCACATACCCAGCCTTTTCCTCTTTGAAACAAAAATTCTTCACAGTCTTTATCAGTAACCAATCCCGGATCTGAGAGTATATTTTCTTTCACAGAATTTCTTACCCACTGAATCTGTGAAATGTCTTCTGGCTTTGCTTCCCGGATCATTATATTCATGGTAGTTTGTTAGTAAACGCAAAGGCGTTAAATATTTTTTTGATTATTTTTTATCAACAACAATTCTTTCTTCTCTGTTCGCGATATCCCAGGCTGTTGTAAAAATAAGCTGAGTTCTTTTCTCCAATAACTGATAATCAATCTTTTCCGGATCATCACCTGGTTTGTGATAATCTTCATGAATACCATCAAAGAAGAATGCTACAGGAATATTGTGTTTGGCGAAGTTATAGTGATCTGAACGGTAATACAATTGTTCAGGGTCATTCAAATCATCGTATTTATAATTCAGTTCCAGATTATTTGTTCTTTTGTTGGCTGCCTCATTAATGACTTTAAGCTGAGAGCTTAACATTTCAGAACCAATCACGTACACATATTGCTTTCCTCTGTTGGCAGGATCGTCACGTCCGATCATATCAATATTAAGGTCAACAACCGTATTGGCTAATGGGAAAACAGGGTTTTCGGAATAATATTCTGAACCAAACAGTCCGTGTTCTTCACCTGTAACATGCAGAAACAGGATTGATCTTTTAGGTCCTTTTCCTGCTTTTTTTGCCTGCTGGAATGCTTTAGCGATTTCCATTACGGCTACAGTTCCGCTTCCGTCATCATCTGCCCCATTGTAAACTACTCCATTTTTGGTTCCTACGTGATCATAATGTGCAGAAACCACCACAATTTCGTCTGGTTTTTCAGTTCCTTCGATAAAAGCTAAAATATTTTCAGAATCAGGAAGATTGCCTCCTCCTCTCTTTTTCATAAATTCAGACGGTACTTTCTGATAGTATGAGCCTAATGCTTTAGGCGCTGAAATACCCAGGGTTTTATAATAATTAATCATATACTCACCCGCTTTTTTCTGTCCTTTGCTTCCGGTATCACGTCCTTCCATATCATCTGCAGCAATGACATACAGGTTTTTCTTTAAATCCTCAGCATTGATTACTTTGTATGCATTATTAAATGCTTTGTTATGTTTTGTAGAAACAGGATGTGAAGCATTCCCGTCAGATATTTTTGCCGTTCCACAACTGGTTACCACAGCCATTGCAAATAACGGAATAAGTATTTTTTTCATAAAGAATAAATTTCTTAAAAATAACAAATTTTATTGAATCCTAATAGGATTAATCCATACGACAAAATAATATGCAACTCATTATAAATTTAACAACACCTTAATTTTAAATATAATATGATATTAAAATTTTATTATATTTGATTAAAATACAAAATAGATGGATAAAATTTACGGATTTACTCATTATTCCTTTTTTACAGAAATGTCCGAGCTGGCCATCAGGAACGGAAGTTTTGATCTTTCTCTGGGACTTCCCGATTTTGATATAGACGAGCGCCTTACAATATTTTTAAAAGAAGCTGCTGAAAAAGATACTCATCATTATGAACCTCTTGCCGGCAATCCTATGCTCATTGAAAGTATCATCCGTTTCAATATCCAACGGACCCATAGTATCAGCATTACGAATAAGGAAATTACGATTGTTCCTTGTGCAACTTTTGCTTTATATACTTCCCTTAAATCCATTCTGAATCAGAATGATGAAGTCATTATTATCCAGCCTTCCTATTATACCTACGGACCTGCTGTTGTTATGAATGGCGGACTCCCTGTCTATTACGATCTTGATGGTGATTTTACCATCAACTGGGATCGGTTTAAAAGCTGTATTACTGAAAAAACCAGAGCAGTCATTGTGAACTCTCCCCAGAATCCAACCGGGAAGATCTGGAAAAAGGAAGACTGGAATCAACTGTATGAACTGATTAAAGACCGCAATATCTATTTAATTTCGGAAGAAATATATGACACTTATTGTTATGACGGGAATGAACATTACAGTTCTTTTATTCATCCTGAACTCAGGGAAAAGACGTTCTGTATTTTTTCTTTTGGGAAAATGTTTCATACTTCTGGGTGGAAAGTCAGTTATATGCTTGCTTCCGAAGCTTTAACGGCAAAATTTCAATGTCATCAGCAGTATATTTCTTACAGTGCCAATGCTCCGGCTCAATATGCAATAGCCAGATATCTTGATGTATTTGATTCAGCTGTTAATAAAAAACTCATGCAGAAAAAACGGGATACATTTAATGAACTGATCAAGGAAACTCCTCTTCAGGTTGAACAAATGGCGGAAGGAAGTGTTTTCCAGATTGTTAATTTCAGGAATATTTCTAAAAGCATGACAGATGTAGAATTTTCAAAGTGGCTGACCATTGAGAAAAAGGTTTCCTGCCTTCCGCTTTCTGCTTTTTACAACTCAAGACAGAATTCGGATTATATAAGATTCAGCTTTGCTAAAAAAGACGAGTTGATTATTCAGGCGTTGGAGCACTTGAAAAGAAATCTTTGATATTTCCCACAGATTACACAGATTTTCGCTGATGATTGGGGATATTTTACTTATAAGATATTTATTTACTTTGTATACCAAGTTTATACAGCAAGTAAAAAAGCACCGCCAGAGCGATGCTTTTATTATTTTAAAATTGGTTTTTAAAGAGCCAAAACCCTTACATCAATTCTTCTGTTTTTCGCTTTGCATTCATCAGTGTCATTAGCTTCACATACAGGATGCTGTGATCCATATCCTTCTGCTTCTATTCTGTCTGCCGAAATACCTAACTCAAGCAGTTTAAGTTTTGCTGTTTGTGCCCGTAAATTAGATAACTTGAGATTACTATCCTCATTACCACTGTTATCTGTATAACCCCCTAATTTTATTTTCAGAGCCGGGTAAGCATTTAGAATTTCAGCTAAAGTATTCAGCTGGAGCACAGATTCTGCTTTCAGATCACTTGACCCTGTCTCAAAATAAAGGTTTTCAATGGTATACCATTTATTAGGATCTAATGCCGATTTATCTTTTTGTTTAACCACTTTATAGAACTGGTAAAGCTGGCTTCCATCTCCGATGGCTATCGTTTTTCCTCCATCCAGTTTTATTTTCTGAATATTTCCTGTTTCGTAAACAAAATCTCCACTTTCATTAAGATGTCCTTTAATTTCTCCCGGAATAACCGTAATTATTTTAGCATCTCCATTTACAGCCGTTGTAGCACTCGGAACTCCGGTAAGACTTTCAATTTTCGCTTTTCTGTTCGCCTCAATTTTATCTTTATGTAAAACAGCCAAAGTAGGTGCAATAACCAAAGAAACAATAGACATTAATTTGATCAGGATATTCATAGATGGTCCTGAAGTATCTTTAAATGGGTCTCCTACAGTATCACCTGTTACAGATGCCTTATGAGGTTCTGAACCTTTATAATAAGTCTGACCGTTGATATCTACCCCTTTTTCAAATGATTTTTTTGCATTATCCCACGCTCCTCCAGCATTATTCTGGAACATTCCCATCAAAACACCGCAAACCGTAGCTCCAGCCAGAAATCCTCCTAATACTTCAGGTCCGAAAATAAACCCGATTAAGAGTGGAGAAATAATAGCAATAGCGCCCGGCAACATCATTTTTCTGATGGATGCATCCGTAGAAATAGCTACACATTTTTCATATTCAGGCTGTGCTTTTCCTTCCAGAATTCCCGGTATTTCACGGAACTGTCGTCTTACTTCTTCTACCATCGCCATTGCTGCCTGTCCTACCGCTGTAATTGCTAATGATGAAAAGATAAACGGAATCATTCCTCCTACAAATAGCCCTGCAAGGACATCTGCTCTGTAAATATCAATCCCGTCAATTCCCGCTATCCCTACAAAAGCTGCAAATAAGGCCAATGCTGTCAATGCTGCTGAAGCAATGGCAAATCCTTTTCCTGTAGCCGCCGTTGTATTTCCTACCGCATCAAGAATATCTGTTTTTTCACGGACTTCTTTAGGAAGCTCACTCATTTCGGCAATCCCTCCGGCATTATCTGCAATAGGTCCAAAAGCATCGATAGCAAGCTGCATAGCTGTAGTAGCCATCATTCCTGCTGCTGCAATAGCCACTCCGTAAAGTCCGGCACACAGGTAAGAGCCATAGATTCCTCCTGCCAGCACAATAATCGGAAGCAAAGTAGATTCCATACCCACGGAAAGCCCACCGATAATATTGGTTGCATGGCCTGTAGAAGACTGTCTCACAATACTGGAAACCGGTCTTTTCCCCATTGCTGTATAATATTCTGTAATAATACTCATTAAAGTTCCTACTACCAGACCTACCATAATGGCTCCGAATACTCCCATTTTAGTAAATTCATGACCTCTGAGAACCATTTTTTCAGGAAGAATATAGGTTACCAGGAAGTAAGATGCAATAGCAGTAATCACGATACTTCCCCAGTTTCCAAGGTTTAAAGCATTCTGAACGCTGGAAGTGGATGAGCCTTCATTATCATTAATTTTCACGAATAAAGTCCCGATCATGGAAAAGATAATTCCTGTCCCCGCAATCAGCATGGGTAAAAGAATTGGTGCAAAACCTCCGAAAGCATCATCAGAAACAGTTTCCCTGCCTAATACCATCGTGGCCAGAACTGTTGCAACATAAGACCCGAAAAGGTCAGCACCCATTCCTGCAACATCTCCTACATTATCTCCTACGTTATCTGCAATGGTTGCAGGGTTTCGGGGATCATCTTCCGGAATTCCGGCTTCTACTTTACCTACAAGATCAGCGCCCACATCAGCTGCTTTTGTATAAATACCTCCTCCTACTCTTGCAAAAAGGGCAATGGATTCAGCTCCAAGAGAAAATCCTGTGAGAATTTCAATGGTTTTTTCCATTTCATGAGAATCAACAGTTGCTTCAGGCGCAAAGATCTGTTTAATAATCAGGAATAAAGCTCCTAAGCCCAGCACAGCCAGTCCGGCAACTCCCATTCCCATTACTGATCCTCCGGTAAAAGATACTTTAAGGGCTTTTGACAGTGAAGTTCTTGCAGCTTCAGCAGTTCTCACATTCGCTTTGGTGGCGATTTTCATACCGATAAAACCGGCTGATGCAGAGAATATCGCTCCTACCGCAAAGGCAACTCCGATACTCCAGTGTGAATTGGCATTGCTTGAGCCCATCACAGCCAATAGAATGGCGACTACAACAACAAAGTACGTTAAGATTTTATATTCAGCCTTTAGAAAAGCCATTGCACCGTCTGCAATATGGCCGCTGATTATTTTCATTTTTTCATTTCCCGCATTCTGTTTATTAACCCAGTTGCTCTGAAGAAATGTATAAAGCAAAGCTATGACACCAAAAATTGGCACTAACATAAATAGATCCATAGTTTATTATTTTATATTAAAAAATTGAGATTAGTCTTATAAATATAATGAAATTATAAACACATAATAAAATTCACTAATAATAATCTATTATTTTGTAAATTTGTTTCTCACCATGATTTGAATTAATTATTTATGAAAAGGATATTATACACTCTTCTTTTACCTGCAGTGATAAGCAGTTGTCAAAATAAGATTCCCCAAGAAAAAGCAGAAATACTCTATTTCGGAGGTCCTATTATAACAATGGAAGATACTCCTGCTCAAGTAGAAGCAGTAGCCGTCAAAGATGGGAAAATACTTTTTGCCGGAACAAAATCGGATGCCGAACATTTTTCAGAGCCGGCTACTAAAATCATTAATCTAAATGGAAAAACACTTCTTCCCGGTTTTATAGATGTCCATGGACATCTTACTTCAAGAGCCGGTATCATGGATGCTGTAGATCTATCTCCTGAGCCTTATGGCACCGTAAATTCAATTAAAGATTTACAGACTACAATTAAAAACTACATCAAAGACAAAAAAATCACAGATAATATACCTGTTATCGGAAATGGGTATGATGATGCAATTATCATAGAACATCGTCATCCTACAAAAACAGAACTGGATGTCATCAGTAAAACCAATCCTATTATTGTTATTCATGCTTCTGGTCATGCCAGCGTAGCAAACAGTGCCATGCTAAAACTTCTGGGAATAACAGAATCATCAAAAGATCCTGAAGGAGGGCACATCGGAAGGGATAAGAAAACAGGAAAACTGAACGGAAAATTGGAAGAAAATGCAAGCTTCACCGCATTACTGACCTTAACGGAAAAAATGAATAAGGGCAAAGATACTCAAGCTCATGCCATGGAAAATCTGATGAAAGCTCAGGATGAATGGCTTAGCTATGGACAGACGACTATTTGTGACGGAAGGACTATGGGAGAAAGTGTTGCACTATTAGAAAAAGCAGCGCATCAACATCTTCTTAAAGCTGATGTTGTTTACTTTCCGGATTATGAGTATTTCAAAAAGGATTTCACCAGTTTCAAGCCCAAGTATATGAAATATGAAAACCGTTTGAAGCTAGCCGGGTTTAAATTTTCTGATGATGGTTCTCCACAAGGTAAAACAGCCTGGCTTACTCAGCCTTATTTAATTCCCCCTGAAGGTCAGTCTAAAGATTACAAAGGATTTCCCATCTTTACGGATGAAACATTATATAACGATCTGAAAATACTTTTCCAAAACCATATAACTGCACAGCTTCACGTCAATGGAGACGCAGCAATAGATCAGGCTATACGCGTTATTAAAAGGTTAAAAGATGAAAATATTTATAAACCGGAATTACGGGCAACATTAATTCACGTCCAGAACAGCCGCCCTGATCATATTCAAAAGATAAAAGAATTAGGTGTAATTCCATCTTACTTTTCTACGCATGCTTATTTGTGGGGAGATTGGCATTATTCAAGTGTTTTTGGTCCTGAAAGAGCTTCTTTTATAAGCCCGGCCCATTCAGCATTAAAAGCAGGAATTACGTTTACCATTCATCATGATGCTCCGGTTACCCCACCAGATCTGATTACCGCAGTATATGCAGCTGTGAACAGAAAGACACGGTCAGGAATGATCTTAGGACCCAATGAAAGAATCTCTCCTATTGAAGCGTTAAAAGCCATTACCATTAACGGAGCCTATCAGCTGCAGGAAGAAAACATCAAAGGCTCTATTAAAGCAGGCAAAATAGCCGACTTTGTTATTCTGGATCAGAATCCTTTGACCATAGCTCCTGAAAATCTCAGAAGTATTAAGGTTCTGGAAACAATAAAAGATGGAATTTCCGTATATAAAAGAAAGTAAATCTGTTTTACCTGCATTATAATATCCATTAAGACTTATACTGAAAATAAAAAAGCAGATGAAAATTCATCTGCTTTTTTTATGTTTGGAAAGAAAATCTTATCCCCCGAATTTATCTGCGTAGTCTGTTTGAGAAGCTTTGATCACTTTTCTAGCGTGCTCAGCTCCGTATACCTCCTGAATTCTACATTTTGCAGGCTCATCCGGTAGGTTTTTATACGTAAGGAAATAGTGCATTAATCTTCTTACTTCAGCTTCCGGTAATTCAGCAATATCTCTGAAGTGTCCGAAAGCGTGGTCATTAATCATTACTGCAACAATTTTATCATCTGCTTCACCTCCATCAATCATTTTGAAACCTCCGATTGGAATAGCTTCCATCAATAAACCTCCGGCATGGATATTGTGAGAACTTAAAACACAAATATCAAGAGGGTCATGATCTCCCATTGTAACATCCGTAGCTCCTGCTTCTACAGCAAGTTTCATCACTTCATTATCACAGTATGTTCTTGGAACAAAACCATATAAAGCAGGGATAATGTTAGAAAATTTCTGCGGTCTGTCTACCTTTAAGTATCCTGTTTCTTTATCTACTTCATATTTAATAGTATCTGAAGGAACAATTTCCACAAATACGTTTACAACATTTGGCGCATCTTCTCCTGCAGAAATTCCGTGCCATGGATGTGCTTTAAAATTTGGAATCATTATTTATCTGTTATTTTTTAAGTTATTATTAAAATTTCTTTTCTTAAGTCTTCTATTGTTTCAGCAATATAATCGTTGCCTTCCATATAATTCATGATGAAAATCGTTTTGAATTCATCCAGCTGAACATCACCTTTCAACCCGTCATACGTTTTGTGAAGCAGTTCTATAATTGCATTTTTTGAGTCTACGATATTCTTCCATGAATTTTTTGTGATATACAACTGCTGTGACGAGTTATATTCAAATTCTTCATTGATTGTTTTTTCTGTCAGGAAAATAAATTCATGAGCAGCCAATCCACTATCAAACCTTTGAATAAGATTTGAAGGCTTCATTCTGTCCAGAAACAAAGTCATTCTTTCATAGGAATGTGCTTTATTCTCTGAATTTGATTTCACGCTGAGCAGTTTGATTTCCTGGTTCTTAAGAGTAATGTATGAGTGTACAAATTGTCTGAGCAAAACCAGAAAAGGAATTGCAATAATCAATGCAAATGCATAGGGTAAATATCCTGAAAGACTTGTCATAATTTTAGACTGCAAAATTACTAATTATTTTCCGTCTTCTAAAGAGTTTTTAAAGATATCCACTTTAGAAATTTGTATATAGATCAACGCGAGTATAATTATGAGATAAAAGCCAAGCATCATCCTGTTTACCAGCGACGGAAAAACCAAAAATCTCAGCATTACAGTTGTATAAATAATAGCAAAAAACAAGAGTTGAGCCTGATTTTTTTTATTACGGAATGTAAAACGGTTAGCCAATATGATCACAATAAAAATCAGTAACAGAGGAAAATAAGAAGCGTTAAACTCGAGCATGATATTGCTTTTAATAAAGTGAAAATAATCGGCAAAGGAAAACGGATCAGGTTGTGACACAGGATAAATCTGAACTTTAGTAAACTGATTCATAAAAAGTGTAGACCACGACACCTGATTAAAAGCCTGCACTAAAAAGAAGGAAAGAAACAGATACCCATATGATAACAACAATGGAACTCTGTTAATCTGAAGCCTGTTTCTGTAAAGGGAGATGAAAGCATACAGGAAAGTATAAAAAATAAAATATTCCGGTCTTGTTAAAACACATAACATGGCCAATATCCCTGCAATAAATAAATTCCTTCTCACTAAAAATACATAGAAACTTAAAAGAAGTAACAGACATGATAAAGAATCTGCAGAAACATGTCTGGCTGATTCCGACAGAGGTTTAAACAGTGAAATTAAAACAGTAAGGATAAAGGCAAGAGGATAATTTTTCAGAATTTTTATCAAAAAGCTGAATATCAAAATAAGAATGAGCGCATAAGAAATAATGGAAACCAAAAAGACGGAAGCAGAAGCACTGAAACCAAGCTTAAATAATGACCAGTTCATAAAATTATAAAAAGGTTTTACCACAAAAAGCTGTAATTCTTCTTCGTAGGCCTTAGGATTTTGTGAGATGATTTTATAATAAGTACTCTCTCCTTCTGCCACTTCTTCCACCATAGGATTTACAGAAGCAAATCCTGCAAAATCGGGGGCTTTTTCCCGCAATTCATCATATACTTTCTGATGAATTTCTTCAATTTTCATTTCAGGATATTCCGTTTTATAAATCAGCCCCATATAAGCTTCCATATCAGTGTTGTAATAGTGGTTGGTATACAGGTAGTATGACATGAAGCATACATAGATTGAAAATATAAAAACAAGAATATTCTTCTTTTTTTCCATACACTGATATTATAAGAATACAAATGTAAAAAAACTATCTTTTTAAATCCGCATTCCTATCAAAAGGTTTATGAAGAGGATTATCCTGTACTAAAGCTCAAACAAAGCCGGCCTTTGTGTTACTTCATGGTAGCAAACACTGTTTTCATCAAAAAAATGGTAGACTAAACTTTTTCTGGTCCTGTTTTTATCCGTGTGAGGTTCTCCGCCGTGAAGAATATTGGCATGCCAGATTAATAAATCACCTTTTTTTGCTTTAAAGATTTCTTTCTTTAATCCTAATTCTTTTACTTTCTCTTCAAGGAAAGTTTCATAGGCTCTGTAGCTTTTCTTACCGATTCTCAAGTCTGTACCTTCATTATCGTAATCAGAATTCAGGAAGTAAGGTAATTTATGGCTCTTAGGAATATAGTGCAGAGCTCCATTGGTCTCATCTACATCTTCTAGGGCAATCCATACTCCCAATAGTCCACCCAAAGGATAAGTAGTCATGTGAATACTGTCTGAGTGTGTTTTCTGCTGGCTTCCGTTAATGAAGTTGATACTTTGAAAAAGCTTCGATTTCCCGTCCAGTAAAACCGATAAAAAGTCTAATAAATCCTTATCGCTTCCAATATTTTTAATGATTTCTGAATGATGAATGGCAAACATCAGTTTTCCTCCGTAAATGAACTTCAACGTTCCGTCTTCCATCAGTTTATCAATTTCAGTATTGATCTGATCCGCTGTTTCCGGAGTGAGGAAATTTCTAAGAATCAGATATCCGTTATCATCATACTGAAGAACACTTTCTTTATTTTCTTCCGTAAGTTTCTTAAAAAAGGAAGTTTCCGTAAGCTTTGAATAATCTACGGCTCTTTCCCTCGAAGGTAGATGGGCAAAATCTTTACTCGAAATACTTGAAAAATAGTTCTTATTGATTCCGTATTTTTTATACAATGGAATATTATGCTTTAATTTACTCTTTTTAAATAAGTTATAAAGCATATATGATAATTTGTACTGACGAATCTGTTGTAACATAACTGTTTTACTAAGGATTTTATAAAGTTACGGAATATTACTTAATTAGAACCAATCTAAACAATGCTTTTCATCATAAAAAAGACTTTCTTCTCAACATAAGATACCCTAACTTTTTAAAAAGGTTCTTTTTTGAATTTTCAATAATTCCGTATGGCCTTAATTCCGGTCGGAATCCTCTGAAAAACTCTTCAATATTGGGAAGTTCGCCTCCTTCAAAATCAAAAACACAGGTTTCAATATTTTCTTTAATAACATGATCAATCAAAACAGAAGCTCCTGATAATTTGACATAATCCTTATCATTGAAATTACCTAAAAGCGCTACCATATTACCGTCCGAATAAGTAGCAATCATATTAACGATCTTATGCTGATAGTAAAAAGCGGTGAACTCCAGATAGCCCAATTGGTAAAAATTTTCAAAAATCCTCATGAATTCAGACAGGTCATGATCTTTGTTCAGCCCTATCGTATTGGCTTCAATAAAAGTTTTTGCTTTGTCATAAGGGATCGTTTTGATTTCCGATTCTTTTAATACAGCTTCATCTAACCGGAGTTTTCGTTTTCGTTTAGGCGAATATCCGGCGTATACTTTTTCATAAGTATTAGGGTATAACAAAAAATTTTTCTTGATTCTCATCTTTGAGCGAAGCTGATTGAGATCATTGAACGGATAAGCTCTGATCATGTAATTCTTTTCCAGATATTCTAAAAAAGCTTCATTGAGATCCACATTGTCTTTACCAGAAAAAACACCAAGCTGTTGACAAAGTTTTGGATTGTGTACAATTTTCATCCCATATTTTCTTACAAAGGGCACTGGCATTACTGCTTCGTAGTCTTTATAAACCAGAATTTCCCAGGGCATTGTAGAAGTAGTGTCTAAAAAATCTTTTGTAGCAGAATATTTTCTCTGTTCGGAATTTTCTAAACATTGAGCATATTTTACAAAATCAATTTCATGGTATTTCAATCTTCTAATCATAATAATCCTGCGTCCGAGAAACTAAAATAAGAATCCTGCGTGACAATAATATGGTCTAAAAGCTGAATACTTAATGTATCTCCTGCTTCTTTTATTTTTTGTGTGATATTGATATCTTCCCTGCTTGGTTTTAAGCTTCCTGAAGGATGATTGTGGGCAATGATAATCCCTGTTGAAAAATGATCCAATGCTGCTTTATAGAGTGTTCTTACGTCTACAATAGATTGGCTGATCCCTCCCTGTGTGAGCTGAGATACATGAATCACTTTATTACTGTTGTTAAGGAAAATTGCCCAGAACTCTTCTGTTCTTAAATCAGAGAGCTGGTTTCTAAGAACGGCATAAGCATCATGACTGTTGCCTATAATTACTTTTTCAGGAATTTCCTGCACAGCTCTTCTCCTTCCTATTTCCAACGCTGAAATAATTGAAATAGCCTTTGCGTCACCAATCCCTTTGAATTTCATCAGATCTTTAACAGAAAGCAAGCTCAGCTGATGCCAACTGTTATCGACAGAATTTAAAATCTTTCTTGCCAGTTCTACGGCATTTTCATTCTTATTCCCGCTTCCCATAATAATGGCTAACAGTTCAGAATCAGAAAGTGAGCTTTTGCCTTTCTGCAAAAACTTTTCTCTGGGTCTGTCATCTTCTGCAAGAAATTTTATAGCCATGGAAAGAAGATTATATTATGAATTAATAGAATGCATATAATATGATCGGTTTCTTTGACTGATCAATATATTTAGCCGTTTCATTAAATGCATTTACCGAAAGCATGGGACATCCTAAGCTTAAACATGCCGGAGCCTGAGATTCAGTATCAGGAATACATCCGTAAGAATGGAGAACAATGGCTCGTTGCATTGCATTGCTGTTTGTAGAATCAAGACCGCTTAAGCGATATGCTTTTCCAAACTTTCCCACATAGCTTTCTCCAATGGCATATTTTCCAAGAGATGACTGATAGGAACCTTCAACATTACTGAATTTTAAAGCTTCTGATCGTGGAATAACGGAACCAGAACCATGAGACACTACGGCCTGCTGTACAATGGTGTTATTTTTCAGATTATAAATAAAATAGCGGTATTTCCCGGAAGGGATCTTAAAATTGATAAAAACAGCCAGTTCCTGATTATACTCTTTCCCTTTAATATAGCTTCTAACTTCCGAAATCCTTGCCTGAGGAATACTCAATGAATTCAACTGCTGGGATTCAGCTTTTGAACAGGAAATCAGGGTAAAAAAAAGGAAAATAAAGTGTTTCATCATCTGGTGCCGTATACTTTTATTCTATGATCATTCCGTCTTTCATAACGAGCTTACGGTCTGTAATTTCTGCAAGATTCGGATTATGGGTTACAATCACAAAAGTTTGATCATACTTGTCTCTAAGATCAAAAAACAGTCTGTGAAGATCATCCGCGTTCTTGGAATCCAGGTTTCCGGTAGGCTCATCTGCAAAAATGATTTTTGGTGAATTGATTAAAGCCCTCGCTACAGCTACCCTTTGTGCTTCTCCACCTGAAAGCTGGTTGGGTTTATGCTGCAGTCTTTGTTCTATTTTTAAATCTTCAAATAAAGCATAAGCCTTTTCAAGCGCTTCTTTTTCATTGGCTCCGGCTATTTTGGTGGGAAGCAATACATTCTCCAGCGCTGTAAACTCCGGAAGAAGCTGATGAAACTGAAATACGAAACCGATATTCTGATTTCTGAATTTTGACAACTGCTTATCATTCATATTAATAAATGATTCTCCTGCTATTTCAATTTCAGTATCATATTTGTTGAATTGAGTCGGATGATCCAGCGTTCCTAAAATCTGCAGTAATGTAGATTTACCAGCTCCTGATTCTCCCACAATAGAAACCACCTCTCCTGTTTTGATGTGAATATCAACTCCTTTCAGTACTTCTAAATTCCCATAAGACTTATGGATATTTCTTGCTTTAATCATGATTCAAAAATAGTAATTTGATTTTGAAATTCCACCAAAAAATACAGTGATAATTTTCAATTCTCAAATGGGTATAACAAAAAAACCTCCCGTTCTGGGAGGCTTTATTATTTTCAATTCAGAAAATTACAGTAACAATGTTAATGGACTCTCTAAATATGTTCTTAACGTTTGTAAGAATTGTGCACCTGTAGCACCGTCTACCACTCTGTGGTCACATGCCAATGAAAGTTTCATGGTGTTTCCAACTACGATCTGACCATCTTTAACGATTGGTTTCTCGATAATTGCTCCTACTGAAAGGATGGCAGAGTTTGGCTGGTTGATGATACTTGTGAATGTTTCAATTCCGAACATTCCTAAGTTAGAAATAGAGAAGGTAGATCCTTCCATTTCATTAGCTTTAAGACCTTTACTCTTCGCTCTTGAAGCCATATCTTTTACCGATGCAGAGATCTGAGTATACGTCATCTGATCTGTATTTTTCAATACAGGAACTACCAATCCGTCAGGAATAGCTACAGCCACACCAATATTGATATTTCCTCTGTGGATGATCTTATCACCT
Organism: Chryseobacterium sp. CFS2; assembly: GCF_036543225.1. NCBI lineage: Bacteria > Pseudomonadati > Bacteroidota > Flavobacteriia > Flavobacteriales > Weeksellaceae > Chryseobacterium > Chryseobacterium sp. CFS2. The sequence goes on from NZ_JAZHQU010000003.1 coordinate 619,745, forward strand.
GCCCAGCTTGAATTTACCTGAGGATGTTTTCTTAAAGCAATTGCAGTTGCCTTAATGATCATATCGTTGAAAGAGATTTTTGTATCAGGTAAAGAATTGATTTCTTTTCTAGCTTCAATTGCTTTATCCATGTTGATCTCCACCATCAGATAGTAGTGAGGTGCAGAGAATTTACTTTCAGAAAGACGTTTTGCAATAATATTTCTTACCTGAGAGTTTGGAGTCTCTGTATCTTCACCTTGTACGAAGTTTACTGCAACAGGAGCAGCGCTTGCTGCAGGAGCTGAAGCAGCCGGTTTCGCAGCTGGCTGATAATTTTCAATATCTTTTTTAACGATTCTTCCGTTTTCACCAGATCCCTGAACACTATTGATGTCAACCCCTTTATCCTGAGCCATTTTCTTAGCCAGTGGAGAGATTGCAACTCTGTCAGAAGATGAAGAACTTACAGCCGGAGCAGCTTTTTCTTCTGTTTTAGCTTCTGCTTTTTGTTCAGCTGGTTTTTCAGTTGATACAGCGGCTGCTTTCGGTGCTCCTACAGATGAAACATCAGTTCCTGCAGGGCCGATAATTGCTAATACTGAATCAACCGGTGCAGCACCACCTTCTTCTACACCCTGCTTCAATAGTACTCCATTGAATTCAGATTCGAAGTCCTGTACTGCTTTATCTGTTTCGATCTCAGCAAGAAGATCACCTTCTTTTACTGTGTCGCCTACATTTTTGTGCCATTTAGCTACTTTACCTTCTGTCATTGTATCAGAAAGTCTTGGCATTGTAATAACTTCTACTCCTGCCGGAACTTCTGCAGCAGCAACAGGTTCAGCAGCTTCTGTTTTAGGTTGTTCTTCTGATTTTTTTTCCTCAGAACCTGCACTGGGAGCAGCAGCTCCTCCTGTCAATCCTGAAATATCTTCTCCTTCATTCCCAATAATAGCTAAAACAGAATCTACAGCAGCAGCAGCTCCTTCTTCTACACCTACGTATAAAAGAGTCCCTTCTATTTCAGATTCGAAATCCTGAACTGCTTTATCAGTTTCAATTTCAGCTAAAATATCTCCTTCTTTTATTTTATCTCCTACTTTTTTATGCCATTTTGCCACCTTACCTTCCGTCATAGTGTCGGATAGGCGGGGCATCGTAATTACTTCTGCCATAATTTATTTTAATTTGAAAATTTAGCAATCTGAAAATTTGAAAATTAAAAAAGGACATATTCTATCACATTTTCAAATTCTCAAATTCTCAAATTAACTCATTATCTTTTAGTTTTCTAATTTGTCTAAGAATGGATAGTCTTCCTGAGCATATACATATTCATAAACCTTCTCAGCATCCGGATATGGAGAATTTTCCATAAATTCAATACACTCTTCAACAAAGTCTCTTGACTTGTTATCCATAACTTCCAATTCTGCTTCTGTAGCCCATCCGTTTTCTAAAATTCTGTGCTTTAAAAGTTCGATTGGGTCATCATTTTTATGAAGAGCTACTTCTTCTTTAGATCTGTATGGCTCAGCATCAGACATAGAGTGTCCTCTGTAACGGTAAGTTCTTGCTTCAATGAATGTAGGTCCGTCTCCTCTTCTTGCTCTTTCAATAGCTTCATAAGCAGCTTCTGCTACTTTTTCAGGATCCATAGCATCTACAGCAAGGCAAGGCATTTCATATCCTAATCCTAATTTATAGATATCTTCGTGGTTGGCAGTTCTTTTTACAGAAGTTCCCATTGCATATTGGTTGTTTTCTACAACAAATACTACAGGAAGTTTCCAGTTCATTGCCATGTTGAAAGTTTCATGTAAAGAACCTTGTCTTGCAGCACCGTCTCCGAAGAAACAGATGTTCACTGCTTTTCTGTCGAAATATTTATCAGCAAAAGCAATCCCAGCACCTAATGGAATTTGTCCTCCAACGATACCGTGTCCTCCATAAAAACGGTGTTCTTTACTGAAAATGTGCATAGATCCACCCATACCTCCGGATGTCCCTGTAGCTTTACCACAAAGTTCCGCCATGATTCTTTTAGGATCTACTCCCATCGCCATTGGATGGATGTGACATCTGTAAGCAGTAATCATACTATCCTTTGTCAGATCCATTGCATGTGTAAACCCGGCAGGGATAGCTTCCTGACCGTTATACAAATGTAAAAATCCTCTGATCTTTTGTTTTAGGTAAAGAGAACGGCATTTGTCTTCAAACCTTCTCCACATTGTCATATCTTCATACCACTTCAGGTATACCTCTTTAGAAAATTCTTTCATGTGTTAGCTCTTGCTTTTTTATGATGAAATAGTTGAGCAAAATTATGAAAAAAACTTTGTTTTTATTCTATACATAGATAACTTTTCGATTTTTCTGTAAAATCTATTTGCGGGCTGAATGGATTATTCTTAATTTTCGAGCCCCTGATGTCTCAATAAAACCACGTTCACTCCACCACTTTCCAACGACAGTATGTATAGAATATCCCTATTTATCTGACTTTTATAAAATAATAAATAAGAATAAAACATCAGGATTTCTTTATACCTGCTTGTTGGCAACTTTCATTTTTAATTATTGTTAACATACCTTTTGGTTATTTCAACAGCTTCTTTTCCGGAGAAAAATCGGTAAGTCTCAGAGTTCTGTCTTCAATTTCATTAACGAAGTTACCATATTGCTTTGCTGTTCTTGCTTTGACCTCCTTCCATTCCTTATCCGCCATAAATCCTTCCCAGGCTGTTTTCATCGTTGCTTCATCTTTCCATTCCAGCAGGTAAACAAATTCTGTTTTATCTGCGAACTCCGATTCCCAAATGGCTACAATGGTAAAGTCATATTTCTTCATTATTCTCAGGGCGTGATCTCTGAAACGGTCAAGAAAAAACCTGTTTATTTTCTTTTGGAACTTCATAGATTCTTAATTGATGTACAGGTCGTAGTAGTGCAGAAGTATTTCCTTCGGAAATCTTTTGACCAAAAGCGATGTGGACTGATATGATAAATAATAACGTGATGAGATGTTTCATTATAATAATGATTAAAACTGATGAATTAAAATTAAATATTTCCTGCAAAATTTAATATGAATATAAAGAGATAAAAAACATTTTTACATCAAAACCTCCTGATATTAAATCACTTTCCTCATTGTTTCATTCTTCCTGTTCCACCGCCTGCCCTTGTTTTTTGAGGTGATAATGGTATATTTGATTTTTAAACCTGATTATGGAAGAAAAACAGTCTTCATTACTACACAAAATTTCAAAAGTCATTTCTGATTTTTTTAATCCATTGGTCTCTTTGATCATTTTCTTTGTATACATGAGCGTTAGGGAATACACCTTTAAAGATTCTATGCTGTATTTTCTTCCTATATTATTAATGATCATCATTCCGGTGATCATCTGGCTGGTATGGAATGTGAAAACAGGAAGATACACTAATATGGATGTCTCCAACAGGGTTCAAAGGAAAACACTCTACATATTTATTGCCGTGTGTGTGATTGCTTATCTTATTTTCCATTATATCAAAACCGGGTATATTGACCTTGTCATGCTTTTTATTTTGGTGCTGCTTTTCGCCCTTCAGATCAGCAATCTTTTTATCAAAAGCTCGATGCATACAGCGTTTAATATATTTGTAGCAGCTCTATTTTTCTCGCTTAACTGGAAAATGGGTCTGGCATGGCTGGGAATCGCTATTTTGGTCGGAATTACCCGGATCATTTTAAAGAGACACACCGTACAAGAAGTATTTATGGGCGCTGGAATAGCTTTTCTGGTATCTTTTATCTATCTTTATTGCAATATTCAATTTCAACATTAGAATACTCTATGAAAATAAATCATCTTACTGCCGCAGAAGAAAACTTTATGAAGCTGTTTTGGAGAATGGAATCTTTCTATCTGAAGGACGTTATGGAGCAGCATCCGGAACCGAAACCACACCAGAACACGGTTTCCACTTATTTGAAAATATTAGTTGAAAAGGGTTATCTCTCCACTGTAAAAGAAGGACGAATCTTCAAATACAGCGTACTTGTCCCTTTGGAAGAGTATAAAAAATTTCTATTGAAAGAGCTTTCACATAACTTTTTTAATAATTCAGGGAAGGAAATTCTGGAACTTTTATTAAGTGAAAAATTAATCTCCCAGGAAGACATGAAAGGGTATTTTGATCTTAAAATCGAAATTAAACCCGCAAAAATTGAAGAACCGAAGTTTGAATTTGCTGAAGAAATTTTAAGTCCGAAAAAAGAGAAGAAAACCAAAGCAAAGGAAAAAGAAAAGGATAAGGATAAAGACAAAAAGAAGAAAAAGAAGAAAGATTAATATAAAAATTTCAAAAACACCAAATCATGAAAACAAAATTCCAGGAAACCATAAGCCGGGCCAATGAAGTCATTTTCCGATATCCCATGATTTTGGCAATGGCTTTATTAGCTTCTATTGGCGCCATATACCTTGTTGAAACAGAGCTCAATGAAATTGCTTCCTATATAAAATTCACTATTTGCGCCTGCCTGGGGATTTCCCTGATGTTTGCCCTAAAAATGCTGTCCCAAAGGATAGGAAAAGAAATCATACTGAATGTGTTAGGCATCCTTTTTCTGATAGGTTTTTATTTTATTCTGCCTGATAAAAAGAACCGTTTTACAGAAGTCTACGCTTATATCATTGCTGTTACCGCTCTTCTCTCCCATTTACTGGTATCTTTTGTTCCGTTTCTGGAAAAAGACAAGGAGCTCAGATTCTGGCAGTACAATAAAAATCTTTTTATCAATACCTTTCTAACAGCTGTATTTACAGGTGTTTTAACGGGCGGAGTTGAATTAGCCATTTTAGCGGTTGATAAACTTTTTGATTTTAACTTTCATGACAGAATTTACAGGGATACCTTCTTTGTGCTTGCTATTTTTGGAAGCAGTTTTATTTTCCTTTTATTTAATGATAAAGGCTTAAATAACCTTGAGAAAGATGGTACCTATCCTGTTGTTTTAAAGTTTTTCACTCAGTTTATTTTAATTCCATTACTCCTTATATATGTAACTATTCTTTATTTCTATTCTGTTAAAATATTAATCAACTGGCAGCTTCCCAGAGGCTGGGTGTCTTACCTTGTTCTAGCATATAGTACCGTTGGCATTCTGGCACTGCTCCTCGTTCATCCGTTGAAAGAAGAAAATGCAAAATCCTGGGTTAGGATATTTTCAAAAGCATTTTATTATACCATTGCCCCTTTGATCGTATTGCTTTTCACTGCTATTTTCACCAGAATTTTAGAATATGGTTACACAGAACCAAGGTATTTCGTTCTCCTGCTTGCCCTATGGCTCTTAAGCATTGTCATTTACTTTATTTTCAGCAAAAAGGCTACGATAAAGTTTATTCCGGTCAGCTTATTTTTATTTGGGGCTTTTACATTGATTTTCCCTTATCTTAATGCTTTTAGTGTTGCTAAAAGAAGTCAGAAAGCAGAATTGATGGATATTTTAAACAAGCACCAGCTGATTAGTGCGGGCAAAATTAATTTTCAGAAAAAAGTTACAGATACAATCCGTAATGAAATTGCTGATAAATTTGAATTTCTGGCCGAAAGAAAGCAAGTTGAATTTTTATCCACTCTACTGAACGAAAAAGACCAGGCTGAATTATCGGATCACATTAACGATGGTACATTTTACAGTATAAATTACAGCATTCAGAACAAATTTTCAGACGTGAATATTACGGTAAATAAAAGGCCTTATGAAATGAACAGACTCGTTCTTGTTCCTGAAAAACAGGTGGTAGAAATCGGAAATTATCAATATTTAATTTCTTTCCACCGTTATAGCAGAGATCCCCAAAAACTGAATAACGACCAGTTTGAACTGGTAGATCAACTGACCGAAAACTCCTCATTAAAATTGAAATTAAATCCAAAAGAAGAAATAGATTTTGGACCACAGATCATTCGACTGTTTGAGGAAAATAAAAATAAAAACGGAAATGTAAAAGTTCCTGAGATCGCTATGGAATCTGATTTGGGCAAGTATCATGTCAAACTGATTTTCAGTGAAATGACAAGAGAAAAATACGCTGATGATGACAAAGCCAGCATGTATTACGAAAACGTTTACCTCTTGGTAAGATTGAAATAAATAAGTTTTAAAATAAAAAAGGCTATCCTGCGGATAGCCTTTTTTATTGATATAAATCGTTTTTTATCTATTGGTACCTGAACTCCATACTGGGGAATTTCTTCCGTAAATCACCAGGTTTCCGTCATTCTGTACTGTTAGTTTTACAGCTCCTCTGTTGTTGGTATTTGAGCTCCACACTGGTCTGTTATAAGAATCATATACTACCAGGTTTCCATCACCTTGGAATTCCGCTTTACTTCCTCTGTTATCAGTAGCTGTAGCCCAGATAGCATTTCCATTTCTATTAGCTAAAACAAGATTACCATCATCCTGGAAAACCAAATAGTAACGTCCATCTGAAGAATATAATTTGGCATCTTTACGAAATCTGTATCCGGTGGATACATAATCCCTGTTACCATAACGATCGCCATTACCCCAGCCATTATTATTTTTGACACCTCCCTGTGAAGCCCATAAAGGATTGGATCCATTATAGATAACAAGATTACCATCATCCTGAACTGATAATTTATCAGCTCCCTTGCCATCAGTATTTGAACTGAAAGCAACACCATTACCCCTTGTATACACTACCAGATTACCATCTCTTTGGAAAATCGCTCTCACTCCTCTGTTGGTAGTTTTTGACTCCCATGCAGGAGCGCCGGATCTGTTATAAAATACAAGATTTCCATCATTCTGAAAGATCAGATAGTACTCATTATTATCCGCCCAGTATTTTTTGTCCTGTCTTAAGGTCTGTCCCGCATAAATGCTTTGTGCGTTGACAAGCAATCCACCAAACACCATCATAAATGCTAATAAATGTTTTTTCATTATAATTACTTTTTGATTGATTGATAATTTTCTAAAATTATGCCAAAACATCATAATATTTCAACCCAAGTTATAATTAAATGATTATCTGGAAATTAAATTCCATAAAAAAAGCGGCTAAAAAGCCGCTTCATATTTTTACCAACGATTTCCGCCGCCTCCGCCACGGTTGTTGTTACCACCATAGCCTCCGCCTCTGTTGTTGTTATTACCATAACCTCCGCCTCTGTTGTTGTCGAAGCTTCTTCTTGGCTTCTCCTCTCTTGGCTTAGCTTCAGATACGTTTAACGTTTTTCCGTTGAATTCTTTTTGGTTAAGAGCTTCAATAGCTTGCTGTCCTTCTTCATCACCCATCTCTACGAAACCGAAACCTCTGGAACGACCAGTTTCTCTGTCTGTAACGATTTTAGCTGATGATACATCTCCAAATTCTGCGAATAGATCGTGCAACTCATACTCTTTAGTTGCGTAATTGATGTTTGAAACAAAAATGTTCATTTTAAATAAATTAAAAAATTAATAAAAATTTGGTATATAAAAGAAAAACAACATAAATTAATGAACAAATATTGATTCCAAATATAAACGTATGCAAGATACAATTAAAAATTTCAAATCAAAGCTTTTTTTAAATATTTCTCACATTATGTTGAGTACAGGCTATTAAAACCATCAATAAAACAGTTTAAGTAATTGAAATACAGAAGTTTATATAAAAAATAAAATTACGTTAAATTATTTAACATTTAACGTAAAAAAATGGCATTTATTCAGCTTAATCTTGTTTTTACATTTGCAAACCCACTCTATTATTCAAGTTTTTAAAATTTAACATTAAAAAGATGAAACAATATACAACCAATTACACCAATACTTTTATTGAAATTGCTGAAGACTGCCCGGTTTCCATGGCACAGATTCCTCCTGAAAAAAAATTAAAAACGCTCGCCAACCTTCAATATGAAGCGCTCATACAACACCCTTACCAATATTCTTCAGACGATATTATTTTTGGGTGTCATGCTATTAAAAATGATATTTCAGATAACGAGATGCAAGAAGAAAGAGAAAAATTCTTTTCCAAAGGACAGCCATGCCTCCGCTGTTCTCCTTTAGCCAAAAAATACGGATTTGGGTTCCATCATAACTCTGAGGGAAAAGTCGCTCTGATTCCTGTAGAAAACAAAGAATATCAGATATTACTGAATGATGCTTCTATAACTAAAACCAAAGCAATGCGCTCCAAAAGAAAATGATTGAGAAAATGAATGATTCTTTTCAGATCAATAAATACTATTCTTTTGAAAAGATCAGCTTTTAACACTAAATTTGTACTGCAAATTATTAATTATTAAAAGACATGAACTACCATACCAGAAAATGGGTAAAACCCGAAGATTTAAATCCCAACCATTCGCTTTTCGGAGGAAGACTCCTTCAATGGATTGATGAAGAAGCTGCCCTTTACGCTATTATCCAGCTGGAAAATACAAAAGTAGTAACGAAATTCATCTCTGAAATCAACTTTGTAAGTTCAGCCAAACAGGGAGACATTATAGAAATAGGAATTGAAGCTACCCATTTCGGATCTTCTTCTATTACTTTAAGATGTGATGTAAGAAACAAAATGACTCATCAAACGATTATTACGGTAGAAAGAATTGTCATGGTAAACCTTGACGCAGATGGCAATCCCGCTCCTCACGGCAAAACCCAGATTGAATTCGTAAAAGACAGATTAAACAGCGGTCTATGAAGATATTCATAAAAAATATGGTCTGCAACAGATGCATTGCGGCGGTGGAAAACATTTTCCGCAATGCAGAGGTAAAAACAACTGCCGTTTTATTAGGTGAAGCAGAAACAGAATTTGAAATTTCTCCTGAAAAAATGCAGATCATAGAAAAAGAACTGCTTGATACGGGTTTTGAAAGAATCATGGATTCCGCACATCAGGTTGTTGAAAAAATCAAAAACCTGATTATTGCAAAAATCACTGACCTTGATATTGCTGAAGACTTTCTGCTTTCGGAATTTCTAAGCTCAAAACTCCATAAAGACTACAGTTCTCTTTCAAAAACGTTTTCACAAAACGAAAATATCACCTTAGAGCAGTTCTTCATCCTTCAGAAAATTGAAAAGGTAAAAGAACTTCTTCTATATAATGAATTCAACCTTACCGAAATTGCGGGAAAACTTGGTTATAAAAGTGTGCAGCATCTTTCTACCCAATTCCGTAATGTAACAGGATTCACTCCCACAGAGTTTAAAAAACTTAAAGAACACCATCGCAAAGCGCTTGACAATCTTTAATACGTTTGAGAGTTTGAGCGTTTACGGGTAACGGAATTAAATATTCCAATCACACTTACAAACACTCAAATCCTCAAACCCTTATACTCTCCCACCCTCAAACTCTTTCACTCCACCTAATTTTATAACTATTATCCTTAAATTTATAACAGCCTTAGTTTTCCATTTTGGAAATTTGTACTATAAATTTAAGAATCATGGACCAACAGTATAAAATACTCGGAATGACCTGTTCCGGCTGCCAGAAAAAAATTTCAAATCAACTGAACAGTGTTGATGGGGTTACCGCCGATGTAAATCTGGAAACCAATACCGCAACAATCACTTCTGAGCATGGAGTAAAACTTTCAGTTTTAAATGATGCTTTGGCAGAAATAGGAAAATATAGACTTGAAGATCCCAATCATCCTGAGACAACCTTTGTAAAACCTCAGGATCGCGTATCTCCGTCTTCAGTATACTATTGCCCAATGGAGTGCGAAGGAGATAAAGTATATTTCAAACAGGGCGAAAGATGTCCTGTCTGCAAAATGTATCTGGTTCCTATTGAAGAAAAACTGGCCAAAGACCCTAATCACAAACCGACCTATTCCTCAACCCATCTTCCGGAAAACTTTAAAGACAGTATCGGAAAACACTATTGTCCTATGTTTTGTGAAGGAAATAAAGTGTACGATGAAAAAGGAGATTGCCCGGTTTGCCACATGCATTTAGAACCCATCACGGAAGAGCTTGTACAAAAAGCCGGTTCGCATCAACATCATTCTCATTCCCACTCTCATCATGATCATAATCATAGTCACAATCATGAAGCTCCGAAAGTAACTGATGAAATGGCAGGCAGATATTACTGCCCGATGTATTGTGAAGGTGATAAAACCTACGATTCCAATGTAGGATGCCCAGTTTGCGGAATGGATCTTGTAAAGTATCCCGAAAAGAAAACTGCAAAATACACTTGTCCTATGCACCCGGAAATCATCCGTGATGAACCCGGAGACTGCCCGATCTGTGGGATGGATCTCGTAAGAATGCCAGATAGTGGTGAAGATGAAGAAGATGAAACTTATACTCTATTAAAAAGGAAATTCATTACTTCATTAGCATTTACCATTCCCGTTTTTATTCTTTCCATGGGTGGAATGTTTATCAATTTCCCTTTTTCCCATCAGGTTCAGGGATTTATTGAACTTGCTTTAACGCTTCCGGTGATTTTTTATTCAGGCTGGTTTCTGTTAAAAAGAGGTTGGGTTTCTTTTAAAACCTGGAATCTTAACATGTTCAGTCTTATTGCTCTGGGTGTAGCTGCAGCATTTATTTTCAGTATTGTAGCATTAATTTTCCCAGATATCATTCCACATGAAATTCGTGGCCATAATCATGAAATTCCTTTATATTTTGAAGCGGTCTGTGTAATTTTAACCCTTGTTATTTTAGGGCAATTGATGGAGGCAGCAGCTCATAAAAAAACGGGAAATGCCATTAAAGAATTGATGAATCTTTCTCCCGATGAAGCCAATCTTATCGTAAATGGTGAAGAAAAGAAAGTTCTGCTTTCTCAGGTAAAAATAGGAGATTTATTAAAAGTAAAACCTGGTGAAAAAATTCCGGTAGACGGAAAAATCATTGAAGGTAATTCTATTGTTGACGAAAGTATGATCACAGGAGAACCTATTCCTGTTGAAAAAAATGTAGATGATAAAGTGTCTTCCGGAACCCTAAACGGCAATCAGGTATTCATTATGAAGGCGGAAAAAGTAGGTGATGAAACCCTGCTTTCACAAATCATTAAAATGGTCAATGAAGCGAGCCGCAGCAAAGCTCCAATCCAGAAGCTTACTGACAAAGTTTCAAAAGTTTTTGTTCCTGTGGTCATCCTTATCGCTGCCCTTACTTTTATTCTGTGGCAGTTTTTCGGTCCGGAAGGAAAAAGAAGTTTATTTGCCTTTGTGAATGCTGTGGCAGTTTTAATTGTAGCATGTCCCTGTGCCCTTGGGCTCGCCACTCCCATGTCTTTAATGGTAGGAATCGGGAAAGGTGCTAAAAACGGAATCCTGATCAAGAATGCAGAAGCTCTTGAACAAATGAATAAAGTGAATGTCCTGATCACTGATAAAACAGGAACCTTAACGGAAGGAAAACCTTCAGTAGAACACATTGAAACCGTAAATGGTGATCAGCATCAGATTTTACAGCTTGCTTTTTCTTTGAATCAGAATTCTGAACATCCACTTTCCAATGCCGTTATAAAAAGAGCAAAGGAAGAGAATCTTACTGCTGAAAAGGTAGATCAGTTTGAAAACATTTCCGGAAAAGGAGTAAAAGGAAAAATCAATAATAAGACTGCTTACTTAGGAAATGAAAGCCTGTTGACCTCCCATCAGATTACAATTCCCGAAAACGTAAAAAGGAAAGCTGTAGAAGTACAGTCAAAGGCACATACAATTTCTTACATCGCACAGGATCAGCAGGTGCTTGGATTCATAAGCTTTACAGATAAAATCAAAGAAAGTTCTAAAAAAGCAGTGAAACAGCTGATGAGTGAAGGAATAGACGTCATCATGATGACAGGAGACAATGAACATACTGCAAAAGCTGTTGCAGATGAATTAGGAATTAAACATTTCAAAGCCAACTGCCTTCCTGAAGATAAGCTCAACGAGGTAAAAAAACTACAACAACAGGGTAAAATAGTAGCCATGACCGGAGATGGCATCAATGACTCTCCTGCCCTAGCCCAATCCGATGTGGGAATTGCTATGGGAACAGGAACAGATGTTGCCATTGAAAGTGCTGAGATCACTTTATTAAAAGGAGATATCTTAGGCGTTGCAAAAGCAAAGTTACTGAGTGAAAAGCTTCTCAAAAACATTAAAGAAAACCTGTTCTTTGCATTCATTTATAATGTTTTGGGAGTTCCGGTTGCGGCAGGATTATTGTATCCATTCTTTGGAATTCTTTTATCACCCATGATAGCAGCTGCAGCAATGAGCTTCAGTTCCTTGTCTGTGATACTGAATTCATTGAGGCTCAACTCCGTGAATCTGGATATAAAATAACATTATGACAAAAGAAAATCTTTACATAGGATGTTCGGGATTTTATAATAATGACTGGAAAGGGTCTTTATATCCTGAAAATGCCCAAAGTAAAGATTTTCTTTCTTTATATTCAACAACGTTCAATGCTGTAGAAATCAATTCTACATTTTATAGAAAACCAACTTCAAAAACATTATTGAAATGGTATGATGAAACCCCTGATGATTTCAGATTCTTCATTAAAATCCCAAAAGCCATCACCCATCAAAACCGGCTTGAAAATTCCAAAGATGAGATTGCTCTATTCTGCGACCATATTCAGAACGGTCTGAAGGATAAACTTTCCGGATTCCTATATCAACTTCCTCCTTCCTTTAAAAACACAGCAGAAAATACAGAGCGGATCATGGACAATATGGATCATAGATTCCTGAACGTCATTGAATTCCGACACAACTCATGGTGGCAAAAAGAAGTATTTGATCTTTTAAAAAAACATAATATTATTTTCTCAGGTGTAAGTTTTCCCGGCAATCTTCCCGAAGACCTTATTATTAATCATTCGGAGATACTTTATTACAGACTTCACGGGAAACCTGTTCTTTACAAATCAGAATATACTAAAGATTTTATGGATGCACTGGCTGAAAAGATTAAAAATACCACGCAAACCTCATTTATTTTCTTCAATAATACCTGGGGAATAGCAGCTATTAAAAATTCCCTGTATTTAAAAAGCATCTTAAAATAAAGACGCTATAAAAATTATCTTTTTTTTTGTTAAAATAAAATAATTCTCCATTCAATGAAGAATATTAAAACATCAACATATATAGAGAAAAACTATTAGTTTCACATTTATAAATGTTAAAAAATAAGGAAAACAAAATCATAAGGTTACAATTCAATTCTTATTGGAAATCGCCTTTAAAATAAAGTTCTTAAAATAAACTTAAAAAGAAAATAAACTGCACAGCATGGCATATAATTTGTTAACTTTCAATTGTTATTTTTAACGATTTTTAACAATTGAAATTCCATTATCTTTATGAGAAAAATTTTTGCGGGAAAGTCAAAAAATGCGACTTTTCTCGGGATGTTTGCATTGATGAGTGCAACTTCGGCTTTATTGTATAGCTGTAATTTTAAAAATGAAGTGAATAACGACCCCGTCGTCAGTTCACAGGAACATCCTTCCGCAGAAATAGTCCCTAAAATGGATGATGAAAGTGTAGACCCGGATAAAAGAGTGATCTACCTTACCTTCGATGACGGCCCCAATCAGGGGACCGAAAATCTTTTAAAAATCCTGGACAAAAGAAATGTTTGTGCAACCGCCTTTCTGGTAGGAAAACATGCCTACGGAAGCAAAAAACAGAAAGATGATCTGCTGCTGCTGAAGCAAAACCCTCTTGTAGAACTTGCCAACCATAGCTTTAGTCATGCCCACAACAAATACACAGATTTTTATAAAAATGCTGAATCAGTAGTCCATGATTTTGATATCGCCAAAGACAGTCTGAAGCTTACTGATAAAATAGCAAGAACTCCCGGAAGAAATATCTGGAGACTCAACAATATTAACGTAACTGATATCAAAAGTTCTACTGCAGCAGCAGATGGCCTTAAGAAAGCAGGTTATAAAGTCATCGGCTGGGATCTCGAATGGAGACCTTCCCAGAAAATGACTTTGAAAGGAAGCCATGAAGCCATGATCAAGAAAGTGGACAGTATTTTCTTAAACGACCTTGAGAAAACTTCCAGACACCTTGTTTTCCTTACCCATGACCAATATCTGAGAGATGCGGACTCTATCAACGAGCTGGATCTGTTTATTGAAAAGCTACAGAGAAGCAACAAGTTTGTTTTCAGAAAAATTTCTCAGTATCCTAAAATTAATGAGGTTTTGAATTAATTTCACTGTAAAAGTATAAGGGAAATGTATTCATGACTGGGAACTGTCAGGGAAATTTCGGAAATTTGCATCTATGAGTATTAAAGAAAATTACAACGCTATAAAAGATCAGCTGCCATCCGGTGTTCAGCTGGTTGCTGTTTCGAAAACACATCCGGCTTCTGCAGTTCAGGAAGTGTATGATCTCGGACAAAAAGTTTTTGGAGAGAATAAAGTACAGGAACTGATGGAGAAAGCACCGCTGCTTCCTCAGGATATCCAATGGCACCTGATTGGTCATTTACAAACCAATAAAGTAAAATACATAGCTCCTTTCATAGATACCGTACAAAGTGTGGATTCCGAAAAATTATTGACAGAAATCAACAAAGAAGCAGGAAAGAAAAACAGAGTCATTAAAGTTCTTTTACAGGTAAAAATTGCCGCAGAAGAAAGTAAATTCGGATTTGAAATTTCTGAGGCTAAAGATGCTTACCAGCAATATCTTGAAGGTAAGTTTCCCCATGTTGAAATTACCGGCTTAATGGGAATGGCAACATTCACGGATGATAAGCAGCAGGTAAGAAATGAATTTTTAACCTTGAAGAGTCTTTTTGACGAATTAAATCAATTAAAAACTGTAAACACCTTATCAATGGGAATGAGCGATGATTTCCCTATAGCGATCGAGTGTGGTGCTAACTCTGTGAGGGTTGGATCTGCGATTTTTGGGAGAAGAGACTACTCAAAATAGAATATTTAGGTACAGTTTTTGCTAATAATTGAAACAAAAAATTTAAATTTGCAACTATGCAAAAAATCCTTATAGTAGAAGACGAAAAAGCAATCTCGGGAGTACTTCACAGTATTCTTTCGGATGAACTAACCGATTATGAATTTGTTATCGCCGAAGACGGCCTTGAAGGTTACAAACAGGTAGAAAAAGAAGATTTCGCTTTGGTGATTTCTGATATCAAGATGCCTAAACTTTCAGGAACCGAACTGTTGAAGCAAAGTCTTGCATTAAAACCAGAAACTACTTTTATCATGATTTCAGGCCACGCAGATATTGATTCTGCTGTTTCCTGTTTGAAGGACGGTGCATACGATTTTATTTCCAAACCAATTGATATCAACAGACTTATTACAAGTGTGAAAAATGCATTGGTTAAAGAAACTCTGAAGAAAGAAAACAAAAATCTTCAGACTGAAAATAAAACCTTAAAGAAAAAAGTAAGTAAAAAATACCAGATGATTGGTACCTCTCCTGCTCTCCAAAAGATTCAGGATATGATCGAAAAAGTAGCAGTTTCTGACGCCAGAGTTCTAATCACCGGGCCTAACGGTGCCGGAAAGGAATTGGTAGCCCATGCAATTCATAATCAAAGTGAGCGTGCAAGAGGTCCTATGGTAGAGGTAAACTGTGCGGCTATTCCATCTGAACTTATTGAGTCTGAACTTTTCGGACACGTAAAAGGATCTTTTACAGGTGCTATTAAAGATAAGCAGGGAAAATTTGAACAGGCTAATAATGGTACAATCTTCCTTGACGAGATTGGAGACATGAGTCTTATCGCTCAGGCTAAGGTATTGAGAGCCCTTCAGGAAAGCAAAGTTTCTCCTGTAGGAAGTGATAAAGAAATTAAAGTTGACGTAAGAGTAATTGCGGCAACCAATAAGAATATGCAGAAAGAAATTGAGGAAGGAAAATTCAGAGAAGACCTTTACCACAGACTTTCTGTAATTGAAATTTATGTTCCGCCTTTGGATGAAAGAAAAGAGGATATCAAATTGCTGGTTGAACATTTTTCAGGTATGATTGCTGATGAGCATGGTACAGCTACGAAAAAATTTGACGATAAAGCTATTGATGCTTTAAAAGCTCTTTCATGGACTGGAAATATCAGGGAATTAAGAAATGTTGTGGAAAGATTGATTATTCTTGGTGGAAACACTGTTTCTGAAGGTGACGTTGCAAGTTTTGTAAGGAAATAATAAAGTTATTATTTACCATATATAAAAATTTGCAGTGTTACCACTGCAAATTTTTTTTTGCCCCTATTTGAATTATAAACTATATGAATCTTAAAATATTATGAACTTTTTAAATAAAAACTATACAAAAGAATGCCTGACTTTGGCTCTGCCTGTGATGCTTACCCAGGTAGGGCAGGTTTCAGTAAATTTATTCGATAATATTATTGTCGGAAAACTTTTGGGTGCCGATGCACTGGCATCCGTTTCATTGGGTAACGCTGTGTTTTTCTCCATATTTGTATTAGCCCTGGGCTTTTCATTTGCAATCCCGCCATTGGTTTCGGAAGCACACTCAAAAGAGGATCATGCTACGATTAATTCCGTATTCAGCCACGGTTTCATTATCAATATGTCTGTTGGGATTATCCTTATGGTGGTTCTACTTTTGGGAATGCCACTACTCTATCACTCCGGACAACCCGCCAAGATCATTCCTGATACCGTAGGATTTTTAAGTATAATGGTGATCAGTATGATTCCGTTCATGGCATTCCAGACACTTCGTGAAGTTTCTGAAGGACTGTCTTATACCATTGGTGTTACGAAAGCTACCATTATTGCCAATATCATCAATATTGCATTAAACTATGTCTTTATCAAAGGACTTTGGGGAATACCTGCAATGGGTGTACAAGGATCTGCTTTAGCAACCTTGATTTCCAGAGTTTTCATGGTGGTTTTCCTGTATTTTGTATTGCTTAAAGAAAAAAGAACAAGACGCTATATCAAGGATTTTTCTTTAAAAATTCAGGATTTCTCAAAGCAAATGTTTGATAAAATGGTAAGACTTGGTTTGCCTACAGCTTTACAGATGTTCTTTGAAGTAACAGCATTTGCCGGGGCTGCATTTATCTGCGGACTAATTTCTGCTCATGATATTGCTTCTCACCAGATCGCTTTAAGTATGGCTTCCTTCACCTTCAACCTATGCGTTGGGTTTAGTGTTGCTTCTACAGTAATGATCGGAAGAAAAGTGGGTGAACAGAACTTTGTGGAACTGAGAAAAGTAGGAGTCAACAACCTGAAGATTGCTTTTATTTTCATGTGTATCTGTGGATTGGTATTTATTCTAGGAAGAAATATACTCCCTACATTCTTCACGAAAAAAGAAGAAGTGGAAGTCATTACACTGGCCGCAAAACTTATGGTCATTGCAGCTTTATTCCAGCTTTCTGACGGAATTCAGGTGACAGCATTAGGAATGCTGAGAGGGCTTCAGGATGTGAAAATTCCATCTATCTATACCTTTATTGCTTATTGGGTAATTACCATTCCTTTGGGGTATTTCTTCTGTGTAACCTTGGAAATGGGAGCTTTCGGAATGTGGATCGCACTTGGATTAGGTCTGACCGTATCAGCCGTTTTCCTGGTGAAACGATTCCTGAATATGTCTGCGAAAAGAATTAAGCAGAATTCATAAATAAAAATATAAGTACATATTGACGCAGAGTTTTTTAGCTCTGCGTTTTTTATTGAATTTTATTATTTTTAATTTAGCAATGATGAAATAATAAAAAACTGATGGATTTAACTATTGAACAACTTCGGAGTTCTTCAATTAATTTTGATATGGCAGCATCCAGACTGCAAATCATTATCAAAGGATTAAACGATGCTTTGGTATATCTGAGATGTGAGGAACAAGGTATTGACTGGTGGGGAACGATAGATGAAAAATATGAATATGAATCAATATATAATCTAGCAATTCTCGCTTTTGAACACTATCTAAAAACAACCATAGAGGATTATAAACTCGTTAACGAAGAGGACAACTCTCAACTCTACTATTCCGAGCCCAATATTTCATTGATTTTTATTCTGGCGAAGTATATAAAAAATGAGTTGGAGTTTCCGCAAAAAGCTTTAAGTCATTATAATTTAAATATTCATGATTACCCTGTGTACAATGGTATTATTGCATTAAACCCTCAAAAAGATCTTGAGAAAATTATAAAACAAATGCAAAACTGGAGAACTAAAATTATTAATATATATTATCAGGAATAAGAACAAAGTAGCTCTAAAGAATACAATTAAAAGTGTTTCAAATGCAAACCAGCATCTTTATACTTTCTCACATATCTTACTGGTTAAGCACTATAAGCGCATTAATCTATTCTCTTCCCTAAAATCTTCAGACTTCTCTCCACACCATCCAGGATTGCTACATTAGGAAGGCTTCCCCAATCCTCAAAGCCGAAGTATCTGAACAGCTTCAAACTGGGCTCATTATGAAGAAAAATAAGAGCTACAAGGTTTTTTACCCCAAACTTTCCAGCGTTATCAATACAATACTGAAGAATAGTTTTTCCATATCCTTTTCCTCTGCAGGTTTCATCCAGATAAATGCTTACTTCTACCGTTCCATTGTATGCCGCTCTTTCATGGAATGAACTGAAGCTCACCCACCCTACGGTTTCATTCTGCTCATCTTCAACTACCCAAAGTGGTCTTGTCTGAGGATTGTGTTCCTCAAACCATTTTAGTTTGCTTTCTACAGAAACTTCTTCCATATCTGCAGTCACCATCCTGGAGGCTATTGTTGAATTATAAATGGCTACAATTCTATTTAAATCTGCCAATTCAGCATTTCTGAACTTTAATTTTTCCATTTGACGAATATTCGACTTAATTTTACACAAAAATACTAAATTTCAAAAACACCCCATCAAAATCAATACTTAAATTATTAAATATTAATATTTAAAACAAAACACCCCTTAAAAACACATCAAAATATCATTAGTTAAAAAAAAAAAAAAAAACGAAACTTTTTTGATATACGCAAAGACGCAATGGAATTTGAAGATCAAATATTTTAAGGCACAAAGATTTTATCTTCGATAAAATTGAATACCGGTTATTTTTTAATCACTTGAAGATTCTTTTAATTAAGCAAATTCTAATTAAAAATGGGCTAGCACAGTTTCCGCAACTTGCAGAAAAATTCATAGTCATCGCTTGCTGAAAATCTTTGATCTTCTTGTGCCTTAAAATTATAAATAGGGATTAAAAAAACTTTGCATCTTTGCGATTTTCCAACAAAAGAATGATGTTTAAAATTATAAATAAGCATCGAGAAAATCTTTACATCTTTTTGCTTGTCAACGAAATTATTTCAAATCCTTTAAGATTCTATTCAAACTTCTCACTGTAATACCAAGATAGGCAGCCATATCTTCTTTAGAAATCTGAATACCTTGCTTTGACTGCATGTTCAGTAATTGTGTTACAGTATGTTCTACCGTATAAAGCTGTTGATAAGATGCCCTGCTGGAAGTATTGATAATTCTTTCCGCAAACGAATCCAATAATAAATGGTTAAGAGCGAGATCATTTTTAATCAAAGATTTGAAATAGAAAACATTGACTTCATAAACGGTCACCTCAGAGACTGCTTTTACTCCACATAAACAGCTGATATTCTTCATCAATTCTACTTCTCCAAGGATTTCCCCATTTCCCAGAAATTCGACAATATATTCTTTTCCGTTTTCTTCAGTAAGATAACATTTGGCAACACCTTCTTTAATCAACATAACCTTTGACAGTGGCTGATGCTGTATCAATATATTTTCTTCCCGGGAGAAATCCTTTACTATCACCTCTTCTCTACCCTCCTGCTTCATGTAAAGTTCTTCGAAATACTTTAGAAATTCCTGATTTGTTCGTAACATAGGTGTTCGGGACAAATGTCCTTTGTTTATTGAGTTTTTATACTGAATTTTGACACCAGGAAATTACAAAACAAAAATGAATAATCATATTACCACGATTGCCTTTGATGCTGATGATACCCTTTGGATCAACGAACCTTATTTTCAGGAGGCAGAAAAAGAATTCTGTATGCTGCTTGAAGATTATCTTCCGCAACATTCTGTGTCACAGGAACTATTTAAAACGGAAATGCAGAATCTTCATTTGTATGGGTATGGAGTAAAAGGATTTATGCTTTGCATGATTGAAACTATTGGCAGAGTTTCCAATAATACGGCGTCATTAGAATTAGTGAATAAAGCGATTCAGCTGGGTCAGGATCTTCTTCAGAAACCTATTGAACTGTTGGATGGGGTTACAGAAACCCTTGAAAGCTTAAAGGGAAAATACCGACTGGTTGTCGCGACAAAGGGAGATCTTCTGGATCAGGAGCGTAAATTAAAAAATTCAGGGTTACAGGACTATTTCCATCACATTGAAATCATGAGTGATAAAAAAGAAAATGATTATAAAAAACTTCTGAAACATCTGGATTGTCAACCTGAAAATTTTTTAATGCTTGGCAATTCTATAAAATCAGATATTTTACCAGTGCTGGAAATTGGAGGTTTTGCCGCCCATATTCCTTATCATGTCACATGGACTCATGAACAGCATGAAGTTAACCTGGAGCATCCGAATTTTATGGAGCTTAAGAGTGTTGATGAAATCTTAAAGCATCTTTAATATTTAAACCATTAAGGTCTGTTAAGAAAGTAAGATTATTAAGATGAGCTTCGCTTTAAGGAAAAGCCTAGTGCTATTCTATAAAGTTTTATTTACTATCTTTTATTTCCTTATTATATTTTTTAATCAAAAAAAAAGACTGCTTATTACAAGCAGTCTCTTTTGTTATTTATTTCTTCAAACATTTTTCAAGGAACTGATCCTGCTCCCATAAAAGATGTAAGATATTTTCTTTCGCCTGGTATCCGTGGGCTTCTTTTGGAAGAAGAACCATTTTTACCGGAGCTCCAAGGTTTTTCAATGCCTGGAAGTATCTTTCAGTCTGCAAAGTAAATGTTCCCGGATTGTTATCCGCATCACCATGAATCAGAAGAAGAGGCGTTTTCATTTTGTCTGCATGCATGAATGGGGACATTGTATTGTAAATCTCCGGAACATCCCAATAGTTTCTCTGCTCGCTCTGGAATCCGAATGGCGTCAACGTTCTGTTGTAAGCACCACTTCTTGCAATTCCACATGCAAAAAGGTTAGAATGTGTCAAAAGGTTTGCAGTCATAAATGCACCATAAGAATGCCCGCCTACTGCGACTTTCTTTTTGTCAATATATCCCAGATGATCAACAGCATCAATGGCAGCAGCAGCATTGGCTACCAACTGTGGAATAAAAGAGTCATTAGGCTCTGTTTTTCCTTCACCAATAATCGGGAAAGCGGCATCATCAAGAACAGCGTACCCTTTTGTTGTCCAGTATACAAAAGATCCGTAGTATGGGAATGTAAAATCGTTCGGGTTCTGAGTGTTCTGCCCTGCTGTATTTTTATCTTTATACTCTGTAGGATAAGCCCAAATTAGCAAAGGAAGCTTTTCTTTCTTCGTTTTTCTGTCATAATTAGCAGGAAGATAAAGGGTTCCGGTTAAGGTAACACCATCATTTCTCTTGTACGTAATCACTTCTTTATAAACGTCTTTAATACTTTCAAAAGGGTTTGCAAAGGTGGTTACAGCTTCTGCTTTATTAGATTTAATATTCTTTTTGAAGTAATTAGGATAAATGCTCGGCGATTGTTGAATGGTAAGAATTTCTCCTTTTGAAGCATTAAGAATATCAATAATTTCTTCTTTACCATTCTTTATATTCGAAGTGTAAAGTCTTTTCTTTTTCAGGGATTTTACATCCATTTCATCGATAAAAGGATGCTGTCCGTCTTTGGTGAATCCAGCTCCAATCAGGTAGGCTTTTCCTCCTTTCATGTCGATAACATATCTTCCGTACTGATTTTTTGTTGTATTAAAATTCCCCGGATCACTGTAAACATCCTGATAATTTCTATCATCGAAAACTTTAGATTCCCCGTTATTAGTATCTATCAGGTAAGATTTTGTATTTCTGGTATCATACCAGCCTTCAGAAACAATAGCATAATGATCATTAGTCCAAACTACATCATCATATCTTTGTCTTGTTTTGAAGAAAGATTTAGGAGCTGCTGTAAACGGAGCTTCCCAAGTAAATACCTCGTCTCTGTATTCTGCTGTTTTAGACTGGTCTCCTCCATCTAAAGCTTCGGCATAAGTAAGAGTTGCAGGCGCATCACTTCTCCATGCCATATCTCTTTTTCCGGTTCTTACCGATGAGAATCCTTTCGGCATGATTTCATTCAAAGGAACATCATTTACTGTTTTCACGGTATTTCCTTTCATATCATACACTACTGTTGTGGATGGAAATCGGTTAAGTGGAACGATATAGGAAAATGGTTTTTTGATCAGTGTAGCCATCAGATAATTCCCGTCCGGAGAAAAACTTAAGCCGGCATACATATCCTGATCTTTCAGTTTCTTAAGATTACCGGTAAGATCTACAGTATAAATTTCAGAAGCCGTAAGGGTTTCAAAGTTTTTTTCATCCTGAGGATTTTTCAAAAGATCCTGGTAGGTTCTGTTCTGGGAAACTTTACCATCTGCTGTTGAAACAATAGGTCCTGTAGGAAGATCTTTGCTTGCATCAATAAGCGCAGCTCTGTTTTGTGGAATTGCTCTGATCAATAAGCTTTGAGAATCATTATACCACACATAAGGCATTCCTAAATTGGCATTCAGATTATCCGCTGTAATTTTTTTGGCAGAAGCCGTTTCCATATCTACAATCCAAAGTTCTACACCTTTATTGGTAGTATTGGTAAAAGCCAGTTTCTTTTCATCCGGAGAAAATGAAACATAGCCAATTTTGGGATTGGAAGGCAGGTTTTTTACCTGAATTTCATTTTTATCGTTAATTTTTCTGATCTTCAGATCATTAGAATAAGTGATACTGCTTGAAATATTAGTAACCGGATTGATTCTAAGTCCACCAAGCTTCATTTCATTCTGACTGAGATCTTCGAGTGTTTTATATGTTGGACGGTACGTGAAAACCACCCAGTCTTTTTTGCTGTTCATCAGAACACTTGGAGGTCTTTGATAATCTGCCAGTTTTAAAATCTCAGCAGAAGGTTTCTGATACGTAATATTTTCCTGTGCATCATAAAAATTGAGAAATGCCAAAAGGCAAATAGTCAGTTTTATCTTCATATAAATTCATTTTTTACGAATGTAGTGAATTTAAAAGAATTTTAACATTAAAAAATAAGACTCTTTTTGGTGTCATATTTATTTTTTCATTACATTTATCTTACAAATTAAAATAATATGAAAAATTTAAGAAAATTAACGAAGAAAAATCTAAAGACCGTTATGGGAGGAAGTGCTCCATTATGTGATCCGGGATTTATGGCTTGCAGAGTAAGAGACGAAAACGGAAATCTGATCTGGGAATGCTTACCTAACTGTAATTATTAATAAAGAAAGGCACTTCATTTTTTGAAGTGCCTTTCTTTTATATTGTATTGTTCTTATTGTAAAATTACCAGTCTGAAGCTCTTTTTCTTCTTTCAATCATATGATCTACCGAAACTTTTCCAGCTCCGATCACGATGAGCAAAAGATAAACAGAAAGATAAATAAGGCTCATTTCTCTTTTTTCAAAAGGGTCTGCACCATGTACAACAAAGCCGGCAATGATCATTGTAAAGATCAGAAATCCTAAAGAAACTCTTGTGAAAAGTCCTAATATAAGGAGTATTGAACACACAAATTCAGCAAAAACGGTAAGAATCAGTGATATCTGAGGACCAAGACCCATAAAATCGAAAAACTCGATTTTACCTCCTGCCAACAGCATCTGAAGCTTTGGAAAACCATGAGAAAGCATTGCAAAACCTACAAACACTCTCACAACTAATAAAATAATATCTTTAAGTATTGAGCTTGAATTTGAATTATTATAGTTCATTTACTAAAAAATTTATACTAAGGTAATAAAAATCTTTTAATACAACGGGATTCCGGCTGTTTTAGTTTATCGGTAACCGAAATTTTTAAGATCTCTGTCGTTCTTTCTCCAATCTTTTTTCACTTTTACAAATAAGTTTAAATGAATTTTTTTGGTAAAGAATTTCTCAAGATCCAATCTTGCTTCAGTTCCTACTTTTTTGATGGCTTCTCCTTTGTGCCCGATAATAATTCCCTTTTGAGTATCTCTTTCTACATAAATAATAGAGTCTATAAAGATAATCCCTTCTTTTTCCTTGAACTGTTCAGTCACCACTTCCACAGAGTATGGAATTTCTTTATCATAATTCAGAAGGATTTTCTCACGAATTGCCTCGTTTACAAAAAATCTTTCAGGCTTATCAGTGTACTGATCTTTATCGTAGTAAGGTGGGTTTTCAGGAAGTAAAGATTTTATTTTTGGTAAAATAACTTCTGTATTGAAAGCATTTAACGCAGAGATAGGCAGAATCTCAGCCTTTGGAATTCTATTGTGCCAGTCTTCTACTAATTTTTCAAGACCTGCCTGATCAGTCTGGTCTACTTTATTTAATAAAAGAAGAACGGGTACAGGAATTTTATTCAATTTATCAATTAAAAATTCTGAAGGTTCTGCTTTATCGGTAACATCTACAATAAACAGGAACACATCGGCATCCTGCAGAGAGTCCTTTACAAAATCCATCATTTTTTCCTGCAATCCGTATTTTGGATCCAATACTCCGGGAGTATCAGAAAATACGATCTGAAGATCATCTTCATTATAAATACCAAAAATTCTGTGACGGGTTGTCTGAGCTTTCTGCGTTACAATCGCCAATTTCTCACCCATTAATTGGTTTAGCAAGGTCGATTTTCCCGCATTGGGCTTTCCAACTATATTTACAAATCCAGCTTTGTGCATAAAAATAATATTACGAACTGCAAAGTTAGTAAAACAAAATTGGTCTTTACGGTTAATCTCAATATTTAAAAGAAAAAAGAGAGTTATACAGCCTTAAATGGCTGTAATAAAAGAAAATTAAAAGCTGTTACCATGCTCATGTCATTACAAGATTGCAAAAAAACATAGGATTATTTTGTATTGCATTACCTAAAACTGATATTTTTGAATATTAGAATTCATCTTTATGAATATAGACCAGATTCTTGACCAGGTTTACCTTCTTCCTGAAACATCAAAAAACAGTTTAAAAGAACACATCACTGAAGTTTCGCACCCTAAAGGCTTTTGCCTGATGGAAGCCGATAAAGTGATTCCTTATCTTTATTTTATAAGAAAAGGGATTGCGCGCGCCTATTCTTCAACTTCTGATAATGATATTACCTTCTGGTTCGGGAGTGAAGGACAATGTATTCTTTCCATGAAAAGCTATGTAGAAGACAAACCAGGCTATGAAAGCATCGAATTACTGGAAGACTGCGATCTTTACAGAATGGAAACAGAAAGTCTCAGAAAACTGTTTAATGAAGATATTCATATTGCTAATTGGGGAAGAAAACTGGCAGAAGCTGAGATGATAAAATCTGAAGAACTCATTATTTCCAGACAGTTCAAAACTTCTCTGGAGCGTTACAAAGACATCATCACTTACCAGCCGGACTTGCTTAAAAGAGTTCAGCTCGGTTATATTGCGTCTTATCTTGGGATTACGCAGGTGAGTTTAAGCAGGATACGGGCGGAAATCAAGTAGATTTTAATTGAAAGATTTAAGGATTGAAAGATTTAAAAATTCTATGATTTCCTAGTTTATGTTTTGGCTAAAGCCAATGGAATGATTACTCATATTGAAAGCGGACTAAAGTCTGCTCCTATTGATATGACCGTTGTCTTTTCTTCCATCTTCCAGTCTCCATCTTCATTCTTCCTGCTCCCATCTCCCTTTCTTTAATTTCATTTTTTAACAATTGTAAAATTTTTTCTCCCGTTAAATGCTGAAATTTGCTGGAGAAAAATTTAAGAAATGAATTGGATCATATTAGTTATTGCAGGATTATTTGAAGTTGCCTTTGCATCATGCTTGGGAAAGGCAAAAGAAACATCAGGAACTGAAATGTACCTGTGGTATATCGGTTTCCTGATCACCATGACCATCAGTATGCTTTTGCTAATTAAAGCGACTCAAACCTTGCCTATCGGTACGGCTTATGCAGTATGGACAGGAATCGGAGCAGTAGGAACTGCCTTAATGGGAATTATTTTCTTTAAGGATCCAGTAAGCTTTTGGAGAGTTTTCTTTATTGTAACCCTTATTGGTTCTGTGGTAGGATTAAAGGCTGTCTCTTCCTCCCATTAAAAAGCGCATAAACTTCTATCTATATTTAAAAATGGAACCGTCTTCGTATTGAAGGCGGTTTTTGCATTTCTATTTTTATTTAATCTGATGGAATTGAGAAGGACGAAATTCTTTTATCTTTACGGAAAACTTTTTAACCTATGAAAAAAATTTTACTCCTTTTAGCAAGCAGTTTATTAACTGCCCAGCAAACCTCCGAATTACTTTCCAACAACTGGTATATTTCTAAAATGGTGACCAGCGGCGGCCAAACAACCAATACTCCTGTGATTGACAATGGAGTTCCCGCAACGACCTTTAATTCTGCGGGAGGAACAAGCTATGTGATTAACTCCAGATATTATAACATCTCTATGATGAGTTTCGGGGTCATACCCGGAGGTAATAATCTCATCAAAACAGCAAGCTCGTGTACTCTTTTGTTTTATAACGGAGGAAATGCGGCACCTGTTCGTGCCTACGATCAGAAAAACTGTGATGCGTATGTTTTAGGAGCTTACGGATCTATATACAGCTATCAGATCACAAATAATGGCAATATTAAAACACTTACGATCACAGATCCTTCAGGGAACAAAATATACTATAACAATACTCCACAACTGAGCACTAAAGAAGTTCAAGCAGCCGCGAAAACCTTTAAAGCGTATCCAAACCCTGTAAAAGAGGTTTTACATCTTGAAAACATTGAGAGAAACCTTCCTCTTAAGATCTACGATTTATCAGGGAAACTGGTATTTGAAACGACAACCCATAGCGACAAAACCTCGATTGATACAAGCAGTCTGCAGAAAGGGCAGTACATGATAACGATAGAAAATTATAAGTCCTATCCTTTTGTCAAAGAATAAAAGAGAACATTTCATCATATAAAAACCCGCTTCAATGTTGAAACGGGTTTTATTTTATTTTTTATAGACTACAGGTAAAATTTCATTATGCCTTAGTCCGTATTTTTTAATTTCTTCTTCAGAGAATTTCTGGGAATAAAAGTTGGGTTCTATTTCAAAGCCTGCTTTTCTCAGGCGGTCAAAATAATCCATTCCGTACCAACGAACGTGATCATACTGACCGAAGTGTTTCTGACGTTCTTTTGGATCTTTAATGGTAAAATCTTCATAGGTTTTCTCCAATGAATTTTTCATCGGAACCTGAAGAATTCCCCATCCACCGGGTTTCATTACCCTGTAGAGCTCGCTCATTGCTTTTGCATCGTCTTCAATATGTTCCAGAACATGGTTACAGAAAACAATATCAAAGCTTTCATTTTCAAAAGGTAAATCCAGGATATCTGCTTTCACATCTACAATGGGAGAATATAAGTCTGCCGAAATATAATTCAGGTTACTCATTCTCTTGAATTTTCTTAAAAATTCCTGTTCGGGAGCGATATGCAGTACTTTATAATTTTTAATGAAAAAATCAGTTTCATTCTGAAGATAGAGCCACATCTGACGGTGTCTCTCCAAGCTTAAAGTTCCTGGTGAAAGAGCATTTTCTCTTTGTTTTCCATATCCATAGGGAAGGAATTTCCTGTAAGATCTTCCATCAATGGGATCCAAAAATTGATCTCCTTTGAAAAACTGATAAATAAGCGGTCTTGCCCAGATGCTCATTTTGATAAGCATCGGACGTGGAATTTTATTCAGTAAAAGCTTAGTTACCTTTTTCATTAAAAATCCAGTTGGAACTGCTTCTCTTCATCACTTACAATCCCTAAAGCTTCGTATACATAATCAAATGTAGAAAGCAATACCGGCTTACCGTTGATTACTGCTACATCATGTTCGAAGTGAGCAGATGGCAAATTATCTAAAGTAGTTACCGTCCAGCCGTCATTATGGAACTTTACTTTTTCAGTACCCATATTCACCATTGGTTCAATAGCAATTGCCAAACCGTCTTTAATTACTTTTCCGCTTCCTTGTCTTCCGTAGTTAGGAACCTGTGGGTCTTCGTGCATTTTTCTTCCCAATCCGTGTCCTACAAGCTCTCTTACCACTCCATATCCTTCTTTTTCACAATGTGCCTGGATTGCATGGGAGATATCTCCTATTCTCTTTCCTCTGACAACCTGCTCAATTCCTTTGTATAAAGATTCTTTGGTAACCTGCAGTAATTTTTTAACCTCAGGTTTTACTTCCCCGATTTCAAAAGTGTAGGCATGATCTCCTACGAAACCATTAAGGATCACTCCACAGTCAACAGAAAGAACATCTCCTTCTTTCACTACATCGTTGTTAGGAAAACCATGAACTACCTGCTCATTCGGAGAGATACAAAGAGAATTTGGAAATCCTCCATACCCTAAGAATGCAGGTTCAGCACCGTGATCTTTAATAAAATCATGAGCCAGTTTATCTAAATATAAAGTAGTAATCCCTGGTTTAATTTCTTTTGCCAACATTCCCAATGTTTTAGAAACCAATCGGGCACTCTCCTTCATGAGACGTAATTCGTCTATCGTTTTTAATTGAATCATTGTATATAGATATTAGATGTTAGATGTTAGAAGCTAAATTACAGCGTTATGCTTATTTTTACTTCCCAACATCTACAGAACTTTCTATTATAAATTATAAAAGACCAAAAGCATTTGATATTAAAAAACTAACCTCTAATATCTAGCTTCTAACTTCTATATCTTACCAGAAAAGTCCTTTTTTCTTTTCTTTTTTAAGTTTTGAATAAGCAAGAACTTCTTTTCCTTCTACACGGAATTCTATTCTTTCCTGAATAATATTGTAGATCTCACCCCATCCTGGAAATCCTCCTAAATTTCTGTCATCAATAAACCAGTCTGCATCTAATTTTCTGGACTGACTTTCAGGATCAAAAACTTCTCCTTCGAAGCTTGAGTTCACAGAATAAAATTCTATTCCGTTTTTTTTACAGAATTCTACCGCTTCATCTAAAGTTTTTCCGTGTCTGTATGTCCAAAGTATCAATCTGAATCCTTCAGCCTGAAGTCTCTTCAACGTTTCGAATGCAAAAGTTTTCGGTTTACCAATTGCCGGGTAAGCATCATCAACAATAGTCCCGTCAAAGTCAACAGCGATCTTTTTATTATTTAACATTTTGTCTTTTTTTAGCTTTGCAAAGATAAGAAATAAAAAGAGTGCCCAAAAGAAAGGCACTCAATTACTTTTATATTTTAAATAATAATATAGATCTTATTAGCTTTTCACCCAGCTAAACTGGAACTGAAGATCCGGAGTAGAAACCCGGTCTGTGATCTTCTGAAGTCTTGCAGGAAGCTTCATCAGATATTCCTGAGCTTTTTCCGCTTTTTCTGTAAGTCCTTTTACATGCTCAATTTTCCATTCATCTAAAAGGTCCTTCATAATATTGATATAATCCTGACCTGTGTACACCATACATCTTTGTGCTGCATCTGAGAAATGTCCCCAAAGTTCACCAGCTTTTTGTCCGGACTGTCTCATTAAGTGAGCAGGCATTACAATTTTCTTACGCATCATATCTTCGAATGCAAGGATCATTTCTGAAGGGTCTACTTCAAGAATTTTTGCTACGAAATGTTTGTATGCTTTAGCATGTCTTGCTTCATCTGCAGCAATTACTCCACACATTTTTGCTAATTTTCCGTTTCCGGATTGTTTAGCCAATGTACCTACTCTTCTGTGAGAAATATTGGTAGCTGTTTCCTGGAAGCTTGTATAAATGAAGTTTCTGTACGGGTCCATACTTGTTCCCAAATCGAATCCGTCATTGATAAGATATTGAGTAGTGATCTCAACTTCTCTCATGTTTACTCTTCCGCACAGATAAAGATATTTGTTTAATAAATCTCCGTGTCTGTTTTCCTCAGCAGTCCATGCTCTTACCCAATTGGACCAGCCTAATCTTTCTTCCTGATTAATTCCGTCAACTCCCATCAACCAAGACTCATACGAAGGAAGAGCTTCCTCTGTGATACAGTCTCCGATTAGTGTTACAAAAAGGTCATAAGGCATTTCACGGGCAAAAGTCTGAATTTCTTCTAAGTCGTGTTTAAATTCATCGCTTGAAGGATCTGGTAAATAATCGGAAGGCTGCCAGATTTTTTCAATTGGCGTTAAAAATTTATCAAGAAAAGAACCTACTTCCTTTTCCAATAATCCCATTACTTCTTTCCTAACAAGCTTTTGATACATTTTACTATTCAGTTTTAATTTACAAAGATATGATTTATTTATTATTTAGCGCATAATAAAGTATGCAAGTCATACCTTATCTGACATAAATCATAAAAAGAATGCCGCTATAGAGATATAACGGCATTCTTTTAACAATATTATTGCATATTAATTAACCAAAACATCTCCTGTCATTGCATCTGGTATTTCCACTCCCATTACTTTAAGAATGGTAGGTGCCACATCTCCCAGTTTTCCGGGTTTTAAGTTCCAGGTTTGGTCTTTATCCATAACGATAAAAGGAACCAGATTTGTAGAATGCTGGGTATTAGGAGTTCCGTCCGGATTCATCATGACATCAGAGTTTCCATGGTCGGCAAGAATAAAAACAGCATATCCGTTTTCATAAGCAGCGGTAGCTACTTTTTCGATACACAGATCTACCACCTCAGCGGCTTTTACAGCTGCTTCAAAAACACCTGTATGCCCTACCATGTCTGTATTGGCAAAATTTAAACAAACAAAATCAGCTGTTCCCTGTTCCAGTTCCGGCACAATAGCATTGGTAATATCATATGCTGACATTTCCGGCTTCAGATCGTAAGTAGGAACATCTTTCGGGCTTGGGCACAATAATCTTCTTTCGCCTTTAAACTCTTCCTCTCTTCCTCCTGAAAAGAAGAAAGTAACGTGCGGATATTTCTCAGTTTCTGCGATTCTGATCTGGGTTCTTCCATTTTTCTCAAGAATTTCACCCATGGTTTCCGTTAATACGTTTTCATCAAAAACAACCTGTACATTCTGGAATGTTTTATCATAATTCGTTAATGTGATATAATAAAGATTTAGCTTTTTCATATCATATTCCGGGAAATCTTTCTGAGAAAGTACTTCTGTAATTTCTCTCCCTCTGTCTGTACGGAAGTTGAAACAGATCACCACATCATTATCAATGATTTTTGCCACCGGTACTACATTTCCTGTAGCAGTAGTGTTCATTAGAATGATTGGTTTCAGGAATTCATCGGTAATATTATTATCATAAGAAGCTTTAATAGCTGCCAATGCATCTGTTGCAGGCTCTCCTACTCCTTCTACAAGGGCATCATAAGCCAGTTTTACACGCTCCCATCTTTTATCTCTGTCCATGGCATAATATCTTCCTACCACTGTTGCCAGCTTTCCTGTAGTTGCTTCCATATGTTTTTGAAGCTCATCGATAAATCCAAATCCAGAGTGTGGATCACAGTCTCTACCATCGGTAAATGCATGAACAAAAACGTTCTCATTCAATCCAAATTCTTTTGCAGCAGTCAGTAATCCTTTTAAGTGATTGATATGTGAGTGTACTCCTCCATTGGAAACCAATCCGATAAAGTGTATTTTTTTATTTTCTCTTTTGGCATATTCAAAAGCATCCTGAATCACTTTTTCCTGACCCAGTGTTCCGTTTTCCACTGCCATATTCAGTTTCACCAGATTTTGGTATACTACTCTTCCGGCTCCCAGGTTCATGTGTCCTACTTCAGAATTCCCCATCTGTCCGGCAGGCAGACCAACAGCCAACCCACTTGCTTCAAGCGTAGTATGTGGAAATTTTTGGTAACAGCTGTCTATGAATGGAGTATTTGCTTTATCTATTGCAGAAACGTCAGGGTTTGTTCCCAATCCCCATCCGTCAAGAATGGCCAGTATTGCTTTTTTTGACATTTTGTAAAACTTTTGTAAGACAAATTTACCTAATTTCCTATGAATAGAAGAATTTGAAGACTTGAATTTTATGGACTGATGATGATAAGTCATCCAACCGTGTCATGGTTTTGAACCTTGACACGGTTTAAAAATTGAAATTTCGTTGATTATTTCCCTTCATTAATCGGTAAATCTTTTTAATTTTGCAGTATGGATTTACGAGATCAATTGAAGAATCTTTTTCCTGAGCATGAAGAGCAGGATTTTGAGATGCCTGAAGAGCAATTCAAGCAGAAAGAGCCTTTGGTATGCAAATTTGAGAAAAAAGGAAGAAATGGTAAGCCTGTAACAATTGTTGAAGGTTGGGAAGGCAATGAGGAAGACCTCAAAAAAATCTCAAAGAAAATAAAAACCACCCTGGGTATAGGCGGCTCTGAAAAGGATGGAACGATTATCATTCAAGGGGATAACCGTGATAAAATAATGAATATCCTTAAAGAAATGGGATATAAAACCAAACGTGTTGGCGGATAGATTTAGAAATAGATCTGGGTTTCCGGCAGTAAGGTTTTTAAGTTTTCAATTTTAGATTTTTCTATAGGATTTCCTGTAAGAATCAACGTTTTCAGGTTTTTAAGCTGTTTGATTTCTTCAGGAATATCTTTCAGATTGTTGTTGGCCAGATTCATACTGACGATATCTTTCAACCCTTTTACTTTGGGTGAAATTTCTGTGATATTATTTCCACTGACATTTAAGAATTCAAGATGTTTGGCTTTGAAAAGGTTCTCAGGAAGCCTGATAATAGCATTCTGCTGCAGTTCAAGATATTTTAAATCTTCAGGAAAAGACAAATTTCCAAGGTCATTGATCTGATTATCTGAAAGGTTCAGGAATTTCAGGTTTTTGATCTGCTTAAGTCTGTCTGCAATGAAGCTGATCTGATTCCCCTGCAGATTAATTTCTTCCAGGGTCGGAATTTCCATTAAGGCTTCCGGAAAGGTATTCAGATTGTTGGCATCAAAATGTACTACTTTTAGGTTCTGAAGTTGTGCAAGATTAGGATTAATGCTTGTCAGACTATTCAGATTCATTGAAAAAGTGGTTAGTTTCTTAAGATTGCTTACCTCATCGGGAATATATTTAATGCTGTTTTCATTCACATTTAAAATTTCCAGTCCTTTTAATTCAAAGAGTTCCTGATCCATTTTCTCAAGCTTATTGGCCATGATATTCAGAAAGAATAATGAATCCAGTTTCACGATCTGAGGGGGAAGGTTGAACAATCCCTTTTCTCTGAAACTCATACTGTACACGGCTTTTTTACTGCTTAAAGCATCTTCAATATTGGTAAAAGTAGGATATTTCACCGGATCAATCTGTGCTTTGATCTGAGAAAGTGATAATATGGAAATAAGTAAGAAAAGCTTTTTCATAAACATAAAAGAGCCTGCCAGCAACAGAAGTCACTGACAGACAAGAATTATAAATAATTTATTTCTTTAAAAGTTTAACTGTTTTCTGGAAACCTCCTTCAGCTTCAATATTTAAAACTAAAACACGAGATCCTTCCAACTGTTGTGTGAAGTCAAGGTCCAATACTTTGTTTGTACCGTTGAACTTCTTTGTATAAACGATTTTTCCGTCCATGCTATAAGCTGTTACAGAAATATCTTTCAATCCTTTTGCAGAATTGATTTTTACGATTCCTGAAGTTGGATTTGGAGCTACTGTTACTGTATTTTCTTCAATTTTACTATCAATAGTTCCTAAAGTTCCTTCAATTCCCAGGTTGCTTTTAAGGGCAATAACAATTGTTGCTGATTTTCCTTTATAATCAATTGTATTCCCTGTTGCATCCACATCTGTAGAAATGGTTGAATCCGGATGCTGAATAGAGAAGAAACCGAATTTGTGATCAGGGGTAAATGTAAGTCCTGTAGGCTCTGAACCTGCCGGCATGGAAGCAAACAGTCTTACTTTAGGGTTTGCCTGTGTATGATCCGGAGCAATTACCCAGATATAGTTTTTACCACCATCCTGAAGTACCCAAAGGTTTCCAAGTTCATCAAAAGTAAGGTTGTCATTTCCGTCTCCCCAAGCTTCAGATTTCATTCCCTGAGCAGTATTGAAAGAATATACAGAAGAACCTCCTCCTACAAATGTTTCCACCTGAGAAGCGGTAGTTCCGTTATCCTGTAAACGGTATACTCTGTCTAATCCTTTTGCAGTAAAATAGATTCTTCCATCCAAAGGGCTGATATCAACATCTTCCACTCCATTGAATTTTGTACCTCCCACAGTCAGAGCATTATTATTGGTATTATTCTGATCTGCTTTTGTTTTGTTCGGAACCTGAATCCATGTCGCTGTAGTTCCTACCGGATCTCCTGCAGTTGTTAATCCCTGATCCAGTTTCAACACATAAAGGTTTCCTGAGGAAAGATCATTTGGAGTATCCATTACATATTTGTATACCATGTGAGTTCCACCGTCTTCTCCATAATACGCTACAGTTCCTGCATTATTGATTACTACGTTTTCGTGGTTCATGATTCCCATCTGCCACAGTTTCCCTTTGGTACCGTCAGCATTTTTAGAAATAACCTGTGCTGTTGCAGGATCAATTTCTACTAACCAACCATAATCTTTGTATCCATCATTATTCACATCATTGGAAGTAACAGATTCTTCAGCCGTCACCACAGTTCCCCAAGGCGTAATTCCTCCTGAACAGTTTCTGATGGTTTGTACTAAACTCGGATCTGAGAAACTTACCGCTCTTGATTTTGTCAACTGCCAAAGTTTTGAAGTCGCGTTATAGTTAATTTCAGCCATAGTAACTCCTCCAGGATTAGTTTCATGGTTTACAGAAAGATATCCGTTGGTACTGCTTCCTGTTTTGGGAACATAAGCGGTAAAGTCGTTCTGACCACCTACCAGTCCGCCTCCTTCGGTATAGCTGTCTCCTTCTTTTAGAATAAGCTGATATTTGTGTTCAGCAGGAATGATCAGTTTATTGGTCTGTGCTGTAGGAACAATGGAAGTAAAACAGCTGATATGTGTTCCGTTACAAGTTACAGGAGTTGTTGTATTGGTTGTTGTTTTCAGGTAAGCATCAATTCTTAAATCTGAACTGGTTGTACTTCTGTTATGCAGCTCAATAGAAAATCTGTTGACCCCGTTCACAAATTTTGACTTTGGAATAGAGAAAATATTATAAACGCTCTCTGCTGCCCCATCAATAGTAGTACTGGAGAAAGTATTGAATGTTACAGCACCCGCAGGCATATTATCTCTTACCACTTCTTCTCCGTTAAGGTATACAATGATACCGTCATCCCTCATTACTCCAAGTTCCATAGTATCGGAAAGCGTTGAAAGATCTACCGTAAAATCCTTAGCAAAATAAGCGGTAGTAAGCCCTGAATTGATTGTCGTTGTTACAGGATCTCCGTATCCTAGCGGACCGTTTCCTACTGCCCATGTTGAAATATCATAGGTCTGTGCATTCCAACCGGCTGGCTGCGCCTGATTGTTATCTTTATAGCTCCATGACGCATTCTTGTTGAATACAAGAGTCTGTGCCTGAATACCAGAACTGGCCAGTATAGCCAAAGCTCCCACTGTTAGTAGTTTTTTCTTCATTTTTTATTTGATTTATTAGACCTTGCAAAACTATTTTTTTAGAACTTCTCCTCTGTTAATAGGATTTTAAATCTAAATCGCTAAATATTAACTTATCAAAAACCTAATGTTAAGGGGATTAATTTTTTGTTAAATAAGGCGGAAATTCTAGGGTTTGAGGGTGGGAGTATTTTAGTGTTGGAGTGTTGAAGTTGCGAGATTCGGGATACGCACCGAAAGTATAGGATAAAAATAGTTTAAAATCATATTGATGAATAAAAGTAATCCATCTCCAACTATCCATCATAAAGCTCGAATCACATTTGCCCCTAACTCGAAACCCGAATCCCAAATCTCTACCCTCTCACTCTAAAACCCTCCCACACTAAAACTCTCCAACTCCACTTACTTCGCTTTACTCACATCTGTAAGTGCATTCAGGAAGGCTATGATCTGTTTTTTTTCTGTTTCGGTAAGGTTTAATTTATCCGGGGCAAGGGTTTGGTTTTTCATTTTTAATCCTAATCCTTCTCCGCCTCCTTCGTTATAAAAATCAAGGACTTCTTCTAATGTGTTGAAAGCACCATTGTGAAAATAAGGTTTAGTAAGAGCAATATTTCTCACGGTTACTGTTTTGAAAGAGTAATCATAAATCCATGATTTTTCTTTTTTTACCGGGCTGTTTCCTCTTCCAAGATCCTGATCAAGCTCCACAGGAAGCTGGTTGATGGGCCTTGTGGGTATTCCCAGTACTTCAGATTCATTTTCATTAAAAAACGGAGGTACCAATCCTGAAAAATGGGGCGCAAAGTGACAGGTTGCACAGTTGGCTTTTCCCATAAACAGATTGAAACCTTTTTTCACATCATCAGAAACATCCTTTTCATTCCTCATGAAACGGTCAAAATCACTGTCAAATGAATATAATGAAGCTACATAAGAACTTAATGCTTTTGAAAAATTCTCTTTACTAATCTTTCCATCTTTGAAAGCTGCACGGAAAGCCTTTTTATATTCAGGTTTTGTTTTTAGTTTCTGAATAATATTTTCATAGCTCGTATTGAATTCCTGTTCATTATAAATAACGTGTTCTGCCTGCTGTTCAAGGTAAAAAGCACGAAGATCATAGAAAAACCTCTTGGCAAAAACAGCATTATATAAAGACGGAGAGTTTCTCAGAACCGTTTTCCCTTCCACATTGCTTTGTGATTTGGTGGTAAGGTCTGTAAAAGCATTTTCCTGAAGATGGCAGGTAGCACAACTCATCTTCCCGTTTCCACTTAAGTTCTGATCATAGAAAATAGATTTTCCAAGATTATGGAGTTCAGGATTATCTTCTGAAGATTTCAATAAAGTATAAAAATACGGATCTAAAAAATCACTGCTGAAAAAGTTCTTGTTTCCCACATTCCATCCTGAGAATTCTTTAAGATCATCAGGCCTTCCATCCCATTTTCCCAGCTCTTCATATAAAGGCTGTACATATTTTTTATAAAACTCGATCCTGTCGAAAGTTTCAAAATCTGTATTTTTTGAAAGGTAATGAATTGCTTCTGTTAAAATCTGATCAGCCTTCTGCGTATTATAATTTTTAAAATAAAGATCATCACTAATGTATTTCTGCATTCCGGAAAGAGCATGGCTTGTTTCTTCGGAAATATTCAGTGAACCCGGTGTATCAAAACCTGATACGCCAAGTGAATAGATCCTTATCAGTTCTATACGTAACGGTAATGTCTTATTATTCCCTTTACTCAGTCCATTTTTTAATGCACTTAAATAGAACCCTGAATAGCTGTTATACAAAAAAGTAGTAATGGTTTTAATCTTTTCCTTTTCATTTCCTGCTTCGTCAGAAAATATAAGTTCATCCAATACCTGCAATCCTTCAGGTGGAAGGGTGTATGATGATGTCCCTGCAGCTTCAATATGAAATAAAGGGGCTGCATTCAGATGGGTTTTCGTAAATTCAGGATAATGGTAGGCAACATAGAATTCTATTTCCTTGAATGAGTTTCTTGTACTGCTTAGTGATTTCTGTAATTCGGCCAGGGAAATACGGTCTTCGGAGAACTTATCGGCGTCTGATTTCAGCTGCTCAAGTTTGGTTTTAAAGTTGGACAATCCTTTATTGACAAATGTATTTTCGCTTTCTTTTCCTTTATAAACAGGATTAAAAGACATTACTGCAAATCCTATCAGAAGGACGATTACAAGCAGTGGATAAGATCTCATGAATTTTTAGCGGCAAAACTATTAATCTGATGTTATCTCAGTTTTAATAGCAGATTAAATAATGTTTATATTTCTGCTATTATATTTTTCACTAATTTTAAACCCCGAAATCAAATTCATTATTCTAAAGAAACGGTTCTTCGAAATACCGGTAAAAATAATGGCGGAAGATTATTGGGAGAGGATTTTTTAAACTAAATTCAACACATCAAAAAAACTAAATAGGAGTATGAAAACAAAACTATGGTTTGCTGTTATGGCAAGTTTCCTTTCGCTTACCGCATTTTCACAGAAAAAAAAGCAACCGGAAAAACAATCCGGAAAGCAGCAGGAAATGGCTGTATATGCAGAGAAAAGAGGTTCTGATTATTATTTAATCCGCCTGGAAAAGGATAAAAATATACCTAATGTTTATCTGTATTCCAACGGAGTTACCAAGCGCTATAAAGATTATACTGATCTGAAGGATATTGTGATGGAATTCCCGGGAATGATGACTTCCAACAATTCAACGAAGGAAGAACTGATTTCTATTCTTAAAAAAGATGATCACTTCTACGAAATCACTTCCCAGAGGAAAGATCCTAAAAACATTGAAAAAACTGTTGTTACCGTATACGAGGTAATGAACGGCCAGAAAAGGATTGTAGAAGAATACAATGACATCTACGAGGTTATGGCTTCTCCTTATAAAGAAGCGATTATGATTAATTAAAAAACTTAAAAAAAATATATACCTATTATGCTAAACAAACTTGCAGCCTCAGAACTTGTTCTGAATGAAGACGGAAGTGTATATCACCTGAATCTTTTACCCGAAGACATTGCTGACAAAATCATCCTTGTAGGAGATCCTGACAGAGTGGCAAAAGTTTCAAAATACTTTGATACCGTAGAGATCAAAAAAAATAAAAGAGAATTCTATACACATACAGGAACGCTTCGCGGGGAAAGAATCACAGTAATGTCTACCGGTATCGGAACAGAAAACATCGATATCGTAATGAACGAACTGGATGCCCTGGTGAACATCGATCTTAAAAATAAAGAATTTAAAACTGAGCATAAAGCTCTTGAGCTTTTCCGTATGGGAACTTGTGGAAGTGTAAACCCTGATGTACAGGTTGACAATATGCTGGTAACCCAGAATGTAGTAGGTTTAGACGGTCTGATGCATTTCTATCAGGACTACAACTTCGAAAATGAGTTTTCTAAAAGCTTTTTAGAAAAATTCCCTTACGAAAAAATCAAGCCTATGCTTTATTTCTCAGACTGGGAAGCAGAAATGGGTGACTATTACAAAGATGCCAAATACCATGGAAATACCGCAACTTTCCCGGGATTCTATGCACCACAGGGAAGACAGCTTCGTTTAAAAGCAGTGGATGATCAATTCCTGGAAACGTTAAATGATCTTGGAATCACCAATTTTGAGATGGAAACATCAGCAATCTATGCCCTTTCAAAATTATTAGGACATAAAGCCATTACCGTAAATAACGTTATTGCCAACAGAAGACGTGGAGAATTCTCTGCAGACCACCATGCTTCTGAAAAAAACCTTATTGAATGGGTATTGGAAAGAATTATTAAGTAATCAATTCTGTTTACGATAAAATAAAAACCTCCGGAAGCTTTTCCGGAGGTTTTTTATAGGTTTTGGCTAAAGCCTATGGAATTTGATTTATTCTGAAAACAGGATAAAACCCGTTCCTATTGAATTTATACTATTGAATTTTGTTCCTTTCACCATGAATGTAGCTCATCACTCACCTTGTCATTCCGTAGGAATTTAAATACAAAACTTTAAAAATAACGTAGAGATTCCTGCGGAATGACAAAGGTGTTAAAAGAAATTTCGTAAACAAAAATGGGTTAAAAACCGGTGGTCAATAATTACAAATGAAACGTTCTCGGATCCGGATACTGAAATACATAATCCAGCTCTGAAACCAGTTTTGAAGATAAGACCTTCTTACCTTTTACTTCGAAAACTTCTTCATCAGGTATATTTTTCTGTGCATTAATCACGTGGCTTTTTGCAGGATGAATCGGGGCAGTAACATTATAAAGTTTAGCTTCAGCTTTCTTTTCAATCATTTCCGAAATAATCCCACTGATATCAGCATAATGAATATGATTCACTGCATGATCAAGATTCCCTACATTATAGTTTTTTAAAAGTCTGTTGTCTCCCATCAGGCCTCCAAGCCTCAGAATATTAAGCTGCGGATATCTATTTCTCAGCATTCTTTCCCCTGATACTTTCTCCAAAGGAATATCTTTTTCTGTAAATTCTTTGGGAAGATCGGGATAAACCCCTGTGGAACTCATCAGGAACATCTGTCCTTTAAAATCTCCGATAAACGATGACAAATTCTGAATCCTGTTATATAGAGAACTTACACAACAGCTTTTTTCATTGACAGGAATGGTAATAATTAAAACATCAGCATTTTTAATCTCGGACCATTCATTATACGGTTCTGCCAGCTGATAGTCCGGGAAAGAAGCAAGTACAGCATGAATTCCTTTACTGTTGAGATCCTTTACTTTATTTTCTGTTGTAGTGGTTGCTGCTATATCGTATTTTCCGGATAAGGAAGAGGCTATTCTTTCTCCCAACCAGCCACAGCCTATAATTCCTATTTTCTTCATATGCCAGAAACAGATTGTATTGTTAATATATTATCTAAAGAAGCCATTAGTTGAGTCTTTACATCCTCACTCAGATTCATACACTGCTGAACAGCTTTGGGAATATGTTTCGCTTTTTCTTTAAGGTTTGTTCCATTTTCGGTAAGATTAATCAATACAACTCTTTCATCTTCTGCACTGCGGGTTCGGATGATCAATCCGTTTTTTTCCATACGTTTCAATAACGGCGTTAATGTTCCGTTATCCAGATGAAGATGTTCACCGATCTTTCCG
Organism: Chryseobacterium sp. CFS2; assembly: GCF_036543225.1. Lineage (NCBI taxonomy): Bacteria > Pseudomonadati > Bacteroidota > Flavobacteriia > Flavobacteriales > Weeksellaceae > Chryseobacterium > Chryseobacterium sp. CFS2. Next base: position 660,722 of record NZ_JAZHQU010000003.1, read on the forward strand.
ATATTCATTCCGCCATGCTCCCATAAAACTGTCATCACAAGATACTGAGGATACGTTAATGAAATTTCATCCAGATAAGGCTTATATAAACCTGTAATATATCTGGAAACAGCATACGTTTTAAAGCATAAATGTTCTGATAAAGGGATCATCGTTTTTTTAGGAACAAATATAGTCTATTTATTTTGTGCACAATATTTTTGTTTAAAATATTTATTTTTTAATGAATTGGTAAAAATGAAATACCTGTCAGATTCAGGTTGTGGTTATTTTATTATTTTAGCCCAACTAAAAACAATAAACTAACCGTGAACATGAAAAACGATAATCAACCTGAAGACAATAAGCTTTCGGAACTCTCTATTGAAGAACTTACAAAAGAAGAAAAAAAACGTTCCGCTGCTCATATTTCCTTTTGTATTATTATGGGAATGTTGGTAGTAGCCTGCATCTATATGACAATTAAGAAAGGTTTCAATGGTATAACGCCGCTTCCACTGGCTTTTTTTCCACTCTATCTTATTATCAGGAAAAGCTGGCAAAATGCACGTAAGGAACTTCAGTCCCGTAAGTCTAGTTAAAATGGATAATCTATAAAAAAGGACTTCCAATCCGGAAGTCCTTTACACCATATCAACTATAATAAAAAACCTATTATTTAAAATTCATTGATCATCACATAAAAATGTCCGGAGTACAGGCTGTTGGCACTTCCCGAAATATTAGTGAGATTAATTGTAATACTGGAAGCAGAAGCCATTCTTGGATTCGAGATGGAAAATGAGGAATTTCCCGGAAAGTCTCCTGCCGGAGAAACTACCACCACAGCTCTTGTAGAACCGGGCTGATATCCTGCCGGAACAGGAATATCAATTGTTGTCGATTTTCCCGGAGGCAAATTATTGATGGATATTCCCGGCCATACTTCAAAACTGATCTGATTTTTCTGCACACTGCCCTTCTCGCCCAATTTAAACTGGCCGTTTACATCAAGTTTTGCGGAGACATTCGGAGTACCAGTACCAATACCTACATTTGCATTATTATTTCCAAGAATAACAGCATTGGCCTGTGAAGTAACCGCTCCATATCCTACTGCTGTGGAATATTGTCCCAACGCATTGGCTTCTGAGCCTAGAGCCGTTGAGTTTTGGCTATTTGTTACCGCATTATATCCTAAAGCCGTTTCGCTATTTGTATTTGTTTTCGCATTGTATCCTAATGCTATGGACTGAAATCCATCCGCTGAGGAGCTATTTCCTATAGCTACAGATTCATTACTGCTGGTCTGGGCATGAAATCCTATGGCTGTAGATCTGAATCCTGCTGCTGTAGTTTTATTTCCTACCGCTAAAGCTTCATTTCCGGAAACAACTGTTGCGCTTCCAATAGCTATTCCCATAAATGCAGAGCTCGCGCTTCCTATAGCAATCCCATTCTGTCCGGCATTTGATCCTATTCCAAAGCTTACAGAATTATCAACTCCCAGTTTTCCGGTTGTTAAGGCATTTACTTTAAAAATCAGGTCATCATATGTTTTTGTTCCTAAAGCCAGGGTTGTATTTGCTCCTCCATAATTTCCTACATTCGTACCTGTAAGGTTCCAGTTGGTTCCATCCTCTGTTTTAGTGGTATTCCCGCCGTTTGCTAAAATTTTATTCCATTTTGATTCGAACCAGTAATAGAAACCAATTTCTTTCAGAGTAGAGTTTCCATTGTTCCAAACAATAAGTCCGTCTGCCGGAGAAGGTACTGTAATATTATCTGTTGTAGTGGTAAGCGCAATACTTGGAAGGAGTACCCCTTTATTATTGGCGTTAATATGAAGCATCGCAGAAGGGTCCGGATTCGGTAAACCAATCCCAACCTGAGCAAATGTGAAAATACTTATAAAGAATAAGAGAAGTGTATATTGATGTTTATAGTCTTTTTGCATTACTTGCATTTTTTGCAGTTGCAAATATACAAATTTTCAACAAAATAACAATTATACTGAAAATATCATAATTAAAAACACAACAAAGTGAATAATACAAAACTTACTCACGAAACAATGAAAAATGTTTAATATCAATCATTTACCAAAAGTAACATCCATTAGACTTTGCAGATATCTCCCATTTTGTGTTTAATTCTTTACATTGTATAATTGACAATAAACTTCACTAAATTTTGAATAAAAGCTAACTAAATTTTTCTGGTAAAGCAGTTTTTTAAGTGATCATTGATCATTCCGGTAGCCTGCATATGGGCATAAATTACTGTAGAACCTACGAATTTAAAACCTCTCTTTTTAAGTTCTTTGGATATAAGATCCGAAATTTCTGTAGTGGCAGGAACAACAGATAATGTTTCGGGACTGTTGTCAATGGGTTTTCCATCTATAAAGCCCCAGATATATTTGGAGAAACTTCCAAATTCCTTCTGAACTTCTATAAATTTCTGAGCATTGGTGACAGCTGAAAGAATTTTAAGCCTGTTTCTGATAATTCCGGAATTATTCATCAATTCTTCAATCTTTTCGTCCGAATACGCTGCTACTTTTCTATAATCAAAATGATCAAAAGCTTTTCTGAAGTTTTCTCTTTTAGATAAAATAGTATACCAGCTCAGCCCGGCCTGAAAACTCTCCAGAATCAGAAACTCAAATATAGTCTCATCATCGTAAACAGGTCTTCCCCACTCTTCATCATGATACTTTCGGTAGAGATCATCTTTTTCACACCAGCCACAACGTATTTTTTCCATAGCTATCAATTTTTGCTAGTTAAAGTTACTACTGATTTTGAAAAAGACAACAAAAGATTATGAAAAGTTTAACAGAGAGGTTTAGTTTTAGGAATGGTTATTGTTTAATTACTGATACCAAACTAAAATTTATACTATTATGAACAATTCAGAGTACAACAAAGCGGAAAATGCAGTAAACAATGTAGAAAATTCTTTACAAAATGCAACGGACAAAGCCAAATGGAAAATCAATGAATTGGCAGACAAGGCTAAAGATTATATTAATGAGAAAAGGGATAATGATCAGGAAGCCAGCCAGGAAGACTGGCTAGATAGGGTAAAAGCTAATGTATCCGATGCTTGGGAGGATATCAAAGATAAAGCAGATGAAGCATGGGAAAAAACCAAAGATGCGGCAGAGGATGTAAAGGCAGAATGGAATAAGAAAACCAATTAGTATTTCAGTCATATAAATATTTTCAATAAAATGGAGTCTTAAATTGATAAGGCTCCATTTTTTATTATGCCATAAGCACAATTATTGTTACATTTGTATTATAATAAACATTAAAAAATTATGTCATACGGTTTACTTAAAGGCAAAAAGGGAATTATTTTTGGAGCCCTTAATGAACAATCTATCGCATGGAAAGTTGCTGAAAGATGTCATGAAGAAGGTGCTGAATTTATCTTATCCAATGCTCCTATTGCTTTGAGAATGGGGGAACTTAATGGTTTAGCAGAAAAAACAGGTTCTGAAGTAATAGGTGCTGATGCAACTTCTATAGAAGATCTTGAAAAACTTTTTGATGCCGCTGTTGCAAAATTTGGAAAAATCGACTTTATCCTTCATTCTATCGGAATGTCTATCAACGTAAGAAAAGGAAAACATTATACAGAAATGAACTACGACTGGTTGGAAAAAGGCTGGGATATTTCCGCTGTTTCTTTCCATAAAGTAATGCGTGTGGCTTGGGAAAAAGACTGTATGAATGAATGGGGAAGTATTTTGGCACTTACTTATATTGCTGCTCAAAGAACATTCCCGGACTATAATGATATGTCTGATAATAAAGCTTATCTGGAAAGTATTGCAAGAACTTTCGGAAACTATTGGGGTGAAAGAAAAGTACGTGTTAATACAGTTTCTCAGTCTCCTACCATGACAACTGCCGGTAGCGGAGTGAAAGGTTTCGGAGGATTCCTTGGATATGCAGAAGATATGTCTCCACTAGGAAATGCTACGGCTCTTGAATGTGCAGACTATTGTGTAACATTATTCTCTGATCTTACGAAGAAAGTAACGATGCAGAATCTTTTCCATGATGGTGGTTTCAGCAGTTCAGGGGTTACTCAGAAAGTAATCAGCAAGTATGATGCTGAATAATTCATCTAAAAAATAACGAGCTACAGTTTCGTTTACAATAAATAAAACCCATGAAAAGATTTCATGGGTTTTCTGTTTTTATCATCGTTCACAAATAAATCCGGCGGCCTCGAAGAGGCCGCCGGATTCGTCAAAAATAATATTAATATGAAATTATAAAATAACAGTCTGAATAGAATGCGCAGGTGCATTCAATTTTGCTGCTTTTCCTTCTATCCATAGATTGGTTTCGATATCATTGTCTGAGTCGTTCATAATAACGGTTACCAGCTGTCCGTTTTCGTTCATAAATGCAGAAGAGGTCAGGGCTGCTCTGTTGGAAGAACTTCCGATTCTCTGGGCATTCGGTTTGATATATTTTGAGACGTGTCCTATATAATAGTACTCATAGGTATAGAAAACTTCACCGGTTTTGGTGCCTGCAATAATCGGGGCAAAGCAGAAATTTCCTTTGTGATTAGGTCCGCCGGTTTCATCCAACAGAATATTCCAGTCGGTCCATAATGCATTTCCTTTGTTGAAATCATTCAGCATATTTTTGCTGTAGAGTTCTCCCAGGCTTACATCGTAGATTTTATCCATATTGAATTGTTCTTTGCATCCTTCAGTAAAGGCAAGGAATTTATCCGGGAAGGCTCTGTGGGTTTCCGCTAAATTGTCAAAAAGCTGGGTTTTATTGTTCCATGTTTCATACCAGTGATAACCGATACCATGTGCATATTTTGATGTTTCAGGATCGCTTAATGTGGTGGTTGCTCTTTGGTAGATAAGATCTCTGTTATGATCCCAGATCATTACTTTTTTATCTTTATATCCGTTTTTCCAAAGGGTTGGTCCGAGATTGTTTTTCAGAAATTCTCCTTCTTCTTCAGCGGTATAGATGCAAGATTCCCAGCTTTGGGTAGCCATAGGCTCGTTCTGAACGGTTAAACCCCAGATATTGATCCCTCTCTTTTCATATTCTTTAATGAATTTGATATAATAATCTGCCCACGTTTGATAGTACTGATTTTCCAATCTTCCCCCTTTATACAAACTTTTATTTGATTTCATCCAGGCTGGCGGGCTCCATGGGGAGAAATAAAACGTAAAATTATTTCCTATAGCCTTTTGAGCTTCTTTGATCATTGGAATTTTATATTTCTCATCGTGAGCAATATTAAAAGTCTTCAGAGAAGTATCATTATCCTCTACATAGGTATATGAATCACTGGAAAAGTCACAGGAATTCATATTGGTACGAACAACGGTATACCCCAATCCGTTTTTTCCAAAATAGGCATCAAGAATTTCCTTTTGCTTATTCTTTGGCATCTTATAAAAAGTTTCTGCTGAAGCATCTGTAATAGCACCTCCTATTCCTATCAGTTTCTGATATTTAAAATTGGGTGCCACAAAAATACAGGCATCCGTTTCTTTAGGCTGCCCGAACTGCTCAAATTTGACGGGTCCTTTATCCGCCATCTTCTCATTCGCTTTCGAGTTGGTAAGGATTACTTTAGCTGTTTTTCCTGCATTTTTATTCCAATAATTCTGAGCATTGACATTGATAACAACGCCCACTACAAAACAACTTACAATTAGTTTTCTCATGATTTTTTCTGTTTCCGGATCTATCTGATCCTCATTTTCATTATTTATTTTGATAGACTCTTACATAATCTATATAATACTTCTGTGGAAAGACAGCATCATCAATACCTTCTTTTCCACCCCAGAATCCTCCTACGGCAAGGTTTAAAATGATAAAGTAAGGTCTGTCAAAAGGCCATGCTTCATTATTTTTCTCTTTATTTTCATAGGTGAAAAATTTATGGTCATCGATATAAACCTCTATCTTTTCCGGTGTCCAGTCTGCTTTATAGACATGAAACTTTTCGCTGGCATCTTTTACAAACAGGGTATCAGTTTTTTGTGTTCCCTGGATATGATTATATTTTTTAGTATGCACAGAAGCATGGATATAGCCCTGGTTATACCCCACATGTTCCATGATATCCAGCTCACCATCATCCGGCCATTTCTTCATGTTCTCACTCATCATCCAGATTGCCGGCCAGGTTCCCCGACCTTTAGGAAGTTTCGCCCTGACTTCAATTGATCCATATTGGAAAGCAAATTTCCCTTTGGTTAAAAGCCTTGCAGAAGTGTATTTATTATTTCCCCAATTTTCTTTTTTAGCCTCAATGATGAGGTTTCCTTTTTCCATTCTGGCATTCTCAAGCCTGTTTTTGGTATAAAACTGTGCTTCTTCATTTCCGAAACCGCTTCCTCCGGTATCATAATTCCATTTTAATGAATCCGGAAGCCCTTTGCCATTAAATTCATCACTCCAAATCAATGTCCTGCGGGAATCAGGTTTGTGTGAGGCACAGTTGAGAACAGAAAGGAAGAAAGCTCCAGCTGCACAAATTCTGATAAGATTTTTAGCTTTGAGATTCATATATATCAGGTTTTAAGTTTTGGTTAAAGCCATTTTTGACGTTTTAATGAGCGGGTTAAAACCCGCTCCTATTGAATTGCATTTATTTCGTCCAGTTAATTCTTTTGGCCTGTACATGTTGAGAATTGGTTCCCACCATAATATCAAACGCTCCACCTTCCCAGTCAAAATTCAAATCGTCATCAAAGAATTTCAGATCTTCAGGTGTCAGTTTAAAATCTACTTTTTTGCTTTCTCCTTTTTTGATGAATACTTTCTGGAAGCCTTTCAGCTCTTTTACAGGTCTCACTACTTTTCCAAAAAGATCTCTGATATAAAGCTGTACAACTTCTTCCCCATCATATTTTCCCGTATTGGAAACAGTAACACTGATGTTCAGGGTCTGATTTCCTGTAAGGGCTGCAGAATTTAAAACGATATCAGAATAGGTAAAATCAGTATAGCTTAGGCCATATCCAAACGGATATTTCGGATCATTATCAAGGTCTATATAGGCTGAAACATAGTTTCTGTCCGTATTATTTTTGGCAGGTCTTCCCGTATTGTAATGATTGTAGTACACAGGAATCTGACCTTCTGTTCTCGGAAAACTCATAGGGAGTTTCCCACCAGGATTTACAGTACCAAACAGAACATCTGCAATAGAATTTCCAGCTTCTGTTCCCAGCCACCATGTGTACATAATGGCAGGAATATTGTCTGATGCCCAGTTGAAAATCAAAGGTCTTCCGGCATTAATCATCAGAATAATCGGCTTACCTGTTTTGGCAATTTCTTTCAGCAAATCTTCCTGAACTCCTGTAAATCCGATATTGCTTCTACTTTTCGCCTCTCCACTCATCGCGTGGCCTTCTCCCAATGTCATAATGACAACATCTGATTTTTTTGCCGTTTCTATTGCTTCTGCAAACTGACTTTTGTCCTGATCATCAACATTACAGCCTTTAGCATATAATAAAGTGGCATTTTTATCCAGTTGATTTTTAATTCCATCGAATTGTGAAACGATTCTTTGGTTATCATCTTTGAAAGCAATAGACCAGAAACCGTGGTTCGCTACAGTCTCTTTACCGAAAGGACCAATCAGAGCCACCGTTTTTACTGTTTTGGAAAGTGGAAGAATATTTCCCTGATTTTTAAGAAGAACAATACTTTTTGATCCGAATTCTCTTCCGAATTTTCTGTTATCCTGATTATCGGTCTGTTCTTTTTGTCTTTTCTCATTACTGAATCTGTAAGGATCATCGAAAAGTCCCATTTCGAATTTCTTTGTTAAAATTCGTCCTGTTGCGTCATCTACCAGTTTGGGATCTACTTTTCCTTCTTTCACCAGTTTTGGCAACTCTGCCATATAAACACGGCTTTCCATATCCATATCACTTCCGCCTTGTATAGCTCTTTCTGCCGCTTCGCTGGCATCTTTGGCATAACCGTGTGGAACCATTTCCCCAATACTTCCCCAGTCTGAAACCACAAAACCTTTATAATTCCATTTTCCTTTTAAAAGGTTTCTCTGGATATATTTATTAGCAGTAGCCGGAATTCCGTTAATATCATTGAAGGAATTCATGAAAGTAGCAACACCTGCTTCTGCCGCAGCTTTGAATGGTGGAAGATACGTTTCATTCAGCTGTCTGAGACTCATATCTACGGAATTATAATCTCTTCCGCCCACAGCTGCTCCATAGGCTGCAAAGTGTTTTGCACAGGCCATCACAGCATCAAGACTTCCCAAACCTCTGCCCTGGAATCCTTTGATTCTTGCCAGTCCGATTTTTGTTCCCAGATAGGTATCTTCTCCGGAACCTTCCATTACTCTTCCCCATCTCGGATCTCTGGCGATATCCACCATTGGAGCAAACGTCCAGTGAATACCGTAAGCGGCAGCTTCTGTAGCGGCTATTCTTTCTGATTTTTCTATCATCCCAAGATCCCAGCTTGCTGCCTGTCCCAGATTCACAGGGAATGTGGTACGATAACCATGAATAACATCCTGCCCGAACAATAAAGGAATTTTCAGTCTCGACTGCATCGCCAGTTTCTGAAATGCTCTGGTTTCTTCTGATCCTGCAACGTTCAGCATTGAACCTACTTTTCCTCTTTTTATTTCTTCCAAAACAGCAGCTGAATTGGAATGCTGAGGCCCTGTAGCGTATTCAAACCCGCTGTACTGAACCATTTGCCCTACTTTTTCTTCCAGGGTCATTTTAGACAGCAGCTCTGCTACTTTCTGATCAGTTGTCATTTGTCCGTAGGCATTCAGTCCAAAAGCAGAAAATGCCAGTAAGAAATACACTCTTTTCATAGTATCAAATTAAAAAATATAAGTTGCTGTAGAACGTCCAGAAATTGTTACAGCAGCGGTTTTACCGGCAAATTTAATATTAAAATTTTCATCTGCTTCATTATCGTTCTGCACAATTAACACTATTTTCCCAAATTGAGTCTTAAAAGCAACAGTAGACAATTTATCAGTCTGTGTAGAAGTGATACGCTGAGATCCGGCAGGAACAAATTTTGAAGCGTGGGCTATAATATAATAGGCAACATTTCTTGTAAAATTTTCACTGTCAGAAACAGTAATTGCTCCTTTACATTCCGTGCATCCACCTTCTGTATGGGGAGCAAATTTCGGATCGTTGGCAAGGTTCCATTCCAGCGCAATTTTACTCCAGTTTCTCATCGAGCCGATGATTACATTTTTCGAATGCCAGTTCAGGTCTTCAGTAAAGGTTCCTTTTGAGCCTGTCCATTGTTCGGTAAAGTATAGATTTTTGTCTGGAAAAGCATTATGTACGGTACTTAGAGCAGAAATATCTCCTTCGTACAAATGAAAAGCAGATCCGTCTATATATTTATTTGCTTCAGAATCTTTTAAAATATCAATAGCATATTCAGGTTTATTGCAATTGTGATCGTATACAACAATTTTAGTAGTAATTCCATTGGTTTTAAAAGCTGGCCCCAGATGATTTTTGATAAAATTCCCCTGCTGCTCAGACGGCATATACAGACTAGGATTATTTCCCGGATGGAGTGGTTCATTCTGAGGCGTTACAGCATCAATGGTGATGCCTTCTTTTTTCATTCCCTGAATGTATTTTACAAAATATTGCGCATATGTTCCGTAGAATTCAGGTTTCAGACTTCCTCCTTTTGATTTGCCGTTGTCTTTCATCCAAACCGGAGCAGACCACGGGGCAGCAATGATTTTAATGGAAGGATTGATCATCAGAATCTCTTTCAACATAGCAATTAACGCTTTATCTTTTGCAAGACTGAAATTTGAAAGAGAAGAATCAGTCTGTCCTTCAGGCAGATCATCGTAAGAAAAAACTTCACCATCAAGATCTGAAGCGCCTATACTCAATCTTAAATAGCTGATGGAAATTGAATTTTTGTCATTCCCGAAAAGTTCGTGAAGCAATGCTTTTCTTTTGGCAGATGACAATCGGTTGATTACCTCAACACTTCCTCCTGTTAATGTATATCCAAAGCCATCAACATATTGAAACTTTTGAGAATCATCAATTTCAATATTCTGAAAACTGTTGGTATTATTTACAAATTTAACCGGAGTCTGCTGCTGTAATTTTACGCTTTCATCACCTTTTGTCAGCCAGTACTGTACTTCATTTCCTTTATGGGATGTAATTGATGTACAGGATAAAGGAAAAAGGGCCACACCACTAAGTAGTGCGGCACCTCTAAAGAAACTATATAAGTTGTGAAACTTCATGTGTTAGTATCCAGGATTTTGTTTTAAAGCTGTATTCGGCAATTCATTGAAAGGAATTGGAAGAATTTCATTTTTATTGGCTTTAAATCCTTTGAAGGCAAGCTTAGAAGGAGCATCACCCCATCTGACAAGGTCAAACCATCTGTGTCCTTCTCCTGCAAGCTCTCTTCTTCTTTCATCTTTAACAGCCTGTAAAGAAACAGGAACTGATGATAAGCCAACTCTTGCTCTTACTGCATCTAACAAAGCCTGAGCTCTTGCTCCTGAAGCTCCTAAAGCTTCAGCTTCCATCAGATAAGTATCTGCTAATCTTATTGCAATATAATTCTGTCTGAAGTTAAGCTCGGGAGGCCCTGGAAGTGATGTTTTTAAAGCATTGGTAGGTAAATATTTATTAAGAAAATATCCAGTATCTGCAAAAGCAGGAGCATAAGTAACCTTACCTTCTGTCACCAATTTTTTTGCATTGAAAACGGTAACGTCCAGTCTTGGATCTCCCTGCATAAAATTGACATAATTCTCTGTCACAGTATTAAATGCCCAACCGGAATAAATATCCGGAGCATTATTATTTGGAATATTTTTTAATGAATAAGAACGAGGTCCTACCATCACATTGATAGAGTTTCCTTCGTCTTTTCCCTGCCCCCAGAATCCCCAGTCAGAGCTTCCTTTATTGGTATGCATTACTTCAAGGATAGATTCTGATAAGAATTTATATTTATTTGGATCCTGGTCAGTTTCCAAGGCAACTTTAAATAAATCAGCATAATTTGCCACAAGTTTGTAGCCATACTGGCTGGTTCCTCCTGGCGTACCATTTACTTCAGCAAATTGTGCGGCGGCCTGGGGCATTTTTTTATCATAAAGATAAATTTTACCTAATATAGCTCTGGCTGTTCCCTGCGTGATTCGCCCCTTATCACTGATACTCGGTGTCATCATAAGGTCTGGAATAGCAGCAACGATATCGCTTTCTATCTGTGTATAAACATCACTTGGCTTGGCCTGTGGAACGTTCCAATAATTATCATCAAACTTTATGGTATTAAGAATCAAAGGAATATTTCCAAACATTCTTAGTAATTCAAAATAATATAAAGAACGAAGAACTTTAGCTTCTGCAATATATCTTTTTTTAAGATCCTCATTCATATTTGCCCCGGGAACTCTTTCTATCAAAAGATTAGCACGGGCAACTCCCTGATAGTAATCCCTCCAATAGCTGGCTGGCATTGTATTGGGATTGATCATATAGTTGTTCATTCCCTGGATACCCGCTCCGTCATTGGAATTTCCCCCGCCGGAATAAAAATCATCAGACCCTGCATTAAAGAAAGTAACGGTATTTTCAAATCCAGCCGAATACTTTCTTAAAGGATCATATACGGAAATCAATGCACTGAAAGACTGCTGCTCATTCTGAAAATACAAATCTGTATTAAAAGATCCTGAATTCTTTACATCATCCAGATAGGAATCACTACAACCGATATTGGTAAAACTCAGACCTGTCAGCAACGCTACGGCAAGTCCTTTATATATTAAATTATTATTTTTCATTTTATTGGTCATTAAAATTGAATATTAGCTCCTATAAGGAATGTTCTGGCTTGTGGATAGTAAGCTCTGTCTACACCGATAATGTCCTGCTCAGAATTATTTCTGCCTGCAATTTCAGGGTCATATCCTGTATACTTTGTGAAAGTAAGCAGGTTTTCTCCCGTGATATACAGTCTTACTTTACTCATTCCAAAACGTTGGGTAACATCCTTTGGAATGGTATACCCTAACTGAACAATTTTCAGACGCACATAATCTCCTTTCTGAAGGTAGTAGTTAGACATCCATGAATAGTTGTGGTTAGAATCATTACGGGTAAGTCTTGGATTGTCATTGGTAGATCCTTCACCTGTCCATCTGTCCAAGATTCTTGTCTGGTAATTCGCATCAGGAATATCTAATCTTCTTAACCCCTGAAAAATCTTGTTACCAGCCTGTCCTTGTGCAAACATCATCAGATCAAAATTCTTATAGCTCATATTCACGGTAAGTCCAAAAGTATATTTTGGTATAGAGCTTCCTAAGTTTACTTTATCATTGTCATCAATTTTACCGTCTCCATTATTATCCTGCCAGATAAAGTCCCCAGGTTTTGCATCCGGTAATAATTTAACACCATTGGCATTTACGTAATTGTCAATTTGTGCCTGATTCTGGAAAACTCCACTATAGGTCTGACCATAAAATGATCCATAGGGCTGCCCTACTGCTACTCTGGATACCGCTCCCATGGTCTGGAAAGAAGCCAGGTTGAAGTATTCAATATCATCCTCTAGTCTAAGTACTTTGTTTTTTATGGTTGCAAAGTTACCGTTAACTGAAATGCTGAAATCATCCCAATTTTTCTTGTAGCCTAATTCAAGTTCAACACCTGAGTTTTCCATATCTCCTACATTTGCCCACGGTGAAACAGGAACTCCTACATAACCGGGAATATTAATTTGTCTGAGAATATCAGTAGTTTTCTTTTTGTACCAGTCTGCTGTTAAGGTAAAGTTGTTGAACAATTTCAAATCTGCAGCAATATTCAGCTGGCTGGTCTGTTCCCATTTCAGATTAGGGTTTTCCAGGGTACTTTTCGCATATCCAATGATAATATTATTACTGGAGTTGGTATAATTACTACCGGAAACCATGAAACTTGCAAATCTGAAGTTATCCATTTCGTCATTCCCTAACACTCCGTAACCTCCTCTTAATTTTAAGTTATTAACGACATTGTTCTCCGGCCAGAAGTTTTCTTTATGAACATTCCATCCCAGTGACATAGATGGGAAAGTTCCCCAGTGCTGATTGGTAGCAAATTTTGAAGAACCATCTCTACGGATCGTTCCTGTAAATAAATATTTATCTGCGTAATCATAAATGATTCTACCAAAATAAGATGCTTTACGGGTCTCGATACCGTCCCACCCTTTTGCTGTGATATTTTCCCTGGGAATATCAAAGTTGAAGGAAGCATCCTGCCAGTTATCAATAGGAAGATTACTGTAAGTCAAACTGGCACCTCCCGCAATGTTGTATCGGTAAACACCCTGCCCAACCATAATATTGATGTTGTGATCACCAAACTTATTCTGATAGGTCAATGTATTTTCCATGCTCCATTCGAACTTATTTTCATCCACCTTATTCAAACTGTTAAAACCGGTATTGTTAAAATTTGGACTTAAATAATATTTCGGTGTAAAGGAGCGGCTTCCCCAATAGGATTTCTTACCATTTAAACTTGTTTTGAATGTAAAATGATCAAGAAACTTGAGTTCTGCAAAAACATTCCCCACAAAATCATCAGACCAGTTATAATTGCCTTGTTGTATGTGACGGAAAGCCTGTGGATTGGTCATCTCGTTATTTACATATGGGGAAATTCCGTAAGGACGTCCCTCAGAATCCCGGATGATATAAGGATTGCTATAACCGTTCGAATCTACCATTGACCAATCTGTCACGACAACCGGAGTGATAGGATCCAGGTTAACTGCTGAAGCCAACGGTCCTCCAAATTCTTCATTCGCGCTTATCCCCTGAGACTTCACATGGGTATAAGCAAAGGTTTGACCTATCGTCAGGTAGTCTGTAACTTTATGGGTTGAATTAAATCTGGCATTGATTCTCTTATAATTGGAAATATCACTCATTACAATACCCGACTGATCAAAATATCCGAATGATGTATAGTAGGTTGATTTTTCATTACCTCCCGTAATGCTTACTTCATGAGACGATTTCTCCCCTGTTCCGAAAATAGCATCCTGCCAGTTGGTTCCTTTTCCAAATGATTCAGGATTAGTAAATCTGGGAGCTTGTCCATCATTGACAAAACCTTCATTGATAATTTTTGCATATTGTGTGGCATCTAAGAGATCCAGTTTTTTAGAAGCATTGGAAAAACCATAGAATCCATTATACGAAAGAGTCAGTTTTCCTTTTTTACCTTTTTTAGTAGTAACCAATATTACTCCTTTTGCAGCAGAAACTCCGTAGATTGCAGATGAAGCTCCATCTTTTAAAACTTCTATACTTTCTATATCCGATTGGTTAAGCCATCCGATATTATCTACAACAATACCGTCTACCACCCACAAAGGACTGTTACTTCCCGCTCCAAAACTGGTAATACCTCTTACACGCACGGTGGCAGCAGCTCCAGGTTGTCCTGAATTCGTAACAACAGAAACACCGGCTGCTCTTCCCTGTAAAACCTGTTCCGGCTTACCAGATGGAATGTTTTCTATGTCACTGGCTTTAATACTCGCTATAGCTCCTGTTACATTACTCTTTTTCTGAGTACCGTACCCAATGACTACCACTTCGTCTATTTTGTTTTCTTTCGCAAGTGTGTCCTTCGCCTTGCTGGTCTGGGCACTGAAGTTGGCCGTAAAATAGAGGACGGCAACCACTCCTACGCTTCTTGATATTCTTACATTCATATACAGTTATTGTTTAATTCTCAAATTGAGACAATAAAAATATATTTTTTTTTAATTAATTAACATTCTATTCATAAATATTTTAATTTTTCTTTTATTTTTCAGGGTTAGAAGCCCTATCTTCGCATCAATATTTCATAAAATTTCATAAAAAATTAATAAAGTTATCTCCCAAAATGATCGTCAAGCCATCCAAAATTTCTCTTCCACTAAAACTTACCTTTCTCATTTTTTCAATGGTTTTAAACTGTATGGGATTGGTGATTCTGCAGTTGTCAGAAGAGAAAATTACCTATGGGGAACTGGGGCTTTTAGAATCTTTTAAAGATTTACCCATTGCTTTTATTTCGCTTTTTGCCGTGAGCTTTATCAATAAAACCGGACCTAAAAAAGCATTGATTCTGGCCCTGGCTATTGTTGGATTCTGTTCCTGCCTTCTTCCTTTTGTAAAAGTTTTCTGGTTTTATAAATTGTGGTTTGCTATTATAGGAGCCTGTTTCGCTATTGGCAAGATCTGTGTTTTCGGAATTATCAGGAATAATATTTCGGATGAAAAATCTCTGGCAAAGACCATGAATAATGTAGAAGCCTCTTTTATGATCGGAATTTTCGTAGTAAATACGGGTTTTGGATGGGTGATTTCCAGTCAGTATTCGGAATTCTGGAAGTTTGGTTTCTTGCTGATTGCTTTATTATCTGTATTGACTATTTTTCTGCTTTCGAAGATAGAAATAGTAGAGTCCAGGCCTATGGAAAGCAAAAGTATTCTCTCAGAACTGTCAGGGTTTACCACCCCTACAGTAGCTTTGTTTTTAGGAGTAGTCTTTTTTATCGTCTTCGTAGAGCAAGGATTCAATTCATGGCTTCCTTCTTTTTATAAAAACCACCTGAAAGTCAATTCATTTTTTGCGCTTCAGGCCACTTCTTTTCTATCCATTTTTTCATATACCGGGCGAACGGTTACTGCCAATATTATCAAAAGGTTTTCATTACCCAGATATTATATTACTTGTATGACTCTTATTGTCACCTTACTGGTCATTATACTGGGGATACAATATTTTGATTCTGAAGATTCCAGATTCTTACTTTTTTTATTTCCGGTTATTGGATTATTCCTTTCACCCCTCTATCCTGTGATCAACTCAAGAATGATTGCACAGGTGGATAAAGATAAAATTAATCTTTTCACCTCTCTTATTGTTATTTTTTCTTCTCTGGGTAGCTCTGTAAGCTCTATTATTATGGCTGTTTTGTTTGAAAAGCAATTGTTGAATTATTATCCATTATACATCTTATCTTCTGTAATTCTGCTTTTTGTGATTAGTTTTATATATTTTACTGTCACAAATAGAAAATAGTTTTATTTTTACTGCCATGAAAATCAAAGACACAAAAAGTAAAGAAACACTACGGGAACTCATTGACACAAAAGATTTCGTAGCGCATATTTCTGTAGACTGCACCATATTCGGCTTTCATAATAACATTCTGAAAGTTCTGCTTTTAAAATATCATGATCTGGATCTATGGTCACTTCCTGGTGGTTTTGTTTTCAATGATGAAGACCTTAGAGAAGCTGCTGAAAGGGTTTTGTTTGAAAGAACCCATCTGAAAGGATTATTTTTAAAACAGTTTCACACCTTTGGAAGGATAGACCGTACAGAGAACAACGTTCATCAGATTCTACTTAAAAATAAAGGAATAACCGTTCCTGAAGATCACTGGATTTTCCAGCGGTTCGTTACAGTAGGATACTGCAGCCTTATCGATTTTTCACTAACTGATACTTTCCCTGATGCTTTCAATGAAAGCTGCGAATGGTTTGAAGTAAACAATCTTCCTAAAATGGCATTCGACCATGACAGAATTATAGAGACAGGTCTTGAATATCTGAGAATGAATATCAATACAGAGGTTGCAGCAAGTAACCTGCTTCCTGAAAAATTTACAATGAAGGACCTTCAGGCTCTTTATGAAACTATTTTAGGACAGAAATTCAGAAGAAATAATTTTCAGCGAAAAATTCTAAGTTTAAATATTCTGGACAGAATGGAAAAACTGTATGACGGTTCAGCGAATAAAGCCCCCTATCTGTATAAATTTAAAAGTAAGGTTCACAACTCTACCAATCAGTATCCTATCTCCAATGATGAGGAGTCATAAAATAAAGAATTTATCTTATAAATAAAGAAAAAGAGCATTATCTGTCTGAAAACCAACTGAAATATAAGTTTTCAAAAAAATTTTCATGACACCACGAAAAATGTTACTTTTAACCAAATCAAAAAATCATGTCATATTATCCTCTTACAAGCATCCCTGATTATTATGGAATTGATGCTTTACTTACCGAAGAACACAAACTAATCCGCCAATCTGTAAGAGACTGGGTTGAAAGTTTTGTAATGCCGCAGATAGATCAGGCCGCTCAAAATCATACAGATATCCCTAATCTTATGAGAGAATTGGGGAAAATCGGAGCGCTGGGACCTTATATCCCGGTTCAGTATGGCGGTTCAGGATTAGACCAGATTTCTTATGGTCTGATTATGCAGGAATTGGAAAGAGGAGATTCTGCAGTACGTTCTGCTGCTTCGGTACAGAGCTCATTGGTGATGTTTCCTATCAATGAATTCGGTTCTGAGGAACAGAAAATGAAATATCTTCCTAAGCTTGCTGCCGGAGAAATGATCGGGTCTTTTGGATTAACAGAGCCCAACCACGGTTCTGATCCAGGTTCTATGGAAACGTATTTTAAAGATATGGGCGACCATTATCTTTTAAATGGGGCTAAAATGTGGATCACCAACTCTCCTCTATGCGATATCGCTGTGGTATGGGCAAAAAATGAGGAAGGAAAAGTACAGGGATTAATCGTTGAAAGAGGAATGGAAGGTTTCACCACTCCTGAAACTCACAATAAATGGAGCTTAAGAGCTTCCAAAACCGGAGAACTGGTATTCAATAATGTAAAAGTACCGAAAGAAAACCTTCTTCCGGGAGTAACCGGGCTGAAAGGACCTTTATCTTGTCTGAATTCTGCGAGATACGGAATTTCATGGGGTGTAATTGGTGCTGCTATTGACTGCCACTGTACTGCTGTTCAATACTCTAAAGAAAGAAAACAGTTTGGGAAACCAATCGGTTCTTACCAGCTTCAGCAGAAAAAACTGGCTGAATTCTTAACAGAGATTACAAAAGCTCAGTTATTATGCCTTCAGTTAGGAAATCTTAAGAATGCTCACAAGGCAACTCCGGCTCAGATTTCTATGGCTAAACGTAACAACGTACACATGGCTATTGAAATTGCCAGAGAATCAAGACAGATTCTTGGCGGTATGGGAATCATGGGTGAATTCCCGATGATGAGACACGCTGCTAACCTGGAGTCTGTGATTACTTACGAGGGAACACATGATGTTCATTTACTGATCACTGGTTTAGATATTACAGGAATCAACGCTTTCTAAAAAAGATAAAAATAGAAATAAAGAGTCTGGCCAATGGTCAGACTCTTTTATTTTACTCACTTTGCAGAGAATTGATATTCATTGAATAATTATTGATACTCTAAAGTTTTTGTTGTTTTATTGAAATTATTACCTTAATACCAGACAAAAACAAACAATATGAAAAAAATCACAACTTTTTTACTAAGTCTTACAGCACCATTTTATTTTGCCCAGCAGGCTGGTGATGTTGTAAGTACCGAACAGAAACTGGATTTAACCCCACAGGGAGTCGTCAATTTTATAGCCAATAATCTTGGAGACCAGAATACCCCGGAATTTTCCAACTATCTCAATAGTTTTAATATCGGCCTAAAAGGTTATAAGATTACCTATTACACCAAAAACGAAAATAATGTTCTGGTAAAAGCCACCGGATTGCTTATGTACCCAAATGTACCCTTCAAGCTCTCAACAGTTGTGTCAGATCATGGAACCACAGACAGCAGAAATAATGTACCATCTAATTTTAAAGGAGCTTTAACCGCTGGATTTGTGGTTGAGCTGTCTTACGTACTTAATGGATATATTTTAATGGCACCCGACTATGTAGGGATGGGTACTGGAGAAGGAACTCAGCCTTATGTAGATTATGCCACAGAAGCTGGAGCTACCATTGATTTTATCACGGCAGCAAATAAAGTATTGGCACAACTGAACATTAAACGTTATGATGAATATTTCTTAGCCGGATATTCCCAAGGCGCTCATGCTGCAATGTCAACATTAAAAAGATTAAGTATTTCGAATCCCAATAATATCAAATTCAAATATGCCTATATGGGAGACGGGCCTTATGATTTCTCCGGAGTTACTTTAAATAAAGGAGTTTTGGAGAAGGATATTTACCCATTTACCTCATTCCTGGCCAATGTTCTTCATACCTGCAACAATACAGGATATAAAACCTATAATAATGACATTTCAGAAGTTATTTCTGCGGAATATCTCGATAAGTACAACTACCATGTTATTCAGGATAATGGCGGACTTCTGTGGGGCCCGTTTTTATGGAGAAAACTATTTACCTCCAGCTTTGTTAATGATGTTACCAATAATCCCAATAATAAGCTCAGACTCTGTATGAAACCAAAGGATGTGTATGATTGGTACAATAAAACTCCCATGACATTAGGACATTCTACGATAGATCTTGCTATTCCGCCTGAAAATACTTCTAAAACCATTGAGGTTCAACGTGGATATTATCCATGGTGGGATCTGAATAAGTACAAACTGGATTCTTTTTACTGGGGGCCACTCGGGCATGTAGGGGGAATTCTACCATTTACATTAGCCTCCAATGCTAAGTTCAATACGCTGAGAAGCGGCGGTCTTCTTAATGAGTGGGCTATTGCAGGATCAATTTTCGGCAAACAGTCGGTAGAAACAACCACTGAAAAACCTTCCTTCCTGTCTTCGCAAATCAAACCGGAGCTGGGAACCATGCAGCTGGTAGAAATTACAGATTTCAATAAAGAAAAAGCACAAAGCAGAATGGCTGGTGACTACAGCAGTTTATCAAGTCTAAAAGACGGAGTCTATCTGCTTAAAGTATCGGAAAACAATGAAAATACCATAATTCCATACATCAAAAATACTCCTAAAGAAGTTGCTGAAAACGAGATCGTACAATCTATGAATGCATCGGTTTTACAATTAAAAGTAAATCAGGATGAACTTACTGCTGTGAATATTTTTGATGAAAATAAAACTCTTGTCAAAAGTATTTCTCAAAAACAATATCAGGAAGCCGGAGGAATCAACATTCAGGATATGGAAAACAAAAATTATGTATTTGAAGTTGTTACCCCATACTATAATCTTCAGTTCAGTAAAGCGGTTGGAGGTACATTATCACCGGAAAACAGTACTGATATTTATACTCAAAGGCAACAAATTGTAGCTAAATCCAGCAATGATATTAAAAACATCAGCATCTATAGTATTTCCGGTACTCTGATCATTCAGCAGGAAGTTAATAAACAGGTATTTGAATCCAGAAATCTTGATCCTGGCGTATACCTGGTACAAATCACGCTTTCCAATGGAAAAGTCATTAATAAAAAAGTAAAACTGTAAAATCAATCACTCTTCTATATCTCATTTCAAGTTAATTTTTAGCACTTCAGCAATGAAGTGCTTTTTTATATCATACAATCCCGATAACTCCACAAAAAATAATTGGAGATAAAGCAGTTTCAAAATAACATACAATTATGTAATTCGTTATTAACAATCATTTTACATTATCCAATTTTAATTTTTCGCAAAAAACTTCTTACAATAGCATAAATGATTCTTGTCATTTATTTTAAATTATTCTAAATAAAATTAGCAATCTTATACTGAGCCTGCTACTTTTGCCGAAAGAATAATGCCAGATGGTACATAATGACTCCCGATTCCCTTTGAGGCTCCGATTTTTCAGTTTTCTTATTTTTATCATTACGATTACAGCAGTCAAGTCCCAAAATCTACAGTTCCCAATCAACTTTGAAATAAAAAGCAAGGATCAGCCTTTAGAAAAAGGTTCAGAAATCAAGATTTTCACTCATGAAAATACCTATTCAATAGCTACTGACGAAAAAGGAACAGCCTCAATCCTTCTTTCTCCTGGAAAATATCAAGTTGAAATATGGAAAAATGGGGTTTTGGGACATTCGGGTAAAATATCTGTGACAAAGGCTGAGACCTTCACGCTGCCATTTCTGGAGAAAGTCAATACCATTGAAGAAGTAGTGATTACTGCTAAAGAAGGAAAAGGACTTACCTCCTCCTCTATTATCAGCCAGCGGGCAATGCAGCATTTGCAGCCGTCAAGCTTTTCTGATCTTCTGGAACTTATTCCCGGTGGAAGATCAAATGATCCGCTTCTTAATCAGGTCAACAGCATTAGTCTCCGTGAAACCGGAAGACCTGGTACAGATTACAACACGTCCTCAATGGGAACTACTTTTTTGGTTAATGGAGCTCCTTTAAATTCCAATGCCAATCTGCAGTATTCTTATGATTTTTTAGATAAAACCAATAACGGACTCAAGCGAAGGCTTACGATAAACAGCGGTGTAGATATGCGAACGATTTCTACAGATCAGATTGAAAGTGTGGAAGTTCTTCGTGGAATCCCATCTGTAATCTATGGAAATCTGACTTCAGGAATTGTAAAAATCACGAATAAATCCGGATATACAAAGTGGAAAGCCAGATTTAAAGCAGACGGCTACAGTAAACTTTTTGCAGTGAGTAAAGGTTTTGAAAATAAAGAAAGTGACCTGAAAATCAATGCAGGCCTGGACTATCTGAATGCAAAAACCGACCCAAGAGACCGCCTTGAAAGCTATAAAAGGATGATTGCCCATCTCGCTGTCATAAAAGAGAAAAAATGGGATCACGGAATTGCTAAGTGGCAAAGCAACCTTAGTTATATAGGTTCACTGGATGGTTCAAAGTCGGATCCTGATATAGACTTGTCTGAACTCAATTCTTATGAGGTGAATAACCACTTTTTGAGTCTTTCCAACTTATTCACTTACACTAAAAATGAGCCGTCATTTTACCGTTCAACGGAAATTCAGGCAACTGCCAACCAAAGATTCGACAAAATAAAGCAGACCAAATTTATTCAGCTGGAAAACGCAATGGCCTTTCCTTTATCCACACACGAAGGAGAATACGATGGTTACTACCCTGAGCCCCGTTACATCTCAAATTATACAGTAGACGGGAAACCTCTCGATCTGTTTGTTAAAATGGTTAATAACTTCCAGATTAATTATAAATCGGTAACGCATGAGTTTAATGCAGGATTTGACTGGCAAATGAGTAAAAACTGGGGCAAAGGACAGTTATTTGATATCTACAGACCGATTGATCCCAAAGCCTCATTCAGACCGCGGGCTTACCACGATATTCCGGCCTATATGACTTCTGCATTGTTTCTGGAATCTGTAAACTCATTACATGCGGGCCAACATACCCTTATACTGGCACTGGGATTAAGAGGAAATACAATGATGAACCTGCCTTCCTACTTCAAAATGAACGGAAAATTATATGCAGACCCAAGAGCTAACTTCCAGTGGGAGCTTCCCTCTTTTGATTGGATGGATAAAAAAGCAACCTTAGCGTTAACATTAGGATATGGTAAGCAGAGTCTCTTCGCTGATCTCAATCTCCTGTATCCTGAACTTATTTACAAAGATATCCAGCAGCTGAATTATTTTCACAATAATCCAGACTACAGAAGAATTAATTATAAAACCCTGATTTACAATCCTCAGAACCCGGACATAGAACCTGCTGTAAATGAAAAATTTGAAGCAAGAGTTGATTTCAGTCTGGGAGCACATCAGCTGTCTGTTACGGTGTTTAAGGAAAATATGTGCAATGCATTCCGTTCTATGAATGAATATGCTTTGTATCAGTATAAAAAATATGACACTTCAGGACTGAATCATGAGGCTATAACTTCTCCGCCGGATGTGAATACCCTTCCTTACCAGACAGTGAATGAAAACTTTCTTTATGCCACCCAACGAAATGGAAGCAAAGTAGACAAAGAAGGTGTTGAATTTCAATATTCCTCCAACCGAATCCCCGTGATCAACACACGGTTTACTTTAAACGGAGCCTGGTTCCGCACAAAATATGGAAACAGTCAGCCCGTATACAGAGGAAGAAACTTATTGATCAATGGAAGACCTTATCCTTATCTTGGATTATACGAAGGAATGGAACCAAATTCGGTGAATGAAGTTTTGAATACCAATCTGATGATGGATACCTATATTCCACGTCTGGATCTTGTTTTTTCTTCTTCATTCCAGTTTTCATGGTATTCTATGAGGAAAGTACTTTCTATGAACGGAGTTCCCAGTCATTATGTGGATCAGAATGGTACTGTTCTCCCCTATAACCCGGATTCTGTAAAAGGAACAATTCTGGAAAGCCTGATTATCGCACAGAATGAGGATCTATACAACACTTCCAGAAGACCTATGGAAATGAACCTCAATCTGAAAGTCACCAAAAGCTTCAGAAATAAAACGGTTGTGGTCTCCATGTTTGCGAACAGATTATTCAGTTATTATACCCCTTACAATATCAATGGATTTACCATTAACAGAAAAGGAGCATACGATCCTTACTTCGGAATGGAAATCAATTTCAATTTATAAACAATTTCAATTCAATAAATTATGTTAAAACATGTATTAAAAACACTGTTCATATTGTGTACAGTGATGGCTATTACAGCCTGTTCTTCAGATTCGAATGAAGCTCTTGAAGCAAAAACTTCATTAAAACTGGAACTTAAAGTAATTCCCGAAAATATTCAGGTTAAAGAATACAAAAACCTTACGATAAGTTTCAAAGAGTTAAATTCAGGGTTTACCATCACTCAGGAACTTAAAAATACCAACGTTTTGCAGGTTGTTCTTCCTTCAGGAACGTACAATATTACTGCAGAAGGAAGCATAGTATATGGTGACAACTCCGGATCGGTAGAAGCTAAAGTTGCCGGCGTACAGAACGGAATGGTCATCAATGGCAGTGAAACCAGTAAAACTTTAGAACTTGCCTTAAAATCTGGCAACAGCAGTGATCTTATTCTTGAAGAAATCTTCTTTACCGGAACCAAAACCCCGCAGGGAGCGATGTACTTTGGTGACCAGTATTTTAAAATCACCAATAATACAGATAAAACGTTGTATGCAGATGGTATGCTTCTGATACAATCCAGCTTCATGACCAATGAAAAACAGGATTACAGCCCGAATATCATGGCAACTACTCTATCTGCAGGTGCTATCATCAGAATTCCGGGAAATGGAACAATGTATCCTGTAAAAGCAGGAGAATCTATTATTATCGCTGAAGATGCCATTAATCATAAAAATTTTAATCCTTCATCCATTAATCTTTCCAATGCCAATTTCCAGATTTTCAAGGAAGACTCTGATGACATTGACAATCCTGCCGTTCCGAAAATGATGAATGTTTTTGATAAAATGGTGATTCATACGCAAGGATATTATGCTTATGCCTTGGCACGTATGCCACAGGGAATGACTCATGAAGCATTAGTTGCCCAAAATACCTATACGTATACCTACAACCTTACCATCAACGGTGATGTATATCCTATGGACGGAACCGCAGTTAAAATCCCTAATGAATGGATCACAGATGCTGTTAATTTAAGCGTACAGGATTCATTCCAATGGCAGGTAACTTCCCCTTCTTTAGATATGGGATGGACTTCCGTAACCACTTTTGACGGTGATAAAAATCGTTTCGGAAAAGCTGTGCGCAGAAAAGTAACAGGGAAAACAATGGAGGGTAAAAATATTCTTAAAGATACCAACAACTCCACAACAGACTTTGAACATGGTGTAAAGCCATCTTTATTTAATTAAAATGAAATATTTTCTTTCCATATCCATCCTGCTTATTACCTTTTCAGGTGTAAAACTGCATGCTCAGATCAATGATACCATCATAGAGAAAGTACGCGAAGAATATAGCTTTAAAAGGCTTATTAAAAACAGTATTACTCTCAATCCAGCCAGCTATAATGCAGCAAGGAAGTACAGCATCACAACGTTTAATGTATTTACTGAAAAAAGCAATACTCCCAGTCAGCTGCAACAAAAAGGGAGAGGTAAAAACCTATGGGGCGCAGAAGTTTACAGCTTACAGAAGCTTGATGATAAAACAGCTGTATGGGGCAATGCTTCCTATACACAGGGGAAAAATAAGCAGGTGGTATGGAACGAAAATTCAGATTATGACCTTATTTATCCTTATGTAGCGGCGGACAGTGTAGGCGGAGATATGAAATTTGAAAACTATAGTTTTTCAGGAGGCTATTCCAAAAAAATCAATACCTATACTTTGGGGATTACAGGAAGCTATCAGGCAACATTGAGCTATCGGGATATTGATCCTAGACCGAAAAATACAGCAGCTCATTTGTCTTTGGCAATGGGAGCTGATAAACTGGTATTCGGGAAATTCAGAGTTGGAGCCTATGCAAATGCTGAAAAATATACTCAAAAACATTATCTGAGCTTTGTCAGCAATCAGGGATATCCTATGATCTATAATATGAGCGGGCTCGGAAATTATAATGAGCTGCTTTCCGGAAAACTTCGCCAGGCTTATTACGAAGGCTGGTCTTATGGAGGAGGTTTACAAATTTTTGAAGCTGACAGCAGAAACTGGTACTTGAATATGGGTATTAAAAAGTTTAATCTTGATAAACTCTTGACTGAATATGCAGATCTCAATGCCTCAAAAATTAATGAACAGCAATTTACCTTTTCAGCCGGAAAATTCTTTAACTCGGGAAAAACAGTCTGGGGAATTTCCGCTGAAGGAAACAGCACAGAAAGAAAAGGAACTGAAAACCTGTTCCTGAATGAGAACTCAAGAAATTATATCCAGATTGGAAGTGTGGAAAAATACAATCACAAGATCAACAGTATAATTTTTAAAGCTCTTATCCAAATGGGCAATGAAAAAACAAAATCGTCTTTAATTCCCTTTTTTGGATGGATTCAGGAAAAAGAAAAATATAGCAGTCCGGCATCAAGAATAGAATTAAGTAAACTTATGTATGGAGCAGATTATCAATGGCTGAAAACCTTCAACCATCAACAGACACTTTCTGTAGTAGCAGGGCTTTCAGCAACCAATGTTTATCAAAAGAATGCTCTGTTCAATAATTCAGTAAAACCAGCCATCAATAGTATGCTTCAGGAAAACTATGCTTTTCAGTCTTCAGATTTCTGGCAGGCAAAACTTGATGTTCATTTTCATTTCAGCTTTCCTGTTGTTAAAAATGCTTTTGTAGGAGGCAAGATCATGTACAGTAATTTTAAAACTGGCAGCAATACTTTATTGGCAGTCAGTATAGGAAGTATTTTTTAAACATATTATGATAAAATTTTCAGATCTTAAATTAGTCGCAGCTCTCGGGGGAATTTCCCTTTTCTTTATGCAGCATACTTTTCAAAAGTACAGGGTTGATTATGGAGAAACGGTAGAACAATATAAAAAGCCTGTAAAATTCTGGCCAAAACCCACAGTGGATGCAGAAGTGAACTGGAAAGAATTTGAGGCTATAGACTGGGATTCCAACTATTATGACACGCAGGAACTCCCTGAAGTAATACTGGGAAAAAAACTCTTTTTTGATCCTAAACTGTCATCATCCAGCCAGGTATCCTGCAGCAGCTGCCACAATCCTGAACTGGGTTGGGGAGACGGCCAGGAAGTAGCATTGGGAACAGACCATTTGCAGGGAAAAAGAAATACACAGTCTCTTTATAATATTGCAGACCGTCATTCTTATTTCTGGGATGGAAGAGCTAAAACATTGGAAGAACAGCTTGTAGGACCTATTTCTGCTCATAACGAGATGAATATGAAGCCGGAAAAGCTGGCCGGAAAACTATCGAAACTTAAAGAGTACAGGCAACTGTTTAAAGAAGTATATCAATCTGACAAAATTACATTTGATAAAATAGCAAAAGCTCTGGCAACTTTCCAGAGAACAATCAGAAGCCAACCCAGCAAACTGGATAAATTCCTGAAAGGTGATTATAAAGCGATGAGTGACAAGGAAATTTACGGAATGCATCTATTCAGGACTAAAGCAAGGTGTATGAACTGTCACTACGGAAAAAATCTTACAGATGAATCCTTCCACAATATAGGACTTACCTACTACAAACGGGAATATGAGGATCTTGGGCTGTATCATATCACCAAAAACTCAGATGATACAGGAAAATTTAAAACTCCTTCTCTGAGAGATCTTGATTATACCGCTCCGTGGATGCACAATGGACTGATGGACGATCTGCATGGGGTGGTCAGCTTATACAACAGCGGCATGCAGATGATTAATCCTACCCCCGAAGAAAAGAAAGCTGATCCTAATTTTCCGGTAACCGATCATCTGATAAAACCTTTAGATTTGAATGAACAGGAAATGGATGCTATTGTTTCATTTTTAAAAAGTATGTCCGGAAGTTATTATAAAATGCCCAGACCGGAGATTCCCAGAAAATAGATTAAAACAGAATAAATAATTGATCCTGATACACTAAAATCCTTTTATCTAAAGTAAAGGTTTAGATAAAAGGATTTTTAATACCTTCTGGATTACTCTTAATTATTTTTTAAAACTTGAACCCGATACTGAAATAAATCCTTGAAAAATCAAGCTGGCTGTTTCTGGAAATATTCAGATTGATAGGGCCAATAAGAGATTCATATCCAAGATTCAGTCCATACCCAAACATATCGAAACTGTCATTAAAAGGAGAAAGTTCTTCACTCACTTTTCCATAACTGAAGGAAGGGGTAAGGTAAAGCTTTTTCATGATTCTGTACTGAAATGATAGCGCTGCCTTTGCAACCGAAGTCATAGGAAGCTCTTTCTGACGAAGACCATTGAATTCAGGGCTTAGCAGGTCATAATTATATTCACTTCCTCCCAGGTTATACTTTTGGTTCAGGAATAGATACGGAACCTGATCCTCTTTCTTAGCACCGAAGCTTGCCCCCAAAAACACATTGGCTTTTACCGTCAGCCTTCTTGTGATGGGATAGAAAAAGTTCTCATTTAATGTGAATGAAACAAGGTTTTTAGGCTCGGAATAATAAGATTCTTTCGGGTTAAGAATCAGATAAAGAAGAGGCTGCACCGTATTGAGATCATAAAGTTCATACTGATCTCCGTAATAAAATCTTGTACTCACCTGAAGATGATTCCCTTTTGTAGTAAAATATCTTTTATTAAGATTGTTCTGCTCAAATTTCAGAAAAGTATTGAAATTACTATGGTTGTATAGTTTCTTACTGTAATTATCCACTTTCGACTGATCTACTTTATCCAGTAAACTGTACATTCTTTCTGTACTGAATTCTGTTCCCAGCGATACATAAGCGTTTGGACTGACATTATAATTCAGTGCAATCTTTCCGGTTATATTACGGTACATATGGTTGGGGAAACGATCTCCGCCATCTTCACTGATATCATAAAGCCTGAAATTCAGATCATTACTTTTAAGATGAACCATCTTCGCTTCCAGATCCAGCCACAAACGTTCTCCGCTGTCTAAGAATTGCTGGTAAGCAAGTTTAGCTTTGAAACGTTCGGAAATATCCACTGTTGCCAAAAATCGGGATCTGTTCAGAAGAATGTTTCTGTAAGTATAATTAACAATAATTCCTACGGATTGTTCTGTGTCATAGTGCAAGGCAAGTTTAAATGCTCCTTTTTTCGCTCTTTTCACAAAAACATTCATTACAAGACCATCATTTACATTCGTGTAGGTATAATACACCTTTACATACTGGCGCATTCCGAAAACACGGTCTATGGCTTCGTTAACTGTTTTTGCATCGTAATACTTCCCTTCTGTAAGTCCCATCTGCTTTTTCAGTACTTCAATCTCTGTCGCATCTGTTATAGGAGTTCCGTCTTCTTCATTAAAAGTAAATTGTGTTGTAGGCAGTTTTACCTCTTCAATCATGGTATGCTCATACTTAATACCCAATTTCCTTTGAGCTTCAGCCAAAGCCACAAATTCAGGAAGGTGCTTTCTCGCTTCAACCTCTCCTATTCTGATGATTTTTCTGAATCTGGCGAAATCCTTGGTCGTAATCTCACCCAATGGATCCACAAAGTCTACAAGGATGTTAGAGAGCTCCTTTTGATGTTTAAAATCTTCCACAGAACGGATGGCATGCGTCTGATAAATCATCTTCATCGGGTTTTCAATCTCTTTTTTCGTAAATAGTCTGAAACCGGTATACCCTCCGATCACAAAATCCGCACCCATCTCACGCACCTCATTCGCAGGATAATTACGATCCAATCCGCCATCTACCAAAAGTTTCCCATCAATATAAACGGGAGCAAAAGCTGCTGGAATAGCCAATGTGGAACGAATAGCCAAGGGTAAAGAACCCTCTTTCTGCATCACCAGACCTCCGTTTTCAATATCGGATGAAGTAAGCTGAACAGGAATTCTAAGTTTACTGAAATCGTTCATATGTTTGGCATTAAAGGTAAGTGTATTCAATACTTCTCCCATGTACTGTCCTTCAATATAAGAACTTGGAAGAGTCGGAAATCCTTTCACTACAGGAAATTCAAGAATATATTTATCGTACTCGTCTTTTTCGCTGATATT
Source organism: Chryseobacterium sp. CFS2 (assembly GCF_036543225.1). Lineage (NCBI taxonomy): Bacteria > Pseudomonadati > Bacteroidota > Flavobacteriia > Flavobacteriales > Weeksellaceae > Chryseobacterium > Chryseobacterium sp. CFS2. The sequence continues at coordinate 690,248 of NZ_JAZHQU010000003.1, forward strand.
AACTTTACTGTAAGGAATTTTATTACTCAAAATCCTGTTCCAGTCCATTTTGTAAATCGTATGCTTCAACTGATCAGCATTATACCCCATTGCATATAAACCTCCCAGAATTCCTCCCATACTGGTTCCGGTAATGTAATCCACTTTGATTCCCAAGGAGTCGATCATTTTCAGAATTCCAATGTGGGCAAATCCTTTTGCGCCGCCACCACTAAGAGCAAGACCAAACTTAGTATCTTTGGTTATACTCTGAAGAGCCGTAGTAAGGGAGTCATTTTTTTGTTGGGAGTGAATAGTAAGAGAGAAAGTAATTGCTAAAAATATTAGAATCTTTTTCATTTATATGCTTCTTCTTGTTTTTGATTTAAACCTTAAAAGTTTCCAAGAGTTAAAGATACACAAAAAACGTACTCGTATTATTAACATTATCAGCAAAGTAAATAATTCTATTTCAGACTATATGATTGCAATAAATACAGACATTTGCCACATTAGAACTAAAAATTTTTAATATGTTTTTATTGTTTCTACGAAATTAATATCCGGATTCAGGATTTCAAGAATAAGGCTTTTGACAGATTTCATGGCATCACCAATATTTCCTTTGTCAAACTGCAGGGAAACCATTCCCTTTTTAGCATCGGCAAAACTCCATATCCCTGTTTCAATCGGGAATCCCCAAAACTCAGGAAGATGTTCTACAACGTAATGGTAAATACAAAGCTGAAGCGCCTGCTTTCTGTCGCTGTTATGGAAATATTCGTCTACATTATCCTGATCAATTTTCACATTAAGATTTTTAATCTTCGCTGTTTTATAATCAATGATTCTTAAAGTACCGTTCAGTTTATCAATCCGGTCAATGAACCCGAAGAAAGAAATTTTATCATTCCCATCGAGAGGAAAATCTATGTTTTCAAACCTTCTTTCAATGTCAATTATTTCCAGTTTGTTCCCTTGTTTTATCAGCTCAAGATCATGATTAAGAACATTTTCAATTACCTTTTTAGCAATGGCTTTATGAATATAGTTCATCCCTTTTTCATAGAATTCCGGCTGATGCTTAAGCTTCTCAATAGCAATATTTATATATTGATCTATTGCTTTAACTGAATTACTTAAATCACTTTCTTTTAAAACCTTACCCTTTAATACCTCATACACTTCTTGAAGTGAATAATGCACTAAATTCCCGTAATTCTTTATTGACAATTCTTCTTCAATTTCATCTGTTTCCGATGTATTTAAAATCTTGGAAAGGTAGAAATCAATAGGATTATAGAGATAGCTTGTAAGGTGGGAAGCAGATACTTTTTCCTTCCATTTCTGAAGACGTTCCTGTACGGTCTGGGTCTTGATGATTTCGATAGGTTTGGTGGCAATAGGCTCGGAAGAATTTTCAATAATCAGGTGTTCAATATCATGAGAACTCTCCATTTCAATCTGAGTAATAAAGCGGCTTTTCTCACCGGTATTTACTCCGGAGCTTAAAGCATTGTACAGCAAATGTACATTCTGCGCATCCTGAATCAATCTGTAAAAGTGATAGGCATAAATACTGTCATTCTCAAGGAAGGTGTGAAGATCAAAGAACCTTCGGATATCAAAAGGAATATAAGTATTCTGGGAGTTTCCAAGGGGAAGTTTTCCTTCGTTTACGGAAAGCAGGATAACGTTTTCAAAATTCAGGAGACGGGTTTCCAGTAATCCCATGATCTGAAGCCCTCTCAAAGGCTCTCCCTGGAAGTCAATACTCTCAGAATTGATATGCTGGTTGATCAGAATTTCCAGCGTTTCCATTTTAATTTCAATATTGTATGGAGTAAGCTGATTTTTAATAATTCTGAACGCATTTTCAAAGTGAGAGACATTTTCATACTGAATATCATCTATTTCAAGCCATTTCACCTGTTGGCAGAACGCAATAAGCATATCCAGATAGATATGGGTACCGGCTGCTTTCTGAAGAAGTCCATAATAAGACAGGCCGCTCAGCAGTTCATGCAAAAGCTTATGAGAGATATACACAATATTCCTCTCTTCTACTTTGGCTTTAAACTCATTGATAATAAGTTCGTCTTCCACAGATTTCGGCAGTTCTTCCAGAATCGGAAAAACATCTCTGTAATAGTAGGAGGATTTATTCTTTTCCAGCTGTTTCTGCAGGTAGAAAAGACGTTTCACCGCATTGGAGAATGATAAGTTTTTCAATGGAAATCCCATTGTAATATTCAAATTATCAACACCATGCATCACATCAAGGCTTGCCGGAAGCAGATTTTCATCCAGCAGTACTACCGCAGTATTGGAATAGGTTTTATTATTGATCTCTTTAAAGATCTCAGGCAATACTTTAGTCTGGGTTACATTCCCGGACACTTCGTATACCTTAATTTTTTTAGGTTGATTAAAATCATCTTCTATCCACTGGAAAGCTCTGTTATCATCAAACTCTTTCCATGTTTTATGATTTCTAAGAAATTTTCCGGCTTCCTGTCTTTCATCATCGAAATAATAGCGGTCTGCCTGAAAGAAACATTGGGCTTTATTCCACTGCAAAAGACTCCTTACCAACTTTTCCTCTACCGGAGTAAAAGCATTGAACCCGCAAAAAATAAACTCTTCTTTGGTATTTTTGGCAAAATCAACAATCTTGGCTTTAGCAGCTTCATGAATCATTCCGGAAGTGGCCCAGTTTTTTTCCTGCAGTCTCTCCTTGAGAACAGGGAGAAAAACGTTCATATTCTGCCAGAAATTAAGGAATTTCTTTCTTGGGACATCATCATCCTCACCAAGATCCTGAGCCCATTCTTTGATCCTTTCCTCATCAAACATATACTGTAATACCGCCTGATCACTGTCTGAGAATTTGAGAATATCATCCCAGTCCTTCTGCAATGTAGGAAACCATTTCAGAAAATCTGAAAAATCATCTCTCGGAATAAGATTCAGGCTTCTATAGACATCAAAAGAGAAAAGCCACAACGGAATTCCCTGAATCGGCTGGTGATCGGCAATTGTATTGATGAGTTCCTCAATTGTAAAAAAGTTGGGAAGAAACCCTGAATAATTGTTTTCTTCCAGGATCTGTCTGATAAACACAATGGGACGTTTTCCGGGCAGAATGATGTTAAACGCAGAAAGATCCGTGTTTTGTGCCAGCAGTTCGTGGATGATTTTATTGAGGAATTTCAAAGGCTTGATAGCTTTTTAAGTTGTCTAATTGTTCAGCAATCGAATTATTATATTCGGTCTGCTTTTCTTTATCAATTCCATGACGGGTTTCCCTGTCATAGGCCATCTGGAAGTTTTTATACTCATCCGATATCCCGTCATAAATTGCTTTGAAATATTTGTTGTAGTCTCCTGAGTTTTTGATTTTTTCAGCAACTGCTTTTCTAAACTTTCTCACAAATAATTCTGCAATATCAAAATGTTTCTGCTCATGCAGCAGGATATAATCATCCATTCTTTTGGCATCCTTCCAGGATTTCTCTTCATGAAAAACGGTTTTAATCGTCATCGTAACCGGTGCCTTTGGATCAGAAGATTTTACAGAATAAAATTCCCATCCGCAATGGGTATACGCTGCTACATCCGGATTTTTTTTCTTACTGACCGGGCTCTTGAAATTATCCCAAGTCAGTCTTTTACCTTCCTGCCATGTAATTTTCTGTCCGAATACAGTCTGAGCTGCCCATAAACACAATACAAAAGTCAACCTCATTATTCTACTACAATTGTTTTGGTAATCCAATTATTTCCTCCATTCCAGAATTTAAAAGTATAAGTACCTTTTTTCTGCGGACTGAAATTGATTTGATTCACTCCTACATAATTTCCCTGTTTACAAGGTCCGTTGGTGATATATTTATAGGAAGTAACTGTTCTTTCCAGGTTATTATTGTAAATATAATCATATCCGTAAAAACCCTCACAGTGAGACGGATAGGTGGAATAAGTCTTTATGCTCTGTATCGCAAAAACGTTCATGGTGTCATTAACCATCTTTACGCTGTCTATTTTGATTTTACCAATAGACTCGATGGTATGGTAATCATCATCATTACACGAAACCAGAAGCACGCCAAACACGAATACTGAAAATCCAATATTTAAAAGTTTTTTCATAACCTTTAATTTTCTGATTATTAACCAATATTTAGCAAAAATTATTCCTTATTTACATAAAAATCAGGAATTAAAATTACCTTTTGATACATAAACTACTTTTTTAGTATCAAAAAATTCTTCATCAAAATAGTGTTTAAGATTGAAAATTTCACATTTAATTCCAGCCAGTTCTTCTGCAAGATCACCACCTTTTAAATATAAAATCCCGTTATGTTTAGGGTTAAACTGTTCTTTTTCAAACTTTCCTTTCAGCCATCTTAGGAATTCCGGCATCTGGGTCACCGCTCTGCTGACAACAAAGTGGAATTTTTCTTTCAGTTTCTCAGCTCTTCCATGAATAGCCGTTACATTGGTTAATCCTACTCCATCCGCTACAGCCTGTACCACACTGATTTTCTTACCAATAGAATCAATCAAAGTGAATGTGGTCTCAGGAAACAGAATCGCTAAAGGAATTCCGGGAAAACCTCCTCCGGTTCCGATATCCAAAACTTTAGTTCCGGGAGCAAACTCCATCACTTTTGCAATTCCCAAAGAGTGCAGAATATGTTTTTCATACAGCGACTCCATATCTTTTCTGGAAATTACGTTGATCTTTTCATTCCATTCACGATACAGATTTTCCAATTGAGAAAACTGTTCTTTCTGTTTTTCAGTAAGATCCGGGAAATATTTTAATAGTAACGATGCAGACATGTGAATTATTATAAACCGCAAAAATAAGTTTTATTTCTCTTGTATTCAAATCTACTTTTCCTGATCCGGCCGTCTATTCCACTTTTCTGCAAAATCCATCATTTCGCAATTCCCGGAATTACAGGCACACCGAGGTTTCCAGACCCGCTGATGGTCTGTACAGCAAAAATATAATTATCCTTCGATAAAGGAACTTTAATAGAAAGTCCTGTTGTAAATATTTTTTTCTGCCATACCGCACTATCCGTCTCCCGAGCCAGCACATAATATCCCATTGGCGTTCCGGACACTGGCTTTTCCCAGTGAAGCGTTGTGGAATTAGTCAATTCTTTAACATCCATTTCTACCTTCTCAGGTTTTGAAGTGGATTTTGCAAGGTTGGCCAAAACCGCAATATTGGCCGCAATATTTTTCTTCAGATATTTAAAATCTATAAATCCCGGAAGATCACCATATTGTTTATTATTTTCCACTCTGATATCCTGATGCTGATGATCATAATTTTCATAATATTCGGTAAGTCTTACAGAAGGAAATCCATTATTGACAAAGCTGGTATGATCGCCTCCACGCAAAAATCTGTCATTCCGGTAGATCAGTTTTATTTCAAGTCCTTTAACATATTGTTCTGTGATTTCTTTGATGTATCTTGCCAGCTGCCTGGATTCGCTGTCATTTTCAAAACCCAGATTCCTGATCGTCATTGCTTTTTTATCCAGATCTTTGTAAGGCATCCCTTCACTGAATACGCGAAGTGTCCGGGTATTGATTTCTCCTGTTTCACCCGCTTCGGGATTACCAATCATATCATTATTCAGGACAGCTTCCAGCTGCAGATTTTCTCTTTTTATTTTTTCCGCCAGCTGTCTGGAACCCAATAATGATTGTTCTTCACCGGAAAATGCCACAAAAATAATGGATGCCGGAAAAGAAGATCTGCTCAATATTCTGGCAGATTCTATAACAGCACTTACTCCACTGCCGTCATCATTAGCTCCTGGCGCTGCTGAAGTTCTGTTCATGACATCCGTTACCCTTGAATCCAGATGTCCTCCGATCAGGAAAATTCTTTTATCGTTCGGATCGGTTCCTTTCAGAAAAGCAACTGCATTCCCAAGATTAACTGTTTGATCAATTCTCTTTCCGTCCGGCTGAATATCTTCCTGCTGAAGGTATACTTCCATTCTGCCTCCGGAATTTTTGGCGTAATCCTTGAATTTTTTAATCACCCAGTTTCTTGCAGCTCCTATCCCCTGTTTGGGATCATCTGTCGCACTTAAAGTATGCCTGGTTCCAAAACTCACCAGTTTACCGATATAAGATTTTAGGGAGTCTTCATTCACCTGCGTTACATATTTTTTCACTTCAACATCTTTTGAAAGCTGCTGAGAAAAAACAGAACATGAGATCAGTAGTAAAAAAACAGAGTATTTCATTGGATAGGTCTTAGATTGTTTAAAGATACAAAACCCAAAAGTTAAGAAGTATTTTTTTATTTTGATTATACTCTTTACCAATTAATATTTACCCAACTGCCCAAAAAGGATATAATGATTTCGAAACAGGATAAATTTGGTTAAAACCTGACAAAAATCTTCAAAGCAACCCCACTTTTATTATCCTCACAAGACGTTTTTATTATATATTTGTTAAAATTCAAAAAAATACAATGGACAAACTTTCAGATAGAGTAAAAAGATTAGGATACTCCCAGACATTTGTAATGTCAAACAAAGCCAGAGAAATGAAAGCCAGCGGAATAGATGTGATCAGTTTAACTCTTGGCGAACCGGATTTTGACGTTCCGGACAATATCAAACAGGCCGCTTTCGATGCTATCAATCAAAATTACAGCCACTATTCTCCTGTTCCCGGATTTCTGGAATTGCGTGAGGCTATTGCTTATAAATTAAAAAGAGATAATAACTTGGAATACAAACCTACGCAGATCTGTGTTTCAAATGGAGCAAAACAGGCTATTATAAATGTTCTGGCAGCCATTATCAATGATGGTGATGAAGTTCTTCTTCCCGCCCCATATTGGGTAAGCTATGATGAAATGGTAAAAATGATGGGTGGAACTTCCGTGATGCTCCCTACCTCTTATATTACTGATTTTAAAGTGACCGCAGAACAGCTGGAAGAAGCTATTACAGAAAAGACAAAAGCTGTACTTTTCAGCTCACCATGTAATCCTTCAGGAGGATACTACACTTATGACGAATTAAAATCCATTGCAAAAGTGATTGCCAAATATCCTCAGATAACGGTAATTTCCGATGAGATTTATGAATATATCAATTACGAAACTAAAACCACATCTATCGCTCAGTTTCCTGAAGTTTATGAACAGACTGCCGTAATCAACGGAATGTCAAAAGCATTTGCTATGACCGGATGGAGAATCGGATACTCTGCATGCCCGGAATGGCTGGCAAAAGCTTGTGAAAAAGTACAGGGACAGATGACCAGCGGAGCTAATACAGTGGCACAGAGAGCCTCTATTGTTGCCCTTAAAACAGACCCTTCCGAATACAGATATATGATTGATGCTTTCAAAAAAAGAAGGGATATTGTCTATGACTTAATCAAAGAAATTCCAGGATTCAAGGTGGTGCTTCCAAAGGCTGCTTTCTATTTCTTCCCGGATATTTCACATTATATCGGAAAAACCCTGGATGGAACAGAAATTAAAAACTCTGATGATTTTGCAATGTTCCTTCTGGAAAACGCTCATGTAGGCTGTGTGGGTGGATTCTCTTTCGGAAGCCCTGAATGTATCAGATTCTCTTACGCTGCTTCTGAGGAAGACTTAAGAGAGGCTATGAAACGAATTAAAAACTTATTGGAGAAATTCAATTAACAAACTAATAATCAAAAATAAAACACGACAGCAATGAATCTGTTAAAAAAACTAACCATCGCTACAAGCATTGCCGCTGCAAGTTTTGCAGGATACGCTTTTGGCCAGGATTTCCAGTGGAAAGAAGCTACTTCTAACGGCTACAAGTACAAATACGTAACCAATGATCCTACTTCCGCAAGGTATTACACCTTAAAAAACGGATTAACGGTTATTTTGAGCCCTACCAATAAGGACCCGAGAATTCAAACGTATATTGCAACGAAAGCAGGAAGTAAAACCGATCCAGCAGACCACACCGGTCTAGCCCATTATCTGGAACATATGCTTTTCAAAGGAACGAATCAGTTCGGATCTAAAGACTGGGCCAAAGAAAAGCCTCTTTTGGACCAGATTGACGCTCTTTACGAAAAGTACAACCAGACTAAGGACGAAGCCAAAAGAAAGGATATCTACAAAGAAATCGACAGGGTTTCAGGAGAAGCTGCCAAATTTGCAATTGCAAATGAATACGATAAAATGATGGCTGGTATGGGAGCTGACGGAACCAACGCCTTTACCTCTTTTGAACAAACGGTGTATACAGAAGACGTACCATCCAACGTTCTTGACAAGTTCCTTGCTGTACAGGCTGAAAGATTCAGAGAACCTGTTCTGAGACTCTTCCACACAGAGCTTGAAGCTGTATATGAAGAAAAAAACAGATCTCTTGATGACGACGGAGATAAAGTTTTTGATACCATGTTTGCCAACCTTTTCCCTAACAACAATTACGGAAAACAAACAACTATCGGAACGATAGAACATTTAAAAAATCCTTCTCTGCATGCTATCAGAGAATATTATAACAATTATTATGTTCCCAACAACATGGGAATCATTATGTCCGGAGATTTTAATCCGGATGAAGTAATTGGAAAGATTGACAAGGCTTTCTCGTACATGAAGCCTAAGGCAATCCCTGAATATAAAGTAGGACAGGAAAAACCAATTACAGCTCCCGTTACAAAAGAAGTGGTAGGACCTAATCCTGAAAACGTAATGCTTGGTTTCAGATTTCCGGGAGCGTCTACCAAAGATGCGAGAATGCTTAATCTTGTTGGAAATATGTTGACCAACGGACAGGCCGGATTGATCGATCTTGATCTGGTAAAAAAACAAAAATTACTCGGTGCTTACGCAGGGTCTTATGCTTTAAAGGATTATTCAGTTTTACTTTTACAAGGAAAACCAACTGAAGGACAGTCTTTGGACGAAGTAAAGAACCTTCTTCTTCAGGAAATTGATAAATTAAGAAAAGGAGAATTTTCCGATGATCTGATTCAATCCATCGTGAACAATGAAAAGAAAGGGATTATCCAGAAAGATGAAAAATATTCGTCAAGAGCAAGTATTCTGATGGATGAATTCACTTCAGATGTTGACCACAAAGCATCGTTGGAATATGTTGATGAAATTTCAAAACTTACGAAAAAGGATATCATGGATTTCGTATCCAAATATCTGCAGAACAATAACTACGTTGCAGTTTATAAAAGAAAAGGAGAAGACAAAAGTATTGTAAAAGTTGACAAACCAACGATCACACCGGTTTCCGTTAACAGAGAAGACCAGTCTCCTTTCTTGAAAAAAATTGACGAAATGCCTGAAAACCCTATCGCTCCGGTATGGTTAAATTATGATAAAGACATCGCTAAAAACAAATTGGCTGATGTGGACGTACTTTCTGTAAAAAATACAGACAACTCCCTGTTCAGAATGTATTATCATTTTGATTCAGGAAAATGGAACAACAAAATCCTTCCATTGGCAGCAGAATATCTTCAGTATTTAGGAACCAAAGACAAATCTTCCGAAATCATCAGTAAGGAATTCTACAAACTTGCCTCAAGCTTCAATGTGAGTGCAGGAAATGAAGAAACTTATGTATCTCTGGAAGGTTTAAATGAAAATTTCGGTAAAACGATTGCTTTATTTGAAGATTTGATTAAAAACTGTCAGGCAGACCAGGCTGCTCTTGATGCTTACAAAGTGAGATTGAAGAAAGCCAGAGCCAACGCAAAACAGAATAAAGGAGTAATTATGTCCGGATTGAGAAGCTACGCACAGTATGGCGCTCAGAATCCTTTCAATAATGTGTTGAGCGATGCAGAGCTTGATGCATTAAAAGCAGACGATCTAATCAATGTTCTTCATGACTTGTTTAATTTCAAACATAAAGTATTATACTATGGTCCAAAATCAGGAAACGAAGTAGTGGCAGCTCTGAAACCTGTTCACAAACTTCCTGCAACCCTGAAAGATCTTCCTAAGTCTAAAACTTTTGCTCAGATCCCGACTGATAAGAATAAAGTATTATTTGCTCATTATGACATGGTACAGGCTGAAGTATTCTGGGTAAGAAACTCTGACTCATACAACCCTTCTACTACTCCTACCGTAAGTTTATTCAATAACTATTTCGGAGGCGGAATGGGATCGATTGTTTTCCAGACGATCAGAGAATCAAAAGCGCTGGCTTATTCTACGTATTCTTATTTTGCCCTTCCAAGCAAAAAAACAGACAAGGATATGGTAATGGCTTATGTAGGAACACAGGCAGACAAATTCAATGAGTCTACAACAGCAATGAACGAGCTTTTGACTACTCTTCCAAAATCTGAACAGTTATTCGAAACAGCGAAAAGCGGATTGAAAAAATCAATTGCTTCTGAAAGAATTACTCAGGACGGAATCATCTTCTCTTATCTGAAATCCCAAAGACTTGGAAACAATTTTGATATGAGAAAGAATGTCTATGAACAGGCACCGAAATTGTCTTTTACAGATATCAATTCTTTCCATGATAAGGAAATGAAAAACAAGAACTACACCTACTGCCTTGTTGCTTCTCAAGACAAAGTGAATGAAGCAGATATGCATAAATTAGGCGAAGTAAAAAAACTTAATTTAACTGAAATATTTGGTTATTAAAATAAACAAAAAGCCCTGATA